>NZ_JBFTIA010000003.1:0-717165 GCF_056394525.1 Arthrobacter sp. 10N43 | reverse complement strand
GTCGGCGCGTAAACCTCATGCCCGGCAGCTTCCAGCAGAGGGACGACTCGCGACCAGCACCAGGCCCCGACGAATGAACCATGCACCAGCACATAGGTCCTTGATGTGTTCATGGATTTCATTGTGCTCTCCTGTTCAGGTAGTGGGAACAGGTGAAGTCGGAGGGCAGCCCGGTAGGCCACCTCATGCGGTACCTGTTCCTGGGCGAGGGCGACACGGCCCCCCCTGGTGCGTGAAATCCTCCGCGAGGTCGAGCAGGCACCGGCTCTCAGGCCCGGCATCCACATCGGCTGAGGGACCGACCGGTGAAGGGAGAGGGCTTTGGCCCTCTCCCTTCACTTTTGTCCGCTGGACACACTCCGCTGGGCTGAGTGCCAACCCGGGAGACTGTCCGGCAAACTAACCCCGCCCGTCAGGGCACCCGCAGCGCACCCAGCCCGGCCAGGAGTGCCTCCAGTCCCAGGCTGAAGGCGACGTCGGCCGGTTTTTCATGGCTGTCCTCGGCCAGGCGGTTGACGGCGGAGGTGAAATTGGGGGTCGACGACGCCATGCTGCCGGAATCAAAGATGTCCGGCGGCGCCGTGACGTCGTAGGCGGAGCCAAAGATGAAGGATTCGAACGCCACGATGGCCGGGACGATGCGCTCCTGGGGAAAACCCGCACGGCTGAAGCCGGCGCTGACAGTCTCGTACATGGCCAGGGTCTTCGGCGCATCCGCCACCGGGAGGACGGCGATGACGGGGATCAGCGGCGTGTGCTTGGAGAACACATCGCGGTAGCTCCAGGCCCAGTCCCTCACGGCCTGCTCCCAGGGCCCGTTTTCGAAGGCGGTGACGTCCACGAACGAGGTCAAGTGGTCCTGGACGAGGACCAGGACGTCCCGCTTGGAGGAGACGTGGTTGTACAGCGCCGACGGCGCCACGTTCAGGGTCCGCGCCAGCGCAGCCATGGTGAAGCCGTCGTAGCCGCTCTTGCCGATCAGCTGCAGCGCGGCCGCGGTGATGCCGTCCTGGTCCAGCACGGCTGCGGCGGGCCTGCCCACGCGGCGGCGCGGCCCGGCGGCGGGGCTGTGCTGGTCTGCCGGGCTGTGCGGGCCGGCGGGGACGCTGGTTGATGCCGTCATTCCGGACTTCCTACTAACTCTGCGGGCGGTTTCTGGGTCATCCCATTCTGCCCCTACTTTACGGGCCAATTTCCCTGGACAGGGGTCTTCCCCGAAGCGGACGGAAGGTCTATCATTCTAAATGAACGACATTCATTTAGTGGTCCGCATCACTCCAGCGGCCACAGGGAGGACATCATGCTGGAACTTGAACGCGACGTCGTAATCGTAGGGGCCGGGCCTTCGGGACTGACCGCAGCCCGCGAGCTGAAGAAGGCAGGGCTGAGCGTGGCGGTCCTCGAGGCACGGGACCGCGTGGGCGGCCGGACCTGGACCGACACGATTGACGGGGCCATGCTCGAAATCGGCGGACAGTGGGTCTCCCCGGACCAGACGGCGCTCCTGGGACTCCTCAAAGACCTCGGGCTGCAGACCTATTCCCGCTACCGCGACGGCGAATCCGTCTTCATCGGCGCAGACGGCAAGCGCACCTTGTACACCGGCGACACCTTCCCCGTCAGCGAAACCACCGCCGCCGAAATGGACAAGCTCACGGCCCTGCTCGATTCCCTGGCCGCGGAGATCGGCCCCGAGGAGCCGTGGGCGCACCCCAAGGCCCGCGAGCTGGACACCATTTCCTTCCACCACTGGCTGCGGCAGAACTCAACGGACGAGCAAGCCTGCAACAACATCGGCCTCTTCATCGCCGGCGGCATGCTGACCAAGCCCGCCCACGCATTCTCCGCCTTGCAGGCCGTCCTGATGGCTGCCTCCGCCGGATCCTTCAGCAATCTCACGGATGAGGACTTCATCCTCGACAAGCGGGTTGTCGGCGGGATGCAGCAGGTTTCGCTGCTGCAGGCCGCGGAACTGGGCGAGGACGTCGTCCTGGACAGCCCGGTCCGCACCATCAACTGGGCCGAGGACGCGAGCGGGGGATACCGCGTCACGGCAGTCTCCGAACGGGCCACCGTGAACGCCCGCTTCGTCATCATGGCCGTGCCGCCGAACCTCTACTCCCGGGTGTCGTTCAACCCGCCGCTGCCCCGCCGCCAGCACCAGATGCACCAGCACCAGTCCCTTGGCCTGGTCATCAAGGTCCACGCCGTATACAGCACGCCTTTCTGGCGGGAGGATGGACTTTCAGGTACCGGCTTCGGCGCCGGCGCCATTGTCCAGGAGGTTTACGACAACACGAACTACGAGGACCCCCGCGGCACGCTGGTGGGCTTCGTCTCGGATGAAAAGGCCGACGCTATGTTCGAGCTCAGCGCAGAGGACCGCCGCCGGGCCATCCTCGAATCGATTGCGTCCTTCCTCGGCGAAAAAGCCCTGGATCCCGAGGTCTACTACGAGTCCGACTGGGGTTCGGAGGAGTGGACCCGCGGAGCCTACGCCGCCAGCTACGACCTTGGCGGGCTGCACCGGTACGGGAAGGACCAGCTGAAGCCGGTCGGGCCCATCTACTGGTCTTGCTCCGATCTCGCGGCCGAGGGCTACCAGCATGTCGACGGCGCCGTCCGGATGGGACAGGCCACGGCAGCACGGATCGTCGCCGCCGCGGATCGTGCGTCCGTCGCGTCGCGGGCGTAGAAATCCCAACAATTCACGTCAATTCAGTTAGGAGAGCGGCCAGATGCGTTACGTAGTGGGGTACTCAGCCAATGCCAGGGGCCACGATGCGGTCAATCTGGCCGTCTCCCTGGCGCTCGGACGCGGAGCGAGCCTGGACCTTGTGCTGGTGGTGCCCGAAGTGCAGCACTCCGGGCACGCCCTCGCACCGAAGGCTGGCTTCGAAAATCTGCTCAATGAGCAGGCCCAGGAGTGGCTCGACCAGGCGCTGGCGCTGGTTCCGCCCGGTGTCCCGGCGCAGGCGCACGTCCGCGGCCATGATTCCGACGCGCACGCACTGATCGAGGCGGCCGAGGAACTGGGCGCGGACATGCTCATCATCGGCGCAACCAGCAACGGGATCTTCAAACGCTTCACCATCGGGTCGGTGGCCAGCGCGTTGCTCCACGCCTCGACCGTTCCTGTGGCCCTGGCACCGCACGGCTACCACCGCCAGGAGGCCCTGACCCGGATCAGCTGCGGACTCGGAACCCGGGCGGGCGCCGAAAAGCTGCTCGATTTCGCCCTGGGCATGGCGTCGAACCGGGACGTGCCGCTGCGCGTGGTGTCGCTTCTGGCGCTCGACGGCGGCGATGCGGCCGATGCGGCCGGTACCGCCGAGGCGGCCCGCGAGTACGCGGCGAAACGCCTGGCCGCCGCCCTGCCCGAGGGCGAACAGGAGGTCCAGGAGGAGGCGAAGACGGAAGTCGTCGTCGCGCACGGTCGCAGCATCGAGGAAGCTGTAGACCGTCTGAGCTGGGAAGACGGCGAGGTCCTGTTGATTGGTTCCAGCCGGCTTGCCAAGGGCCGGTCCATCTTCCTCGGCAGTACGGCCAACCGCATCCTTCGCGCCCTGCCCGTGCCGATGATCGTGGTGCCCAGCGACTATGAACTCAAGCGGCTCAACCATTCAGCGTCGAATGACGTCCCCCGAGAGGCAGAAAAATGAGTACCGAACCCGCGATGTCCAAGGCATCGCAGCCCGGACAGCAGCACGACCAGAAGCACGACCAGCACGGGCTCAGCGAGAAGGGCCTGAAGGCCGGATCGGTGGGCCTGATTGGCGCCGTCGTCATCGGCATTTCCTGTATCGCCCCGGCGTACACGCTCACGGCGGCACTGGGCCCCACAGTGGCCGAGGTCGGCGTGCACCTGCCCGCGATCTTCCTGGTGGGCTTTGTCCCCATGTTGCTGGTGGCGCTCGGCTACCGCGAACTGAACAACGCCATGCCCGACGCCGGCACCTCCTTCACCTGGTCCACCCGGGCCTTTGGCCCTTGGATCGGCTGGATGGGCGGGTGGGGCCTGATTGCTGCGACCATTATCGTGCTCTCAAACCTGGCGGCCGTCGCGGTGGATTTCTTCTACCTCATGCTGGCGCAGCTCACGGGCAACCCGGACCTCGCCGACCTCACCACGAACCTGCCGGTGAATATCGCCACCACGCTGGTCTTCATTGCCCTCGCGTGCTGGATCTCCTACCGCGGCATGGAAACCACCAAGAGCGTCCAGTACGTGCTGGTGGGATTCCAGCTGCTGGTCCTTGGCTGGTTCTCCGTGGCGGCGTTCAGCCACGTGGCCAACGGAACGGCCTTTGACGCGACTGCCATCGCCCCGGACTGGTTCAACCCCTTCGCGGTGGGATCCTTCTCCGCTTTTGCCGCCGGCGTTTCGCTGTCCATCTTCATTTACTGGGGCTGGGACGTCACGCTGACCATGAACGAGGAGACCAAGAATCCGGAGAAGACCCCGGGCCGTGCCGCCACAGTCACCGTGCTGGTCATCGTGATCATTTACATGACCGTTGCCCTGGCCACACTGTCCTTCGCCGGCGTCGGCGATACCGGCCTGGGTGCCGGCAACCCGGAGAACCAGGGCAGCATCTTCGCGGTCCTCGCGGGGCCGGTGATGGGCCCCTTCGCCATCCTGATGTCGCTGGCCATCCTGAGCAGCTCCGCCGCGTCGCTGCAGTCCACGTTCGTCTCGCCGGCGCGCACGCTGCTGTCCATGGGCCACTACAAGGGCCTGCCGAAAAAGTTCGGCCGGATCAGCCCCACGTACAAGTCGCCGAGTTATGCGACGATCGCCTCGGCTGCGGCAGCAGCAGCGTTCTATGTCATTACCCGCACGACGTCGGAAAACGCTCTGTGGGACACCATTACGGCCCTGGGCATGATGATCTGCTTCTACTACGGCATCACCGCGTTGGCCTGTGTTTGGTTCTTCCGCGCCGAGGCGTTCAGCGGGGCGAAGGCGTTCTTCTTCAAGTTCCTTGCACCTCTCCTGGGCGGCGTCATCCTGCTGGTCATGTTCGTCAAGACCGCCTATGACTCCATGGATCCCGCGTACGGTTCCGGTTCGTCAATCGGTGGCGTGGGCCTGGTCTTCATCCTGGGCATGGGCGTCATCCTGCTGGGCGTGGTGCTCATGCTGGTCATGGCCAGGGTCCGCCCCGAGTTCTTCAAGGGCAAGGTCCTCTCCCGCGGGATCTGATCCGCGGCCGGGTCCGGGAGGTCCCCGTCCGGCAGCCGTTTGGAAAGTGAGCCCACTTACCAAACGGCTGGCCGGAGGGGGACCTTCCTGCGTTGGAGGCAGGTTCCAGCCGATCAAGTGATTCCAAAGGTCTGCGACGCATAGTGAGGGGGTCAGCGGCGGAGGGCCAAGCGAAGCTGAGCCCGCAGGGTAGGGAGTTTCCTCGTGATCACTCTTCATTTCACGCAACGATGCGCACGGGATGGCGTCCGCAGGCCTCAGGGCGGCCATACGTCCCCATACGAAGGGGACGGGGACTCGTGATGGATAAGGATGAAGAGGCAGGCAGGGTGTCCCGCCGAACCCTATTGAGGTTGGGGGCGGCCGGGGGCGCCGGCGCCGCCCTGGTTGCCGCGAAGGGCTTGGGCGTGCCGTTTCTCGCGCAGCGGGGCCTGCTCACGGCCGACGGCGCGTTCGCCGCGACGTCAGCAGCGCTCAGTGACGCGTTGTTCTACATCGAAAAGTTCCCGACGAGCCCGCTGATCCTGGAGCCGTTCCGCGACCAGCTGCCCATCCCGAGGGCGCTCCCCCCGGTGCCGAGGTCGGTGTACAGCGCCTGGCCGAAGCCGCCGGGGCCAGGACCCGGGCAGCAGAATTCGCTGCTCAACGAACGGCACCAGATCTGGCCAAGCCAGATCGGCTCTCCGGATCCCATCGTCTACAAGATCGATCTACTGCTTCGGACCCACTCCTTCACCAAGTCCCAAGTGCTGCCGATCGACTCGGAAGGACTGCCGACAGTCTCGTACGACTCATCCGGCAAGACCTACGCGGCCGGGACGAAACGGACATTGCCGCCGAGCACAATCTACGGTTTCAACGGCACGCTCCCCGGACCGATGATCAACGCCGAGTACGGCAAGCCGGCGCTCATCCGCTTCGAAAACCATCTGGACGAGAACCCGCTCCACCTCGACCGCCAGGATTTTGGCTCCCCGGACTGGTCCTTCCTGACCCACCTGCACAACGGTCACACCGCGCCCGAGAGCGACGGCAACCCGCACTACTCGATGGTGGCCGGGCCCAAACATCCGGGCTTCAGGCCGCAGATGTTCGTCGACAACCTGTACCTGAACTGGCCGGCCGGCGGAGACGACCGGGAGAAGCAGAGTTTCTTCTGGTTCCACGACCACACGATGGACCACACCGGCTCGAACGTCTACAAGGGCCTGATGGGCCTCTACCCCATCTACGACCCGAAGAACGGCCTGGACATGGGAGACGAGCGGCGGGGCCTCCGGCTGCCCGGCGTCCGCAAGGACAACTCGGATGGCTCCTTCGACGTCAGGTACGACATCCCGCTGGCCTTCTCCGATCTGCGCCTTGATGACGGTGACACGGTGCACAAGGACATCCACGACGTGCAGGGCGAGTTCCCGGCCGCGAAGAACCCAGCCAAGCATCCCGAGTGGTGGGGCAAGACGTTCTACAAGCACTTCCCCAACCACGGCTTCGTGGGCGATATCTGCGCGGTCAACGGGACGGCCTTCCCGATGCTGGAGGTCAAGCGGCGCAAGTACCGCTTCCGGTTCCTGGACGCCTCGGTCTCGAGGATCTATGAATTCAAGCTGATGAGCTCGACGCAGGGCCCCAAGTCCTCGGCGTCGCTCGGCTTTGTCGATGACGAGCTGGAGGGCCAGTACCGCATCCCTGACGCCCAGCAGTGCATGCAGTTCACCCAGATCGCCTCAGACGGCGGGCTCCTGCCGTTCCCCATCAAGCGGGACTCGTTCGAGCTGTGGCCGGCCAAGCGGCGCGAGGTCATCATCGATTTCACGCGGTACCAGGACGGCACGCCGACCACCAAGGGCGACGTCGTCTACCTCACCAACGTCTTGAAGATGCCCAACGGGCGGATGTGGTCCAACTCGTCCCGCTTCTTCCCCGATCCGGCCTATAGGGTGCCGTTGCTGAAGTTCGTGATCGGCGACACCGCTCAGGACGACAGCCAGATGCCGGCGGCCCTGACGCCTCTGCGCCCGCTTCCGCCGCTGCCGGGCAACTGGCGGAACCTGTTGGATAACCGCCTGATCTTCGAGGTGAAGCGGGGTGCCCTGGGCGGCGAGATCGAGTGGCTCATCAACGGCAAACCCTTCGACCCGACGACCGTGGCGACGAGCCTGAGAAACAATGCTGGCGCGACGCCGCTGGCCGCGCCGAAGAAGAACAGCTTCAACCTCTGGGAGATCCGCAACGGCGGCGGCGGATGGGTGCACCCCTTCCACTTGCATATGGAGGAACACCGCACCGTCATGCGCAACGGCAAGGACGTCACTGTTAAGGCAGATGCCGGGCACCCCGACGACGTCTCGAAAGAAGATCTGGCGGCGCTTGACCCGAACGAGTCGGTGATCCTTTACCGGGGATTCCGGGACTTCGTCGGGCCATACGTGGCGCACTGCCACAACCTTGCGCATGAGGACCACTCCATGATGTTCGGCTGGGAGATCCGGCCATGAAGCAGAGGGAGGTGATCGAGAAGGCAAAGTTCCCCGACGCCCACATTGAACGCAGCGGCCTGAATCCTGGCCCGGCAGCCGTTCCATGGTTGACGGTCGCATCCCTCGCGGTTGTGATGGCCTATGCTGACGGCTTCTGGATGATGTCGCTGCGCGGTGCCGTGGGTGCCATTGAACGCACCCAGGAGCCATTCGTGAGCTGGCTGCGTGAGTCCACCCTGGTTCTGCCGGTTTTCGTCGTCGCTGTTCTTGGCGCCCTCGCGCTGGCGCTCCACCTGTTCGGGCCGGAGCCGCGCAAGTGGAGCACCGTCCTGACGGCGCTGCTGGTAGTCGCCGCCGGAACCGGCGTCGGCATTGTGCTCATTACCGTCAGCTCCGCCTATGACTACCGGCTGCAAGCCGATCAGCTGCAGCTGATCGGCTCGATGAGCCACACTTGCCCGCAGGACGGATGCGTGGCGCTGCAGGAGCAGGCGTCGCTCGGACTCCAGGTGCGAGCAGTGGGCTATGGCAGCGGGATGCTCTTGGTCACCAATTTTGTCCTCGTGGGCTGGGTGGTGGCGATCCGGGGCGGCCGGTTGGACGTCAGCAGCATCCGAGGGCGAACTGCCCGGTGGGGAAAGGACCACCGGCAGATTCTTCTGGCTGGAACGCTGTTCGGCAGCGCAGCCATCCACACCGCCGTCATACCGGAGCATCTCAGCGAGTGGGCTGCCGCCGGTATGTTTTTCGCAATTCTCGCTGCGGCCCAGCTTGCCTTTGGCCTCCTGTCGCTGGGCCGGCGGCACCGCGCCCTGCTCCTGGCGGTCGCGGGAGCCTCGATTGTTCCGCTGGTGCTGTGGGTGTGCTCCCGGACCGTCGGACTGCCGTTCGGACCGGCGGCCGGCACCCCCGAACCGGCCGGTCTGGCCGACATTGCTGCCGGGGTCCTGGAACTGGGCGCACTGCTGGCTGCCGGCGCCCTGCTCCGTGACAAAGACCAGCTGTCCAGGGGCCCACAGGTATCAGCCCACATCCGATCGCTCACGGTTGTGGCGGCGATCGCCGTTGGCGTTTTGGGTCTCGCCGGCACCGCCCCGGCCTGGTTCGGCAACCCGGATAGCTCAGGACACGAGCCGGTCACCGTCCGCCACCAGTGAGGTGCACGGGTCCGGCCGGTTTTTGAGGCGGGCCCTAGTCGATGATTTTCAGGCTGGTGCCCCAATTGAAGGTTGGATATGCGGGGTTGACCTGCAACGCCATGACCAGCTGCTCGAAGCCCTCGAGTTCACGGGCGTGGCGCAGCCCGCCCACCTGGATCGGACGCAGCCCGGCGGCTTCGGCGAAGGCGGCGACGTCGTTGCGGGCCTCCTCGGAGTCAGAGGCGATGAAGACATCCACTGGCAGGCCACCGGCAGCCCCTGCGCCGAGTGGGCCGGCGAAGGTGGTGTTGAAGGCTTTCACCACCCGTGCGCCTGGCAGCAGCGCCGCAATTTCTTCGGCCGCCGACGTTCCCGGGGCGACCACCAGCGAGTCAAAGGTCTCCGTGTCGATCGGGTTGCTGATCTCCACCACCGTCTTGCCGCTGAGCGTATCGCCGAAATGTGTGGCAACCTCCTTGGCAGGTCCGAAGTAGAGCGCCAGGACCACGATGTCGCCCTCGGGAACTTCACTCAGGCCGCCGGAGGTGGTGTTGCCGCCAAGGTCAGCAGCGAGCTTGGCGGCATTATCCGGTGTCCGGTTCAGCACCTGGACGGAGCGGCCGGCGGCGACAGCACGGGTGCCGATTGCCCGTGCCATGTTGCCGCTGCCAATGATCGTGATGTCAGTCATGATGGAACCTTTCCGAGGTGGCCGGTAACTGCCGGATCAACAATTGAAGGAATCAGTTGTGCGCGTGGTCCGGGCCAGGCAGCGCTGCGGGGTTGACGCCGGCCGCGCGTTCAGCCTCAGCCAGGGCGTGTTCCAGCCGGTCCACGGCCGGGGCGTAGGCAACATCCGAACACGGGCGGTCCGTTGGGCTGCCCAGACGCTCGGCGGCCTTGATTGCCCGGATCAGCGCAGCAGTTTCCGGGCGCCGGGTATCGCTCATGGCGGGGTAGTCAATCGAGAACCGCGGGTCCAGTTCGTAGCGCTGCCACCGGGCGAGGGCGTTCCGGTGCCGTGCGGCCGCCGCCTCGTTAAGGAGCTGGGTCTCGCGGCTGGCACGGCGGGTTTTTTGCCGGCGGAGCAGCCGGGGTGCAGCGGCCAGGGCCGCCAGGGCTGCGCCGCCGGCCAGCATTCCGAGCGCCAGACCGGCCCAGGGCCACGTGAAGGATGCAAGGACGATAGCGGGCACAACGACGGCGAGTCCGGCGAACACGTCCCAAAACGCGCCGTCCGCGCCCTCTGAGGGTCCGTCTTGGGCCGCCAGGTGTTTGCGGGCGAAGTAGACCGAGATGAACGCCGCCCCGACGACCAGGACGGCGAGGGCGAGGAACTGCCAGACCGCAAGGGCTCCGGAGTCTGAAAGCGACGTCATTGCACACCTCCGGCGGAACCATCCCGGGCGGGCGCTGTTCCGCTAGTTCCATTGGAATCCCTTGCGGCGGGGCCGTCAATGCCCCGCGCGGGACGTTCCGTCACGGAGCGTCCCGGCGTAGCCTAGGGGCCATGCGACTGAAAATGTGCAGTATTCACGTCAAGGATCCCGCCTCGGCCCATGAGTTCTATACCGGCATCCTGGGTTTCGAGACCCTGATGGCGATGCCGGAGCACAACCTCTTCATCGTCAAGGATCCAGGCGGCGCCGGTGGCGCCGGGCTGCTGCTGGAGCCCAGTGACAACCCGCTCGGGGCGGCGTACATGAACGGACTGCACGACGCCGGAATCCCGGCGATCGTGTTTGGCGTGCCGGACGTGCGGGCCGAATATGACCGGTTGGCTGCCAGGGGCGTGATGTTCCAGGGCGAGCCGTCCGAGGGGCCCGGCGGGACGTCCGTGGTGATGGATGACGGCTGCGGGAACTTCGTGCAGCTGCACCAGGACTAGACGCGGGCCGGGCCTGGCCGCACCCGGCGCCAAACCGGACACGGGGCCTAGCGGTTTACTTTGTCCTTGTCCGGGTTCTCGTCGCCGATGTGGCCAGGTGCGTTGGCGGCCAGGACGCGCGCGACGAAGGAGGCATATTCGTCCATGTAGTGGCCCAGCAACTTGGCTGTTGCCTCGTCCTTGACCTCGCCGTCCTCGCCGTAGACCTCCGGGGTGAAGCGGATGTAGGCCTCCGGCGCATTGAGCTGCGGCGCATCAAGGAAGCTCAGCACGCTCCGGAACGAGGACTGCATCACGGCAGTGCCTATGCCGCCGGGGGAAGCGCCGATGATCCCGGTGGGCTTGCGCGCGAAGGAATTGGTGCCCCAGGGCCGGGATCCCCAGTCGATGGCGTTCTTGAGCGCCCCCGGGATGGAGCGGTTGTATTCAGGGGAGACGAACAGGATGCCGTCGGATGCGGCAACGGCGTCCTTGAGGGCCTGACCTTCGGGCGGAAAGGCTGCATCGAAATCCGGGCTGTACAACGGCAGGTCCTTGATGGGGATCTCCGTGAACTCCAGCTCCGGGGGTGCAAGCCGGATCAGGGCCTTGGACAGCGTGCGGTTGATGGAAGTGCTGGAGAGGCTCCCGACAAAATACCCGATCTTGTAGGCCATGGCCTGTTCCTTCCCGGTGCTCCGCCGGAGGCTGGTGGATTGGGATACAGAGGCGATCGGGCCGGCGGACCCGACTCATTCCGCGAGCATAGCCCTGCGTCCGCGGGATGAAAATAGGTGCCGGAAGGAGCCGGGTGCCGCTATTCGGCCTTGGTGCGGGCTTTCTTGGCGTCCTTCTTGGCGGCCTCGTCCTTGACCCGCTGGGCCTCGGCGCGGACGGCGGCGTGGGTGGAGCGCTCGGTAACCAGCCAGGCCGGGGGAGCCTGGAGCAGCGCGGTGATTTCCGCCGTCGTCAGCGCTTCCTCAACGCCGCCGCGGGCCAGGCCGCTGATGGAGACGTTGAGCTTCTGCGCCACCACGGGCCGCGGGTGGGGGCCGTTGCGGCGCAATTCCACGAGCCACTCCGGCGGGTTGGCCTGGAGCTCGGCGAAGTCAGCGCGGGTGATGGCCGAATCCTGGAACTCCTGGGGTGTCGCCGGCAGGTAGATGCCAAGCTTCTTGGCAACGGTGGCCGGCTTCATGGACTGGGAGTTTGCAGAGGTCATGGTTCAAGGGTATCCGGCTACAAAGCCGCAAGGCACCACACCGGCACCATGCGGACTCCGTGCAAAAGAGCCGTACGACGGCGGTGGCGGTACTGTGAACGTGTGTCCGCCGCAGAAGAAACCCCCGAAAACGCCACACCGTCCGAGCCCGAGGTCCGCGAGCTGCGCTTTGCGTACGTTGCCGGTGTGACCCCCGGAAAATGGATCCGGCGCTGGGAGGAACGTATGCCGGACGTGCCGCTGCACTCTTTCATGTCCGACGACGGCGCGCAGCTCGCCGTGCTCCGCGACGGCTCGGCGGACCTGAGCTTCGTCCGGCTCCCCGTGGACCGCGAGGGCCTGAGCGTCATCCCGCTCTACGAGGAACAGCCCGTGGTGGTGGTACCCAAGGGGCACGAGGTCACCGTGTTCGAGGAAGTGGACCTGGCGGATCTGTCCAAGGAGACTTTCCTTGACGTGCAGGAGCTCGGCGGCCCTGCGATGGCCCTGCAGGTGGTGGCGTCCGGTGCCGGACTGGTGATCCTGCCGATGTCCGTGGCCCGGCACTTCAACGTCAAGGACACTGTGGCCCGGAAGCTCACGGGTGCGCCCGGCACGGAGATCGCCCTGGCCTGGCCCAGCGACGCCACGGACGAGGTGATCGAGGAATTCATCGGGATTGTCCGCGGGCGCACCGCGGCGAGCTCCCGCCAGCCCTCGGCGCAGCAGGAGAAACCCAAGCGGGAGCCCAAGCCGGACCGGCGCGGCACGGGATCTGCCACCAAGAAGCCCAAGGTGGCGCAGCGTTACGCGCCAAACCCGGACAAGGGCCGTGGCAAGGGATCACGGAAAAAAGGCAAACGCTAGGGGATACGCGGACGTTCCCCCGTTGCCGCGGCCGCTACTTGGCGCAGGCGTCCTGAAGGGCCTTGACGGATTCGGCCGGAACCTGGTCTCCGGAATCGGCAATCTGGCGCAGTGGCGTGGTGATCTCAGCGGGTGTGCCGGCGGTTTCCGCGCCGGCGACCAGGCCGCCCAGCAGTTCCTTGTCCTTGACGCTGACGAGGCCGTCCTTCACGAGGGCGCAGGCCTGTTTTTTCACTTCACTGCCGGCCGCCGCTGCAACCTGGGATGCCCCGTCGTTGACGGCCTTTTCGGCGGCGCCCTGCACCTGGCCACAGCCGCTCAGGGCGATCAACGCGGCGGCAGCGGCAAGAGTGGCGAGGCGTCGTTTCATTCATCCACCCTAACAAGCACTGTTGGTGCCGGGGTCCCCGAAAGAGGGGAAACCCTAGGCATAGCCGTGTGAGCACAGGCGCGCATAGGCTCGGTTCGTGGACATCGTCGAGTTCTTGACCGCACGCATTAAAGAAGACGAAGCTGCCGCACTGAAACTTCTCGGCGACCCCACGCTTGCCGTCTCCGGGGAGTGGTATGAACGCCGCCTGCTCCGCGAGTGTGAGGCCAAGCGCCAGCTCATCGGCATCATCGAATCCGCCCGCCAGTCCGTGCTGGCAGCCCTGGTCAGCCAGGAGCCCGCCGACGCCGGCTGGGTGCCGGACGTCATTGAGTGGACCACGCAGTCCCTGCACACCCTGGCCCTGCCGTACGCGGACCACCCCGAATTCCAGTCCCGGTGGCGGATCACGGGATAGCGGTCTTCGGCTTTCTTCCACTCGAAGCAGACCCGGTTGCAACCTGGCCGCCTATTTTCATGCCCTGACCTGCGAAAACAATCCTTCCTCACCCCTGCCGCAGGCGACGTATCGCCGCTACCATGGCACCCGGGGCCTCCTGTGGTGCCCCGGAAAATGGGGGAGAACCATCGCGCACAACCGCTATCTGGCAGGTCAAGCGCGCCCAGGCCTGCCCCGGCACCGCAGAGTCAGGAAAGCAGCAGTAGAGACCCGCAGTTCAGTAAAGACGCGCAGTTCAGTAAAGACCGGCAGTTCATCGATCCAGCCGCAACCGACGCCGCTAGAACCGTCCATTGAAAGAGAGCGACATGTCAGATCCGCATAAGTTCCCGCAGGACACCGGCCGGCAGCAGTGGCCGAGCGAGCAGCCCCGGCAGAACCCGGGGTGGGCGTCCAACCCGTACGGCGCGCCGGCGTACCCGGGCGCGGCGTCCGGGCCGGTGCCGCTCTGGGCACCCCTGTACGGCGCCTCCCTGCCGGAGGCCGTGTCCAGGTTCTTCAAGAAATACGCAACGTTCTCAGGCAGGGCGAGCCGGAGCGAATACTGGTGGTGGACGCTCGTCGCCGGCATCATCTCGCTCGTCTTGGACGTCATCATGCTTGTCGGCGGCTCCGCCGGCGCAACGCTACGTCCTGACGGAACGAGCGTCCCGGGCCCAGGTTACGTTGTCGGGCTGGTTCTGGCCGCCATCTGGTTCCTGGCAGTTCTCGTTCCGTCCCTGGCGCTGACGGTCCGGCGCCTCCACGACGCCAACTACAGCGGCTGGATGTACCTTCTGGTTCTGATCCCTCTGGCCGGTCCCATCATTGTGTTCGTCTTCATCCTGATGGGCCCCAAGCCTGAAGGTCAGCGGTTCGACCAGCCGACCTGGTAGGCGCGCAGGTCAACGGGCCACCGGGGCGGTACGCTCCGGTGGCCCTTCTGCGTCCTGATGCCGGCTCAGTTGAGCGCCGCCAGCCACGAGAAGCCGACAAATGTGACGCCGGAAACCTGCAGGAAATCTCCGCGGCCTACGCTGGTCACACCGCGGCATCTGCGGTCCGCCCGCCGGTGCGGTTCTTGAAGGGATTCCGTCATGCACCTCTTGCCCCGCGAGCAGGAAAAGCTCATGATCGTGGTCGCGGCGGACCTCGCCCGCCGTCGCCAGGCCCGCGGCCTGAAGCTGAACTTCCCCGAGGCCGTCGCCGTCATCAGCTACGAACTGATCGAGGGCGCCCGGGATGGCCGGACCGTGGCGGACCTCATGAGCTACGGAACCACCCTCCTTGGCCGCGACGACGTCATGGAGGGCGTGCCGGAAATGATCCACGACGTCCAGGTCGAGGCCACCTTCCCGGACGGCACCAAGCTCGTCACCGTCCACGACCCCATCCGCTAGGGAGTTTCGATGATTCCGGGAGAATACGTCCTCAGCGCCACTCCGCTGCTGATCAACGCCGGGCGTGAGGCAGTGGAGGTCGCCGTGACCAACACGGGTGACCGCCCAGTCCAGGTGGGCTCGCACTATCACTTCGCCGAGGCGAACCCGGCACTGCACTTTGACCGGCAGACCGCCTATGGCCGGCGCCTGGACATCCCGGCCGGCACCGCCGCACGGTTCGAACCCGGGGACAGCAGGACCGTTCGGCTGATAGAACTCGCGGGCAGTCGGGAAGTGTACGGGCTCAGCAACGCCGTCAACGGACCACTCAACGAGACCGGACTCCGCGAGACCGGACGCCGTGTTTCCGACCTACACGTTTCCGACCCCCGTGTTTCCGAAGGGAAAGGTGACGCGCAGTGAGTTTCGAGCTATCCCGCAGGCAATACGCAGACCTCTACGGCCCGACGACGGGCGACGCCATCCGCCTGGCCGACACCGATCTGTTCCTCGAGATTGAGAAAGACCTCACCGTCTACGGCGAGGAAGTGGTGTTCGGCGGCGGCAAAGTGATCCGCGACGGCATGGGCCAGAACGGCCAGCTGACCCGCGGGGAGGACATACCGGACACCGTGATCACCAACGTCGTCGTCCTGGACTACACCGGCATCTACAAGGCCGACGTCGCGCTCCGGGACGGCCACATCTTCCGGATCGGCAAGGCCGGCAACCCGCAGATCACCGACGGCGTGGACATCGTGATCGGCGCGAGCACCGAGATCATTGCCGGTGAGCGGAAAATCCTGACGGCCGGCGGGGTGGACTCCCATATCCACTTCATCTCCCCGGACCAGGTCACCGCCGCCCTGTGCAGCGGCGTGACCACCATGGTGGGCGGCGGCACCGGCCCCGCCGAAGGCACCAAGGCCACCACCGTCACCCCCGGCAAATGGCACATCCAGCGGATGCTGCAGGCCGCCGAAGGACTCCCTATTAACATCGGCCTTTTTGGCAAGGGCCATGCCTCCGCCGTCGAACCGCTCGCCGAACAGATCCGCGCCGGCGCGATCGGACTGAAAGTCCACGAAGACTGGGGATCCACCACGGCCTCGATCGACACCTCCCTGAAGGTCGCGGACGAATACGACGTCCAGGTGGCCATTCACACCGACACCCTGAACGAGTGCGGCTTCGTGGAGGACACCATCCGCGCGATCGACGGCCGCGTGATCCACACCTTCCACACCGAGGGTGCCGGCGGCGGGCATGCGCCGGACATCATCAAGATCGCCGGGTGGCCCAACGTCCTGCCGGCGTCCACCAACCCCACGCTGCCCTACACGCGCAACACGATCGAAGAGCACCTGGACATGCTCATGGTCTGCCACCACCTGAATCCGGACATTCCGGAGGACGTGGCGTTCGCCGACTCCCGGATCCGCGCCGAGACCATTGCGGCCGAGGACGTCCTGCAGGACCTGGGCATCTTCGCGATCACGTCCTCGGACTCCCAGGCCATGGGCCGCGTGGGCGAAGTGATCATCCGCACCTGGCAGGTGGCGGACAAAATGAAGAAACAGCGCGGTGTGCTCAAAGACCCCCACCGCGGTGTGCACGGCGCCGCTGCCGGGCAGGGGGCGGAGAGCGATAACTTCCGGCTCAAGCGGTACGTGGCGAAATACACCATCAACCCGGCCATCGCGCAGGGCATGGCGGACTCGATCGGCTCGGTGGAGGTCGGGAAGTTCGCCGACCTGGTGCTCTGGGACCCGGCGTTCTTCGGGGTGAAGCCGGAGCTGGTGCTCAAGGGCGGCCAGATCGCCTACGCCCTCATGGGCGACGCCAACGCCTCCATTCCCACACCCCAGCCGCGCACCATGCGGCCGATGTTCGCTGCCTACGGCAAGGCCCTGCAGCAGTCCTCCATCACCTTCCTCTCTCAGGCCGCCATCGACGCCGGGGTCCCGGCCGAGCTCGGCCTGGAAAAGGTCATCCGGCCGGTGTCCGGCATCCGAAACCTCACGAAGGCGGACCTCAAATACAACGGCGCCACCCCGAACATTGAGGTGGACCCGGAAACGTATCAGGTGAGCGTCGACGGCGAGGACGTCACATGCGAACCGTCGGACGTGCTGCCCATGGCCCAGCGCTATTTCCTTTTCTAGGGATCCAGAGGAGACGAACATGATCATCGAAAAGGTCCTCGGCAACACGCACGACCTTCCGCCCGGGCCGGACCCGTATGCCGGGCTCCACCGGGAAAAGGTGGTGCTGCCCAGCGCCCAGCTGGTCAAGCGCATCCAGCGCGTCACCACCGACCACGGCAAAGAGCTAGGCATCAGGCTCCCCTCCGCTGCTTCAGACCTGCGCGACGGCGACATCCTGCACGTGGCCGGGAGCAACATGATCGTGATCTCCGTGCTGCCCACCGACGTCCTGGTGATCGCCCCGCGCTCCATCCACGAGATGGGCGTGGTGGCGCACAGCCTGGGCAACCGGCATTTGCAGGCCCAGTTCTTCGACGCCGCTTCGGAGTACGGGGCCGAGGTGATGGTGTGCCAGTACGACCACACCGTGGAGGACTATCTCAAACACGTCGGAGCGCCCTACGACCGCCAGAAGCGCGTGATGCCCGTCCCCTTCCGCCATGCTGAACACAGCCACTAGTTCCGCAGTTAAAGCCGCGGCGGCGGTTGGGTGCGCCACCCCGGTTTGGGGGCCGTGCCCGCTTCGCGGTGCCCGCCACGCCGCGGCCCCCAAACCGGGGCATCGCTTTGCTTCCTCACTCTGGGCGGCACTTCAGTGAACGGATACCAGCTCGCTTTGCAGCAGCTCACCGATTCTGCGCTTCCTACCGGGGCTTTTGCTCACTCGCTTGGGTTTGAGACTTATATTGAGCGCGGGCTGGTGCGGGATGAGGCGAGCTTTGGGGTTTGGTTGGCGGCGTTCATTTCGCAGCAATTGACTTACTCGGACGCCCTGGCCATTCGGTTTCTCTATGAGGGCGCTGCTGTTGCTGAGCTGGATGAGTTGTTGAGCGCCCAGCTGCTGCCCCGGCAAGTGCGCGAGGCGAGTATCAAGATGGGCGGACGGCTGCTGGAGATCGGGTCCGAGATCTTCCCGTCCCCGGCATTGGCCGAATACAGGGAGCTGGTGGCTTCCGGCCGGGCTGCCGGGCACCAGCCGCTCGCGTTCGCCGTGATCGCCCGCTCGCTGGATGCGCCGCTCCCCGAGGCCCTGGTTGCCTACTTGTTCGCGACGGTCACGTCCCTGACGCAGAACGCGGTCCGGGCCATTCCGCTGGGACAGAACGCCGGCCAGCGGCTGCTGCGGAAGGCGGCCGACGGCGTCGCTGCCGCCGCCGAGCGGGCCGGCCACCTCACGCCCGACGACTTTGGGGCCGTCAGCCCCGGACTCGAAATTTCGCAGATGCGGCACGAACGCCAGCGCGCCCGCATGTTCATGAGCTAGCAGAACTTTACAAGAAATGCTGACGAGAAATATGTCTGGAGAAGTATATGTCTGAGCCCATCATCATCGGCATCGGCGGCCCGGTGGGTGCCGGGAAGACCCAGCTCGTGGAGCGCCTCACCCGCCACATGAGCCGGGCCATCTCCATGGCGGCCATCACCAATGACATCTACACGATCGAGGACGCCAAGATCCTCGCCGCCAACGGGATCCTGCCGCTGGACCGGATCATCGGCGTCGAAACCGGCGGCTGCCCACACACGGCCATCCGCGAGGACACCTCCATGAACACGGCGGCCATCGAGGAGCTGAAGAAACGGCACCCGGACCTGCAGGTGATCTTTGTCGAATCCGGCGGCGACAACCTCTCCGCGACGTTCAGTCCCGAGCTGGTGGACTTTTCCATCTACATCATCGACGTGGCCCAGGGGGAGAAAATCCCGCGTAAGGCCGGCCAGGGCATGATCAAGTCCGACCTCTTCATCATCAACAAGACCGACCTGGCGCCCCACGTCGGCGCGGACCTCTCCGTCATGGAACGGGATTCCCGCGAATTCAGGGGCGAGAAGCCGTTCTGCTTCACGAACCTCAAGACCGACGAAGGCCTGGAACGCGTCATCGAATGGGTGCGGCGCGAAGTCCTGATGCTCGACCTGGCGTCATGAGCACGACGGCGGCCGTTCAGTCCCAGGCGGCTGTCTCACCTGGGCCGGCGCCCGCGGGTGAAGGGGGCCGTGCCCGCTCCGCGGTGCCCGCCACGCCGCGGCCCCCTTCACCCGCGTCCGCTGATCGGCCCGTGATGGGTCACCTTGAGCTTCTGGTCGCCGATCGGGCAGGACGTTCGGTGGCCACGCATCAGTACCATCGCGGGGCTTTAAGGATTTTGCGGCCGCATTACCTGGATGAGTCCGGGCAGGTTTGTTATGTGCTGGTGAACCCGGGCGGGGCCTATCTGGGGGCCGACCTCTATGTGATTGATGTGGAGGTGGCGGATGGGGCGAAGTTGCTGCTCGCGACGCAGTCGGCCACCAAGATCTACCGGACTCCGGGATCTTTTGCCGAGCAGCGGATGCGGCTGCGGCTGGGGGAGGGGGCGCGTTTGGAGCTCGCCCCGGACCAGCTGATCGCCTACCGGGAGGCCAGCTACCGGCAGAATACCCACGTGACGGTGCGGCCGTCGTCGAGCCTGATCATGGCCGAGATTGTGACGCCCGGGTGGTCTCCGGACGGGGCCTCGTTCCGCTACGAGGAGCTGCGGCTGCGGACTGAGATACGGGTCGAATCCGGGGAAGCGGCCGGGCTGCTGGTCCTGGACAACGTGCTCCTCCGCCCTTCGCTGGCCGATGTCACCGGCATGGCGTTCATGGAGGGATACAGCCATCTGGGGTCACTGATTGTCGTGGACCCGCGGGTGGACCAGGAACTTGCCGATGAACTGCACGGGATCATGGCCGGTTACGGTGCCCATACCGGCATTTCGCTCACCGCCAGCATGCTGGGAACGGCCGGGTTGGTGATGAGGTCGCTCTCGAACAGCACGGAAGAACTGCGGCGGGTTGCGGGAGCCGCCACCACCTTGCTGCGGAAGCGCTGGTACGGCCAGGAGCCGCTGGATTTGAGGAAATACTGATGGCCACGATCGGGCAGATGGCGGCCGTGTACCGGCGGCGGGCGCACCTGCCGCTGCGGACGCGGCTCCTGGTGACCTTCGGTGCGGTGGCTGCGCTGCATGCTGCCGCCGTCGTACTCCTGGGCTCCAGTGCGGCAGGCGGCGGACAGCCGCTGGGGGTCGGGCTGGTGCTGACGGCATACCTGGCAGGAGTGAAGCACAGCTACGACTGGGACCACCTCGCCGCGATCGACAACTCCACCCGCAAGTTCGCGGCCGAGCACCGCGATCCGGTCAGTGTGGGCTTCGCGTTCAGCCTTGGCCACAGTTCCGTGGTGGTCCTCGCCGGCGTGCTCGTGGTCGCGGGGGCCTCGCTGGTGGGCAGCTTTATGGAGGAGGGGACTGCCGGAAACCTGCTGCTGCGGATCATCGGCAGCGGCGTGTCGGGGCTGTTCCTGCTGGCCATGGGCGCTTTCAACGGTTCGGCGTTCCTCCGGACGCTGAAGATTTACCGCAGTGCACGCGATGGTGCCTCGATCACCCACGAGGACCTGGCCGCGAGGGGCCTGGTGGCCCGGCTGCTCTCGCGTCCGCTGGCCCGGGTCAGGCATCCGCGGAACATCTACGTGATCGGGTTCCTCTTCGGCCTGGGATTCGACACCGCCACCACGATCGGTCTGCTGGTCATGACGACGGCGGCATCACTGGCCGGCGTCTCACCGCTTGCCCTGATGGCGCTTCCGCTGGCGTTCACCGCCGCCATGACGCTGTGCGACACCGTCAACGGCGTGGCCATGATGCGGATGTACCGCTCTGCCCTGACGGATCCGCGGCGCAAACTCGGCTTCAATGCCGCCATCACGGGCATTTCTGCCGTGTCCGCCCTCTTCATTGCGGTCCTCACCCTGGGCGGGGCCATGCATGAGGTGTTCGGCCTCGGAGACCCCCTGGCCAGTTGGCTCGGGTCCGTGGAACTGGGCGACGCCGGCCTGCTGCTGGTGGCGCTGCTGATGTCCGCCTGGGCCGCGGCAGCGCTGCACGGACGGACATCCGCGCGTGCCCGCTACGGGCGCTGATTACAGCCGCCGCGCCCCTTCTGCCGGAAGGACAGCGAAGACGTCCGGAGCCGGCAGCCCGCGGGCGGTGAAGCGGGCAAGGACCGCGGACCTGGCCCGATCGGCGTCGTCGACGGGAACCAGGGCGATAGCCGAGCCGCCGAATCCGCCACCTGTCATCCGTGCACCGATCGCGCCGTTGGCGCGGGCGGCCTCAACGGCCAGGTTCAGTTCGGGGCAGGAGATCTCGAAGTCGTCCCGCATGGAGCGGTGGCTGGCGTCCAGCAGTTCCCCGATGGCCAGCGGCCCGCGGGTCCCGAGCAGTTCCGCCGTCCGGGCGACCCGTTCGTTCTCGGTAACGATGTGCCGGACCCGGCGGAAGGTCACGTCGTCGAGGATGCGCCCAGCCCTGGGCAGGTCTTCGGCGCCGAGATCCCGAAGGGCGCCCACGCCCATTTCCCGCGCACCCCGGACGCACGAGGCCCGGCGATGGGCATACCCGCCGCTGGCGTGGGCGTGCGAAACCTTCGTGTCAATGACCAGGCAGAGAAGCCCGGCCTCCGCCAGGCCAAGCGGCACAGCGCGGGAGCTGAGGTCCCGGCAGTCCAGGTAGACGGCGCAATCCCTGGTGCCGAGCATCGAGGCGGACTGGTCCATGATGCCCGTGGGCGCACCGACCACATTGTTTTCGGCACGCCGGCCGATGTCCGCCAATTCGGGGCGGCCCAGGCCTGCTCCGGTGAGATCGGACACGGCCAGGGCGACGGCGCATTCCAGGGCGGCGGAGGAGGACAGCCCGGCCCCGACCGGCACATCGGAGGACACGAACAGGTCAAAGCCAGGGACCGTGATGCCGGCGCGTTCCAGTTCCCAGGCCACCCCGGCCGGATAGGCGGACCAGCCCGCGGCCTGGTCCGGGCTGAACGTGTCGAGATCGAATTCGACCGGTTCGGCGCCCGGGAACCCGGAGGCCAGCCGCACGGTGCGGTCCGGCCGGGCTGCCAGGGCCACGGTGGTGCTGCGGTCGATGGCGAAAGGCAGGACGAGGCCCTCGTTGTAGTCGGTGTGCTCGCCGATCAGGTTGACCCGCCCCGGCGCCTGCCACACGCCGTCGGGGCGGCGGCCGAAATGTCTGGCGAAGGCTCCGGTCAGCGCCTCCGCCGGGGCCGTCCGTGTGCTGTTGGTGGTGGTCATGCCGTTCCTGTCCTGGCGTCCCGGAGCCGTGCGGCGACTTCTTCGGGCGTGGTGTCGTTGATGAAGGCGCCCATGGCAGCCTCGGAGCCGGCCAGGAACTTGAGTTTGTTGGCGGCCCGCCGGGGCGAGGTGAGCTGCAGGTGCAGGTAGCCGGACCGGCGCAGGACCGGGTCAACGGGGGCCTGGTGCCAGGCGCTGATGTACGGCGTCGGGCTGCTGTAGAGCGCGTCAAAGCGGCCCAGGAGGTCCGGATACAGGACGGCGAGCTCGTCGCGCTCGGCGCCGGTCAGCGCCGCCAGGTCCGGAACCTGGCGGTGCGGAACCAGATGGATTTCCAACGGCCAGCGGGCCGCGAACGGCACATACGCGCTGAAGAATTCGCCCTCCACCACCATCCGGGCGCCGTCGGCGCGTTCGCCCGCCAAAATACTCCCGGTCAGGGTGGCCGTCCCGCCCGCCGCTTCGTGGAACCGCCCGGCGGCCGAGGCCATCACCGCGGCCCGCGGCGTGACATAGGGGTAGGCGTAGATCTGGCCGTGCGGGTGATGCAGTGTCACGCCGATGTCCTCGCCGCGGTTCTCGAAGCAGAACACCTGCGCCACGCCCGGAAGGGCGCTGAGCGCCTCGGTCCGGTGCGCCCAGGCGTCGATCACCGTGCGAACGCGCCGGCTGCTGAGCGCGGCGAACGTCCCCGTGTGCTCGGGCGTGAACGCCACGACCTCGCACCGGCCGCCGGCGATTCCGCGGGTTCCCCAGCCCGGCGCTGCCGGGGCAGCGGCGAATTCCGGGCCGAGCGAGGGGAAGCGGTTTTCAAACACGGCGACATCGTAATCCGCCGCCGGGATCTCCGAGGGCCGCGCCTCGGTGCTAGGGCACAGCGGGCACTCGTCCGCCGGCGGCAGGTGGGTCCGGTGTTGCCGGTGGGCGGCGACCGCCACCCAGTCCCCGGTCAGCGCGTCGTACCGGATTTCCCCGGCGGGTGCGCGTTCGGGGAGTTCGCGGCGGTCCCTGGACCGGCGCTGCCGGGGACGGTCGGTGTCGTCGAAATACAGGAGTTCGCGCCCGTCGGCGAGCCGCGTACTGGTGACCGCGGACACCGACGCCGGGGCGTCGCTGCGGCTGATGATGCTGGTCATGGGGTTCCTTCAGGGGGTGGAGCCGGGCGGTCAGAGGGCCTGGACGTGCAGGAGCAGGGCGTGCTCCGGGTTCAGGACCGGCAGGGGCAGGCCGACGTGCTGGAGGAAGGCGCCGGTGGCAACGGCCCCGTCTTCCAGCCAGGCCGGAGGCTGGATCTGGGTGAAGGTGTGCGCGTAGTCGCCGTCGAGGGGCGTGGGCAGTTCGGCCCGGACGCGGTAGCTCCGCTTCGGGTCAAGGCCCGGCAGCGAGGCCAGTCCGGGGACCTCAGTCGGGGAGGACGCCAGGGACACGGCAGCGAACAGGGCCTCGCCGGCGTCGTGGGCGACCACGCCGTGGAGACTCAAGGTGGGCTCGGCGGTATCCGCGTTTACCCGCTTGCCCGAATGGATCAGGGCGCGGTGGCGCTTGTACAGCGCAATCACGCGGCGCAGGGTGGCCCGCTCCTCGTCCGTGGCCGCGCGGATGTCCCACTCCATGCCGAAGTGGCCAAAGAGTGCGGTGATGGCGCGGAAGGAGATGTCGTGGGTGCGTGCCGTGGTGTGCGAGGTGGTCGGTCCGATATGCGCCCCGACGAGTTCCGGCGGCAGGATGGCCTGGGTCCAGCGCTGGATGGTCTGGCGTTCCAGGGCGTCGTTGCAGTCCGAGGCCCACACGCGGTCGGTGCGTTGCAGGATGCCGAGGTCCACGCGTGCCCCGCCCGAGGAGCAGCTTTCGATCTCCACGTCCGGGTGTGCTGCCTTGAGCGCGTCGAAGAGCCGGTAGGCCGCGAGCGTCTGCTCGTGGACGGACGGGCTGCCGCCGCGGCCGTGCTCAGTGAGGTCGCGGTTCTGGTCCCATTTGAGGTAGGCGATGTTGTTTTCGCGCAGCAGGGCGTCGAGGCGGCCGTAGATGTACTGCCAGGCCTCCGGGTTGGCGAGGTCCAGGACGTGCTGGTTGCGCCAGGTGTGCGGGAGCCGGCCGCCGTCCTTGTAGGAAAGCGCCGACGGGCCCACGATCCACTCCGGGTGCTCGCGGGCGACGTCGGAGTCCAGGTTGACCATCTCCGGCTCCACCCACAGGCCAAACTCCATGCCGTGGCCGGTAACGGCGTCGATCAGCGGCGTGAGGCCTCCGGGCCACAGACCCTCGTCGACGAACCAGTCGCCCAGGCCGGCGTGGTCGTCGCGACGCCCGCGGAACCAGCCGTCGTCGAGGACGAAGCGTTCGACGCCGAGCCCGGCGGCCGATTCGGCGAGTTCCAGCAGGGGTTCGAGGCGGTGGTCAAAGTAGACCGCCTCCCAGGTGTTGAGCACCACGGGGCGCAGCCGCCCGGAGGTGGTGTCCACGTGCTGCGGGCGGGCGCGGAACCAGTCGTAGAAGGCCTCGGTGATGCCGTCCAGTCCCTGGCCGGAGTAGGCGGCAAAGAGCGACGGCGTGCGGTAGCTGCCGGCGGGGTGGAGCACCACTTCGCCGGAGCCGAGCAGTTCCGTGGCGCCGAGCATCCGCCGGCCGTCGGTGAGGCTGTCGAGGTACTGTTCGTGGTTGCCGCTCCAGCCCAAATGCGTGGCCCACACCTGTCCCCGGCGGTTGGAGAAGCCGGCGGTCCCGGCTGCCACCAGCAGCGAGGAATCGTGGCCGGTCCGGCCATGCCGGCCGGTGCGGACCCAGGTTCCCTGCTGGACGGCGTGCCGCTGCGGGTGGTTTTCACGGCACCAGCGTCCGGTGAGGTCGAGCAGTTCCGTGGCGTCCCGCGGCACCGGCAGCACCGTAGCCAGTTCCTCGAGCTGGTATTCGGCCGTGCCGCTGTTGGTCAGCGTGTGCGCCAGTTCGAGGAGGCCGCCGGGGTGGAGGGTGAGCTCCGAGGCGACCTCGAGTCCGGCCTCGGAATCCCGGTGGATGATCAGCACCCCGCGGCCGCCGTCCTGCACCCGGGCGGAAACCACCCGCAGGGCCGGCGAGAAGTCCTGGCCGGGGCGGCCGTCGGTGGTCCGGTGCCCGCGGAGGCCCGGGCGTCCGGCCCAGCCGGAGGAGGTCTGCGGGAGCAGCCCGGCGGTGACCGGGATGTCGAGGGCGGAGTGGGGGACGGGCCCCCGGAGGATCGCCAGATCGGGGAGGTGTTCGCCGAGGTCGGCGCCCCAGTGGACGATCTCGGCCTCGCCGGAGTCGAAGGCCAGCAGGAGGCTGGTGCCGGCAGAACGCAGGTGCACGGGGTGCATGGGATTCGCTTTCAGTAGTGCGGAAGTCAGGTGCTGGTGCGCGGGATCCGGCTGGGGACCCCGCGCACCGGGCGCCGCAGTTGCCGGCGGCTGTGGCTTCAGAGGCTTACTTGAACAGGCTTACTTGTTGAAAAGTGAGTTGACCTGGTCGTTGGCCTGCGAGAGGGAGCTGGCCGGCTGCTTGCCGGAGACCACGGCGTCCATGGCCGGCTTCATGATGCCGTCCACCTTGGCCGCCTTGTCGGCGATCGGGAACAGGAACGTGGTGTCTTCCTTGACCTGCTGGGTGAAGGGGGTCACGTCCACGCCCTTGGCCTTGAAGGCGGCTTCGGCCTTGTCCGAGGAGGTTGTGATTGCGGGGAACACCACGGCCTTGGAGGCCACGACATCCTGGCACGCGGCGGAGCCCAGGTACTCGGCAAACTTCACGGCAGCAACGGGCTTCTTCGTCCCGGACCACACGGAGTCGGCCAGGCCGTTGAACATGGAGGACCGCTTGCCGTCGGGGCCGGTGGGGGTCGGGGCGATTCCGACGTTGACTCCCTTGTAGCCGGTGTACTGGCCGATCATCCACGAGCCGTGAGCGTTGATGACAGACTTGCCGGCGGCGAAGGTGTCCGCCATGCTCGCACCGACGGTGGTTTCGAGCTTGGGCATGTAACCCTTCTCCGCCATGCTGGCGAACCAGGCGATGGAATCCTGGAACTTGGGGTCGTCGTAGTTGAAGTGGGTGCCCCAGGGGTTCTTGTCCGTGTGGGTCCATCCGGTGGTGCCGGTCAGGTAGCTCCACTCGGTTTGGCCCTGGCCGGAGCCGGAGCTGTTCAGGCCGAGGCCGTAGACGGCGACCTTGGTCTTGTCGAAGCCGGCCTCGTCGCCGCGCTTGCCGTTCTTGTCCACGGTCAGGTGCGCGATCGCCTTTTCATAAGTGCCGCCGTCCTGCGCGTTCCAGCTCAGGCCCTTCATCTGTTCATCGGTGACTCCGGCGTCGGCGGTGAGCTTCTTGTTGTAGAAGAGGGAGATCGTGTCCCAGTCCTTGGGCAGGCCGTAGCGCTTGCCGTCCTCGCCCACCCAGAGATCGGCAAGGCCCTTGTTGTACTGGGCGAGGTCGACGTGATCGTTCGCGACGGCATCGTCCAGGGCCAGGAGCTGTCCGGTCTTGGCGAATTCGGGGTACTTGGCCAGGTGGTCGGTGAAGACGTCCGGGGCGGTGCCTGCGACGAAGCCGTTGGTCAGCGTGCTCCAGTAGTCGTCCCAGCCGCGCTGGGTGATCTTGACGGTGATGTCCGGGTTGGCCGTGTGGAAGTCATCGGCGCACTGCTGGTACGCCGGGAGCTGGTTGGCGTCCCAGAGCCAGTAGCTGATCTCGCCCTTGGCTTCCTCGCCGGAGGCGGCTGAGGCGCCTCCGCCGCTTCCGCAGGCGGAGAGGGCTAGGACAGCGGCGGCCGCGGCGGCGAGGGCGCCGACTGCCTTCTTGCCGGATGCTTTCTTGTTCATGCTGGGGGTCCTTTCGGGACGGTGTATCTGGGGTGGGCTTTTGGGATGGGGTGTTATTTGATGCCGGAGAAGCCGATGGAGTTGACGATCTTCTTGCCGAAGGCGATGAAGAGCAGCAGGACCGGCACGGCCGAGATGAGCGTGGCGGCCATGAGGCCGGACCAGTCCGGGGCACCCTGGGGCGACTGGGACTTGAAGACGCCCAGGCCGACGGTCAGCACGCGGACGTTTTCCTGGTTGCCGACCAGCAGCGGCCAGAAGTATTCGTTCCACTGCCCAATGAAGGTCAGCAGCGCCAGGGTGGCGAGCGGGGCCGCGGCGTTTGGCAGCACAATCTGGAAGAAGATGCGCACGTGCTTGGCGCCGTCGAGCATGGCGGCCTCTTCCACTTCCCGGGACATGTTCAGGAAGAACTGCCGCAGGAAGAAGATCGCGAACGGGGTCATGAAGAGGTAGGGCAGCACCATCCCGAGCATGGTGTTCAGGAGGCCAAGGTTCTTGATCAGCAGGAAGTTGGGCAGCGCGGTGAAGATCGGCGGCACCATCATGGTGGCCAGGAACAGGCTGAACACGGCGTTGCGGCCGCGCCAGCGCAAGCGGGAGAAGGCGTAGGCGGCCATGGCGCTGAAGAAGACGGCGCCGGCGGTGGTGATGCCGGCGAAGATCACGGTGTTGCGCAGGTAGATCCAGAAGTCGATCTTGGCGCCGGAGCCTCCCTCCGCCATGGCCTCCTGGGCGCTTTGGAGGCCGAAGACCCGCTTGTACGCACCAAGGTTGAAGTCGGCCGGCAGCAGGTTCGAGGCGTTGGAAGCCAGGGCGCTGTTGGTGGACAGCGAGGTGCGCAGCACCCAGTAGAAGGGCAGTACCGAGACGGCGACGGCGAGGACCACGAGGGCCCAGGCTCCGGCGCGCCGCCAGTTGAAGCGGCGGCCGGTGATTCGGCGGGACTTGGCGGGAATGGCTGAAGTGGCAGTAGTCATGCTGGGACTCCTTAGTCCAGGTCCGACTCGTTGCCCTTGAGGAACTTCATCTGGATGAAGGCCACCAGGGCGAGGATGACGAAGAGGATGACAGCAAGGGCCGAACCGTAACCGAAGTCAGACTCCGTGAAGGCCCGCTGATAGATGTAGTACTGCAGGACGCGGCTGGCGTTGATGGGGCCGCCCTGCGTGGTGACGGCGACGGTGTCGAAGACCTGGAACGAGCCGATGACGGTGACGATCAGGACGAGTACGACGACGGGCCGGAGCAGCGGCATGGTGATCTTCCAAAAGGTCTGGAGGGGTGAGGCGCCGTCCAGGTTGGCCACCTCATACAAGCCCTGGGGGATGGCCTGGAGGCCGGCGAAGATCAGCAGGGCCGTGTAGCCCATGTGCCGCCACGTATTGATCAGGGCCTGGGTGGGGATGGCCCATTCCTCGCTGCCGAAGAAGGCGACGCGGGGCAGGCCGACGGCGTCGATGAGGTTGTTCACGATGCCGATCTGGTAGTCCAGCAGCCAGAACCACAGGAGCGCGGCGATGACGTTTGCCATCAGGTAGGGCAGCAGCAGGCTGCCGCGGATGAAGGTCGATTTGGCGACCCGGTGCATCAGGAGGGCCAGGCCCAGGGCCAGGACCGTTTGCAGCACGATGTTGATCAGGACGTACTGGGTGGTGACGCCCAGCGCGTTCCAGAACAGTGGGTCCTTGGCGATGGCCGCATAGTTGGCGCCGCCGATCCACTTTGGCGTGCCGAGGATGTTGTATTCGGTGAAGCTCAGGTAGAGGCCCCGGATGCTCGGTACAAGGTAGAACACCACGAAGCCGAGCATCGCCGGGGCGATGAAGAGCAGGGCAACCTTCAGGTCGGTCCGGGGGCGGCGACGGCGGCGGGGGGCAGCATTGCCCGTTCCCGTACCGGTCGCCTTGCGGGCCGGGGCGGCTCCGCGGGCAGTTGTGGTGGTCATTTGTGGTTCCTCCGCAGTTACGTGGATGCTGTGACGTGGATTACAACTGAGGCCTGAATCTACACGAGTAACTTTCCAATGCGCAACCGTTTCCTTAATGTTTCCGGGCGGAAAACATTCCCCCACCACCAGCTATTGACTCGAGTAGAAACTGGTGTGAAACTTGCGTGCATGACGTTCTCACTAGGCATTGTTGGCGCCGGCCAGTTCGCAGGCGCATTCGCCAAACTCTTCGACGCCCACCCCGCAATTTCAGAAGTCCACGTCACCGACGTCCTGCCGGAACGGGCCGAGGCCCTCCGGGAGCGGCTCGGCCTGGCCGGGACCTATCCCAGCTTCGAGGCCATGCTCGACGGCGGCGTGGACGCCGTGGCGATCTTCACCCAGCGCTGGACGCACGGGCCGCTGGTGCTGCAGGCACTCCGCGCCGGCAAGCATGTCTACTCGGCGGTGCCGATGGCCATCAGCGAGGACGAAATCGCCCGGATCATCGACGCCGTCCGCGAGACGGGGCTGACCTACATGATGGGCGAGACGAGCTACTACAACCCCGCCACGGTATACGCCCGCAAACGCCGGGCCGAGGGCGCGTTCGGCCGCATTTTCTACGCCGAGGGCGACTATGTGCACGACATGGACCTGGGCTTCTACGAGGCCTACCAGTACAGCGGCGGGGAGGACTGGAAGCGCACCGCCAGCTACCCGCCCATGCTGTACCCGACCCATTCCACCGGCGGGGTGCTGGGCGCAATCGGCGGCCACGCCGTCAGCGTCAGCTGCATCGGCGTCCCCGACGAGCGCGGCGACGGCGTGTTCGACAAAGATGTGAGCATGTTCGGCAACGACTTCTCCAATGCCACCGCGCTGTTCGAGCTCTCAACCGGCGGGTCCATGCGCATCAACGAGATGCGCCGCGTCGGCTACCCCTCCCACCTGCGCGAAAGCCGCTTCCGGTACTTCGGCACCGAAGCCAGCTTCGAGCAGCTGGCCACGGTCAGCGTGTGGCAGGACAAGGAATCAGTGACCGATGTCAGCGCCGAACTGGCCACCGGGGCCACGCTTGCGGCTGACGATCCTGCGCTGGCCGAGGTCGCACCGGCCCTGCGGGACGCCTTCAGTTCCGGCCTGGCGCCCGTGCACGACGCCGGCCGGCTTCCCGCCGAGTTCCGCGGACTTCACAACGGGCACGAAGGCAGCCACCACTTCCTGGTAGACGATTTCGCCACCGCCGTCGACACGGGAACGCTGCCGCCGGTGAACGCCTGGGAGGCCGCCCGCTACACCCTCCCGGGGATCGTGGCGCACGAGTCCGCCCTCCGCGGCGGGGAGCGGCTGCCCGTGCCGGACCACGGCGACGCCCCGGCCAGGCTGCACGCACCGGGATCCGGCCGCGAAGCATCAGTTGGGGAAGGCTTTGCCGGGGAACTCCGGCGGTAGCATGGTCACTGTGCCACACCCGCCAGCCTCCGCCAGGCCCACGATCACCCGCAAAGACGTGGCCCGGCTGGCTGGTGTCAGCACCGCCGTGGTCAGTTATGTGGTGAACGATGGCCCCAAGCGGGTCTCCCCGGGGACGGCCGCGAAAGTGCGCGAGGCCATCAGTGCCTTGGGGTACCGGCCGAACGCCGCGGCGAGGGCACTGAAACTGGGCTCCAGCGAGATGCTCGGCATGGTGGTTCCGGACACCACCAACCCCTTCTTCGCCACCCTGGCCCGCGCCGTGGAGGAAGCCGCAGCGGCGCGCGGCTATGCGCTGCTGCTGGCCAACTCGGGCGGCTCGGCGGCCAGCGAACGCCGCCAGGTCAAGAACCTCGCGAGCCGCCGTGTGGACGGCGTCTTCCTCTCCAGCGTGCTGTTCGAACCCGACCTGACCGAGCTTGAGCATTCGGAGATCCCTGCCGTGCTGCTGAACCACAGCAGCGAGGTGCCGGGCTTCAACTCGGTGGGCGTGGAGCTGCAAGAAGGCTCCCGGCGCGCCGTCGAGCATCTGGTGGGCCATGGCCACTGCAAGATCGCGCTGGTCATGGGCATGAATGTCGGCAATGACCTCGACGGGCGCGAGATCGGGTGGCAGCAGGGGCTCGCGGAGGCCGGGCTCCCGGAAGGGCCGATTGTGCGTTGCGACTTCGACCGCCAGGGCGGCTACCGCGCCGGGCAGCGGCTGCTCGCGGCCGCGGAGCGGCCCACCGCGGTGTTTGTCAGTTCCGATCTGCAGGCCGTCGGCCTGCTGCGCGCAGTGCAGGAGGCCGGCCTGCGGATTCCTGAGGACCTGGCCGTCTTCTCCTTCGACGGCTCGGCTGAGGCGGAGTACAGCTGGCCGCCGCTGAGCACGGTCGCGCAGCCCGTGCAGGCCATGGCTGAGGCCGCCGTCGAGGCGCTCATCGACTCCGACAGCGAGTCACCCACCAGGAACAGGACCTTCCCCGTGGACCTGGTCCTCCGGGCGTCCTGCGGCTGCGTGCCCGTGCCGGCAGCGCCCGCAGCGTAAGGTCCGGGCTGCTGGTTCACTCCCTGTAGGGCAGGTTCACTCCCCGTGGACGGCGGCCTGGCGCTGCTCTGACCGGTCCAAATAGGCCAGCAGCAGCTCGCCGGCGCGGTCCAGATCCTCCGCTTCGAGGGCCTTGCAGATTTCCTCGTTGTCCGGCAGCCAGCCGCGGTAGAAGTGCGCGTCCAGCGTGGCCTTGTGGAAGAACAGCCGCATCTCGGCCAGGACCTGGGCCATGATCGTATCCAGCCGCCTGCTGCCCGCCAGGGCCACGATGGCGCCGTGGAAGTGCTGGTTGGCGCTGCCCAGGGCCTCTTCGTCGTTGGCGGCTGCTGCAGCTTTGCCCTCTTCCACGGCCGCGCGGACCGCCGCCACGCGCTCGGGGCTGCCGCCGCCGCGGATCGCGCTGACTTCAATGGCGCGCCGGACCGTGTAGACGTCGTGGATGTCCCCGGCCTCCAGGCTTGCCACAAAGACGCCCCGGTTCGGGTGCCGCACCACCAGGCGTTCGGCCGCTAGCTCGGCGAAGGCCTCGCGGACGGTGTTGCGGGAGACGCCGAGGTCTTCGGCGATGGTTGATTCCGTGAGCCGGGCGCCCGGCAGCAGAATTCCCTCGGCCAGCTGCAGGCGAAGTTCGGCCGCCACCCGGTCCGCCACGGAGGGAACTGCCACGCGCAGCCGTGCCGCGGCCGCGCCGAGGGCTGATCCGGCATCTGCATCGGGAGTCGTCATAGTGCCGAATCTACACGATCGTCCCAATGTTGAATCGTCGGATTGTTGAACAATCCGTGAAAATAATGCATCCTTGGTAGGGGGCTATCATGAGACGAGGATCACAAATGGCAACCATTGACCTAAACAGCGACGTTGGCGAGTCTTTCGGACGCTGGACCCTTGGCGACGACACGGCGATGTTCCGCTCTGTGTCCAGCGCAAACGTGGCCTGCGGATTCCACGCGGGTGACCCCAGCGTTATCCGCCGGACCTGCCGCGAGGCGGTCGCCGCCGGCGTCGTGATTGGCGCCCATGTCGGCTACCGCGATCTCGCCGGCTTCGGCCGCCGCTTCCTGGACATCGATCCGGTCGAATTGGCGGACGACGTCGTCTACCAGATCGGCGCTCTGCAGGCGCTGGCCGCCGCAGAGGGCGGCACGGTCCGGTATGTGAAGCCGCACGGCGGGCTCTACAACGCGATTGTCGCGCACACCGGCCAGGCGAAGGCCGTCGTCGACGCCGTAAAGTCCGTTGACCCGAACCTGCCGATCCTGGGCCTGCCGGGCTCCGAAGTGCTCCGCCTCACCGAGGCCGCCGGCCTTCGCGCAGTCACCGAAGCCTTCGCCGACCGCGCCTACAACCCGGACGGCACATTGGTATCCCGTACGTTGCCCGGAGCCGTGCTGGAGGATCCCGCTCTCGTCGCTGAGCATGTCCTCCGGATGGCCACCGATTCCGCCGTCCGCACCATCGACGGCTCCATCCTGAAAATCCGCGCCGAAAGCATCTGCGTGCACGGTGACTCCCCGGGAGCCGTCACCATGGCCGCCGCAGTACGTGAGGCGCTCAACGCCGCCGGAATCGAAACCGCCGCGTTCGTCTAAGGCACTTGCCTTCGTCCCGGCCGGCGTTCACAGCATCGTGCCGGACCCACCCCGTATTTACCGCTGGCTCCACCCCAGCAACAGGCAGCACCCGCACACCTGGAGGAAAACCATGACCACACCGCAGCAGGCCACCCCGGCCGCCAGCAAGAAGAGGATGCCACCCGGCGCCCTCAAGGCTTACGTCGCGAGCCTCACCGGCACGTCGCTGGAGTACTACGACTTCGCGATCTACTCCGTGGCCTCGGCCTTGGTGTTCCCCAAGGTCTTCTTCCCCGGTAACGACGAATACGTCGGGCTGTTGCTGTCCTTCTCGACCTTTGCGGTGGGCTACCTCGCCCGTCCCATCGGCGGCGTGATCTTCGGCCGGCTCGGTGACAAGATCGGCCGCAAGCAAGTCCTCGTGACCACCCTGCTGATGATCGGCATCGCAACGGTGGTGATCGGCGCGCTGCCGGGCTACGCCACCATCGGTATAGCCGCACCCATCATCCTCGTGCTGCTGCGCCTGGCGCAGGGCATCGGCGTCGGCGGCGAGTGGGGCGGAGCCGTGCTGCTCTCCAGCGAATTCGGCGACCCCCGGAAGCGGGGTTTCTGGTCCTCGGCCGCGCAGATCGGTCCGCCCGCCGGCAACCTGATGGCTAACGGCGTCCTGGCCATCCTCGCTGCGACGCTCACCGACGAGGCCTTCCTCTCCTGGGGCTGGCGCGTGGCCTTCCTCGCCTCGGCCCTGCTGGTGGGCTTTGGCCTGCTAATCAGGCTCAAGCTCGAGGAAACCCCCGTCTTCAAGGCCATCCAGGCCCACGGCGAAGCGCCCAAGGCCCCCATCAAGGAGGTCTTCACCAAGGAACCCCGCGCTCTCGTGTCCGCCGCCCTGTCCCGCATCGGCCCGGACGTGCTGTACTCCCTGCTCACCGTCTTCATGGCCGTCTATGCCACCAAGCAACTGGGCATGACCACCAGCAACGTACTCAGCGCCATCCTGATCGGCTCCGCCTTCCAGCTGGTCCTGATCCCCGCGGCGGGCGCCCTCACGGACCGGATCAACCGCCGCCTCGTATACGGCGTCGCCGCCGTCGGAACCGCCCTGTACATCCCGCTGTTCTTCGTCATGATCCAGGACAAGTCGGTCCTCACGCTGACCATCGGCATCGTGATCGGGCTGGCGTTCCATGCCTTCATGTACGGCCCGCAGGCCGCTTACATCACCGAGCAATTCCCGGCCCGGCTGCGCTACGCCGGCAGCTCGCTTGCTTACACCATCGCCGGCGTGTTCGGCGGCGCCATCGCACCGTTGGTCTTCACCGCCCTCTTCGCCTCCAGCGGCAACTGGTTCCTGATCGCCGGCTACCTCGCGGTCGCCTCGATCGTGACGGTGATCGGGCTCGTCATCGGGCGCAACCCGCATACCGACGAAGAAGAACGGCTCCTGCAGGAAGCCCACGCCTGACCCGGATCCGGTTCAGCGGATCCTGTCCACCGGCACAATTCCACCGGCAAAATTTCTCCGGCACAATGAGTGAGGCACCTCGTGATTGAGACAGCAGGGGAAACCCCCAAGCTAGAGAACGCAGCAGTTCAAGAGGACACGGTTCAAGAGCACACGGTTCTAGAGCACCCAGTTCAGAAGGTCCGCTCCGTGCGGGCCGTGGGAACACGCGCGGTCCTCGCCGAGCTCTCCGGCACGCAGGACGTGCTTGCCCTGCAGGCGCTACTGCTGGAGAAGCCGCTGCCGGGCCAGCAGGACGTGCTGGCCGCCGCCGAGACCGTCCTGGTCACGGCCGATTCCCCGGCCTCGGCCCGGCGTATCGCCGCCCGGCTGCTGCAGCTCGATCTCACCGCACCGGTGCAGCGCGACGGCGAGCTGGTGGTCATCGACACCGTGTACGACGGCGAAGACCTCGCCGAAGTCGGCCAGCTCACCGGCCTTGGAGCCGAGGGCGTGATCGCCGCCCATTCCGGCCAGGTCTGGACCGTGGCCTTCGCAGGCTTCGCGCCCGGCTTCGGGTACATGGTGGGGGAGAACCAGCAGCTGGAAGTGCCCCGCCGCACCTCGCCGCGCACGGCCGTCCCCGCAGGCTCCGTGGCGCTGGCCGGGAACTACTCGGCCGTGTATCCGCGGCGTTCCCCCGGCGGCTGGCAGCTGATCGGGCGCACCAGCGCCAGGATGTGGGACCTGGACCGGGAGCAGCCCGCCCTGGCCGCGCCCGGCCACCGGGTGCAGTTCCGGCCGGTCCGGGACGCGGTCACCCTCGGAACCGAGTCCGCCGCGGAGCCGGTGGCACAGCCAGCCGCGCAGTCTGGCGCTGAACCTACGGTCCACAGCGCCGGCGCAGCGCCGGAACCGGCTGCCGGCCAGGACGTCGCCTGCGGACTCCGGATCGTTGCGCCGGGCCTGCAGAGCCTGATCCAGGACCTCGGCCGGCACGGCCACTCCGGCCTGGGCGTCTCCGCCGCCGGCGCGCTGGACCGGGCCTCGCTGCGCCGGGCCAACCGCCTCGTCGGCAACACCCCCGGCGCAGCCGCCATCGAAACAGTCGCCGGCGGGCTCACGGTCCGGGCGGTGGGGGACCAGGTCCTCGCGGTCACCGGGGCGCCGTCGGCACTGAGCATCGAATCCGCGCCGGACAACGCCGGGGACACCTGGCAACGCGCCGCGCTGATGGCCACCCCGTTCGCGCTGCTCGACGGTGAAACGCTCAGCATTGGTGCGCCGCAGAGCGGCTTCCGCAGCTATCTCGCGGTCCGCGGCGGTGTTGATGCAGCCCCGGTGCTGGGCAGCCGCTCCACGGACACCATGTCCGGGATCGGTCCTGCACCCCTGGCCGCGGGACAGGTGCTGGCCGCGGGCGGAGAGGCCGAATCCGGCGTCGTCGGGGCTCCCGAACTGCAGCCGGACTACCCGGGAACCGGGGTGACCGTCCTCGACGTCGTTCCCGGCCCCCGCGCCGACTGGTTCGATCGGGCGGCGCTGGACTCCTTCGCCGCCCAGGAGTGGGAGGTGAAGGCCCAGTCCAACCGCGTTGGCATGCGGCTGGACGGTACACCGCTGCAGCGGACCCGCCAAGGCGAACTGGCCAGCGAAGGCACCGTGGCAGGCGCCCTGCAGGTCCCACCCGAAGGGCTGCCCGTGCTCTTCCTGGCCGACCACCCGATCACCGGCGGCTACCCGGTGATCGGTGTGGTGATCGACTCCCAGTTGGACCTCGCCGCGCAGGTCCCCATCGGCGGCAAGATCCGCTTCCGCTGGGCTGAACACGGCCCCACCGAACACACCGCCACTGAACACACCGTCACCGAAAAAGAAGCGAGTAACTGATGCGCAAGGTCCTGATCGCCAACCGTGGAGAAATCGCGGTCCGCATAGCCCGGGCCTGCGACGACGCGCAGCTGGCGTCCGTCGCCGTCTATGCCGACATCGACGCCGACGCCCTGCACGTTTCCGCCGCGGACGAAGCCTTCAGCCTGGACGGCAACTCTCCCGCCGACACCTACCTGAACATCCCTAAGCTCCTGGCCGCGGCGGCCGCGTCCGGCGCAGACGCCGTCCACCCCGGCTACGGCTTCCTCTCCGAGAACGCCGACTTCGCCCAGGCCGTCATCGACGCCGGACTGACCTGGATCGGACCGGCTCCTGACGCGATCCGGCTGCTCGGCAACAAGATCACGGCCCGCGACGCCGCCGTCCGGGCCGGCGCGCCGCTGGTCGCCGGCAGCGACGGACCCGTGGACACCGCGGCCGAGGCCCGGGCCTTCGCCGAACAGCACGGCCTGCCCATCGCCATCAAGGCCGCTTTTGGCGGCGGCGGCCGCGGCATGAAGGTGGTCCGCGTCCTTGACGAGGTCGAGGAAGCCTTCGACTCCGCCGTGCGCGAGGCAGTTGCCGCGTTCGGCCGGGGCGAGTGCTTTGTGGAGCGTTACCTGGACCGACCGCGCCACGTCGAGGCGCAGGTCCTTGCGGACGCCCACGGCAACGTCGTCGTCGTCGGAACCCGCGACTGCTCCCTGCAGCGGCGGCACCAGAAACTCCTAGAAGAGGCGCCCGCGCCGTTCCTGAGCGAAGAGCAGACCACGCTGATTTACGATGCCGCCAAGGCCGTCTGCCGGGAAGCAGGCTACTCCGGCGCCGGCACGGTGGAATTCCTGGTCGCTGCGGACGGCACCGTCGCCTTCCTCGAAGTGAACACCCGACTCCAGGTGGAGCACCCCATCACCGAGGAAACCACGGGGATCGATCTCGTCCAGGAGCAGTTCAGGATCGCCGCGGGTGAGCCGCTGCGCCACACCGAGGACCCGACGCCGCATGGACACGCCTTCGAGTTCCGGCTCAACGCCGAGGACGTGGGCCGCGGCTTCCTGCCGTCGCCCGGCACCATCGGCGAATTCGCCGGCCCCACCGGCCCGGGCATCCGCCTGGATACCGGGGTCCGCTCCGGCTCTTTCGTGGCGCCGCAGTTCGATTCCCTGCTCGCCAAGCTGATCGTCACAGGCGCGGACCGCCAGCAGGCCCTGCGCCGCGCCCGCCGTGCCCTCGCCGAAATGCGTATCACCGGGGTGGCCACCGTGCTGCCGTTCCACCGGGCCGTGCTCGAATCCCCGGATTTCACCTCCGAGGACGGGCTCGGTATCCACACCCGCTGGATAGAAACCGACTTCGCGGACAAGATCCCGGCCGATCCCGGCTACAGCACCACCGCGCCCGACGGCGAACGCCGCACCATCACCGTTGACGTGGACGGCCGCCGCCTGGCCGTCGGGCTCCCGGCAGACCTCCTGGACGGCTGGGCACTGTCTGGTCGGACGATGTCCGGTGGAGCACTGCCTGCCGGCGTGTCCGTGGACGGAGCCTCCGACGGCGGTGCTGGCGCTGCCGATCCGGGCGAACTGCGCGCCGACATGGCCGGGACCGTGGTGAAGTGGCTCGTCGATCCGGGTGCCGAGGTGTCGGCCGGGGACCCGGTGGTGGTCCTCGAAGCCATGAAGATGGAAACCCAGATCGCCGCGCACCGGGACGGCACTGTCACCGACGTCCGCACGGAAGCCGGCGGAGTGGTTGCGGCCGGTGCCGTGCTGGCCCTGATCGGCTAGCCGTTTTCGGGGATTGAACGGGCCGTTTCCGCTGCGCGGAAACGGCCCGTTGTCGTTCGTGCAGTCACGAAATTTATTGGTCATCCATTGACAGGCGCGCCCCATGACCCTAATTTGAGTTGTACACCTGACCGTACAACTTAAGGAGGTGGGTCATGACGCTGCTTTCCTCTGTAGCAGACAACGCGGCCCGCGTGAGTGTTGATGCTCTGCAGCATCGCAGTTACAGGATTGTCCGCCTAAAACACCCAGGTCGGTGGCTGGCCGGAGCCTTGGTGATAGTCTCACTGGCACTTCTGGCCAAGGCATTTGCAGAAGGCCAAATCCGATGGGACGTGGTGGGTAAATTCCTCACCGCAGACGTGATCCTCCGCGGATTCGCCAACACGCTGCTCATTTCATTCATTGCCATGATTTTGGGTGCTGGGCTGGGAACACTGTTCGCCATCATGCGCTTGTCGAACAACCCCGTAACTCATTTTGTTGCCTGGCTGTATGTCTGGATTTTCCGGGGAACGCCGGTCCTGTTGCAGTTGCTGATCTGGTTCAACATCGCGCTCGTCTTTCCCACCATCACCATTCCGGGTCTGTACGAGGCCAGGACAGTGGATGTGGTCACCCCCTTTGTTGCGGCACTCCTGGGTCTGGGCGTCAATGAAGGTGCCTACATGGCAGAGGTGGTCCGCGGTGGCATCAGCTCGGTTGACCATGGGCAGACCGAGGCCGCCCAAACCATCGGTATGTCCAGGTTCCAGACATTGCGTCGGATCATCCTGCCTCAAACGATGCGGTTGATTATCCCGCCCATGGGAAACTCCGCTATCGGCATGCTCAAGTTCTCCTCCCTGGCCACTGCCATCTCCTTTACAGAAATGCTGAATGCCGCCCAACAGGTTTACTTCGTCAATGGTGCCGTGATTGAGCTGCTGCTGGTTTGTGCCGTCTGGTATCTGCTTGGGACCACGGTCCTCAATATTGTCCAGTTCTACATTGAGCGCCACTACGGCCGCGGTGTCGCCCGTGGGGCAAGCCGGCCACCGTTCCGATTCACTTTTGGCGTATTCCGACTTGCGCCTAAAACAGCCGTTGGGGAGCAGCAATGAGAACAATGGTCAAGGCGATCAATGTCCACAAGAAGTTCAACGGGCAAGAGGTGCTCAAAGGCGTCGATCTGGATGTGCTCGACGGCGAAGTCTTGTGCATCCTCGGCCCCTCCGGTGGCGGCAAGAGCACACTGCTGCGTTGCCTCAACCACTTGGAAACTTTGGATGACGGTGTGGTCTGGATCGATGGCTCCATCATCGGCTATGAGCTGCACGGCGCCGTGCTGCGTGAGCTTCCACCGCGCAAGGTCCGCCAGCAGCAGCGGGAGATTGGCATGGTTTTCCAGAATTTCAACCTCTTTCCCCACATGACCGCACTGCAGAACGTGATCGAGGGCCCCACAACGGTGCGCAGGGAATCTCGGGCCTCGGCGTCGGCCAGGGGAACCGGACTCCTTGCTTCCGTCGGTTTGGGGGACCGCGGCGCGGCCTATCCGGCACAGCTTTCCGGCGGGCAAAAACAGCGGGTCGCCATCGCCCGCGCTTTGGCTATGAATCCCAAGGTCATGCTCTTTGACGAACCAACATCCGCCTTGGACCCGGAGCTGGTCGGCGAAGTCCTGGATGTGATGCGCGAACTCGCGGCATCTGGGACCACGATGGTCGTCGTCACCCACGAAATAGCGTTTGCCCGGGAAGTGGCGGACCGAGTGGCCATCATGATTGACGGCACCATCCGTGAGATCGGGCCACCCGCTGAGGTGCTCTCCAACCCCCAAGATCCGCGCGTACGCAGCTTCCTGAAGCGCGTCCTCAACTAACCCTTCATCGCTCCACCGATCACAAAGGAATCAACAATGACGATGTTTTCTTGGACCACAAAGTCAGCCAAATGCGGCGCCGGACCCGCTGTCCTTGCCTTGGCGGCAATCCTTGCGCTGAGCGCATGTGGCGGGCCGGTCAATGCCACAGCCCCCACCACGGCCGCGCCGGCCAGCCAGGAACTGCGCGCAATGCTTCCAGCAAAGGTCCGTGACACCGGGGTCCTGAACATTGCGATCAGCCTTGCCTATCCTCCGATGGAGTATTCGGATGCCGGTTCCACTGAGCTCAAGGGTGCGGACATTGACTTGGCCAAGGAAATAGCCTCACGGCTCGGATTGAAGCCGAACTTCCAGAATGTCGACTTTTCCCAGCTCATCGTGTCAGCCACCACCGGACGCGCGGACATCATTTTGACCGCATTTTCTGACTTGAAAAAGCGGCAGACAGAGCTTGATTTTGTGGATTATTTCCGAACTGGCAACCAGTTCTTTGCCCCGGTCCAAAACCAGAAGGACATCAAGACCCTGGCGGACCTGTGCGGGCGGACGGTGACGGTATCGACAGGAACAAGTTGGGTTGGATCGGTGGAAGACCTTTCCAAGAGCACCTGCCCGGCGGAAAAGCCCATCAAGATTCTGCAGATTCCTACTCAGGCGGAGGAAATCCTTCAGATGCAGCAGGACCGCGCACAGGCCTCGCTGATCGGCTTCGAAGGGATCCTTGATCTGCAGAAGCAACAGCCGGACAAGTTTTACACCATTGGCGATTTGCTGGAACCGGGAAACTACGGAATTGCCGTAGCCAAGGAATCCACCCAGCTAAGGGACGCCATCAAAGCCGCCATGGACGCCATGAACACTGACGGAACCTATGCCAAGATTCTGGACCAATATGGTTTGAAGCAAGCCGCATTGAAATCCATCACCGTCAACGACGGCAAATAGACACCGAAGCACACCAAGGGAGACAGACTCGCATGACAGCTGATTTTGCGCTCGATCCACAGGATTCGGCACCGCTGTACACGCAGCTCTACCGGGATCTGCGACAGAGAATCCTGGACGGCGAATACGCAGAAGGCGAGGCGATCCCGTCGGAGACGGTGCTGCGGGATTTGCACGGCATCACTCGCAGCACCGTCAGGCACGCGGTATCCCTGCTCGTTTCAGAGGGGCTAGTCCACCAAATACGGGGCAAAGGAACGATTGTCACGTACACACCCATCAACCACAGCATCTGGAACTTCGGCGGCTTCACCGACTTCTCGAGGGCACGGAATCAGAAGCCGGTCACAGTCGTCATTTCCCAAGAAGTAGAGGACGGGACCGCAGGGCTGCAACTGCGCCTGGTCCGGGCCAGAGGTGTTGCGACAGACCAGTCACCGACGTATCTCAACATAGACACATCCGTTCTGAGCCTGGGCCGGTTTCCCGGATTGGACGCGTTCAACTTCGAACGGCTCTCTCTCTATCAGGTCCTGCGCGAGCACTACGGCGTGGCCCCGGTCCGTTCAGAATTCACATTGTCTGTCGCTCTGCCCTCGAACCTGACGCGTCAGGTCTTTGGCGATTTGCCTGGTACGCCGGGGTTCATCTGTGCCAGCGGCGAAGTGTTCAGCAATGACGACGAATTGGTCGAACACACTTCGGTGATCTACTCACCAGCCCTCGAAATGCGTGTCGCCACTTCCTGGAACGGGACTACGCCGGGTTCACCCGCCTCCACTGCGGGCGCTCCAAGACAGCTCGGTTCAGATCCCAACCCGACCTCCCTTACCAGTTAGGAATCATCCCTTGAACAACGGTGACAGCCGGTTTAGCCAAACCTTCAAGACGTCCAAACCCATTCTCGGCATGCTTCACCTTTCCGGAGAGTCCGCGGCCGAAAGACTGGACATCGCTCGGTACGAAACGGATGTCCTCCGCGCCAATGGTGTGGACGGCATCGTCGTCGAAAACTATTTTGGCGATAAGCAGGACGTGCGCAATGTGTTGGAGTGGTTGGAGGGAAGATACCCCGACCTCCTGGTGGGCGTGAATGTCCTGCACGATCACCGTTTGGCTTTCGAACTGGCACGGCAGTTCCGCATCGATTTCATCCAAATGGATTCCGTCGCTGGGCACCTCGAACCGGAGGCAGACGCCGAATTTGCGCTAGAACTCCAGGCCCTTCGCAGCCAGGTGACATCGGTATTGTTCGGCGGGGTCCGCTTCAAGTACCAGCCGGTGAACTCCGGCCGGACAGAGGCAGAAGATTCGATGGTTGGCCTGGAACGGTGCGATGCCTTTGTCATCACCGGAGACGCCACTGGCCAAGAAACGGATTTGGCAAAGGTCCAGCGTTTCCGCTCAATTGTGGGTGATGACTTCCCACTTCTCATCGGCGCCGGCCTGACGACCGCGAACGTGCATGAACAATTGGCGGCGGCCGATGGTGCAATTGTGGGCAGCTTCCTAAAAGACACCCATGTCGACACCGGTCGGGTTCTGGCCGAACACGTAGAGGACCTGATGCGCGAAGTACGCAGTCTCCGCGGTTCTTCATCGGTCTACGAGGAGACGGTGCGATGAAGATTTTGGCAACGGAACTGCTGGCGGAGGATTTTGCACCGTTTGGGCGAGTGCATGTGATGGCATCCGCTCTTCCGGACGAGACCGGCGCTGGCTTGATTGCAGCGGAAGGCAATGGGTGGTCCGATGTGTACACGGCGAAACCGTTGATCAGTACCAATGGGAGTCTGGGCCTGACCCGGGGCGGTGGCACGCCATTTACGACGCATCGGATGGAACGGCACTTGGCCACGGAAGAAGCGCTCTTCACAGCCGGAGCCCCTCTAGTCCTGGCCGTTGCCGAACCAACCGATGCCGGGTATCCCAGCGCGGCAGATGTCCGGGCCTTCGTGATCAGCCCAGGCACCGTCGTTGTGCTGCACAATGGCACCTGGCACGACGCTTGTCATGGCGTTGAGGGGGCGGCCTACTACTACTGGATGGCGGCGACCGGCGGCGACGGCGGGCCTACCTGGACCGACATCAAGCACGGCCCGGTGCACGTTTCCGTCAGCAAGGCAAGGTCGGGATCGCATGACGGGTAGTGCTTCTGGGGAGAGGCCCACGACATTTTTCATTGGCGATGTTGCCATGGACAACTACTACGCTGCGGACCGGTGGCCAGGTCTGGCCGACAAGGCACCCATGAGGGCCACCAGCAGCTATGTGGGAGGAATGATCGCCAACGCAGCGGCCGTTCATGCCGGGCTGGGCGGGCCCACGGAATTTATCTCGTTGCTAAACCAGGGGCCGCTGTCCCGATGCCTGAGCGACGATCTTGGCCGTCACGGCATAGGAACCACGCACATGCTGTACGCGCCAGATGTCCCAGATCCTCTCAACATGATCTTCCTGGTTGGCAACGAACATGTTGTGTTGTACGCGGAGACTGGCGACAGCCCCATGATGCTGTCCGCGGCTGCTGTAGAGGCGCTTCGGTCACCCGGATATCTGTACACCACCCTCTCGCGGGTAAAACGCCTACGAGCCGGGACTGACAGCGGTGAACGGGTGCTGTCGGATCTTCGGCAACACGGACGTAAAGTCGTCTTTGACTTGGACGTCGAGGGATTCGGCATCGCGGACACAGGCTTCCTCCAGGGTGCGGACGTTGTCATTATGAACCAGGTCGGATTCGAGATTTCCTTTGGGGATCCTGACCTCTCTTCTGTCAACGCCTGGATGCACAAACACCGAGTCAACACCGTCATCCGCACCATGGCCGCGGACGGCGTGGAGATCTTTGACGGCACGACGGTGGACCACGTCCATGGCTATGTTGTCCCGGTGGTGGACGTTACCGGAGCCGGGGACACATTCGGTGGCGCGCTCGTCTTTGCCCTGTCCGATTCCATCGACCTGCGGTCATCGGTCGAGTTTGCTGTGGCCGCCGCCTCCCGTGCCGTCACCATTGAGGGGCCCCGCGGCGGAGTGGCCCAACTTGAGGACATCGAGAGGTTCCAAAGGGAGCAAAGAGTCGCGTCCTCATAGAGGTCGTCGCTGTCGCGGCCAAAATGGGAGCGGCCGGGCACGCTGCGGGGCGTGTCCGGCCGTTCTCCAAGCTGCCTAGGACCGTGATTCGGCGAGGGCCGGGGCGGTTTCGGTGCGGTGAGCCGGTGGTTGTGCGCGCCGGTTGAGCCACATTTCCCGTGTTACCCCGGGCGGGCGTTTCTCTCTCCGGCAGCGTGGCGCGGCTAGAACAGCCCTGTTCCAATGTCGTGTCCAATGTCCTTTCCAATCCGGCGGAGCAGCGCGGCGGACAGGACGGGGTCCTTGGACGAGTCCTGATCCGTGTAGTCGGCCAGCGTGTACACCCGGGTGAGGTCCATTTCGGCCCACCGTTCCTGGGGCAGGAGGGAACGGCCGGCGACAGCGATGATGGGACGGGACCCGGACCGGCGTGCGACGGCGGCGGGCAACTTCCCGGCGAGGGTTTGCTCGTCCAGGCTGCCTTCGCCGGTGATGACGATGTCGCAGTGGTCCTTGCGGGCATTGAAGTCCAGCAGGTCCAGGAAGTAGTCGGCGCCGGAGACCTGCTGTGCCCCCAGGAGCAGGCAGGCGAAGCCGAGCCCTCCGGCACTTCCGGCGCCCTCGTGTTCAGCCAGCTGCGCCGCGCCGGCCAATTCCGCTGCCGTCAGCCGGGCGACGAAATGCGCGAGGCCTTTGTCCAGGGCCGCGATTTCCTCGGGGCCGGCGCCCTTTTGGGGACCGAAGACCGCCGGTGCGCCCTGGGCGCCGAGCAGCGGGTTGTGGACGTCGCTGGCGACGACGAGCTCGATTCCGGCCAGTTCCGGCAGGGCGGTCCGGTGGATGCTGTGGATCTGGGCCAGCGCCCCGCCGCTGCCGTAGAGCTGGCGGCCGGCGGCGTCGCGGAAGCTGTAGCCGAGGGCTGTGAGCATTCCCATGCCGCCGTCGGTGCTGGCGCTGCCGCCGAGGGCCAGCACGATCCTGGCCGGCCGCAGGCTGAGGGCGAACAGGACAGCTTCGCCGAAGCCGCGGCTGGAGGCAGCCAGCGGTTCAAGGTTGCCGTCCGGCAGGAGCCCGAGGCCGCACGTGTTGGCCACTTCGACGACGGCGGTGGCGCCGTCGAACGCGATGCTGGCCTGGACGGGCTGGCCGGTGGGTCCAGCGACGGTGTAGTTGCGCCGGGTGAAACCGGAGGCGACGGCGGCATCGACGCTGCCGTCCCCTCCGTCCGCCAGGGGAAGCAGTTCACAGTCGATGGATCCGATTCCGGATCCGGCTGCCGAACGCAGTCCTGCTGCCAGGGCATAGGCCACTTCGCCGGCCGTGAGGCTGCCTTTGAATTTGTCCGGTGCGATCAGGGCCCGCACGCTCTGCGGGGCGGGTGCTGTGGCCATGTCAGTTGCTTTTCGAGTAGACAGGGTGGCGGTCCTCGCTCGATGCCAGATCCTTGTTGGCCGGTTCGTTGGCCGGTTCCGTGGGCTGGGGGCTGATCTCCTTGGGTGTGTGCGGGTCGTGGCCGGTCAGGTCGGCGGCGATGTCCGTGAATTCGTCGAGGGGTGTCGGGTCCTCGCTGGGCAGCGGCTCCACGGCTTCGCCGTTGAAGACGCGGCGGACACGGTCCGCGTCCAGCGTCCGGTCCCACCAGGCAATGAAGAGCGTGGCGACGGCGTTGCCGGTGAAGTTCACCAGGGCCCGGCATTCGGACATGAACTTGTCGATGCCGAAGATGAGCATGATGCCGGCGGCCGGGATGGTGCCGACGGTGGCCAGCGTGGCGGTCAGGGCGATGAAACCGCCGCCGGCGACGCCTGCCGCGCCCTTGGAGGTGAGCAGCATGACCGCAATCAGACCCAGCTGCTGGCCGATGGTCAGGGAGGTGTTGGTGGCCTGCGCGATGTAGACGGCGGCCAGCGAAAGGTAGATGGCGGCGCCGTCGAGGTTGAAGCTGTAGCCGGTGGGCACGACGAGTCCGACTGTTTCCTTCTTGACCCCGGCGTGTTCAAGCTTGCGCATCAGGCCCGGCAGCGCCGGTTCGGCGGTGGAGGTGCCCAGGATCAGCAGGTACTCCTCTTTGAGGTGGCGGATCATCTTGAAGATGTTCAGCTTCAGGAAGGCCATGACGGATCCGAGGACCACGACGACGAACAGGATTGAGGTGGCGTAGAAGAGGGCGATCAGCCCGCCCATGCTGGAGAGGGAGGAGACGCCGTACTTGCCGACAGCGAAGGCCATGGCGCCGAACGCACCCAGCGGAGCGGCCTTCATGATGAAGCCCAGGATCTTGAACATGACCCCGGTGAGGCGCTGGACACCGTCAAGGACGGGCGCGCCGACTTTGCCCATGGCGTTCAGGGCGATACCGAAGATCACGGCAATGAAGATGATCTGCAGGATGTCGCCTTCCACGAAGGGCGCGACGATGCTGGTGGGGATGATGTGGGTCAGGAACTGCCACCACTCCTGGTGGGCGCCGGCGTCGATGAGCTTGGCCGCGGAGTCCGATGTCTTGATCGCGCTGGCGTTGGCGTTGACCCCCTCGCCGAGGCGGAAGATGTTGATGGCGACCAGGCCGAATAGCAGGGCGAAGATGGTGCCGATCTGGAAATACGTCAGTGCCTTCAGGCCGGTCAAGCCGACCTTCTTCAGGTCCGCAACGCTGGCGATGCCCCCGACGATGGTCAGGAACACGATTGGCCCGATCAGCATTCTCATGGCGTTGACGAAGGTGGTGCCGATCGGTTCCAGGGCGATGCCGGCGGAGGGCGCGAGCCAGCCCACGAGAATGCCGAGGACGATGCCGGTCAATACCCAGAAGTACAGCTGGCGGTACCAGCGTGTCTTGGGGGTTTGATTCTTAGCTGCCGCGGCTGCGCCCGCAGTGGTGATTGGTCCCATGATTCCTACCTCATTGTGGAATGTGAATGGCGTGGTGCTTGAAGAATGAAGAGCTGGGTCGGGCGGGCAGCGGCGACGGCGCGCGGCGCCGCCCGCCCCGAAGGTGGTCCGGCTAGACGGCAGCCAGAGTGTGGGTGAGGGCCTGGATGATGGCCTCAGTGACGTCGTCGGTGTTGGCTTCGCCGCCGACGTCGCGCGTCAGGTAGCCAGCGGCCGTGGTCTGCTCGATCGCGGCCTCGACGCGGCGGGCTTCCTCGTGCAGGCCGAAGTGGTCAAGCATCAGGGCGGCGCTGGCGATCGCGCCGATGGGGTTGCTGATGCCCTTGCCGGCGATGTCCGGCGCGGAGCCGTGCACCGGTTCAAACATGGACGGGAAGCGGCGTTCCGGGTTCAGGTTCGCGCTGGCCGCCAGGCCGAGGCTTCCGGCCAAGGCGGAGCCGAGATCCGAGAGGATGTCCGCGTTCAGGTTCGAGGCGACAACGACGGAAAGTTCTTCGGGGTGCAGGATGAACTTGGCGCTCATGGCGTCGACCAGGACGCTTTCGGTGGCGACGTCCGGGTAGTCCAGGGCCACGCGCTGGAACGTTTCGTCCCAGAGGACCATGCCGTACTGCTGGGCGTTGGACTTGGTGACGGAGGAGACCTTCTTCACGGTACGGGTCCGGGCGAGGTCGAAGGCGAAGCGCATGATCCGCTCGCAGCCCTTTTCCGTGAAGAGGGCTGTCTGGAGGGCCACTTCGTTGCCGGGGCCGCGGCCGCTGAGGTTCCGTCCGCCCAGGCCGGCGTACTCGCCTTCGCTGTTTTCGCGGACAACGATCCAATCGAGCTCGGTGTGGTCGGCCTTGCGCAGCGGGGACTGGATGCCGGGGAGGAACTTCACCGGGCGGATGTTGGCCCACTGGTCGAAGTTCTGCGTGATGTTCAGGCGCAGGCCCCAGAGGCTGATGTGGTCCGGGACGTTTTCCCAGCCGACAGCGCCGAAGTAGATGGCGTCAAAGTTCTTCAGGGCCTCCAGGCCCTTCGGGTCCATCATCTGGCCGGTCTTTTCGTAGTAGCCGCAACCCCACGGGAACTCGGTCCAGTCGAAGGCGAACCTGCCGCCTGAATTCTGTGCCAGGGCGTCCAGGACGCGGCGTCCGGCGGAGACAACTTCCTTGCCCACACCGTCGGCGGGAATCGAAGCGATGCTGAATTTCTGGGTGGCGCTCATGTGCCTACCTCCTCGTTGAGTGTGTTAGCAGCGTCACGCTGCCTGTCCTCTTCAAGTAGACGATCCGGCACCGTACGCCGTCCAAGACCAAGATTCGATACGGTAAATAGGCTTAGCCTATTGGTCGTTCGGCTGCGGGCCCTGGGCTACTGCCACATGCAGCTCTGCGACGGCCAGGAAGGCTCTGGCGGCAGGGGTCAGGTCTTCCTTGCGGCTCAGGATGGCGACGTCCAGGTGGGACACTGGCTCGATCAGCAGGGTCCGCAACCCTGACTTGTGCGCCAGCGGCGCCCAGGATGACGGCATGACGGCGTGGCCCACGCCCGCCAGGACCAGCGGCAGGATCGAGGTCCGGTGCGCTACCTCCACCACGATTTCCGTGTTGACGCCCCGGGCCAGCGCATCATCGACCAGCCATCGCATCAGGGATCCGCGCTGGCTTGCGATCAGCCGGTGGCCGCCAAGATCCTCGCGCTGAATGGCCGTCCCCGGGCCAAACGTGTCCGCCTGCGGGTTGACGATCAGGATCAGCGGCTGGCGTTCCAGCTCCAGGACCTGGACACCCGGGACCCGGATGGGGTTTGGGGATCCGGCCAGGCCGATTTCGGTGCTGCCGTTGCGGACGGATTCAATGACTTCCTCGGGCGTAAACGCTGCGCTGACGTTAAGCCGGACCGAGGGATGCGTGCGCGTGTACTCGGCGATCATCGACGTCAGCGGTTCGATGCCGGGGGAGGGCATGGTGATAATGTCCAGCCGCCCGCTCCGCACGCCGCGCAGCGCCTGCACCGCGGACTGCGCGGCATCAAGGTCCCGCATCACCAGCCGGGCCGGTCCGACGAGTTCCTTGCCCGCTTCGCTGAGGACCGCGCGGCGGCCGATGCGGTGGAAGAGCGGCACGCCCAGCTCCTTTTCCAGGCCCGCGATGGTCTGGGACAGGGACGGCTGGGCGATCAGCAGGTGTTCCGCGGCGCGGTTGAAGCCGTCGTGGTCGACGACGGCCAGAAAATACTTCAGCTTCCGGGTGTCCACGCCAGCTCCTTCACCGTTCCGGGGGCTTCCCGCCCCCCGGAATATATGCCCCTGGGGCGACACAGCGGGCGGCGGTGAAGCAAAGATAGCCTACGCCTATCAGGCCGCCGTGGCTCGGCGTGACCTGGCCGCCAAGTCTGGCCGGGCTGTTGCCAGCGGGCCTAGAATCGGGCTGGGCGAACGGGCCAAGGCACCGGCCGACTCGCCAGCGGGAGGATCAAGTCCATGTTCCAGCGGTGCCAGTTGAGGGGGCCTGCCATGGACAGCAACGGAAATATTGAAACGGAACAAAAGTACGACGCTGGGACGTCCACGCCCCTTCCGGAGCTGCTGGAAATCCACGGCGTGGACGATGTCGCGGAGCCGGTGACGGATCACCTTGAGGCGGTGTACTTCGACACGCCGTCCCTTGCTCTCGCCGCACGTCGCCTGACCCTGCGGCGCCGCACGGGCGGCACGGACGCCGGGTGGCACCTCAAGCTTCCCGCCGGCACGGACCAGCGGGAGGAAATCCATGCACCGCTGGGCCAGCCGGAGACCGTTCCGGACGAGCTGTCCGATCATCTGCAGGTATTCACCCGCGGGGAAGAGCTGGTGCCGGTGGCCCGGCTGAGTACGCGGCGCACCACCTACCGGCTTTACGGGCCTATCGGTGAGCATCTGGCCGACTTCGCCGACGACGTTGTCCACGCCGAGGCTTTGCAGCCCCCAGGGCCGGCCCTCGACTGGCGTGAATGGGAGCTCGAACTCGTCCACGGAAACCGGGAGTTCCTCGACGCCGCCACCGAAACCCTGACGTCCACGGGAGCGGCCCGCTCCGCCTATCCGTCCAAGCTTGCCCGTACTTTTGGAGCTGCGTGGCCGGCCGGGCTTAGCCCCCGGGCCGAAAAGACCCGGAAGAAGCTCCGGAAGAAAGGCCCGGCGGTCGACGTCGTGACGGCCTATCTGGACGCACGGATCGAAGACTTCATCACCAATGATCCGGGTGTCCGGCAGGGGACGCCGGATTCAGTCCACAAGATGCGGTCCGCGACCCGCCGGGCGCGCTCCGCCCTGGCCACCTATCGCAAACTCTTCAAGCGCTCAGCGGTCCGTGACCTGCAGGCCGAGTTGAAGTGGCTTGGCCGGGTCCTGGGCCCGGCACGCGACGCCGAAGTCATGCTTGAGCGCCTTCGCCGGCACATCCAGGAACTCCCCGAGGACCAGAGGTCCGGCTCGTTGGAGCAGATGATCGAACTGGAGCTGGTCGCCGTCCACGACGAAGGTTACAGAAACGTCCTCGACACCCTCCAGGCCGGCCGCTATTTCCGCCTCCTCGGCTCCCTTGAGGACTTTCGGGACCACCCGCCTGCCCGGCCCCTCGCCTTCCGCCCCGCGCACAACGTGACGGCCAAGCTGGTGAACAAGGCAGCAGAACGGGTGGAGCGTTCCCGGAAGGCCGTCAAACGCTCCAGCGGCAGGGCCGCCCGCGACACGGCCCTGCACGAAGTCCGAAAAGACGCCAAACGCCTGCGCCACGCCGGCGAATCGGTCAGGAAGATCCACGGCAAACGCGCCGCAAAGCTCACAAAATCCGCTGGACGACTCCAGAGGGTACTCGGCGACCACCAGGATAGCGTCATGGCCACGGCCCTGCTGCGCAGAGTCGCGGCCACCCCGGACCGGCCCGCCGATACCGATCTCGGCGTCAAGAGTTTGCTGAAGATGGAAAAACGTCTCGCCCGGAAGACGGAGAAGAAAGCCCGCAGGGCAGGGAAAAAGCTTCGCGGCCTGCGTCTGCGCTCCTGACCCGGGAAACCTGCTGTCCTGCAGCTTCTTCGGCTATTTGGCGCCGAGGAAGATCGGGTTGGTCAGGGCGGCCATCGGGCCCAGCAGCAGGGCGGTTCCCATGGCTGTCCCGTTGCTGGGCGTGCCGTCCGGCATGGGGTGGCGCACCTCAACGCGCACATAGGCGGCGAGTTGTGGCGTGGTCACCCAGGTGCTGGCTCCCTGGCCCGAGTCCGGCAGGGTAATTTGCTGGGTCTGGCCTTCATCGGTGATGAACCGGACTACTCCGTTCGGCACGCCGGAGATCTTCGCCGTGACACTGACACGGGCATCCGCGGCGGCGTCGAGGCGTTCCCCGACGCCGGCGCTCCGGCCGCCTGACGTGGCACTGAAGTCGACGGACACGTCCGCCGATTCGGCGATCCAGTTCCGGCCGCTGCGGATACCGGCCAGCACGGCGTCGCGGGAGAGCGCCGCGGCGTAGACAACGTTGTGCGGGAACCCGATGACCTGGGGTGCGCTGTGGGCGTCGCTGTTGCCCATCGCCGGGAGCCAGCGGCCGCCGGTGCGCGCGGAGCTGGCCAGCATGGAGTCCCACGTGTTGATGGCGTACTCGTCGTCGGCGGTCCACGGGCCGGTCCACACCTCGACGGCGTCGGCATTCTCGTACCCGAACTTCCAGCGGCAGGCCACGTACGGGCAGTATGGGTGGGCCGGGACCACGATCCCGCCGGAATCGTGGATTCGCTTGGCTTCCTGCTCGAAGCCCTTGTCCCGCGCCCGGTAGCGCCAGTCGATCCATTCGCCGGGTTCGAGCCCGAGTGCGAGGTAGTGCCCGTTCCGGGTGGTCACCTCCTCACCCGTGAGGATGAGCAGGTCGTTGCCGGCCAGCGGCCCCCACGCGCCGTGCGACGCCGGGGTGTTGTGGTCCGTGCTGATCATGAAGTCCAGGCGCGCAGCGCGGGCCCCGGCAGCGACGTCCTCGGGCGTGCGCTTGCCGTCGGAATACACGGTGTGGAGGTGGGCGTCGCCGCGGTACCAGCCGGCGCCGCGGCCCGCGACCTGCTGCGGCGGGTACTGCGGGCGGAAGGCCGCGCCGTCGGGCCCGTAGTCCAGGGTGACGGTGACGGTGTAATCCATGCCCTGCCCGGCCACCTGGTACGGGCCGAGCGCGATGTTCCAGGTGCCCTTGCCGACCGGGCCGGGCAGGTAGCCGGGCGTTGCTTCGGCGGCGCTGATGAAGAACTCCGTGCGGAAGCCGCCGGACCAGCCCCGGAAACCCTTGCCCGCGAGGTCGGTGCCCTTCTCGTCGAAGACGCCGATGTCGCACGCGTTGGCCAGGAGCCCGGAGGCGACGGTGGGCTTGCTGTAGCTGTAGGAGACGCTGATCCTGTTGACACCGGCGGGCACCTCAACGGGCAGGTAGACGAAATCCGCGGCGCCCGGCTCGAGGTGTCCGGTGATCGTCTTGGTTTTGCTGGTGCCGGTATCGGCGGCGGCGAAAGTGACAGGAGCCAGGGTCAGCGCCGCTCCGGTCAGCGCAGCAGCCAGAAAGCCGCGTCGGGAAGGGGAAAGCAGGTCATTGTTGCCCTCATGGGCTTTACAAGGTGAACTCACCCGCCCCATGTTCACCATGCGGACTTAACAGCTGGCGTCCGAAGCCAAGACGGGACATGAACACGAACCCTGGACGGGGATCCACGCGATCCCCGCCCAGGAGCGGCAACCGGGGGTGGCGTCCTCGGCGGAAGGGAGAGAGAATCCAGAGAGAAGGCTCAATCTGACCAGAAGGAGTGATCGGCCATGATCACTGCGGTGGCGCAGGCGCGCCCGGTGGTTAGCCGTGACGGGTACTTGCCCATTGAGGATCACGGCGCCGGGCTCGATGTAAGAAACGGCCTGCTGTTCCGCTACTTGCAGGCATAGATGGTGGCGCGATTAAGGGCCGCTGAGGGCAGCCCGGGACGGTGCAGCTCAGCCCCGGGCGCCGGCCATGACCGGCTCGCCGTTGAAGTATTCAAGCTCCCAGCCGTCAACGGCATGGTGGTGGGCCAGGTTGAGTGCGGCGTTGTCGATGCTTTGCAAGGTGTATCCGACGGCGCGGCTGAGGCTCAGCCGGATCAGCGTGGCGTGGGCAACCACCACGACGCGGCGGCCGCGGAAGCCACCCCGGATCCGCAGCGCGTCCAGTTCGGGTCCGGCCTGCAGGCCCTCAGCGGGTCCGAAGCTGCGCTCGGCAAGTTCCGGTACGCGCCGGGCCGGGCCGAGCCGCAGCCCGTCGGCAATCAGGTCGGCGGTTTCTGCGGCACGGCGCAGCGGCGAGGAAACGACCGCATCCCACTGGTAGCCGGACAGGACGGCGACGGCGTCCCGCGCCTGGCGGCGGCCGACGTCGTTGAGCGGAATGTCGGTGGAACCCTGAAGCCGGCGCTGCACGTTCCAGTCCGTCTGGCCATGGCGGACAAGGGCAAAGGTCGTCAGGGTTGTGTTTTCCATGTTGGCTACGATTCCTTCTGCCGGGTGCGGAATTGATGCAACACGATCCACTACCATCGTTGCCCGGCAGCGCTGAGAAATCTCTGAGGCAACGGCCACGGCGGGCAAAGCGGGCGGTCCACCCGGCCGGGGCCGGGGGCCGGCGTTCCGTAGCCCCCGGCCTGCAAGGGCTAAAGGAATCCCAAAGCCTTCGCGGGTACGCTACGAGGCGGGACCGACGCGGGCCATGGGCTGAACCCGGTTCGGGCCGCCGAGGGGAGGAAATAATGGCTGCCACATCCAGGAATCGCGCAGCCGTGGCCATTGCAATGATGGTTGCCGTGTGCCTGGGTCTGATGCTGGCCGGTTGCCAGTCCGGTCCGCGGGAGGCCAAACCATTCAGTGCTTCGGCGACGGCCCAGCCGACACACGCCCAACCCACAAACGCCCAGCCCAGCAGCGCCCAGCCCTCCACCCCTTCGGCGGTGCCGGCGCCCCCGGGGACTGTCCACTTCACCGCCCAGGGCGACATCGGCGTCAGCACCGGGGCCAAAAAAGTGCTGGACGTTATTGCCGGCCTCCAGCCGCAGTTCAATCTTGCCCTCGGGGACTTCGCGTACAAGGCCGGGATCGAGCAGCAGTTCTGCGACATGGTCAAGGGAAAAGTTGGCGAAAATTTCCCCTACCAACTAATCACCGGCAATCATGAGAGCGACGGCAGCGACGGTGACATCGCAAAGTTCGTCGAGTGCCTGCCCAACAGGCTCCCGGGGCTCCAAGGCGAGTACGGGATCCAGTGGTACGTCGATGTCCCCCAGGCGGATCCCCTGGTGCGGTTCATCATGGTATCGCCGGGCATCAACTTCAAGGACGGGCAACCCCTGGACTACTCGCGCGACAGCGAACGCTGGCGCTGGACAACGGACGCCATCGATGGGGCTGCCTCGGCGCAGATCCCGTGGACCGTGGTTGGCATGCACGCACCCTGCCTGAGCGTTGGAAAATACGGATGCCAGCCCGGCCAGGATTTCACGAACATGCTGATGGAGAAGAAGGTGGACCTTGTCCTGGCCGGCCATGACCACGACTACCAGCGCACCCACCAACTGGGCGTCGGCGGCTCGTGCCCGGGCTTGCAACCGGAGAGTTTTTCATCTGCCTGCCTCATGGATACCGACCAAACCATGGTGAAGGGCGCGGGAACCGTTTTCGCCACCGTGGGTACCGGCGGTGTCGGTCTCTACGATGTGAACGACAACGACGCCGAGGCCGGCTATTTCGCCGCATGGTCCGGCAGGAACCGCGATCCTTCCCTCGGGACCCTGGACCTGAGGGCGAGTGCGGACGAACTGTCCGCCCGGTTCGTTCCGGCAGAGGGCGACTCGTTCACGGACTCCTTTGCCATCGGACGCCGCTGACCGTCGCCCGGGAGAGGCCTTTCTCAGGGTTTGCTCAACCCTCTGCCACATACTGCCTGTATCAAGGAGGGGGGTTTCCGTGCGCATTTTGGTCGTCGATGATGAGAAAGGTTTGGCCGAAGCGGTCCGCCGCGGGCTGACGAATGAAGGTTTCGTCGTAGACGTCATGCACGACGGCGTCAGTGGCCTGTGGGCGTCGACAGAAAACTCATACGATGCAATCCTGCTCGATCTGATGCTGCCGCTAAAGAACGGCTACGACGTCCTGAAGGAGCTGCGGGAACACAAGGTCTGGACTCCGGTGCTGATGCTCACTGCCAAGGACGGCGAGTACGACCAGACCGATGCCTTTGATCTTGGGGCTGATGACTACCTGACCAAGCCTTTCAGCTTTCCGGTGCTGGTGGCGCGGATCCGGGCACTCATCCGCCGCGGTGCACCTGAGCGCCCTGTGGTGTTGACGGTGGGCACGCTGACGCTGGACCCCCTCAACCGCAAGGTCCGTCGGGGGGACAAGGCGATCAAGTTGACCCCCCGGGAATACGGGCTCCTGGAGTACCTCATCCGGCGCCACGACCAGATCGTGACGAAGGCGGAGATACTCGACAACGTGTGGGACCCCGCCTTTGAGGGCGGAGATAACGTGGTGGAGGTCTACATCAGCTACCTCAGGCGCAAGATCGACGTCCCCTTCGGCGTCCAGACACTGACCACGGTGTGGGGGATGGGCTACATGCTCAGCACCGACGTGGACCCGCGGGAACACTCCCCCCGAACCGCCGGGACGTAGGCGGGCCGGTCCTCCCGCCGGTCCTCACGCTCTGTCTTCACTCCGTGGCTGCGGGAAACGCCATCTCGAAGCGGCAGTGGCCCAGCGGGCTCTCGGTGGCACGGATGGAGCCGTGGTGGGCCGACATGATCCCGGCCGCAATGGCCAGCCCCAGCCCACTGCCGCCGCCTTCCCGCGACCTGCTCTCGTCGAGCCGGACGAACCGTTCAAAGACCCGTTGCCGGTCCGCCTCCGGTACCGGTCCGCCGTCGTTGTCTACGGTAATGACCGCGCCTGCTCCGCCTTCACCGGGGTTCAGGCTGATCTGGATCCGCGAGACGGCGTGCCGGTCTGCGTTGTCCAGGACGTTTCGAAGAACCTGTCCCACCCGGCGTGCGTCCCCGCTGATCCGGACGGGGGTCAGCTCTGCTGTGATGAGGTGGGTGCTTGTCGAGCGGAGCCTGCGGGTTTCACGGTCCACGACGTCGTCGAGGTCAACGTCCTCCTCGTTGAGCCGGAAGCCCCCGTCGTGGGCCTTGGCGAGGGTCAGGAGATCCTCGACGAGGTAGTGCATGCGGGAGGTCTCTTCGGAGAGGATGTCCGTCAGCTCACGCCAGGACTGCCCCGACGGGTCCGCGGCAGCGACCTCCACCCCGGCGCGAAGGGTTGCCACGGGGCTGCGGAGTTCGTGGCTGGCGTCCGAAAGGAACCTGCGCTGCGCGCTGTCCGAGGCCTGCAACCGTTCCAGCATCTTGTTCATCGTCAGCGCCAGGGACTGAATCTCGTCGTTGGTCTGCGGAACGTCGACTCGTTCGTTCAGGCGTTCCCCGTCGATGCGGGCGACCTGCCCGCGAATTCGTTCCACTTGCTGCAGGGAGCGGCCCACCAGCAGCCAGACCGAACCGCCAACCACCAGCAGCAGCAGCGGGGCGGCGCCGAGCAGATACCAGGAAACTGTGGCCAGCGTCTCCGCCAGGACTTGTACCCGGGACGCCACCACCACGGTGTAGGGTCCGTCGTCCAGACGGACCGCCGTCGTGACGATCATGAAGTCGCCGGGGTCGCGGACGGTCTCCACCCTGGTGACATCCTCCGTCAGGACCTGGTCCGGGGCGGGACGCAGGGCCGTAAGCGGCTTGGCACCCGCAGTGGGCACCTGCGCGGCCACGACGGCCCCGGCCGGGTTCAGGATCTGGACGATCTGCCCTTCGTGCACGGTGGCCGCGATGTATCGGCCCGCTTCCGCGACATCCTCGTCCCGCATGTGGACGACGACTTCCAGGGCCTCCTGCCGGGCGGCCGACTCAGTTGAGGCGACCAGCGACCCCTGGAGCGAGGCTATGAGCGCAATGCCACCGACCAGCAGCGCCAGGGCGACGACCCCGACGGCGGTCGCTGTTGCGCGCTTGCGCACGCCCCACTGTCTCCCGCGGTTCGCGAGAGGACCCGCCTTGGGCTCGATCATGGTTCAAGGATGGGCCAACAGTTGGTCACCGACAACGTGACCGCGTCCCGCTCTCAGTTCCCTTACAGAATCCTGTGAGCTCCACATGGGTCGCTGCCTAGGGTCCGGCGGCTCCGGTGGGCTGGAATGCGTCCAGTGCCGGCAACCCGTGGCCCCACCAGTCAAAGAGCGTGAGGTTGCTGTGCGAGTTCCCGGTGCGGGCGTCGGTGGGGACCCCGGGGAGCCAGCCGGGTTCCCAGATGAGGTAGCCGGTCCCGTGGCCGTTGGGAACTTCGCGCAGTATCCGGTTGAGGGCTTCGAAATAGTGCGCTTGTCCTTGGGGCGTCGGCGGGTAGGCGGCCGCGTCCGGCAGCGCATCGAGGGACGTGACGACGCTTTGGATGCCGCCGCCCCCGGAAAGGGTCCACGGGTAGGCCGTTTCGGCGATGAGGATGTCTTTGGCGTATCGGTCGGCGAGGACATGGAGGTTTTGTTGCAGGCTGGCCAGGGAACCGTTCCAGAACGGATAGTAGGTCAACCCGATGAGGTCGAAACTGACTCCCTCCTGCTGCACATGGTCAAAGTAGTAGGTCGATGCGCCCTGGTCTCCGCCGGTGTCGGAGTGCAGCATGATCAGCGGGCCGGGACCGGGCCCTGCTTCCTTCGCCCCGCGAATGCCCGCCTTGACCAGCTCGGCATAGCCCGCCCAGTCTTCGCCGGTTTGCTTGTAGATCTGTCCGGTGGGCCACAGCATCCCGTGGGTGGTCTCGTTGCCGATCTGGACGATGGCGACCGGGGTGGCCTGCCGGGCAAAGGCCGCCAGGACGTCGCGGGTGTAGGTTTCCACGGTGCTGCGCAGCTGCTCAGGGTTCTGGCCCTGCCACGCCGCCGGTGTTTGCTGGGCGGTCCGGTCTGCCCAGGAGTCCGAATAGTGCAGGTCCAGGAGTATCTGAAGGCCGGCTGCGCGGGCGCGCCGGGCGAGAGTCAGGGCGGAGTCCAGGTCGCTGGTTCCCTTGGGGGGATCGACCCAGACGCGGAGCCGGGCGTAGTTGGCGCCGTGCCGGGCGAGAATCGTTTCCAGTGGCGCCGTCTGGCCATTGTCACTGAGGGTCTGGTTGTTTGCTTCCTCCTGGAGGGTGAAGGAGATGTCGGCGCCGCGGATCGCGAGCTCCGGTGACGGGGCGGGGCGGGTGATGGATGCCGTGGCGGCGATGAGTCCCAGGGCAGCCACCGAGGCGGCGACCAGCGCGGGCAGCCTCCACCGCGGCCTGCGGGCCCGTCCTTTCAACCTGTTAAAACAGGGCGTTGCCATCATGGCGGGCATCGAAGAGACCAATCGTCGGGGTGCGGGAAGCGCCGGAACGGGGGGACGGCCACAGTCCAGACCGATTCGGGTTGAACCGGTCTGGACTGGTCGGGATTTCTTGGATCTCCTAGATCAGGAAGGGCCGGATGAAGTGCGGGAACTGTGCGATGGCGACCAGAAGCGGTATCCAGACGGCCGCCGTGATGGCCAGGGGGACAGCGACGGTGGCGCGGATGGCGGCGGCCAGCGGGGCTTTCGCCGCCGCGGCGCTCTCATAGGCGTGGAGCAGGGGGACCGCCAGGGCCACGACGGCGTAGGAGCCGGCGGCCAGCAGGCACAGGAACACGTAGCCGTAGGCCGCCGTCAGTGTTTCACCTGTCAGGGCTGCCGCGCTCATGACAACCGATATTCCGTAATAGGGCGTGAGGAGCCTGAAGTCCAGCCGCTCGTAGCTGCCAAGGGATTTGGGTGTGACCTTGAAATCCACTGCCCGCGGGCGGATCTTTTGCAGGACTGCTGCCAGGACGCCCCTGGCAACGAAGGGCCACCGGGCGAGCGTGTAGAGCCAGTTTTCCCAGCTGAGGACGGGGGCTTCCCGGGGGCGCAGGAGGCCCCATCGCCGGGCCAGGAACGTGATCAATACCAGCCACACCGTGATGAATGACCAGCGGACAAGGAATTCGATGTAGCTGACGTTGACCCAGGGAACGCCGGTCACCGCGGCAATGGCGGGCAGCGTCAGCCCCGCGATGGTGGTCAGGGCAAGCAGCGGGTAGTAGGACAGGGCGAAGATGAACCGCAGCCGGAGCCGCCAGGGAAACCGGTGCAGGTGGCGGGGGAGCGTCTCCAAAAGCAGCACCACCAGGCTGCGGGACCACTGGTATTCCTGTACCGCCTTGGCGGCGAAGGTGTGCGGCCCGTCCCCGTGGGCCTCGGCGTCGTGCGCGAAGGCACCCTGCCAGCCCGCCGAGTTGAGCAGGAAACTGGTGGAGAAGTCCTCGGCGAGTTCCGGGCCGATCCCGCCGATGTCCTGCAGGGCCGCCGTGCGCACCGCATAGTGGGACCCGATGCAGAGCGGGGCGAGGCCCGCGACGTGCCCGGCCTGGAACGGGCCATGAAAGGTCCCTTCCTTGTGTACCCGGCCCCTGGCGGACCAGGAGGTGGCGGCGTTGGTGTCACAGATGCTCGGTGCCGCCACATAGCCGACGCTCGCGTCGGTGAACGGCCGGACCATCTCGGCGAGGTAGTTCCGTGCCGGCACGTGGTCACAGTCCAGCTGCGCCACGACGTCGTACTCCTGGTATCCGGCGGTGTCGTAGAAGTAGGCGAGGTTGCCCTCTTTGCACCGGGTCCGCCGGGGCCACTGCTGCTGGTGGTATTCGGCGATGCCGCGGCGGGTTGAGACTCGGATTCCCAGGCGTGAGCACCAGGCAATGACCTCCGGGGACGGGTCCTCGTCGCAAAGCCAGACGTCGTAGGGGCGTGGAAATTCTTGGTCCAGCATCGCCCGGAGAGTCTTTTTCGCCACTTCCCACGGCTCGGAAGGGGCTTTGGTCACCACGAAGGCGACCCGCACATCGGGGACCGGCAGAGCTGGATCGATCTGCCGCAGCCGGTTCACCGCGATCAGGAAATAGCTGGGCAGGTAGGACAGGTAGAACAACAGCACGGAATTGAGGACCAGGCCCGGCCACCCCACGTTGTGCTCGGGCTCCAGCCACCAGAACCAGAACGCGGCGAACGCGACGCACCAGCCGAGGGTCAGGGCGGCAATCAGCTTCCGCCGTCCCGCCGACAGGACCGGAACGTAGAGTGCCTTGTTATTCGCCAGTCGCGGCGCGCGCGGGCCGGAGAGCAGAGGGCCGTGGGGCGTGGCCGTGACCATGGTGCTGGTGTTCTGCGCTTCCTCGGCGCTGGTGCGCCGCCTGTCCGGATTCGGTGCCGGCTGGACCTGCGCGGCCGCTGTCTTCGCGCTCATGCGCTGCCACCTCCACTCATGACGGCGCTTGCATATCCGGCCGGGTGCTTTTCCTGGAAGTTCCAGGCGTCCCGGCACATTTCGGTGAGGTTCCGGCGCGCTGTCCAACCGAGTTCTGCGTTGGCCAGCGCCGGGGATGCGACGAGTGCGGGCACGTCGCCGGGTCTGCGCCCGACGATGCGGTAGGGGATGGTGGTCCCCGTGACGGTCTCGAATTCCCGGATAAGTTCCAGGACGGAGGTTCCGACGCCGGTGCCCAGGTTGTAGCGGCGGAACCCCGGCAGGGGGCCGGTTTCGAGGGCCAGGCGGTGTCCTTCGACCACGTCCATGACGTGGATGTAGTCCCTGACGGCGGTCCCGTCGACCGTGGCATAGTCCGAACCGAACACTTGGAGTTCGTCGTGGCGGCCGGCGGCGAGCTGGGTCAGGAAGGGCACGATGTTTCCCGGGACGCCTGTCGGGTCCTCGCCGATTTCGCCGCTTTCGTGGGCGCCGGCCGGGTTGAAGTAGCGCAGCGCGGTGACCGAGAATTCCGGCTGGCGGGCGCACAGGTCCGCCAGGATTTTTTCGCACATCCATTTGCTTTGCGCGTACGGGTTGGTGGGGCGGGCGGGCGAATTTTCCGTCAGCGGCAGATCCTCGGCGTCACCGTAAATGGAACAGGACGAGGAGAACACCAGGTGCCTGACATCGGCCTCCTGCATCGCGTTGAGGAGGTTGAGCATCCCGGTGACGTTGTTGGTGTAGTACTCCAGCGGGCGGTTCATGGAGTCACCAACGGCCTTGTGCGCCGCGAAATGAACGACGACGTCGATGCGATGGTTCCGGAAGACCTCGCCCAGGGATGATTTGTCGGTCAGGTCCACGTCGTGGAGGGTGATGTCCCGGCCGGTGATGCGCTCGACTTGCTCGATCGCCGCCGGTGAGCTGTTGATGAAGTTGTCGATCACAACGACGTTGTAGCCGTTGAGGATCAGGTCGAGGCAGCAGTGGCTGCCGATGAAGCCGGCTCCGCCGGTGACGAGGGCTGTGGGTCTGATCATGGGGGCGTCCTCCTTGTCCTGTTGGCCTACCTGGCCGGGCGGCCCATGGCCCGGACGGTCCACCCGGCCGCGCGCCAATGGTCGATGTCGAGGGCGTTCCGGGCGTCGAGGATGTGTGGGGTGGTCACGAGCGTGGACAGGTGCAGCGGGTCCAGGTCCCGGTATTCCTGCCATTCGGTGAGATGGACTGCCAATTGCGCGCCTTCGAAGGCTTTGTGGACCTCGGAGGTGTAGTTGAGCAGGGGGTGGGCGGCGCGGGCGTTTTCGATGGCTTCGGGATCATGGACGCGGACCTGTGCTCCCTGGCTCTGGAGGGCGTTGGCGACGCTGAGCGCCGGCGAGTCCCGGATGTCGTCGCTGTTGGGTTTGAAGGCGGCGCCCAGGATGGCGATCCTCTTGTCTTTGAGCGAGCCGCCGAGCATGCCTCGGGCCAGGTTGACCGCGCTGTGGCGCCGGTTGAGGTTGATGGCGTCGACATTTCTGAGGAATCCCAGGGCCTCGTCGATGCCCAGTTCTTCGGCGCGTGCCAGGAAGGCGCGGATGTCCTTGGGCAGGCAGCCGCCGCCGAAGCCTACGCCCGGGGCCAGGAATCGGTTGCCGATCCGTGCGTCGTGGCCGAGGGCCGTAGCAAGGGGAACAATGTCCGTCCCCACGGCCTCACAGACCTCGGAGATGGCATTGATGAACGAGATCTTGGTTGCCAGGAACGCGTTGGCTGAGACTTTCACCAGTTCGGCCGTGGCCACATCCGTTGCTACGTACGGCGTGCCCTCCTCGAGAATGGTGGCGTAGACCTGCCGCAGGGTCGCCTCGGCGTCGGCGGAGGCCACCCCGACCACGAGCCGGTCCGGGTGGAGTGTGTCGTTGACGGCGAATCCCTCACGGAGGAACTCCGGATTCCACGCCACTTGTGCCTGCTCACCCGCTGGGGAGAGCCGGGCCACCATCTCGGTAAGCCGGGCCGCCGTCCCTACTGGCACGGTGGATTTGCCCACAATGAGGCAGGGCCGGAGCAGATGCGGTGTGCCATGCCCTCGATGACCGCGTCAACGAACTTCATGTCCGCGGAGGTGGAGCCGGGCTTTTGTGGGGTACCGACGCAGATGAAGTGGACGTCGCCGAACGCGGCCGCTTCTTCCAGTGAGGTGGAAAACCGCAAGCGGCCCGCGTCGAGGTTCTCCCGCAGAAGGTCCGGAAAGCCCGGCTCGTAGAACGGGGCCACGCCGTGGGCGAGGCGTTCAATTTTCGCGGCGTCGACGTCCACCCCCAGAACGTCGTGGCCGAAGGCAGCCATGCCGGCGGCATGGACAGCACCCAGATAACCTGTGCCAATGACAGTAATACGCATGCTGATCTCCTAAGGACTGCGGTGCGGCCCGAACGGACCGCGGGCTGGTGGGTAGTCGGGGGGCTAGGCGGGTTCGGCCAAGGCCGGACGCTCCGCCCGCTGTGCGGCCGGGGACATTCCTTCGAACTGGGCTCCGGAAAGTTCCAAGGCTGCGGCCTGCACTTCTCCGGCGTGGGAACGGAAATACCTGATGACCTGCTCCAGGCCCTCCTCGGTGGAGACCAGGGGCTGCCAGCCGAGCACATTTGCGGCGAGGCTGATGTCCGGGCGGCGACGGGTTGGGTCATCCACCGGCCGCCGGTGGAATTCAATGTTCGAGGACGAGCCCGTGATCTCCAGGACCAGTTCGGCCAATTCCTGGACGGTCCGCTCCACCGGGTTCCCCAGATTGATGGGACCCGTTTCGTTGCTGTCGATCATGGCCACAAGGCCCCGAATGAGATCGTCCACGTAGCAGAAACTGCGGGTCTGCTGACCGTCGCCGTAGATCGTCAGGGGATCCCCGTTCAGCGCCTGGGCGATGAAGCTGGAGACGACACGGCCATCCTCTGCGCGCATCCGTGGTCCGAACGTGTTGAAGATGCGCACGATCCCCACGTTCACCCCCCGGCTGCGGGAGTAGGCCATGGAGATGGCTTCGGCGAATCGCTTGGCTTCGTCGTAGACACTGCGGGGGCCGATAGAGCTCACGTTGCCCCAGTACTGCTCGTTCTGCGGGTGGACAGTAGGATCCCCGTAGATCTCGCTGGTGGAGGCAAGGACGAAGCGGGCCGCCTTCCTCTCTGCGAGTTTCAGGGCGTTCTCCGTGCCCCGGCTGCCCACGGCCAGCGTTTCCAGGGGGAGCCGATGATAGTCCGGCGGTGAGGCCGGGCTCGCGAGGTGGGCTACCGCGTCCAGCCGCCCCTGGATGTTGAGGGCTGTGCTTACATCCTGCTGCACAAACGTAAAGTTTGGATCATCAGCGAACTTCGCCAGGTTCTCCCGCCTGCCGGTCGAGAGATCATCGACGCAGACGACGGAATCGCCGCGCTTGATTAGTGTTTCGCACAAATGGGAGCCGAGGAACCCTGCTCCGCCGGTGACTAATACACGCATTTCTACCCCTAATTGGATGTGTGGAAGTTGCCATCGATATCCGGTTGCACAGGTGGCTGATGCACAGCTTTCTGCCGCCCGTCACAATGGCGGTGAGCCGCCAAGGTGCGGGGAGTATCTGCCCTCCGGTGGGATCCAGCAGCTGGGGTGTGCTGGCTGGGACCAACGTACGGGGACGCCAAGAATGGCCAACACAGTAGTGGCTACGTGCTTTTTCCGGGGAGAAATCAGCGGCGAAACACAAATGTCATACAAATACTTGGTTCCGCCATTACCCGGAAATAAATGGCGTGAAAGATGGCTCAAAAGACGAAAATGACGAACGCTGTTTCAGCGGGGAAACGTGCGCGAACGGTGAGAGTTAACGCGGAAATCCGCCCATATTGGCCAGAACTGTTGGTGGCGGCCGTCATGATGGAGAAAATGACCCGGCTGGAAAAGTCAGGACGAGCCGTCCGCCCGGCCAGGAAACTGGCGGCGGCGGGCCGGCGGTCAGTGCCGGTTCGAAACCTCGGAGCCTTCGTTCCCGGTGAGGCCCGAGCGTGCAATGTACGCAGAAACGGCGCTCTTAGGGACGCGGTAGGACCGGCCGAAGCGGACGGCGGGGATTTCGCCGGCCTGCACCAGGCGATACACGGTCGCCTTGGACAGCCGCATGACGAGGGCGACCTCGGCCACGGTCATGAGAGCCGAAGGGGTCTGGGCAGTCATCGTCGCCTCCTGGGGAACAGCGGCACTTGCAGTGGATGGTTCACTGGGCCGGGCGTTGACCGCCGCGCACCCCTATGTGTCACCCTGCGGCTACTTCCCATGCCTAGGCTGTGAAAACACTTTGTGTTCCGGGCGGCCGGCTGGAGCGCCCGCCCGCGGCAACCCGGCCTCCTGGGAACAAAACCGTGACGGTCCGCCGCGAGCGGGCGCATCCGTGTCAGGATCAGGTATGGCCGACCGTTTGATGTTGCTCGACACCGCCTCGCTGTACTTTCGCGCGTTTTATGGCGTGCCGGACACGGTCCGCCGCGCCGACGGCACGCCGGTGAACGCTGTCCGGGGATTGCTTGACATGATCACGCGGCTCACAACGGACTACGGCGCGACGCACCTGGTTGCCTGCTGGGATAACGACTGGCGTCCGCAGTGGCGGGTCGACCTCATCCCGAGCTACAAGTCGCACCGGGTCGAGGAGACAGTGGCCGACGGCCCCGACGTCGAAGTCGTTCCGGACGCGCTGGAGGCGCAAATCCCGATGATCCGCAGGGTACTCGAGCTCGCCGGCGTCGCCGTCGTCGGGGCTGCCGAACACGAGGCCGACGACGTCATCGGCACTTACGCCAGCCACGCCGGACTTCCGGTCGACGTGGTGACGGGCGACCGCGACCTTTTCCAGGTGATCGACGACGCCCGTCAGGTGCGGGTGATCTACACGGCGCGCGGAATGCGGAACCTGGAGGTCATGACCGACGCCGTCGTCGTCGAGAAGTACCGCGTGCTGCCCGCACAGTATGCCGACTACGCGACGCTGCGCGGCGACAGCTCGGACGGGCTGCCGGGCGTCGCCGGCATCGGCGAGAAAACCGCCGCGGCGTTGCTCGGCGAATACGGCACGCTCGACGGGCTGCTCGAGGCTGCCGCGGATTCCGGAAGCGGACTGTCCAGCGGCGTGCGGTCCAAGCTCGCCGCGGCCGCGGAGTACCTGGCGGTTGCGCCCGCGGTGGTGCAGATCGTGAAGAACCTGGAGCTGCCGACGCTTGAAGAGGCGGGAGCGCAACTGCATCCCGTGGCAGGTGGTCCGCGGTCCGACTTGGAGCGTCTCGCCACAGAGTGGAACCTGGGCGGCTCAGTTACCCGGCTGCTCGAGGCGCTGGACCTGCATCACTGACGACGGGAGGTCCCTGGAACGCCAGCAGACAAGGCCGGGCGGGAGCGCGCTCCGCCGGACCGCACTCCCGCCCTCCGGAAGCCTGTATTTCAGTGTTTCTTGAAGGCGTCCTTAACTTTTTCGCCGGCCTGCTTCAGGTCTGCTCGGACTTGGTGGCTCTTGCCTTCGGCCTTCATTTTCTCGTCGCCGGTTGCTTTGCCAGCCGTCTCTTTGCCCTTGCCGTGGAGTTTCTCGGCGGCGTTGTGGATCTTTTCACCCAGGCCCATGATGATCCTCCTTAGTGGGTCGCCCCCGCGACGTGGATGCCATGGAGGCCACAGTTAATTGTAGGGACAGAACCCCCGAAAGTGGGGGCGATAGTCCATCCCCTTCGCGGTGGCCTCAGTCGGCCAGCGGACTCTCTCAGCTGCCGGTGAGCTCCGCATACAGCTTCTGCACCCGGGACTTGATGTCGTCCCGCACCAGATGCATGCGCTCCATGCCCTCGATGCCGCGTTCGGACAGTTCGTCCGTCTCCCAGAACTCGAACCGCTTGCCCTCGCGGGGTTCAATCCTGGCCTCGTTGCCCAGGACAATCACGACGTCGGCCGCGTCCAGAACGTCGTCGGAGACGGGCTTGGGGTGCTCGCCGGTGATGTCGATGCCGAGTTCGGCCAGGGAGTCCACGGCCTGGGGGTTCAGGGATTCACAGGGTTTGGTCCCGGCAGAGTGCACCGTGACCGTCCCGTGGGCGAGCTGATTCATGAGTCCGGCGGCGAGCTGGGATTTTCCGCCGTTCTTGCTGCAGATAAAAAGGACGTTGGGTGTTTTCAAGGTCTCGGTCATAGGTTTGATTCTTCCTTCTTTGGGTCCGTGGCACGACGCACCGCAGTCGACGCCCTCCGGTGCCGAGTAGTGGAGGCAGCGGGTGCGCTAGATGGTGATCCTGCGGTTGATGACTTTTTCGGCGGTGTCGTAGAGGGTTTTGTTGTGGGCGCGGGCGTAGCCGCGGAGCAGCGCGAACGCCTCGTTCATGTCGACATTGGAGGTGTGGGCGATGACGCCCTTCGCCTGCTCGATCAGGATGCGGCTGTTGAGGGCGCGCTTGAGCTGCTCGTTGATCAGGGCGTTTTCTCTGGCCGCGCGTTCCTGCAGGAGGGTAATGGTTGCCACGTCCGCGAAGGCCTGGGCAATTGCGGTGTCCTCGGAACTGAGGGGACCGGCTTCCTGGCCAAAGAGGTTCAAGGCTCCGATGGTCCGGTTGCGCAGGCGCATCGGGACGGCGTGCAGGGAACGGAAGCCCTGGGACAGGGCGGAGGACTGGAACAGGGGCCATCGGGAACCCTGCGCAGCGATGTCGTCGATGGCTATGGCGGCTCCGGTCCGGTAGCAGTCCACGCATGGCCCCGCGCCGGCCTCGAGCTGGAGGACTTCCACGAGTTGGCTTTCCTCGCTGGTCGAGGCCATGACCTGGAGGTCTCCGGCCGGATCGACCAGCACGAGTCCGGCGGCTGCGGCGTCAAGAATACCGACTGATTCTTCCACCAGGGTGTGGAGGAGGTCCAAGACGTCGTAGTCCGCCACAAGGGTGTCCGCTATCTTGACGAAAGCGGCACTCACGCGCACGGCCCGGCCCATCGTCGCCATACTCGGATTTTACTGCACCTGCGCGGCTCAGTCGCCCTGCGGGTGCTTTGAGGCCTACCTTCCTGAGCCCCTCCCGGATAAAATAGTGGTGTTGCCCCGGACCCTGGTAGCGCCATTATTCAAGCGCACTGTCCAGGAGGATCCACCGATGCGAGGCAACCCCATGAACCGGCCCGCGTCCCTTCACCCGTACCATCGGTCCGGACCAATAAGCGACGTTCCGCGCCCCGGACGGTTGCTGTCGTTCGCGGAACAACGGTCCCAAGGCGATGCAGATCTTGAATGGCTTTCGGCGCCGTCACCATCGGCCCAGGCAATGGAAGAGCTGGCAGCCGAGCTGGCCGAGCTCTTGGGGAAGCGGCAACAACCGGCCTTCGGACGGCTGTCATCTTCCGTCCGGCAGCTGAACAGAGCGCAAGATGCCGGCACTTGGCGGGACCAGCTACTGGCAGAGATCGAGGATCTCACCGGGGAATTGAAAGGCAGGGTGGCCCGGTACGCGTCGCTGCGGGCAGTTCACGCCTCCGGAGGCGCCGCGGCCCGGGCCGACGCCGCTGCCGTGGCGTGGATGCACCAAACGCTGGAGGATATCGCAGCGACTGCCCTGGGGCTGGAAATCGCGTCACGGGAACTGTTTCTTCGGGCCGGGGTGGCGGAGGAGCAGAATGTGAACGTCGCCCAGGAACAATCGGCAGGAACCGCAGAATAGTCATCCGACTCCGGGCCGGCAGACCTGTCCGCAGAGGCCGACATGCCACATCCAAGTGCCGACGGCGCTAGTCGGCGAGGATGCGGTAGAGCGCACGGCGGGTTTCGTCGAGTTTTTCCATTGCAGCATTGCGTTGCTCCTCGGTTGCCGAGAATCGGAACTGGTGGATGACTCCCATGAGCTTCCCGACACTCTCGTGGAACGCAGGCCCGGAGCCCTGCGCGTCGGTGTTCCACGCGTTCCCCAGCTCTTCTGCGTGATCGGCCACGTAGGCCTTGCCCGCATCGGTCAGTGTGAACTCGGTGCGCCGGCCCTCGCCGACGGGTGCGATGAGATCCTCATCGACGAGCTGCTGGAGCGTCGGGTACACCGAGCCCGGGCTCGGCCGCCAGGCACCAGAGGTCTTTTCGGCAATTGTCTTGATCAGGCCGTAGCCGTTGGACGGCGCCTCGGCCAGGAGGGAGAGGATCGCCGAGCGGACATCGCCCCTGCTGGCCCGCCGTGAACCGCCGGGACCGAAACCGGGACCAAAGCTTGGCCCGAAACCGGGCCCGAAACCGGGCCCGAACCCGCGCCCTGGTCCGAAACCGCCGTGTCCGTGGGGTCCGCGGCGGCTCCTGCCGCGCCCGAAGCGTCCCGCGGCGGGGCCGTCGTCGTTGAATTTATCGTTGAATTTGTCGTCGTGAATGCCCTTCATAGCGGCATCGTCCTTCCAGTTCAAGTGAATCTGACAAGTTATCGCCGATGTTTCGGCGATAGTTAACGATATATCGGTGAGTATCGTCGGTCAAGAGTCAAAGCAACTGGATTTCGGGCTTCAGGGAGGTGGCCCGCCGCAGACCAGCAGGTCACGGGCCGCGCAGGTCATCGAGCAGCCGATGCACCTGCTCCGGCCTCTCGATGTTGGCGAAATGGCCGCACTGCGGGATCGTCACCCTTTGGACGTGCGGGACTATTTCGGCCAGCCGGGCCAGGTCGGACGGAGGCGTGAACACGTCGTGGTCGCCGCGCAGGGCCAGGGCCGGGCAGCGAATGCCGCGCCATTGGCCAAAATCGTAGTTCTCCACAGCCCGGGCGGCCGCGGAGAAGCTGGCCGGCCGGGCGTCGTTGCTGAGCCCGCGGATCACCGCCGCCGGGATGGCTCCGGGTTCTGCGAAGAATGGGGACATCAGCGGCCCCATCAGTGGGGTTGTCCCGATTGCGCGGACCAGTGCCGATCCTGCCGGGCCGAGGGCCGCCATGGTGCGCATGGCCAGCAGCATGCCGACAAACGCCGGGAACCTGCCCAGGCTCCGCAGCGGCCTACGGGCCGCCGCGGACACGGCGAATGTCGTGGCCGAAATGGTGGCCACGCTGGCGGTCCATTCGGGCCACGCCGCGGCGATGTGCAGCGCCAGGAAGCCTCCCATCGAATGGCCCACCAGGTTCCACCGCCGGTAGCCGAGCGCGTTCAGCACACCGGTGATGGCGCGTGCCATCGCCTCGATGCCGAATTGTTCCAGCCGGGCGCCCGCCGTGGATTCCCCCCACCCCGGAAGGTCGATCAGCACCCGGTCGTTCGCCGGCGTCCCGGAAAGCAGCGCCCGGAAGCTGGTCCAGGAACCAGCTGCGCCGTGAAGGTAGACGTCCGCTGTGCCGGACGCCTGACCCTGGCCGGGCGTACCCTCCTGGACGCTCACCATGCAGGGACCCAGTTCCGTGGGAACGATCTGCCGCCGCAGCGTGGCTTCGCCCGTGCGGGCCGGTTCCTGCTGAACGCTCGTTGTCACTTTCTGCTCCTGGTCATTGAATGCCGGCCTTGAATGCCGGCCCTGAAACTCGTCCCCTGAAGGTGATTCGGAGCCGCGGGGGAGCCGGACCGGACCTGCGGCTCCGGTCCGGAACCCGGGCCCGGCGCAAGATTGTAACAACCGTTACAATATAATTTGTGACCCACAGTTCCGAGGTTTCCTGGCTTGTACTGCTCGTGCAAGTGCCGTCGGATCCGTCCCGGCATCGCGTGGCGGTCTGGCGGGAACTGCGCCGACTCGGTGCCGTTCCCGTCGGCCAGGGCGCCTGGACCGCACCCGACGTCCCTGCCTGCCGCGACGGTGCAGAAAAAGCCCGGAAACTCGCCCGCGCGGGCAACGGCGAGCTGATGGTACTGGCCACCGGCTCCGCCGACGCTGACGCCGCCAAACTGCGTGCACTTTTCGATGCGGCCCGGGCGGAGGAATGGGCCGAGTTCGTCGCCGACTGCGGCAAATTCCGGGAGGAGATTGCCCACGAGATTGCGAAGCGGAAGTTCACGCTTGCCGAGCTCGAGGAGGAAGAGCAAAGTCTGGATCGGCTGCGGCGGTGGTTCCGCGCCATCCGGGGCAGGGACGTCTTCGGCAGCGCGCTGGCATCCGGTGCCGAGGAGAACCTGGCGGGCTGCGTTGTTGCGCTGGAGGACTTTGCCGGACAGGTTTACCAGGAGCTTCATTCATGAGCCCATCTCCGCCGGTGCTCGCCGCCCGGTCCTCCTCCGCCCCGTTGTACGCCGCAGGTTTCGTGACCGCCTTCGGCGCGCACAGTATCGCCGCAGGCATGGGCGCCCAGAGCGGAAACATCGGCCTGACCCTTCTCAACCTGGGCATTCTGCTCGCACTGTATGACGTCTCTGAAGTATTCCTCAAGCCGGTCTTCGGTGCCCTGAGTGACCGCATCGGCGCCAAGCCCGTCATCGTTGGGGGCCTGGTGGCCTTTGCCGTGGTGTCCCTCATCGGCCTGTGGGGAGCGGACCCGCTAATGCTGGGACTGGCCCGGCTTGGGCAGGGCGCCGCTGCCTCCGCTTTCTCACCCGCGTCTTCCGCGATGGTGGCCCGTCTTGCCCAGGGAAGGAATGCCGGCACCTACTTCGGGAGGTACGGCTCCTGGAAGAGTCTCGGATACGTCATAGGACCGTTGCTTGGTGCCGCCCTGATATACGCAGGCGGCTTTCCGTTGCTGTTTGCGGCCCTCTCGGTGCTGGCGGCAGCCGCGGCAATGTGGGTGCTCGTCGCCGTGCCGCATCTGGAACCGCTTCCGCGTCGGCGCTACACCGTTCTGGATCTGGCGCGGCAGATCACCGAGCGGCGGTTCCTGGTCCCCACACTGGTACTGGCCGCCTCGACCGCTGCGCTCGGAGCGGCGGTCGGGTTTCTTCCCGCCCTTGCGACGAGGCACGGCCTGGACGCCTTCGCCGGAACGGCAGCCGTCAGTCTCCTGGCAATTGCCTCCCTGCTCACCCAGCCCCGGATCGGGAGGCTGCGCGACAACGGAGGCATCAGCGACGCGCAGGGCATGAGGTGGGGCCTGCTGGTGACCGCAGGCGGCGTCGCCCTCCTGGCCCTGGCCCCCGGTCCGGTCACTATTTACCTGGCTGCTGCGGCAATCGGGGCAGGCGTCGGCATGGCTACGCCAACCGGCTTTGCCCATCTGGCGGACACCACTCCGCCGGGGCGCATGGGCCGCACCATGGGCTCCGCCGAGCTCGGCCGCGAACTCGGAGACGCTGGCGGGCCGCTGCTGGTGGGCGGCATCGCCACACTCATCGGCCTGCCTGCGGGCCTCGGAGCCCTTGCGGCCCTGGTTGCCGTGGCCAGCATTCCCCGGCTTGGCGGCAACGGGTCCGGGACGCCGCGGGATACGCCGGACAGACACTGATTCCCCGCTGGCCGGGAAGCCCGTGAGGCCCGCCGCTAATCGCGGCTCGGGGGATAGTTCAGTTCGGCCGCGCCCGCCCGGTCGAACGTGGGCACTGTCGTCACGGATCCCACGTTCGGGAGTGCCTGGCGGGTGCCGCGGTCGATTTCATCGTGGATAGTGGCCAGTTCCTCCAAGGCAGCGATGCCCGCCAGTGGGATGGAGACTTCGATGTGAAGCCGGTGGCCGGACCAGCGCAACCGTGAAGTTGCGCCCTCGGGGGCATGGGTGCTGACAACTGCTGCCAGGCGTTCCGTCAGGGCGGGGTCGACGCCGTCCATGAGCCGGCGCCCAATGTCGCGCACGGTTCCCCACAGCAACACGGCAATTGCCGCGGAGATGAGCAGGCCCACCATCGGATCCGCGAGGGGGAAGCCCAGCCAGATGCCGATCACTCCGGCGACGACGGCCAGTGACGTGAAGCCATCGGTGCGGGCGTGAATGCCATCGGCGACGAGCGCGGCCGAGCCGATCCGTCGCCCCACACGGATCCTGTAGACCGCGACGAGTTCATTGCCTGCAAAGCCCACGAGCCCGGCGGCGAGAACCCAGCCCAGATTCTGGACGGGCTGGGGTTCAAAGAAGCGGCGGATGGATTCGACGGCGGCCACGACGGCCGAGAGTGCAATCATCGCCACAATGAACAGCCCTGCGAGGTCCTCGGCTCGCCCGAATCCGTAGGTGAACGTCCGGGTCGCACGCCGGCGTCCGAGCAGGAAGGCGATCCACAGCGGCACGGCAGTGAGGGCATCGGAAAAATTGTGGACCGTGTCCGCCAGCAACGCCACGGAGCCGCTGATCAGGACGATGACCAACTGGAACAGCGACGTCGCCCCGAGGCCGAGCAGGGACACCTTTACGGCGCGAATGCCTTGGGAGCTTGTTTCCATGGCGGAGTCGATCGAGTCGGCGGAGTCGTGCGAATGCGGCACGAAGAGTTCCTGCAGCCACCCCTTGAGTCCGGTTGCGTGAATGTGTGCGTGCGGACCGTGGTGGTGGTCGTGCCTTTGAAGGTGGTCCGCGTCCGGACCGCTTTCCGTGTGCCCGGGTTCGTGTCCGTGTCCGTGTCCGGGTTCGTGCGGATGCGCGTGCGCGTGGACTTCGTGGCCGGGTTGCATGGGCCGGTTCATGCCCCGGTGTCCCTCTTGGGGCTGTGCGTCGCGGCACCGTGGTGCGGAGCTGTGCCCAGCGTGTGTTCGGCCTGGTGAATGGCGTCGGCTACGAGCTGCCAGGCGTGCCCGTCCTGCAGGCGGTAGTAGACCTTGGTGCCCTCCTGGCGGGTGGAGACCATGCGCGCCAGCCGCATCTTGGCCAGGTGCTGGGACACGGCAGCCGCGGATTTGCCGGCTTTTTCAGCGAGCTCGTTGACCGGCAGTTCACCGTGTCGCAGGGCCAGGATGAGCCGGACCCGGGTGGCGTCGGCCAGCATGGCGAACACCTCCACGGCGAGTTCGACGTACTGGCTGTCCGCGGTGAGGGTGCAAGCCTTACTATCTGCATTCATACGCAGATACTTACATATGGCGCCGCGTCGGACAAGTGGCGGCGGCCGCGCACCCGCGAAGCAGGCCAGAAGCTTCTCCTCCTACCGCCGGTCGGGACGCCCTGGTTTGGATTCGGTCCGGCTGGTGTCGCGGTGGAGGTCATTGTCGAGGCCGTGCGCGGCGGCCAGCTTGCCCAGCAGTGTCGCAAGCTGCGCTGACTGGTCGCCGGTGAGTGGGGCCAGGAGTTCGGCCTCATGCTGCTCGGCAACCTGGCGCAGTGATCCGAGCACCTCCGTGCCCTCGGCCGTCAGCCAGAGCTCGTAATTCCGCCGGTCGGTGTTGCTGCGCACCCGCACCACCAGTCCGCGCCGTTCCAGCGAGTCGATGAGTGCAACCACGCGACTGGGCACGGCTCCCAGGCGATCGGCCAGGGAGCGTTGGCTCAGTCCCGGCGTGCGTCCCAGCAGGCGCAGCACGCCGGCATCGCCGGGTGTCAGCTCGAGCTCGCGGGTGCGTTCGGCAAAGCGTGAGGATGCCAGTGCCCCCAGCTGGGACAGCAGGAATGCGGTGCGCCTTGACCGCGGAGTATCTTGTGGATCCATACCGCAATATTACTCTCTTGACAGAATGATTCAACAAGTGAATGATTCTTGTTGTGACGTGATTATCGGAAAGGCGCGATCATGACTGAGTTATCTCCCCACCGCACATCCACAACAGCCAGGTCGGGTGGGCCGCATCCGGGCATCCTGGCAGCCGTGAGCCTGGGACTCACCGCCGCCGGCCTGCTGTGCAGCGCAGCCCTCACCGGCGGACAGACCTTCGTCTCGCCGTTCTCTCCCGCCTCGCAGGTCGCGGCATTTTTTCACGGGAACCCCGACGCCGTGCGGCTCACCAGCCTGTTCCAGTTCGGTTCAGCGGTTCCGCTGGGTATCTTCGCGGCCACCGTCTACGCCCGGCAGCTACGGCTTGGCGTGCGCGTCCCTGGTCCGGCGATCAGCTTCTTTGGCGGCATTGCGGCCTCGGTTTTCCTCATGCTCTCGGCCTCCGTGGCGTGGGTCCTGAGCCGGCCGGAGATCACCACCGACCTCACGCTGACCCATGCGCTGTCGTTTCTCGCCTTCATCACGGGCGGTGTCGCCTATGTTGTCGGCCTGGGGCTTCTCGTCGCCGGGATCGCCGTCCCTGCCCTGATCCTGCGCTTCGTGCCGCGCTGGCTGGCTTGGACCGGCCTCATTATCGCGGCTTTGTCCGAGCTCAGCTTCCTCTCAATGGTGGTCGAGCCGCTCCAGGTCCTGTTGCCGGTCGGGCGTTTCGGCGGCCTGATCTGGCTCGTCGCGGTCGGATTCCTGTTGCCCCGGAACCGGGCCGCCGCGAACCGACAGGATGCCCGGGCAGGCAGCTGAGGAACTGATCCGCGCCGGCGGCTGCCTGGCTGCCCGCACTCCTGAACGAGCCATCCGTCATCGTGTGGCTTGCGGCCGTCACCCACAGTGCGCGGTGTCCGCTGCTCCTGGCGATTCGTTCGGGACCTGCCACGTCGTGCCCAGCACGGCGGTCAAGGCCATGGCGGCCAGCGCCGGGATGAGTCCGGTGCGGCCGGTGGTCAGTGGGACGTTGGGGCGGTAGATGATCATCAGGGTCCTCCTTGGGCGGGTGTTCCTGTAATCAATCTCCTGCACTGGAATAGTTGTGAACTTAGCAGGACCTTTGCCGTGGCTGTGCGGGGTGTCCCGCCCCAGTGGACCCGGCTGTGGCGTCCGGGCAGTGGCGTCAGCCCATCAGGGGCTCGCGGTCCACTTCCAGTCCACGGCCGAGTCGGTCAGATTGACGCGGCAGAATTTCGTGGAGGTTTTGGCGTCGTCGTGTCCCACCTTGTAGGAGAATTTGATGCCGAGCTCGTAGCCGGCGGTATTGTCCGGGAGCGGGATCTGTTTCATTTCGCCAAGATATTTGATGCTGACCAGCGTGACTTTAGGGGCGGCGCGCAGCTGTCCGGGCGCAGGGGTTGCGCTGGAGGCCTGGGCCTGCAGGTCATTCGTGCACAGGTTCTTGACCCGCTGTTGTACGCCCGCGTCGACAGTTCCGGCGGAGGACGCAGCCGCAGTCGGGTTACCCGCCGCCGTCGCATCCGCGGACGCGACCGCACCCGGCAAAACTGCCGCCGTCTCCGCTGAAGCGGGCCGCGTCTCCGGGGAGCCGCAAGCTCCCAGGGCCAGGCAGGCAAACAGTGCCGCGCAGACCATGGCCTTGCCGGATCGATGCATTATGCCCCCCGTTGATCGTCGCTGGATTCCGTCCAGCACCTCGTATTCTCCGGAATGGTCCTTGTAGAAAACTGGACAGCAGCGTCGCAACCGGCAACACCCGGGTGGCCGGCCGCCGGCATGGCTGCCTGAAATGCTCACAGTCCGTTCACAGCGGCGCGACAGACCGTCGACAGACCGGGGTTTGAGGATGGGGATAGGTCAACACAGGCAACCACGACGAGATCAGGATGACCCATGAACGAGCATGAACTTCCCACGCACAGCGAAAACCCCGGAACCCGTGCACGCCTGAAGACCCGGAAACGCGTCGGCGCAGGGCTCTATGTTGCCTGCCTGGTGGCTGCGGGCGGCCTCGGCGGGGGCGTGGCGGCCGGGGCGACGTCGATGTGGAACACGGCAGCGTCGGCATCCGGTACGGCAACGACCCAATACACGCCGGTGATCATCAACAACCCGGACAGCGTCAGCGCGGTGACAGCCGCCGCGCAGAAGGCCTCACCCAGTGTGGTCACCATCGGCGCCAGCTCCGGCACGTCGGGCGGTACCGGATCGGGCATCATCCTGGATGCCGCCGGACATATTCTGACCAACACGCATGTGGTCACCCGGACGGACAGGCCGCGAACGCGGCCATCGAGGTTCGGACCAGCGACGGCAGCGTCTACCCGGGGACGGTCGTCGGAACAGATCCGCTCTCGGACCTGGCCATCGTCCAGATCACTGCCCCCGGTCTGGTGGCCGCGACCCTTGGCGACTCCGGTAGCGTCAAAGTCGGAGACACCGCGATTGCCATCGGAGCGCCCCTGGGATTGAGCGGAACGGTCACCGACGGCATCGTTTCGGCAGCGAACCGCACCATCGACACCTCGTCCTCGGCCACCTCCGCCTTGCAGAACGGGGCCTCCGCCGCCGCGCAGGGCACCATCAGCATTAACGTCATCCAAACAGATGCGGCCATCAATCCGGGGAACTCCGGCGGCCCCCTGGTGAACGCGAACGGAGAGGTCATCGGAGTCAACGTGGCCATCGCCTCGGCCGGGTCCACGTCCTCCTCCGCATCCCAGTCAGGGAACATCGGCGTCGGATTCTCCATCCCGATCAACGACGCGAAACGCGTCGCCCAGGAAATCATCGCCACGGGAACGGCCACGCACGGCCAGCTGGGGGTCTCGGTCCGGGACAAGGCCTCGGGAACCGCTTCGGAGTTCACGGCCGGAGCGGAGGCGGCAGCGGTCACCCCCGGCTCCGCCGCGGACAAGGCCGGCCTGAAGGCCGGCGACGTGATCACCGGGCTGGGCGGCCGCAGCGTGAGTGATGCTTCCGAGCTGACGGCGGCGACGCGGGAACAGGCCGCCGGGGCCACGGTAAAGGTCACCTTTGTCCGCGACGGCCAGGAGCAAAGCACGGACGTCACGCTCGGCGCGGCCACAGCCGGCTGACGCGGCTATTCCGCGCCGGACCGCCCGGCGGATCCCGCCACGCCAAAGCGCTGGGAGGATGCGCTTTGCTGGGCGAGCCGGCGCATGGCCAGAAGCACGGGTTCCATCAGGAGGGTCCCGAGCACCACGTGCCGCATCGCGGCCTCCGGCGAATCCGTCGGAACACTTTCGACGTCGGCCTCTGCAATGTCCCGCATTGCCGCGGCATACCGGTCCAGGAGCACCGCGGGCGCGTCAAACCCCGCGTCTGAGAGCCCCTGCAAGGCCCGCACCAGGGCGGCCTGGGCATCGCGGTCGCATGCCTCCGCGCCCCAGCCCCAGCGGTCCAGGAGCTGCTGCGCGGCTGAGAGGTCGACGTCGTCCGGAGCGGTCCTGGCGACCGCATGGTGCGCGATTCCGAGCAGGTCGTGGCCGGACTCCGGCGGGTTCTCCAGGCCCAGCAACACCTCGCGGGTGGCGCTGACGCTAAGCCCGGCAGTGCCAATGAGGGCCCGGATGAGCTTCAGCCGCCGCACATGGGAGTCGTCGTAGCGTGCCTGCGTCGCGGAAGTCAGCACGCCGTCGTGAAGCAGATTCTCCCGAAGGTAGTACTTGATGGTGGCCACCGGGACGTCCGTGGCCGCGGCCAGCTGTGAGATGCGCAAAGATACTCCTTGACTTAGATAGTAGTACTCGCCAATATTGGGGAGTAGCGGTATCTAGTTAGGAGAAAAGTATGGCACGCATTAATGCTGGACGTTTCACGCACCGCCATTCCGGTGATCTGGTGGTGTTCCTGATCGGCATGCGCATCAACAGCCCCTGGCGTCCGGACCTGTGGCTGCCGGCCTTCCTGGCGATGCCGCGGATGCTGAACGAACTCTTCAAGGAGCCGGGCTCAGGCCTCCTTGGTTGTCGGTTCGCCCTCGGTGCCGGCGGGCCGGTGATCGTGCAGTACTGGGAGTCGGTGGAGAAGCTGTATGCCTACGCCAGTGCGCCCGAATCCGAGCACCGGCCGGCCTGGACGGCCTTCAACCGCCAGGCAAGAAAGGCCCCCAAGGCCGTCGGCATCTGGCACGAGACATTCCAGGTCAGCCGGGCCGAAAGCATGTACGTCTCGATGCCCACCGAAGGTCTCGCCCGGGCCACCGAGCTCGTGCCCGTCGGCCCCGGACGCCATCACGCCAGAGAGCGCCTCGCCAACCCGCACTGACGCCCCGGCTGCCACTTTCCGCGGCCGCGCGTCCGATCAGCTGTGGCCCGCGGCGGGGATCTGGACCGCCCGGCCGCTGACCACTACTCCGCCGGCGGCCGGAATGTCCACGGTGAGCAGGCCCGGCCGGCCCACGTGCCGTCCCTGGCGGATGAGCACCCGCGACGGGGGCACGACGAGGCCCAGGATGCGCAGGTAGGCGCCGACCGCCGCCGCGCCGGCGCCGGTTGCGGGGTCCTCCGTGATGGCACCGACGGGGAACAGGTTCCGGGCTTCGAATTCGCCCCTGGCAATCGGGTACAGGACGGCCACCGTTGCGGCCCAGCCCTGGGCGTCCATGAGCCGGCGAAGGGCCGCCGGATCGAAGCCAAAGGAGTCGAAAAGGTTGCGGTCGGCGAGGACCAGCACCGGATGCCAGTTCCCCGAATACGCGATCCGCGGCGGATAGGCCGGATCGAGGTCGCCCCGACTGACGCCGAGCAATCCCAGGAGCTCCGCCAGGATGTCGCCGTCGAACTCCGCCAGTTGTGGTTCGACGGCGGTGAAGGACGCGGTGAGGTCGGCGCCGTCGCCCGCTGTCTCGATGCGGACGGGGCCCACCGGGGTGTCGAAGGTGAAGGTTCCTGCCCCGTCGCGGGCGCTCAGCGCAATGGCCAGCGCAATCGTGGCGTGACCGCAGAAGGGCACCTCGGCGATGGGCGAGAAGTACCGGACCCGGCTCCGGCGCGGGTCGCCGTCGACGTCCGGCTCCGTCACGAAGGCTGTTTCGGCGTACCCGACGGCGGCCGCCACCGCCAGCATCCCGGCGTCATCCAGGTGCCGGGCATCCAGGACTAGGCCGGCAGGATTGCCGCCGTCCGGCGTCGTGGAAAAGGCCGCGTAACGGAGGACTTCGGAGGTGTTTTCCATAGGGCGATCCTCCCATGCTCGATCTTGTGGGCCTGCGGCTTTGGGCATGGAGTCGGGGACCCTGGCAGGCGGAGTTAATTTCCGGCCGGGTCGTTCTTCTTGCGGGAGGTTCCGGCGATGGAGAGCTTGCTCGAGTACTGGATGGACCCGTAGCGGAAGAGGTGGACGGCCAGTCGGAGGATGAGGAACCCGGTGATGAAGAGTTCGGCGATGATGATGGTTGCCTCTACGGGGCTGAGGGTGCCGAATCCGTTGCGGAGCAGGGCCGTCACCGGGGCCGAGAGCGGGAAATAGGTGAAGATCTGGACGATGGGTGCGCGGGGGTCGGAAATGATCAGGCTGATCGCGTAGAACGGGACGAAGATCAGCCCCATCAGAGGCCCGAAGATGGTGCCGGCGTCTTTCGCTGTGGGCATGATCGCGCCGATCGCCACCAGGACCCCGGTAAAGACGATGAAGCCGCCCAGCAGCAGAAGCGCACCGACGAGCATTGTTCCTGGCTCGAAGCTCAGGTTCGAGAGGTCGAGGTCGGGGATGGCGAGTTTGTCGCGGAAGAAGGCGTAGCCGACGGCGATGGGGGTGAGGAAGACCAGGATCTGGACGAGGCCGACCATGAACAGGGCGATGACCTTGCCGATGATCAGCGTGGTCGGATTCAAGGTGGTGAGGATCATTTCGGTGACCCGGTTTTCCTTCTCCTCCAGGGTGCTGTTGAGCATCTGGTTGGAGAGCAGAATGATGGAAACGTAGAAGATCAGCAGGAACATCAGCGGCGGCACGGCGGAGCCGAAGCCCCCACTCGGCTGGCCGTCCTTGAACGTCTGGGATTCGGTCTTCACGTCGCCGCTGGCCGCGGCGGTCAGCTGTGGGGAGCCGACTTCAGCCTGGGCTGAGGCGGTGAGGAGATGCTTGGCGACGGCGTCGTACTTGCCGTTTTCGAAGACCCCCTGGTCTGTGCCGTAGACCTTCACCGGCTGCGTGGCCGGCTCGGCGGGGTAGGCGAAGTACGCATCCGTCGTGCCCGTTTTCACGTCCTGCAGGGCCTGTTGCGGGTCGGCCGCTTTCCGCCCGCCCATGGCCGTCGCGATGCCATCCGAGATCAGCCCGGAGTCATCGGTGTAGGTGAAGGACATGGCCGCGGTCTTCTGGGCGTCCTCGCTGGCCGCGGAGGAGGAGTTGCTGAGGTAGACCAGGCCGAACACGATCGCCATCAGCACGGGAATCGCCAGGGTGGCGATCCAGAAGCGGCGTTTTTTGACGGTGCGGGTGAATTCGAACCCGACCACTGTGCCGAGGTTGTGCCGGGCGAACGGGCGGCCCGCCGGTGCCGGCGGCGGGGGCGGTACCGGCGCGGGAGCGGTGGGCTGTGTTGAGGTGTGCTGGGTCATGGGGTTCAGGCCTCCGCCATGTCGTGGGACTCGCCGTAGACCTTGATGAAGACCTCGTCCAGGGATGTCCTCGCGGTGGTGAAGGACTGGACGGCTACGCCGTTGCCGACGAGCTCGCGCAATACTGCCGCCTCGTCAGCGCCAGGGCGGGGTGAGAGTTCGGCAGCGCCGCCGGCGTCGATGACGACGTCGTACAGGGCCGAGGGCGGCAGTACCCCGGCGTAGGAGAGCCGGTAGACGGTTCCGCCGAACTGTTCCTGGACTTCCGCGACGGTGCCGTAGGCGCGGGAGGTCCCGTCTTTGAGCAGGATCACCCGGTCGCAGAGCCGTTCGACTTCTTCCATCTGGTGGGTGACCATGATGACGGTCGCGCCGGCGAGTTTTTGTTCCTCGATGATGTCCATCAGCAGGCGCCGGTTGACCGGGTCGAAGCCCTTGGTCGGCTCGTCCAGGATCAGCAGCTCTGGGTCGTTCATGATGGTCACGCCGAGCTGGATTTTTTGCTGCTGGCCGCCGGAGAGCTTGTCCAGCCGTGTGGTGGCCTTGTCGGCGAGGTCGACCCGTTCGAGGTAGTCCCGGGACCAGGTTTTTGCGTGGGTTTTATCCAGGCCTTTGAGGCGGCCGAAGTAGACCATCACGTCCAGGACGGACTCTTTCTTGTACAGGCCGCGTTCCTCAGGCAGGTATCCCAGCCGGGCCCCGTCCTGGGGGGTGAAGGGTTTGCCGCCGATGTGCAGGGTCCCGGCGGTGGGCTGGTAGATGCCCAGCAGCGCCCGGAGCGTGGTGGTTTTCCCGGATCCGTTGCTGCCCAGGAACCCGAATGTTTCCCCGGCCCGGACATCGAAGGAGAGGTCTTTGATGACCGTCGTGTCCCCGAAGTCCATCCGGAAGTCTTTGATGTGTACCAGCGGCTCGGCGGCCGGGTCCCCCAGATTCATGGCACCACTGTATCCGGCCCACCGCCGGGACGGCGGCAACCGGCTGACAGTGCCGAAGCGGCGATCCCGGGTCCAGGGGGAGTTCATGGTCTCCCGAAGTCAGCGCCTCCGGTTCCTTGTAATTGAGAATGATTCTCATGTAGAATTGCTGCCATCGGATGGACTCACACATTCGTGCTTCCCGACCCCCTTCCGCCGATTCCACCCACACCAAACACCACCAAGGAGCCACCCATGAAAGTCAGGAACTCGCTGCGGGCACTCAAGAAAATCCCGGGAGCCCAGATCGTCCGCCGCCGTGGGCGCACCTTCGTCATCAACAAGAAAAGCCCGCGGATGAAGGCCCGCCAGGGCTGATTCCCGGCGCTGCATTACCGACGGCGGGATGCCGCCCCGAAATCTGGACGTCACCAGCCCTCCGGTGGCGTCCAGATTCACGTCGAGGCGGTTCAAGGTTTACTGCGGGTGCGCGGGGATACTCTGTGGTCGGCCACCGGTGCCGGGTGTTCGGCCGGAGGGTGTCACCCGGCATCATTGGTTCCACCTTGGGGCAGGGACGTCGTTGAGGGCAGGGGGTGGTTGGCGTGGACGCCGGCTTCGCACGTGCATTCATGCGGTCTGCTGCCGCTGCGGCGCTCGTGGCCGCCCTCGCGACGGTTCTCGCGCCCGCTTCACCGGCAGCGGCCCACGACGTGCTCGAAGCCACCGAGCCGGCCGCCGGAGCCACCGTCGCATCGGTTCCGCCAACCATCCGACTGACGTTCCTGCACACCCCGATCGCCTTGGGCTCGCAGATCCTGATCCGGGACGAGGCCGGCACGAACCAATCTGACGGCCCGGTCGCCGTCGTCGACAATCACGTCACCCAGCCCGTCAAGGCCGGCGCACCGGCCGGCCACTACACGGTGGCCTGGCGGATCGTGTCCGCGGACTCCCATCCGATCGAGGGGACCTTTTCCTTCACCGCCGGTGCGGGACAGCCGGCTGCCTTGTCCGTCCAGGCAAAGCCGGCTCCCGCCCAGACGCCCGGCGGAACGGGGGCGCCGCTGTGGGGACTGGCCGCCGGCGGTGCCGTGCTTGCCGCGGGACTGGCCGGGACAGCGCTCCACGTCCGCCGCCGGCTGTCCGTGAACGACGCCGACGGTCCAGAGTCATGAACGCCCTGCGCGGGTGCCCCGACGCCGGCCGGCCCGTAGAATTTGTAGCGCATCCCCGTCTGCCCCTGGATTCCGGAAAGGACCGCTCCCGATGACGCGTGCTCCGTTCCGGTTGTTCCGTACCGGGTTGATCGGTTCTGTGATTGTGGCGCTGGCGGCCGGCGGGCACCTGGCCGGCGGGGGCCAGCTTCCGGGGCCGGGGATCCTCGCGGCGGTGTGTGCGGTGGCGCTGGTGCCGGTGGCGGTGCTGACCCGGTTCCGGTTGTCCTTCCCCGTTTTGGCCGGGCTGCTCGGCGTGGGGCAGCTGTGGCTGCACTGGTCCTTCGACGTCCTCTCCGCTGCAGTGCCCGTGAGGATTCCGGCGGGAATGTCCGGCCATGCCCATGCGGTCTCGGGCCTGGCCCCCGGACTGGCGGGCCAGGCGATGGCTCCCGGTTCCCTTGATGCGTCCTTTGATGCGGCCATGGCCGGCCCCGGTGCGGGGATGGACGCGGCGATGGTGGCCGCGCACGCGGTCGCGACTCTTCTGACTTCGCTGCTGCTGGCCCGCGGCGAGCGGGCCCTGTCCGCGCTGGCGTCCTGGCTGCGCCCCCTGGTGGACCTGCCGGCGCCCGTCACGATCGTGCCGGCCCGGGTCCCGGGCCCCTGCACGGTGCATCTGATTCTTCCTCTGGAGCGGCCGGGCCGGCGCCTGCCGACAAGGCGCGGACCGCCCGCACCGGTGCCCGCCGCCTGAGACCGCCCTTTCCTTTCACACACGGACCGGGGAGCGCGGGCGGCCACCGCTGCTTACCGCCGGGCCGGCATCCGTGCCGGCCGGCCCCTCTATGACCCGTTATTTTTTGTGAAAGGCCCTCTTGCCATGAAACCCTCCCTTCGCCGTACCCTCACGGGCGCCGCTGCCGCCACATTGACCGCCGGGCTGCTCGCCGCCGGCGCCGCGGCCGCGTCCGCGCACGTCCATGTCGACTCCGATGACCCGGCCGCCGGCGGCTACAGTCACCTGACCTTCAACGTCCCGAACGAATCCGCGACGGCCAAGACCAGCAAACTCGAAGTCACCCTGCCCACCGAGACCCCGCTGACCTCGGTCTCGGTGAAACCGGTGGAGGGCTGGACAGCGGTGATCACCACCGCCGAGCTGCCCACACCGGTCACCATCGCCGGGGCCACCGTCACCAAGGCCCCCCGAACGGTGGTCTGGACCGCCGACGCCGCCCACCAGATTGGCCCGAACGAATACCAGGCCTTCTCCCTCTCCGTGGGCGTCCTGCCCGAGGCCGGCACCACCGTGACCCTGCCCGCCACCCAGACCTACACCGACGGCACCGTCGTGGCCTGGGACCAAAAAGCCCTCGAGGGCCAGCCCGAACCCGAACACCCCGCACCCTCCTTCGTCACCACCGCCGCCGACACCGAACCCGCCCACGGCGCAGCCCCGGCCACGGCGTCCCCCGCGGCCGTGGCGGAACCGGCAGCGTCCCCGGCCCCGGCCGCCGCTCCGGCCACGGCGGCGAGCACCACCGATAACAGCGGCTCCATCGCCGGCTGGATCGGACTCGCCGCAGGCCTGGCCGGACTCGCCGCCGGCGTCACCGCACTGGCCCGCACCCGCACCGCCAAGGGCAAAACAACCGCCAAGTAACAAGGCAAGCAACACACCGGCCTGGCAGCCACCGATAGCCAGGCAACAGACGTCCCGGACAGGCTGCGCTTGTCCGGGACGTCTGCCTAGGAGCACAGGACGCCGCCTTGGGAGGACAGGACTTTCCTGGGTGGGCTGGGGGTTGCCGGGCGGCCTAGCGTCTGTTCCGGGGCGCAGCCGGCGGCAGCTCCGCGCCCGCGCGGTGCAGCAGGGCCAACGCCCTCGAAACAGACGTGTCCGTCTTGGCAACGAGGAGCGCGGTCAGCAGGGCGGCGGCGACGTGGGTGTCCAGCATCAGTTCCTGCCCGTGCCCGTGTCCGGGCACGCCCGAAAGGACGGTGGTCAACTGCCCCGGCTGCCACGCTGCCGTTGCGTGATGCCCGGGCGGTAGCGTCCCGGAAAACGTCCCGGTGAACCGGTCGAACGCCAGGTGCAACACCTGCTGGGCCAGGCCGCAGAGGACCACAAGCAACCAGCCGGGGAGCCTCGCCCGGGCGGCCAATGAAGCGCACATACTCAACAGCGCCATCAGGGCTACCAGAACCGGGACCGGAGGGGCGCCGCCACCGGAGAGAAGGTGGGCGGCCAGACCCAGCCCGACCGACACCGGACCCACTTCCCAGGCCGCGAAGCCGCGCCCGCGGATGAGTCTCAGCTCTTTCATGTCGGCACCTCGCCGCGGCCCTGGATGGATTCCTCCATGTGACCCACAAGAATCGCCAACCCCTCAGGTGGAAAGGGAGAACGTGCGCCTTTCCCCTCCATCGTGCCGCGGATTCGCGCCCAAAGAAACAGCGTCACAAGCCAACCCCCAGACAACGGGTATGCCAAGGACGGGGTACCCGGCCGGATCCCGGCTCGCTAGGCTGTCTCCATGGACGGGAGCGAGAGATGACCCAACGAACCTACCCACAGGGCGTTCCGTGTTGGATCGACACCGAGCAGCCCGACGTCGAGGCGGCCGCCGAGTTCTACGCCGGAATGTTCGGCTGGACGTTCGAAGACGCGATGCCGGCGGGAGCGCCGGGCCGTTATTTGATTGCAAAGCTCCACGGGCAGGACGTCGCCGGGCTGGCCAGCACCCAGGCGGGACCGGCGGCATGGAGCACGTACGTATCCGTCGATGACGCTGATGCCGCGGTCCAACGGATGGTTGACGCCGGCGCTACGCTGCGATCGGCACCCGCGGATGCGGGAGAAGGCGGACGCAGCGCGGCGCTGGCCGATCCGGAGGGAGCCGAGTTCCGCATCTGGCAGGCAAGGCGACGCTTGGGGGCACAAGTGGCCAATCAACCCGGCGCCTGGAACTTCAGCGACCTTCACACGCCCAACCCAAGCGCAGCCATTGCGTTCTACGAGGACGCGTTCGGCTGGCAGGTCGACGACCTCGGCTTTGCGATGATGATCCGCAGGCCCGGTTATGGTGATCACCTTGAGGCGACAGTCGATCCGGGCATCAGGGCGAGGCAGTCAGGGGTGGCCGCCCCACCTGGCTTCGAGGATGCGATCGCCTGGATCGCGACCACCGCCCCCGACAAACTGCCGCGCTGGCACGTCTCGTTCACGGTTGCCGACCGGGACCGGACGGCGGCTGATGCGCAGCGGCTCGGCGCCCAAGTCCTAAGCCAAGACGACACCGCGTGGACGCGCACGGCACTGATCCGGGACCCGCAGGGAGCGGAGTTTACCGCGAGCCAGTTCGCGCCGCCGTCGGGGTGAACGGTCCTTCGAAGGACGGCTACGTCATGTCGTGGAGTGCTCACGCACCCGGGCGAGCCATTCGACCACCAGGGCGTGCGTGAGGGTGGGTTGCTCGTGCAGCAGGGCGTGGCCGGCACGATCGAGCACAGCAAAGGTGGCGCGGGGGTAGTGCTCGATCAACTCCCACGGACCTGTGTACCCGGCCGTGGCATCCTGTCGCCCCGCCAGAATCAACACGGGATGAGGATACGTCTTCGCAGACTCCGGGCGGTCCCGCAATTCCCACTGCGAAAAGATTCGCATCAGGCCCGGCTCGTCAACCAGTGACGCTGCCGGTGCCACAACCTCCTGGAACCGGCCTAGCGTTTCAGGTGTCTGCACAACGAAGTAGCCGCGGTAGGAAGCCTCGGGCTCCGGCCCCAGCCCGGCGGCCAGACCGGCCGACGAAACAAGGACCTCATGCTCGGGCACGTTCCGGGTATGCGCGCCAACCGGGCAGATTAGTACCAGCCCAACAACCTGCTCAGGTCTAAGATTGGCTACCGCACGGGCAAGGTACCCGCCGTACGAATGGCCCAAGACGAGCATCGGTTCATCCCCGATGGTCGCGTCGATCAGGCCGAGCAGAAGGTCCAGGACGTCATCATTGCTCGCGATCGTCCCGGGCGCCGGGGTGCGGCCCATCCCCGGCAGGTCCGGATAGAGGCGCCTGAAGCCGGAAACGTTGGCGAAGATCGGTTCAAGGGCGCCCGCGATCTCGCGATGATCCACACCGGCGCCGTGCAGAGCGAGAACCGGTGTGCCGCTGCCGTGCTCGGCGTAATGCACAAGGACTCCGCTGACCGTGGCCTCCATCCAGACAGTGTAGATCGCAACCGGGCGACGAGGCCTTGACGCACTAGGCTTCAGTTTGTGACTTCGAGTTCTGTCCCCGGCCGCGCTGCCGCTGGACGTCGGCGCGTGGAACTGGCCGCCGTGGCGGGCATGGTGTGCCCAGTCCTTTTTGTCGCCGTTTTCACCGTCTACGGGTGGCTGTGCCCGGGTTACTCCCCGACGAGCATGTTCGTCAGCGAGCTGTCCCTTGGCCCCTACGGCTGGGTCCAGATGCTCAACTTCGTGCTGACCGGCGCCTTGATGGTTGTCTTCGGTCGCGGCCTCGCGGTGCACTTCACTACCGGGGCGGCTTCCCGGGCCGGGCCGGTGCTTGTGCAGTGCATGGGGGTCAGCCTGATGGTGTCCGGACTGTTCGCCACCGATCCGTCGGCGATGTTCGACCAGGCCAGTGCGCATGGTGTGGTGCATGGAATCTTCGGGGCGATCTTCTTCACGCTCGCGCCCGTAAGTTGCTTCGTTTTCTACCGGCGCTTCCGCAGCGACCGGCCCTGGCGCCCACTGGCCGCGTGGACCCTGGCCGCCGGCATCATCCTGACCCTCGGAATTGGCGTGCTCAAGTTCAGCCAGCAGCCCGGGGGAGTGCTGTTCGACTGGAAGGGCCTGGTGCAACGGGTCATCCTTATCGCTTTCATGGCCTGGATTTTCGCGGTCGCCTCCCGGCTGCGCACCCAGTAGCGTGATGGGATGGCCGACGACGAACAGGAACTGACAGGTGGCAATGCGTCGGAAAGTGTTGTGCGCATTGGCGGCACCGTCCGAAAGCCGTGGTTGGAAAACTCCTCCGCCGTGCAGGGCTATCTAGGTGCCCTCCGGTCCGCCGGGGTGGATGTTCCACAGCCCCTCCGGGATGAAGGCGGCCGATGCGTGGTCGAATACGTTGAAGGCGCACTGGCGATGGACCGGCTGCCGCTCGGGCAGGCGGATTTGCAGCGGGTGGGCCGGATGATTCGGCAAATCCACGATGCCAGCGAATCAGTGGTGATCCCGAATCCGGGCGATGCGAAGATGCTGCTGCCGGCAGAGAATCCGAACCTGATGTGCCATAACGACCTCGCCCCGTGGAACCTCATCATGGGAGAGCGCTGGCTATTCATCGATTGGGATGGTGCCGGCCCCAGTACGCGACTGTGGGATCTGGCGTACGCCGCGCAGTCGTTCGGCCTACTGATTGAAGGGCAGCCGGTGGACGACGCCGCCTTGAGATTGCGTGCCGTGGTTGACGGTTACGAAGCTGACGACGCACTGCGCAAGGCGCTGCCGGCCGCCATGGCGAGACGGACCGAAGCGATGTTCAGTCTCCTGAAGTCCTCGAACGAGACCGGGTTCCAGCCATGGGCCGACATGTATGCCAACGGACACGGCGATCACTGGCGTGTCGCGGCTCAATACGTCGTACGGAATCAAGCGGCCTGGGAACAAGCCCTCGCGCAGGAATGAGGATCGGGAAGGCCGCGGCCCTCGCCGCGTCGGCGCCCGTCTGATTGTGCCGCCGCCGCAAGCGACGGCGCAACGGTCAGGCCAGGTTTTCCTTGAGCAGGGCGCGGTGTTCGATGGCGGCTTCCCGGTGGAGTGCGCGGCCGGCGTCGGTGAGTTCCAGGAAGAGTGAGCGGCGATCATCTGCGCAGGAGTGGCGGGAAATGAGTCCGGCCTTGTCGAGCCGGTCCACCACCTTGGACATGGCGCTTTGGGTCATGGGCGTCCGCTCGCCAAGCTGCTTCATCCGGCACGCGGCATCCGCGCTTTCGGCCACCAGATCCAGGATTTCAAACTCCGTCAGGCCGATGCTGAACCGCGTTTCCAGGGCACGGTCGATCGCGCCGGCGGTACGGAAGTAGGTGCTCTGGATGTTGCGCCACTGCTCAACCAGCTGTCGGTCCTGCGCTGTTGCCATGCTGCCATTCTAGTTGATGACGCATTAAAAGTCCACGTCATAATATTCCTTGTCATTCAATGACGCGTCATATAAGTTGATGTCATGACCTCAACTTCCACCCTCGAAAGATCCGCCGGCGAACGGCTTGACCCGGTCCGCTGGACCCGTGCGCAGTGGATGCTTCTCATGGTCCTGTGCACCGTGCTGGCGCTCGACGCGCTGGACGTTTCCATGGTCGGCGTGGCCCTGCCCTCGATCGGCACCGAACTCCACCTGGGAACCGAATCCCTCCAGTGGATCGTCTCCGCCTATGTGCTCGGTTACGGAAGCCTGCTCCTGCTGGGCGGCCGGATGGCGGACCTCCTCGGCCGGCGGCGCATCTTCCTGATCGCACTGAGCGTCTTCGCCGCCGCTTCCCTGCTCGGCGGCCTGGTGGATGACCCGGCCCTGCTGATCGCCACCCGGTTCGTCAAGGGCCTGGCCGCCGCGTTCACAGCTCCCGCCGGCTTCTCCATCATCACCACCAACTTCGCGGAAGGGCGCGAACGGAACCGCGCCGTCTCCATCTTCACCACCTTCGGCGCAAGCGGCTTCTCACTCGGCCTGGTCGTCGGAGGCCTCATGACGGCCATGAGCTGGCGCGGGACCTTCCTGGTCTCCGTGCCGGTGGCAGTCGCCGTCGTGCTTCTGGGCCTCAAGTACATCCCCCGGGACGGCGCCGCAGGCAAAGAACAAGGCAAAGAGCAGGACAGCGGGCACGACGTATGGGGCGCCGTGACACTCGCGGCAGGCATGCTGGGGCTCGTCTACACGCTCGTTTCGGCACCCGGAAACGGCTGGGGATCTGTGGCAACTATCGCCGGATTCGTGGCCTCTGCAGTGGTGCTGGCAGCCTTCGCGGTGATCGAGAACCGAGTCAGGCACCCCTTGATCAGGTTCAGCATCCTCAGGGAAGGCTGGGTGGCGCGGGCGAACCTCAGCGCCGTCGGGCTTTTCGGCTCATACCTGAGCTTCCAGTTCATCCTCACGCTCTACCTGCAGTCCGTGCTGGGATGGAGTCCCCTTGGCATGGCCCTCGCGCTGCTTCCCACGGGCCTGCTGGTGGCTTCGAGCGCGCCTTTCGCGGACCGGCTCATGGACAAGTTTGGCGCCCCGCGGCTGATCCTGACCGGGTTGGCCTCGCTGGCGCTCGGCTACGTGCTGTTCCTGCGGGTGGGGACCTCGCCGAACTACGTGACGGACATTCTGCCCTCCGTTCTGCTGCTGGGCGTCGGCTTTGCCCTGGCCTTCCCGTCCATCAACGTCCAGGCCACCGCGGGCATCCGGAACTCTGAACAGGGCCTGGCGGCCGGCCTGATCCAGACCAGCACCCAGGTGGGGGCAGCCCTGGTTCTCGCCGTCACCACAGCCATGGTCAGCGGTCACGGCGGTGCGTCCGACGGCGGCGCCAATGCGGCGGCCATGCTGGAACAGTACCGGCCCGGCCTGATCCTGAGCGCAGCCGTGGCGGTTGCAGCCCTGGTCGTCGCCGCGATGCCCACTCGCAGCCGGAAGCGGGCGGAAGCAGAGATCCGAGCCGCCTGAGACTGATCACGGGTGAATACGGATCCCGTAGCGGGAGCATTCGGCGCTCCAGCCGGTCGGGGTGAGGGCGTGCCTAGGTGGCCGACGAGCCGGGGTAGAGAATCGAAAACAGGCCCGTCCGGGGCGGGTGGTGGCGGCGGACCGCGAGCCAAGCGTCCAGTTCTGCGGCGGGGACCGGCCTGGACATGAAGAAGCCTTGCGCCACGTCGCAGCCGTAGTCGCTGAGGGCGCGGAAGGCGTCCTCGCTTTCCACGCCTTCCGCCGTCATGTCCAGCCCCAGGCTGTGGGCCAGATCGATCGTCGAAACCACCAGGGCCGTGGCGCGGGAGTCATCGGTCATGGACAGGATGAAGGACTTGTCGATTTTGAGCTCGTCGATGGGCAGTTCGCGCAGGTAGGACAGCGAGCTGTATCCCTTGCCGAAATCGTCGACGGCGATCCGGACACCCATGCCGCGCAGCGCCGTCAGCACCTCGCAGGCCCGGTCGCGGTCACCCACCAGGACGTCCTCGGTGATCTCCAGTACGAGGACGGAGGGTGAGAGTCCGCGTTCCGCGGCCATGGCGCCGACTTGGTCCGGCAGGCCGGAATCGATGATTGAGGGCGCGGAGAGGTTCACCGCGACGGACAGCGGCCGGCCCGTCTCTGCCCAGGCGGCTGCCTGGTCCAGTGCCTTGCCCAGGACGATGCCCGTCAGGTCCGGCATGAGCCCGGCTTCCTCGAACCTTTTCAGGAAGTCGTCGGGCTGCAGGAGCCCCAGGTCCGGATGTTGCCAGCGGACCAGGGCCTCCACGCCCCGGACGTCGCCCGTGCCCAGATCGATCTTTGGCTGGAAGTGCAGGAGCAGTTGGTCCTCGCGCAGGGCCTGGTTCAGCATCTGGACGGGGTGGGACTGGGTGGTACCGGAGATGACCTCCCCGCCGTCGTAGACGCATTGGCCGCCGTGCGTCGATTTTGCCGTGTACATCGCCATGTCTGCCCGGCGCAGCAGCATGGTCAGGTCCTGCCCCTGGTCCGGGCAGCAGGAGATTCCGATGCTGGCGTTCACGTGGACGGTGACGCCGCCCAGATCGTAGGGTTCGGCCAGTGCAGCCCTCAACTTCAGGGCCACGGCCTGCGCTTCCTCGACTCCGCAGTTATCGATGTGCGCGACGAATTCGTCGCCGCCCATTCGGGCCAGCAGGTCCGCGGGCCGCAGCTGACCGGACAGGCGCGCCGCGACCTGGATCAGGAGGGCGTCGCCCACATCGTGGCCGAGGCTGTCGTTAATCTCCTTGAACTTGTTGAGGTCCAGCAGCAGCACCGCACTGTGCCGCCGGCCGTTTGAGGCAAGACGCCTCGGCACGTCGGTGTAGAGGGCCCGCCGGTTCGGGAGACCGGTCAGCTCATCTGTCCGCGCCTGGCGCTGCATATCGGCCAGCCGGATCCGCTGCCGGAATACCAGCGGCAGCGCCGCCAGTGCCAGGGTCAGGCTCGCCAGGACAACGGCCAGCATGGCCACGCGCACCTGCGTTCCCAATATCAGGACCACCAAACTGGCGACCGTAGCCAGGGCAGGAACGGCCTGGGACGGAACGGGCCGTGATTCGTTGCCGGACGCGTCGTTGCGGGCCTGCGTGACAACCCAGATTCCGATCAGGGCGATGCCCAGCGCCCAGGCGGCGTCCAGCGGCGTTCCGACGACGTAGACACCGTTCAGCTCCAGGAGGGCGTAGCCGATGTCGGCGCCGGTGAACATGAGAAGCCCCAGGACCAGCAGGCCCCATCCGCGGCCAACGCTGTGTCCCGTGCTGGCTGCGATCCCAATCACCGCAGCCACCAGCAGGAGGTCCAACAGGGGATAGGCGGCACCCAGAGCCATGGCCACGGAATGCGGACCGTCGAGGACCGAGTTCAGGATGGGGTCCAGGACGACAGCGAGGATGGCGGCGGCCCCGAGGGCTCCGACGGCACTGTCGAGGACCACCGCCCAGGTCATGTCGGGCAGGCGGCGGCGGATGACCACGGCCAGGGTGGCCAGCATCAACAGGTAGAAGCCCACGTAGCCAATGTCGGCCGGCGAGGGCAACGGAACGTCCTCGCCGGCGGCTGATTTCACCACGTAATAGGTTTCCCCGGCGGCCTGGAAGGACAGCGCGCCCGCAGCGAGGATGATCTCTGGCCGCCTGCGCCTGGTGCGGTGCACTATCAGCCAACCGACGACGGCGGGCACCCAGACTGTCAGCAGGTCAAGGAATCCGTCCACCAGCGGGCTGAAATCCCCACTGGAGCGGAAGGCAAGACCGGCCGAATAGGCCGCGGCCACTGTAAAGAGCCCAAAGCTCAACAACCGGGAGAGACGCCCGTCAATCCCGGGGGCTCCCGGGATGGAAGGCCGGCCAGCGGGCTCTTCGGTAACCATGGATCCCCATCTCGTTCCTGCCCTGCCTCCGCTGTTCGAGGACAGGAACCGATGGAGTGCAACTGGAGACCATCGATTGCACTGTCCACTATGCATTAGTGAAGGCGCAGGTCACAGTCACAGGGTAACGACGCGCGGAGCCGTCAGCCTGCTGGCCGGGCGCAGGAACTGGCAATGCCGCTGACACAGGACAGGGCGGACGCCGCCGGCGCAGCCGGCGGCGTCCGCCCTACGAACCGGGGGTAGACGCTAGGAGGTGCTTGCCCCCGCCTCGGCTTTGACGTCCCGGCCGAGCCAGACGCCCAGGCCGATCATGGCGGCACCGAGCAAAAGATGGAGCCAGTTGTCGGCAGAGTTAAACGGGACAAAATTGGCGCTGGTGTTCATGCCGATTATCAGGCCGTAGATCCACAGCACGAGGTACACGATGCCGCCACCGAGCAGGAAAACCCGGGCCAACCGGTCTGTGCGGGCCATCAGAATGCCTGCCACGCCGAACAGCATGTGGACGATGTTGTGGAGCACGGACACCTTAAAAACGCCAAGCAGCAATGCCCCTGACTCGGGTCCCGCGAAGCCCATTGCCACGTAATTTGTAGTGATGCCCGGAATGAACCCGAGAATTCCAACCAGAAGGAAAACCCCGCCAATTGCCAGGGTGGTGTTGTGAAGCGTCAGCCCCATCGCGTGGTGCTGGGCTGGGTGTGAAGCGGTAGTCATGGCCTTCCCTTTCACGCAGAATACTGGCTCTTCGGGTGGAAAACCGGCCACTCGGCAGGGAGTCGCAGGAACCCTGCCGACGCCCACATTTTACTCCTGATGCTTGTCAGTGAGCTTGGAAACCTGTGCCCTAACTGCCCTGTCCGCGGCAGCCTGCGGGCGAGAATTCACGTGTTTTGGGGGTGTCTGATAGACACTGCCACCGGCGTCTTTGCCTGCGTAGCGTGATGGGTGTGGACGGAAAAGTCGAAATTCGAGAGTTCCTGATCTCGCGACGCGCGAAGATCAGCCCTGAGCAGGCCGGTATACCCACTTACCGGGAGCTGCGCCGTGTGCCGGGCCTGCGCCGTGAGGAAGTGGCGCAGCTCGCCGGGGTGAGCACGGACTACTACACGCGGCTGGAGCGGGGCAGCCTGCGCGGGGTCTCGGACGCGGTGCTCGAGGCCGTCGCCACCGCACTTCAGCTGGACGAGGCCGAGCGGGCGCATCTGATGGATCTGGCACGGACGGCCAACATGCCATCGCGCGGGGCTCCCCGCCGGCCACCGCAGCAGCGGGTCCGTCCCGGGGTGCTGCGTCTGTTGGACGGCATGACCGCAGTGGTCGCGCTCGTGCAGAACGGCCGTTCGGACGTGCTGGCAGCCAACCTGCTGGGCCGTGCGCTGTACGCGCCCGTGTTCAACTTCGCCGCACAGCCTGGGCCGGACACGCCAGGGCGGCTGCCGAACCAGGCGCGCTACCTTTTCCTCGATCCGGGCGCGGCAGACCTCTACCCGGATTGGCGGGCGATCGCGGCCACCACGGTGGCGATGCTTCGTTCCGAAGCCGGACGGAACCCGCACGACAGGGCGCTGAACGAGCTGGTCGGGGAGCTGACCACCCGCAGCGGCCTGTTCTCCGCGCTGTGGGCCGGGCATGACGTACGCATCCACACCACAGGAACCAAACGCTTCCACCACCCCGTCGCGGGCGACCTGTCGCTGCAGTACGAGACGCTCTACCTTCCCGGTGACGAGGGACAGACCCTGTTCACCTTCACCGCGGAGCCCGGCTCTGCGTCCGAAAACGCGCTGGCGTTCCTCGCCAGCTGGGCGGCATCGCCTCCCGAAACCACGACCGCCGGCGGCCCTGCCGGCGGATCCACAGTCCCGGGGATGCGCCCCCACGCGCGGCCTGGAACACGTAACCCAGGAAAGACAGAACCAACACATGACTGAACAGCACGAATCTGAACGGCACGACTCGGAACAGCACGACTCGGAACAGCACGACTCCGAACGGCACGACTCGGAACAGCACGACTCCGAACGGCACGAATCGGTGCTAGGGAAGAAGGTCTGGTTCATCACCGGCGCCGGCCGCGGCATGGGGACTGACATTGCGAAGACGGCCCTGGCCGCCGGCCACGCGGTGGTTGCCACCGGCCGCAACCCGGAGAAGGTCGCCCAGGCCGTGGGCGGGAACGAGAACCTGCTGGCCGTGCAACTCGACGTCACCGACCCTTCGGCGGCGGAAGCGGCCGTGCAGGCCGCCGTCGACCGGTTCGGCCGGATTGACGTCCTCGTCAACAACGCCGGCAATTTCTACGCCGGGTTCTTCGAGGAAATCACTCCGGAGGACTTCCGGTCACAGATCGAAACCACCATGTTCGGGCCCATGAATGTCACCCGCGCGGCCCTGCCGGTCCTGCGTGCCCAGCGCTCCGGGCTGGTGGTCACGATCTCCTCGACCGCCGGCATCGCGGGAGGGGAATTCCTTTCCGCCTATGCCGCGTCGAAGTTCGGCGTCGAGGGCTGGGCGGAGTCCCTGGCCCCCGAAGTCGCCCCGTTCGGCATCCGCACCATGATCGTGGAGCCGGGGTTCTTCCGCACCGAGCTGCTCACACCGGAATCCACGCGCTACGCCGAATCCACAATCGAGGACTACGCCGAGCGCACGGAACAGACCGTCGCGGCCTGGCAAAGCATGGACGGACAGCAGGGCGGGGACCCGGCCAAGCTCGCCGATGCCCTGATACACCTGGCCGAACTGGACGAGCCGCCGCTGCGCTTTGCCGCCGGCTCCGACGCCGTCGGGGTCTTCGAGACCCGGGCCAAGGAACTCCGGGACCAGGCAAATGCCCATCGCGAACTCTCCAGCAACCTCGCCCACGACGACGCCTGACGTAACGCAAACGGACGACGGCGGGAGGTCCCGCCGTCGTCCATCAAACCCCACCACCAAGTCCGCCACCACTAAGTCCGCCATCACAGCTCAGCCGGACGCCGAGGACTTACCCCGGCCCATACGGGCCCATCGTTTTGAGGAAAAAACACTCATGACACCACCACTGAACGGAACCGTCGCCCTCGTCACCGGGGCGAGCAGCGGCATCGGCGCGGCCACTGCCCGCCAGCTTGCCGGCCTCGGCGCCTCCGTGGCGCTCGTGGCCCGCCGCCGCGCCCGCCTGGAAACCCTCGCCGCCGAGATCGCAACGGTCGGCGGCACCGCACTGGTCATCGAGGCCGACATCACCGACCGTGCCCAGGCGCAGTCCGCCGTCGAGCAGACTGTTGAACGCTTCGGACAACTGGACATCCTGGTCAACAACGCCGGGCTGATGCTGCTTGGCCCGGTGGTTGACGCTGACCCCAAAGAGTGGGACCGAATGATCGCCATCAACGTCCAGGCCCTGCTCCACACCACGCACTCCGCCCTGCCGCACCTGCTCAAGGCCGCCGGGGACAGCCCGCGCCGAGTCGCCGATATCGTAAACATCAGCTCGATTGCCGGCCGCGTGGCCTGGAACGGCTACGGTGTTTACAACCTCACCAAGTTCGGCGTCAACGGATTCACCGAAGCCCTCCGTCAGGAAGTCACCCAGCGGCACGTGCGCGTCGGCGTCCTGGAACCCGGCGGCGTCGACACCGAGCTCGGTTCCCACAACACACCCGATATCCGGGGCGAAATGATCGACCCCTTCTATGAACAGACCGAAGTGCTCGCACCCGGGGACATCGCCGACGGCGTCGCCTATATGGTCACCAGGCCACGCCACGCCTCTGTCGCCGAGCTGTGGATCATGCCCACCGACCAGGCCTGACGGCCGCGGACCGACCCCTGTCCTAAGCCCGCCGCCGTACCGGCCGAACCCACCCGGACACGAATGATGAGGACGCCCCCTTGACGCCAGATCCTTCCATCGCCGAGACACCGGCTGCCGCATCGCCGCAGTCCGCAGCGGTACAGACCGCATCGACGCCGACCGTATCGACGCAGTCCGCATCGCCGCAGTCGCCGAAGTTCCCGCGGGGAGCCCTCCTGATCCTCGCCGCGGCGGGCTTCACCGCCGTCACCACCGAGCTCCTGCCGTCCGGTTTGCTGCCGCAGATCAGCCGCGACCTGGGCGTGGAGGAATCAGCCGTGGGCTCCCTGACGGCCGCCTACGCCGCCGTCATCGTGTTCACCGCGCTTCCCCTGTCCAGGCTGCTTGGCGGCCGGGTTCCCCGCAAAACCCTGCTGATCGCTACCGTGCTCACGTTCGCCGTCAGCAACGTGTTGCTGGCCTGCAGCCCGGTCCTGGGCCTGGCCATTGCCGCGCGGCTTCTCGGCGGCGTGGCCCACGGGATGCTGTGGTCAAGCATGGCCCCGTATGTGGCGCGGATCGTTCCGGCGCACTCGGTCGGCAAGGCAATGGCCATCGTCTTCAGCGGCAACAGCATCGCCCTGGCCGTCGGTGCCCCGATCGGCACGGCAATGGGCACAGTGCTGACCTGGCGTGACTCCTTCCTTGTCCTGGCAGGGGTCGGGGCTATCCTCGCGTTGCTTGCCGTGTGGTTGCTTCCGGCCGCTCCGGAGAGCGGCGGCAATGTCACGCCCTCGCTGCGCGGAGCCCTCAAGTTGCCGGGCGTGGTTGCCGTGGCCACCGCCTGGCCGCTGCTGCTCCTGGGACACTTCACGCTGTTCACCTACATCGCCCCGTTCCTCCAAAGCGTTGGCCTGCCGGGTGCCTTCACGGGAATTTCCCTCTCCGTGGTGGGGGTCGCCAGCCTGGTGGGCATCTGGATCGCGGGTCTGACGGCGGATTCCCGTCCGCGGCGCTCCCTGCTGTGCGCGGTTGCCCTGCTCGTCGGCGCCTTCGGCCTGTTGCCCGTGCTGGGCGGCACCTGGGCGGGCGAACTCGCGCTGGTGACGCTTTGGGGAGCCGCGTTCGGGGCCATCGGCATCTACAACCAGGCAGCGATCCTCCGGGCCGGTGGGGAGCACAAAGACGCGGCCAACGGCCTGACAGTCGTGACGATTCAGCTGGGCATCGCCGTCGGCGCCGGGTACGGCGCCATGGCCCTGACCACCGCCGGTGCCCAGTTCGTGCCGCTGGCCGCGGCGGTCCCGACGGCGGCGGCCCTCGTGATCATCCTGGCCAGCCGGCGCGGCGGCTACCCCGCCGGTCCCCGCGAGCTCAGGGCCGCGGACCGGCCTTCATAAACCCGGTGAATCGGCGCCGGACCGGGACAGGCCAGCGCGCGGCACATGGGGTCTGGACTAAGGCCCTAGCACTTGACTTCAGCGCGGACGTCGCGGATCGCGGCCTCGACGTTGGAGGCTTCGTCCCGGAGGGAATCGGCTGCCTGGGTCAAGGTGGCGTTGTCAGGTACGGCCGCGACGGCGGCATTGAACTTGGCCTCGGCGGCCTTGACAGCATCCGCCCGTTGTTGCGCGAGGTTCGCGGTCTCTTTTTCGAGATCCGCGTAGGTCTTCGCGACTTGCTCTTGGGCCGCGCGGACCTGATCGACCGTGGCGTCAGGCTTCAGCGTGTTCTTGAAATTTGCCAGGGCCGCGGCATGGGCATCCACGGCGGCGCAGAGCTGCGAGACACTCGCGGGCGGGCTCGACACGGCCGAAGTGGGGCTGGACGTGCCAGCCGGCGGGTTTGCGGGGCTGCAGCCCGTGAGCAGTGCGACGGCGGCGCCAAGCGCGATTGTTCCGACGAGGATTGCGTGCGGTCTGGACATTGGAAGTTCCTCTCCAGCTGGGCTGGCCCCCGAGCATCCGAGCACCGGAGGGCATTTCCATCCTGTGCCCTGGCGCGGTCGCGGGGCCTCATCCGCCGGGGGTGAAATGACAGGGTGGATTGAGGTCTGAAATGCGTGGACGCGCCACACCGGGCGGCAGGGGCCAAAGGTCTCTTTTGGGACCGGGCGAACGCGGGTATTAATAGGTTTGCCACGGCGGACGGGTCCTCCGCGACTGGTGTTGGAGCCGGGGCGGGCGGTCCAGGGCGGTTCGTTGGAACTTCCCTGGGCCGCTGCGGAACCGCGGGGGTTGAGCCGGGCTCCGTGGGCGCCGCAGCGTTCCCGGAAAGATGAGTGGTGCCGCGGTTTCCGCCCGGACGTATGCTGTTTTCATCGGTTCAGCAGTGAGCTGCGTGCTTTGATCTCGAGCGTGGAACATGACCCAAGGAACTGCAGGAGAGGGCCGGCCGGATCGGCATGCCTCCTTCTGGGAGCTGCACTTCAACGACCCGGATATCGGTGCCTTCCTCAGCGCCGCCGTGGGTGAGTTCGTCCACGACATCGGCGGTCCTGCCCGCGGGATCAGCTGGGCCATCACGCTGCTCGGGTCAGGGGAGGCCCTCACCCTTACGGCCGGCAGCGCACCGGCGCGGGCCGCGGACGAGGCGCAGCGCTCCTTCGACGACGGCCCGGCCCGCACGGCTGTCCGCGGCGGTGAATTTGTCTCCGTGGGCGACACGTCCCTCGAGCGCCGATGGCCCGGGTATGCCAGCGCCGCCGCGGCTTTCGGTGTCCGGTCGGTCCTGTCTGTGCCGCTGGTCCCCGAAACGGTCTTCCAGGCTTCCGTGAATCTGTATGCGCCGTGGCCGCATCTGTTCACCAGCGCAGACATCACGGCAGCGGCTCGACTGGCCCGGCACGTGTCCCGCGCACTGCTTCTGGTCCAGCAGTTGGCCCTGAGGTCCGGAAGCGGTGCCGATCTCTCCTCGGCCCAACTCTCCCGGGCGCTGGCCGGCCTGGCGATGCGGACGCTCGTGCGGGAGTACGGATTTACTGAAGAGGGAGCCCTCGACTATCTCCGAAGCGTCGCGGGCGGCGCCACTGGGGAAGCGTCCGGAGGCTCCCGCGGGACAGTCGGCGCTACGCGGGAAGCGGTTGGCCTGACGCGGGAAACCGGCCGCGCCACGCGGGAACCCGGCGGCGGCACGGTCCATGTGCTCGTTCCGGATTCGGTCCAGGGCCCGAGAGAGCCCCCGCCCGGCCCCTATGCCCCGGCGCCACACGCCGGGGACGCACCTCCTGCCCGTCGACGGCGGCGGAGAACGGAAACCCCGGCCTAGGCGGCGCTGGCGTCGTTTGCCCGGTGGGCATGGTCCGGGCGGAGGGTCTTCAGGGCGCCGGCCCACGCAACCACCTGGTCAAACAGGATCTGCAGTTTCTGCTCCGCGGCCTCAGTCGGGACGAAGGCGCGGTAGTGCACGAATTCCGTGGCCAAAGGCAGGGCGACCTGCGCCCGGACATCTGCCATCTGCAGTTCTGCGGCAACTCCGCGGAAGTGCTCGACGGCGCGGATCCCGCCGCTGCTTCCATAGCTGACAAACCCGGCGGCCTTGTTGTTCCACTCCTTGTAGAGGTAGTCCACGGCGTTTTTCAGCGCCCCGGGGATCGAGTGGTTGTACTCGCCGGTGACGAAGATGTAGCCATCGAATCCGTCGACAGCCTCGGACCAGGCCTTCGTGTGCCCGAGGCTGTACCGGCCCAGGGATGGCGGCAGCGGCTCGTCGAGGAGCGGCAGGTCGAAATCGGCGACGTCGAGGACGTCAAAGGTGGCATCGCCGCGCTCTGACGCCCGTGCCTTGACCCAGTCGGCGACCGGCTTTCCGAGGCGTCCGGGCCGGGTGCTCCCGAGCACGATTGCGATGCGGATCATGGCGGACTCCCTTCCGGATGGTGTATCTGCCCACAATTAGAACAACAATCCGGACGCCCCGAAACTTCCGCGCCCGCCGCCAGCGGCCCCGAATCTGTGGGCCCCGCCTGGACCGGCCCTCAGCGGCCCAGTCGGTCCGCCACGTAGCGAAGCTGCTTCACCCAGTGATGTTCCTGCCCGCCCTCATGGTTGTTGAAACGGTAGACCTCCATGGCTTTCGCCGGGACAGCCTCCGGGACAGCCTGTGGGGCTGCCGCGCCGGCTCCCGTGCCATAGGCGTTGAAGGAGGCGAAGACGGTGGAGGGCGGGCAGACATCGTCCATCTGCGCCACCGAGAACAGCGCCGGCGCCGTCGCGCGCCGGCCCAGGTGCACGCCGTCGAAGTAGTTCAGCACGGCAAGGGCGGGCTCGTAGCGGTCGCGGTGGCGGGCCAGGAAGGCTGCGATTTCCGGGTAAGGGCCGCGCGGGGTGATGTCGATGGCACGGGCGAAGTCCTGCAGGAACGGCACGTCCGCCAGGGTGCACAAGATGCCGCCCAGGCGGGCGGCCGCCAGCCCGGCGGCCGCGATGGCCAGGCCGCCGCCCTGGCTCACGCCCGACAGGATCACCTTGGTGGCATCCACCTCGGGATGAGCCTGCGCGGCCTCGATGGCCCGGAAGGCGTCAACGAATACGCGGCGGTAGTAGTAGTCCTCCCGGGCCGAAATCCCGCGCGTCATCAGCCCGGCGTAGGCCACGTCGCCGGCCGACGGGTGCGGATCCGCGGTTTCTCCGAGGCTGCCGCCGTAGCCCTGGCCGCGGGTGTCCATGATGAAGTGCGCGTACCCCGCCTGCGCCCACCTCGTGTCCTGCTGGACCAGGCCGCGGCCGCCGGAATAGCCGGCGAACTGCACCACCACGGGCAAAGGGTGGCCGGTGATCCGGTTCGCCGGCAGGTGCAGCCAGCCCTTGATCCGGGCTCCGCCGAATCCCGCGAACGAGACATCGAAACTGTCAATGACACTGAGGTGGTTCTCCACCGGTGCGTAGACAGCGTCCAGCGGGAAGTCCCGGGCTTCGGCAAGGGTCCGGTCCCAGAACTCGTCGAAGTCCTCGGGTTCGACGGCGGCCGAGGTGTACGTGCGCAGCTGATCCAGCGTCAGGTCAAAGAGGGGCATGAGGTCTCCGGGGGAGTGAGGCGGGCTGTCAGTAGGTGATCCTACGTCCGATATTCGAATCAGCCGAGCACCACCAGGAAAATTCTTGCCGACGCGCAACAAGAAACCCAGACATTGGACATCCCATCTCCTGTACGCTTGAATCAGGAGTGGCCATGTCCGGCTGCGGCCAGAAGGAGAGAGTCATGAGCATAGAATCCCGCGTTGTGTCGCCGGCCCGTTTCAGCGCTCAAATCAGGTCCCATGTGCTGCAAACGCGCATCATGGACCTCATCCTGGAACAGGGTCTGGACGTCGGTGACGCCATGCCCACCGAGACTGAACTTTCTGCCGTGCTCGGCGTCGGGCGCAACACCGTGCGGGAGTCCTTGAAGGTCCTCCAGGCGCTCGGCGTGATCGAGATCCGCCACGGCTTCGGCATGTTTGTCGCCCCCAACAACTTCAGCGCGCTGACCGACGGACTGGCCTTCCGGGGACGGCTGTCCCTCCGGCACCGGGGTGAGGAAGCGATGGAGCTCATTGACGTGCGGCAGGCACTGGAATCCGGCCTGATTGGATCCGCCATCGATCTCATGACAGAGGAGCACCTCAGTGATCTCCGCAGCACCCTGGAACAGATGGAAACAGCCGGGGACGCCGGGCAGGCCTTTGCCGAACTGGACGCGGAATTCCACCGTGGACTCTATGCACCCCTGAATAACGAGCTGCTGATCGATCTCATGGACGTCTTCTGGAAGGTCTACCGGCAGATCCACCAGGCCCTTGGAACGGGTCCGGTGGACCTGCCGGAACTGGCCCGTGTCCACCGGGAAATTTACGAGGCCGTTGCGGACAAGGACAAGACGCTGGCCTCCGAACGCCTGCAGCGCCACTTCGACGGCATCCGCCAAAAACTCAAGGACGTCGCCGCCCGCTAGGCAGGCCGCCGCGGGCGAGCCGCCACGCACCACGCCAGACCCACAGAAAGCGCCTCCCGTGATGGAAATTTTCGTAGTACCCAACGCTGAAGGAACCGGGGCCGTCGCCGCCGGAATCCTGGCCGCCGTCGTCCGCAGCAGGCCCGACGCCGTCCTGGGCCTGGCCACCGGCGGCTCGCCGCTGCCGGTGTATGCGGCCCTCGCCGGCCACCGGCTGGACATGTCCGGTATCCGCGGATTCGCCCTGGATGAGTACGTGGGGCTGCCGGCCGGCCATCCGCAGAGCTACGCGGAGGTAGTGCGGAGGGAAGTGACGGAACGGCTGCACCTTGATCCGGCCAACGTCTTCATTCCCGACGGCGGCTCGGGAAATCCCGAAGCGGCGGCGCGGGACTACGACCAGGCGATTGCCCGGGCGGGCGGGATCGACGTGCAGATCCTCGGGATCGGGCACAACGGGCACCTGGCCTTCAACGAACCCGGCTCACCGCTTGATTCCCGTACCCGGGTTGAGGTGCTCACAGAGCGCACCCGGCAGGCGAACTCCCGCTATTTCGACAGCCCCGAAGAGGTCCCCGAGCGGTGCATCACCCAGGGCCTGGGAACCATCCTCGAAGCGCGGCAACTGCTGCTGGTGGTCAACGGGGCGGACAAGGCCGAGATCCTCCGCGAAGCGCTTGCCGGTCCCGTTTCGCCGGCGTGCCCCGCCTCGGTACTGCAGCTGCACGGGCATGTGACGGTGGTCGCGGACGAGGCTGCTGCCACCCGGCTCGCGGACCTCCCGGCAGGATTCATCCACGGGTCCGGAGCAGTCAAAGTGCGTGCCGGAGCAGCCGCCGGCTGAATCCCTGACCAGCCCTGACCGGCCCTGACCGGCCCCAGCCGGTGCTCGTGCGCGGCTCAGGCGGGGGCGGCCAGGACCTGCCCGCCGCGCAGGACGGTCACCAGCTCGAAGCCCGGCCCGACCGCGACGATGTCGGCGCGCATTCCCGCCCGGAGGCCGCCGACCTCGGATTCCAGACCCAGCATGCGGGCAGGGACCAAGGTCGCGGCCAGGACGGCGTCGGCGGGACTCACGCCGGCCGCGATCGTGGTGCGGACAACGTCCAGCAGGGTCGCCGTGCCCCCGGCGAGGGCGCCGTTGCTCCTCAGGGTGGCCACGCCGTCGAGCACCACCACCTCCGAGGGGCCGAGTTCGTAATCGCCGTCGGGCAGCCCGGTGGCCGCCATGGAGTCCGTCACCAGCGCGATGCCCCCGGCCCCGACCAGGTCAAAGACCATCCGGACCGTCTCCGGATCGAGGTGGACGCCATCGCCGATCAGCTCGACCGCCACAGTGCCCGCGGCCGCCAGCCGCAGGCACGCGGCGACCGGCCCGGGACTGCGGTGGTGCAGGGGCGGCATGCCGTTGAACAGATGGGTGACCGTGGGCCGGGCATGCGGCCCGAAGCCACTGCCGGATCCGGCGCTGCCGATGAGCTCCGCGGCCTCCGCCAGCGAGTCAGCCGCCAGCCGGGCATCGGCATCGGTATGGCCCAGGGAGGGGGTGACCCCGTGCTCGGTGAGCGCACGGAGCAATTCACTGGCGCCCGGCAGTTCGGGGGCGTAGGTCATGGTTCGCAGTGCGCCGCCGGCGGCCGCGAGCATCTGCCGGAGCAGCTCAGGATCGGGGTCCCGCAGCCAGAGGGGGTTCTGTGCGCCGCAACGGACGTGGGAGAGGAAGGGCCCCTCGGAATGGATGCCGGCGATCAGACCCTCGGCCGCCAAGACCTTCAGGACGCCAAGGGAGCGCAGCAGCTCCTCGGCGGAGGCCGTGACCAGGCTGGCGAGCAGGCTGGTGGTCCCGCTGCGGTGCAGGAAGTCCACCGCATCCCGGCAAGCCCGGTCATCGCCCGTCGGGAACCCGCCGCCCGCGGCGCCATGGCAGTGCAGGTCAACGAGCCCGGGAAGCAGCGAACTCCCGTCCGGCAGCGGGAGCTCCGCCGCATCCGGGAACTGCGCGGCTTCAAAGCCGCTGCCGGGTCCCGCGTAGGCGATCCGGCCGCCCTGCACCGCCACCACAGAGTCGGCGGTGACAGCGCCGTCCGTGACGAGGGTGCCGCGCAGGACGTAGGCGGGGGCTTCGCGGGATTCCGGCATCGGGACAGTCCTCAGGAGTGCAGCGCGGCGGCGAACCAGCCGCTGATGGTGGCCGGGTGGGTGATGGCGGTGCCGACGACGACGGCGAACGCGCCGGCCGCGAGCGCCTGTCGGGCCTGGACAGGGGTGTGGATGCGGCCCTCGGCGATGAGCGGCTTGCCGAGACCGGCAGCGGCGATCTGTTCCAGCAGGTCCAGGTCGGGGCCGGGAGTCTTGGCGCGTTCACCGGTGTAGCCGGCCAGCGTGGTGCCGATCAGGTCCGCGCCGGCCTCGACGGCGGCTGCGGCGTCCTCAAGGGATCCACAGTCGGCCATGACCAGGGCATGGGAGCCGGCATGGATGCCGGCCACCGTGGCGGCCAGGCTCAGGCCGTCCGGGCGTTGGCGCCGGGTGCCGTCAATGGCCACCACATGCGCCCCGGCGTTGGCCACCGCCAGGGCGTGACGCAGCGTCGGGGTGATGAACACGCCGTCGTGGCCGTCCTTCCAGAGCCCGATCACCGGGACCTCGACGGCGGCGCGGGTGTGCTCGATATCGGCCAGCCCCTGGACCCGGACGGCCGCTGCGCCCCCGATCACGGCCGAAGCCGCGAACTGCGCGGTGGTGCGGGGATCGCGCATCGGTTCGCCGGGGTAGGCCTGGCAGGAAACGATGAGCTGGGAGCGGAGGGATTCGAGGCCCTCGGGAGTCAGGAGCATGGTGCCTGTTTCTGTGGTTCTCAGTGGTTCTCGGTGGTTCTCGGTGGTTCGGTATTCGCGGACAGAAGCGGTCAGTTGAAGACTAGCCTTGCGGCCCCGACGATGGCCGCGGAGTTCGCCAGCGAGGCCCGCAGGACCGGCACACGGACCAGCGGGTCCAGCAGTTCCCGGCGCAGGGCGGCCTTCATGGGATTCCACCAGAGTTCTCCGGCGTCGGCCATGCCCCCGGACACCACCACGACCTCGGGGTCCAGGACGTTGACCAGGCCCCCGGCCGCCTGCCCGGCGGCCTCGGCGGCGGTGCGGACGGCGCGGTTGGCCGCGGGATCGCCGTCGCGGGCCAGCGCGAATACCGCACGGGTGTCCGGTACGGCGGGGGATCCGCCCAGGTGGAGGAACGCCGCGTGGATGCCCGGGCCGGAGGCGGCGGCCTCGACATGGCCCGAGCCCCCGCAGGAACAGGGCAACGCCTCGCCGTCGGCGTACGCGTAAGGGGAGGCAGTGTGGCCGACGTGGCCTCCCACGTACCGGTGGCCGAGGACCGGCCGGCCGGCCAGCACGAAGCTTCCGCCCACACCGGTGCCGAAGGCAACCAGCAAGGAGCTCGCCGTCCCGGCAGCTGCCCCGCGCCAGGACTCGCCGAGCGCATGGGCGTGGACGTCGTTCACGGCGCTGACCGCGCCGGGCGGAAGGCCCAGCCGACGGGACAGGCCTTCGGTCAGCGCGGTCCCGGCCCAGCCGTGGATGGCGTCCGTTGCGGACACCACGACGCCCCGGCCGGCGTCGATCACGCCGGCCGAGCCGACGCCGATGCCTGCTATGTCGAGGCCCTGCGCGTGCGCCCGCGCCTGGAGCCCGGCGACCAGGGCTGCGGTGGCGTCCAGGACAGCCTCGCCGCCGGCGCGGCTGGGGGTCGGGACGGTTTCCGAGAACAGCAGTTCGCCGTCCTCCGAGACCACCCCGGCCGCCGTCTTGGTGCCGCCAAGATCGACCCCAATAGCGTGGGCCATGTTCCTCCTCCGTCGGGTATCTGCGGGCGTGGTGGCCGGCGCCTAGATCAGGCCGTTGCGTTCGAGGATGACCTTGATGGCCGTGGTCTCGTCCTCATTCAGGGACGGCATGGGCGCACTCATGGTGTTGGATTCGATGACGCCCATGAGCTGGAGGGCGGTCTTGAAGGCCCCGAGCCCCGCGGCGCCGCCCGAGACCCGGCCGTTGGGGGTGTAGACGATCTCGAAGAGGTCGGCGAGGCGGTCCTGCTCCGCGGCGGCCTTGGCCCAGTCGCCGGCGGCCGCGGCGTCCATGAGGTTCCGGTAGCCGCGGGGGTCCACGTTGCCGAGGCCCGGGACGACGCCCTGCGCACCACCGAGGAGGGCGCCGTCGACCACGACCTCGTGGCCGGTGAAGATGTCGAAGTTGGGGATGTCGCGGGCAGCCAGCAGCAGCTGGCGGAAGCCGACGTCGTCACCGGAGGAGTCCTTCACACCGGCGATCACGCCGTCCCGGCCGAGCCGGACCAGCAGGTCCGTGGGCAGCTTGAAGTGGGTGCGGACCGGGACGTCGTAGGCGAAGATCGGCGTGCTGACGGCGTTGTGGATGGCGCGGAAGTGTGTTTCCGTCTCCTCGGCGTTGCCGATCGCGTAGTACATCGACGTCACGACAATCGCGTCGGCGCCGAGGTCGATCACCTTCCGGGCTTCTTCGATGACGCGGTTGGTGGTCTGTTCGTTGGCGCCGACGATCAGCGGAACGCTAGCTGCGCCGGCAGCAGCATTCTCGGCGGCGATGGTGCTGACGACGAGTTCGCGCTCGGCGTTGCTCAGGTAGGGGACTTCGCCGGAGGAGCCCAGGACGAAGAGCCCGGACACGCCGCCGTCGAGGAGGTGGCGCGTGAGGTTCTTCAGCGAATCGGTGTCGACGCTGCCGTCAGCGTGGCGGGGGGTGACGACCGGGGGAATGACGCCCTGGAATTGGGTAGGCACAGGTAACTCCAATGATGGTTTCTTGAATGCGGAAAAGTGTGGGATTCAGGGGTGCAGCAGGCTGGGAGCGGCGCCGAGCAGTTTCTTCGTGTAGTCGTTGGACGGGTTGTCGAAGACCTGTCCGGCGGGTCCTTCCTCGACGATTTCGCCGAAGTACATGACGCAGATCCGGTCCGAGACATAGCGGACGGTCTGGATATCGTGCGAAATGAAGACCATGCCCAGGTTCAGCTGGGTCTTCAGGTCCGCGAGCAGGTTCAGCACCTGTGCCCGCACCGAGACGTCCAGCGCAGAAGTGGGCTCGTCCGCCACGATGATGTCCGGGTCCAATGCGAGGGCCCGGGCGATGGCGACGCGCTGGCGCTGGCCGCCGGAGACCTGGGAGGGCGTGACCTCGGCGGCGGAGTACGGCAGCCCAACGAGGGCCAGCAGGTCCTTGACCTTCGCCGCCCGGGTGGCCGCGGTGCCGATCCCATGGATCTGGAGCGGATCGGTGAGGATGTCCTGGATGGTCATGCGGGGGTTCAGCGCGGTGGACGGGTCCTGGAAAACCACCGAGACGGCGCGGCCGAATTCCTTGCGCAGGGCGGCATTGCGCCTGCCGGCGGGCTTGCCGTGGAACAGGACCTCGCCTGAGGTGGGGGCCTGCAGGCCCACCAGCACCGAGGCCAGGGTGGACTTGCCGCAGCCGGATTCGCCCACGATCCCCACGGTCTCGCCGCGGCTGATGGTGAAGTCCACCCCGTTGACGGCCTTGACGAACGTGGGGCGGAACAGCCCGCCGGTACGGGCCCGGTGGTGGACCTTGACGTTCTTCAGTTCAATCACGGGTTTGCCGGTTGATGTGCTCACTTGGCGTCCTCCTTGAGGTGGCTGGCCCAGTAGTGGTCGCTGTCCGGGTCAAAGGGGGTCAGGACGAGCCGCTGGTCCGGGTCGGCGTCGGGCCGCAGCGAGCGGGCGGCGAACCTGTCGCCGGCGGCGAAATCCCGGGGCGAGGGCACGGTGCCGGGGATCTGGTGCAGCCGGTCGGCGTCGGCCTCGATGGAGAGGACGGCGCCGAGCAGGCCGCGGGTGTATTCGTGCTGGCGGTTCTGCAGCAGCGCGGACGCCTGGGCGGATTCGACCACCTGCCCGGCGTACATCACGGTGATGCGGTGCGCGAGCGAGGCCACCAGGGCCAGATCGTGGCTGACGAACACCATGGCGAAGCCCAGCTGTTCGCGCAGTTCGTTGAGCAGTTGCACCACCTGGTGCTGCACGGTCACATCCAGCGCCGTGGTGGGCTCGTCCGCGACCACGATCCGGGGCGAGCGGGAGAGCGCCATGGCGATCAGGACGCGCTGGCGCTGGCCGCCGGAGAGCTCATGCGGGTAGCTGGCCAGCGTGCGGACGGGATCCAGCTTGACCATTTCCAGGAGCTCCGCGGGGGTCTTGCGGCCGCCGCGGCGGGTGAGCTGCTGCAGCTGGTCCTTGATCTTCATGGAGGGGTTGAGCGAGCTCAGCGCGTCCTGGTACACCATGGCGATCTGCTGGCCGCGAAGCCCCTCGTAGGCCTTGGCGCTGCTGTTGCCGGTGGAGGCGTCCAGCAGTTCCTTGCCGTCGAACGTGATGGAGCCGGAGATCACGGCGGTCTTGGGCAGCAGGCCCATGATGGCCAGCGACGTGATGGACTTGCCGCAGCCGGATTCGCCCACCAGGCCCATGGTTTCACCTTCGCGGACGCTGAAGGAGACGTTGTCCACGATCGCGGTGTCGCCAAAGCGGCCGGGGAAGCGGATGGACAGGTTCTTGACCTCGAGGACCGTGCGGGCGGTGTCCGGGACCTGGGGGAGGCGGTCCGTGCGGCCGGCCTCGACGGCGGTCAGCAGGTTCAGCCCCTCCTCCAGCAGGGCATGGTGGCCGGCGTTCTTGTCCTGGGGGTAGCCGGCCTGCGGGAATCCGGCTTCCGGGACGGCATCGCCAGCGGCGGCGCGGACGCCGTCGAGTTCGTGCAGCTCCACCACGGAGCCCTGGGCCACGGACGTGCCGATCTCGGCGTCGACGGCGGCGATGGGGGAGGAGAAGCCGTCGTCGTCCTTCACTACCGGGGCCTTGCGGAGTTTGGGGTTGACCATGGCGTCGGTGAGTCCCTCGGCCAGGATGTTCAGGGCGAGCACTGTGAGCAGGATGGTCAGGCCCGCGAAGGTGGTGGCCCACCAGCCGCCGGAGAGGACCAAGTTGCGGCCGTAGGAGATCACGTTGCCCCACGACGGTGCGGGGTCCTGGACGCCGGCGCCCAGGAAGGAGAGCGAGGCCTCCAGGATGATCGCGTCCGCGACCATCACCGTGGCGAACACCAGGACCGGAGCGGCAGTGTTGCGGACGATGTGCTTGAGCAGGATGTAGGAGCGGCCGGCGCCGATCACCCGGGCGGCCCGGACATAGTCCTCGCCGTACTGGGAGAGCACGTTGGCGCGCACCACCCGGGCCAGCTGGGGCGTGTAAATCACCGCGATGGCCACGATGATGGTGGGCACGGTGTTGCCGAAGACGGCCAGCAGCACAGCGGCCAGCGCGATGCCCGGGAAAGCCATGAGGATGTCCATGAGCCGCATGATGACCTCGTTGACGCCCTTGCCGGAGGTCGCGGCGAGGGCGCCAAGCACGGCGCCGGCGATCACGGCCAGCGCCACCGCGCCCAGGCCGATCATCAGGGAGGACTGGGCGCCGTAGAGCAGGCGCGAGAAGATATCGCGGCCCAGCCGGTCGGTGCCGAACAGGTTCTCACCGCCCGGAGGGGTCGCCGGAATGAAGGACTCCAGCGGGTCGTGCGGGGCGATCACGGGCGCAAAGACGGCGGCAAGGGTGATGACCGCAAGGAAGACGAGGGCGAGCCGGGAGCTCCAGGGGAGGGCCTTGAACCGGATCCCCGGGGCGCTGAGGCGTTCAGCGAGTTTGCTGCGCATGGGTCAGACCGTCCTGATTCGGGGGTTGATGAGCAGGTACAGAAGGTCGACGGCGATGTTCACGAGCACAAAGGTCACGGAGATGGTCAGGACCACGCCCTGCACGAGGTTGACGTCGAGGTTGGTGATGCCGTTGAGGATCAGCTGGCCCATGCCCGGCAGGGCAAAGATCATCTCGATCACGACGGCGCCGCCCAGCAGGTAGCCGATCCGCAGTCCCAGCACGGTCACCGGGGTGACCAGGGCGTTGCGGAGCACGTTGCGGGACACGACCTCGCGGTAGGGGACGCCATTGCCGATCGCGGTGCGGACGTAGTCCCGGTCCAGTTCCTCGACCATCGAGGTGCGGACCACCCGGATCAGCGAGGCCGAAACCGGGATGCCGAGGGCCAGGGCCGGGAGCGTCATCGAGTTCAGCCAGCCGCCGAAGCCCGATTCCGGCGTCGCGATGCCGCCGGAGGGGAAGATCGGGTTGGCGCCGAGGGCGAACCACTGGATGAGCAGGATGCCGAGCCAGAACGAGGGCGTCGCTACCGCGGCGATCGAGAAGACCCGGACCAGCTGGTCGGGCCACTTGTCCCGGTAGAGGGCCCCGGCAATGCCGAACGGGAGCGAGACCGCGACGGCGATCAGCACGCCCAGGAACGTGAGCTGGAGGGTCAGCGGGAAGGCCGCGGCGATCATGTCGGCCACGGACTTCGCCGGTGGGGTGGTGACCCCGAGGTCAAACTGGAGCAGCTTGCCCAGGAACCGGAAATACTGCAGGACCACCGGATCGTTGAGCCCGTTGCTCTGGCGGTACTGTTCCTTGGCTTCCTCGCTGGCTCCGTCGCCGAGGGCGCTGCTCGCCTGGTCACCGGGGGCGGCCTGCAGGACGAGGAACACCAGCAGGGTAATGCCCAGGATCATCAGGGGCAGCGCCGCCAGCCTGCGGCCCAGCAGGCGCAATATTGTGACCAATGTTGTCTCCGGAATTCGTGGAAGGTTGTCCCGGCCTCAGCCGGCACGGGTGGCAGTGCAGGCCGGTCCGGGCGGGAGGGGGACCCGCCCGGACCAGCGGTTGGCAACACTTAGATTGGCATGCCTCAGGCGGTGCGGCCGACGCCCACGAGGCCGATGCCGGTGGTGGGCAGCGGCTTGAAGCCGCTGAGCTTCTTGGCATCCCACGCGCTGGGCAGCTGGCGGTGGAAGATCGGGTACAGCGGGAGCTCCTCGGACACCAGATCCACAATGTCGCCGGTCAGTTTCTTGGCCTCTGCCGGGGCGGACTGGCCGGCCTTGGCCATGAGGTCCACCAGTGTGGCCCGTTCCGGTGTGGCGGCCCAGTAGGCGCGGCCCTTCATCCACGTGTCGCCGGCGTAGAACCAGCTCAGCAGCAGGTCGGCGTCGTTGCCGAAGACGGACGGGTCGCCCGGGGCGGCGACCACGGAGAAGTCGGCCTTGCCGACGCGGTCGGTGTACAGCGCGCCGGACTGCAGGTTCTTCAGGGTGACCTTGACGCCGGGGATCTTGTTCCAGGATTCCAGCATCAGCGGGGCCACATCCTTGACCCAGGCGGTGTCTGTGGTCAGGAGTTCGAATTCCAGGTTCGTGACGCCGGCCTGCTTCAGCAGTTCCTGGGCCTTGGTGGGGTCGTAGCCGTAAACGTTCTTGGCCTTGACGTAGTCCGGATGTCCCTCCTGGAAGTAGGAGCTGGAGGCCTTGGCGTTGCCGAACAGCGCCTTCTTGATGATGGAGTCCTTGTCCAGGCCGTAGTGCAGGGCCTGGCGGACCAGCTTGTTGTCGAACGGGGCCTTGGCGCAGTTGAACATCAGGAACAGCATGCCGAAGGACTGGACGGATTCCACGGTGGCCTTGGACTTCAGCCCCTCGATGTCCAGGTAGGGGACGTCCTCGATGGCCTGCACGCGGCCGGACTGCATCGCCGTGACGCGGGCGGCGGCGTCGGAGAGCAGCAGCCAGGTCATGCCCTTGGCCAGGGCGGGCATCGGTCCGTTGTAGTCGGCGTTCGCCTCGAACACGATCTTGTCGTCCTTGACGGCGGAGATCAGCTTGTACGGGCCGGTGCCGACGGGCTTGGCGTCGAAGGCCTTCAGCTGGTCCGAGCCGAGCGGGAAGTTGGCGAGGGCCTTGGGCACGATCTTGACCACGGAGATGCGCGAGGGGAAGGCGGGGAAGGCGTACTTCAGCGAGAACTCGACGGTCTTGGCGTCGACGGCCTTGACGTCCTTGATGAACGGGATGAACTGCGAGAACAGCGACTTGTTGGCCGGGTCCAGGACGCGGGTGAAGGAGAAGACGACGTCCTCGGCGGTGACCGGGGAGCCGTTGTGGAACTTGGCGGCGTCCCGCAGCGTCACCCGGTAGGTGGTGGCGTTGACCATCTTGGGGTCGGCCGCGGCGAGGGCGTTGTACGGTTCGCGGGTGGCGGGGTGCAGCTCCACGAGGCCCTCGTAGACGTGCAGGTTGGCGGCCAGCGGGGTCGCCCCGGAGCTGGAAAGCGGATCGAAGCCTGTGGACAGGGCGTAGGAGATGCCCGCTTCGATGATGAGGTCCTTGTTGATCGGCGCGGTGTTGGCGGCCGCTCCCGCGGTGGTGCTGGCGGGCCCGCCGCACGCGGCAAGGGACGTGGTGAAAGCCGCGGCAACGCCCAGCGCGCCTGACAGCTTGAGGAAGCTCCGGCGGCTGGCGTCGTTCACCAGCGGCAAGTTCTTTAGTGTCTTGCTCATTATTTGCCTCACCATTCGAGTCTATTTATCGGATGTAGGACGTCCGATGCTTAGAAGAACTGTAAGGGCCATCACACGGGCCCGTCAAGCGGGGCGGAGGAGCCGCGTTACGGCAGCCCGGGAGGCGAGTCCGGCAGCCGCCCGGGGGCCGGGTCCGGGCGGCATTGGAGCCGGGTCCGGGCGGCGTTCCTCGGCGAACGGGGGAGGCCGCCGCCGGAGTCCCCCACCTTTGCCGGGCCACGGCGGCGTGTCCGCCCAGAACGACGGCGAGTCCCGGCGAAGTGGCGGCAAAGGTGGGGAAACTCCGCGCAGCCACTAAGCCGGTCATTAAGACGGCGAGGCGAGGACCTCCCGGCTGATCGGCTGGGCTTAACGGCCCACATCGGCACGGGAGATCCTCGCCTCGGCCCCACCAAGGGGTTCCGGCTAGCGCAGGACGACTGTCCTGTTGCCCTGGAGGATGACGCGTCCCTCGCAGTGCCAGCGGACGGCGTTGGAGAGCGCCTTGCATTCGGTGTCGCGTCCGGCGGCCACGAGGTCCTCGGGCCCGAAGGTGTGGTCTACTTCCACCACCTGCTGGGCGATGATCGGCCCCTCATCCAGCTCGGCGTTGACGTAGTGGGCGGTGGCGCCGACCGTCTTCACGCCCCGGGCATGCGCCTGGTGGTAGGGCTTCGCGCCCTTGAAGCTGGGCAGGAAGGAGTGATGGATGTTGATGGCGCGGCCATCCAGCTGGCGGGTGAGGTTGTCGCTGAGGACCTGCATGTAGCGGGCCAGGACCACCAGTTCAACGTCCATCCGGTCGATCAGTTCCAGGAGCCGCTGCTCGGCCGCTGGCTTGGTGTCCGGGGTGATGGGCACATGGAAGAAGGGAATTCCGTGCCATTCGACGGTCCGGCGGTGGTCGGGATGGTTCGAGACGACCCCGACGATCTCGATGGGCAGTTCACCGGTGCGGGCCCGGTACAGCAGGTCGTTCAGGCAGTGCTCGAATTTCGAGACCATGATCAGGACCCGCCGTTTGCTGCTGTGCCGTCGCAGGTCCCAGCGCATGCCGAATTTATCGGCGACCGGAACGAAGGCTTCCCGGAGCGTGTCGAGGGTTGTTTGGTCCCCGGCCGAGGCGAAGTGGAGCCGCATGAAGAAGTGGCCGTCCAGCTGCGAGTCGAACTGTTTGCTTTCCAGGATGTCGCAGCCCTGGTCCAGCAGGAATCCGGACACGGCGTGGACGATCCCGCGCGTTTCCGGGCAGTCCAGGGTCAGGATGTGCTCCACGGTTTCGGTGCTCTGGTTCTCGGCCATGGTCAGCACTCCACGACATTCACGGCGAGGCCTCCGCGGGAGGTTTCCTTGTACTTGGTTTTCATGTCTGCTCCTGTTTCACGCATGGTCTTGATGGCCTTGTCCAGCGAGACTTTGTGGCTGCCGTCCCCGTGCAGGCACAGGCGGGCGGAGTTGATGGCTTTGACGCTGGCAATGGCGTTGCGTTCGATGCAGGGGATCTGCACCAGTCCGCCGACGGGGTCGCAGGTCAGGCCAAGGTTGTGTTCGATCCCGACTTCGGCGGCGTTTTCCACCTGTTCCGGGGTGCCGCCCAGCACTTCGCAGAGCCCCGCCGCAGCCATGGAGCACGCCGATCCGACTTCACCCTGGCAGCCGACCTCTGCTCCGGAGATGGAGGCATTGATCTTGAACAGGATCCCGACGGCGGCTGCGGCCAGCAGGAAGCGCACCACGCCGTCGTCGTCGGCTCCCGGGACGAACTTGACGTAATAGTGCAGCACGGCCGGGACGATTCCGGCGGCGCCGTTGGTGGGGGCCGTGACGATCCGTCCGCCGGCGGCATTCTCCTCGTTGACGGCCAGGGCGAACAGGTTCACCCATTCCATGGCCAGCAGCGGGTCCGCGGGCGCCTGGACCAGGGTGGAGGCCCCGCCACCGCTTCCCGCTCCGCCGCCACCGCCTCCGGCGGCCGTGGCCGTCAGCGTCCGGAACAGGGAAGGGGCGCGGCGTTTGACGTTCAGCCCGCCGGGAAGGATGCCCTCGGCGGCGCAGCCGTTCTCCACGCACTGGCGCATGACCGCCCACAGGTCCAGGAGTTTTTCCCGGAGTTCGGCCTCGCTGCGCCAGACGAGTTCGTTGGCGAGCATGACGTCGGAGATGGACATATTCTCGCGGGCGCATATATTCAAGAGCTCGTCGGCTGTGGTGAAGGAGTAGGGGAGCACGGTGTCGTCTGCCACCACCTGGTCAGCGCCCTGGGCATTGCCGTCGACGACGAAGCCGCCGCCGACCGAGTAGTAGCTGCGTTCCTTCAGCACCGCCCCGGTGTGGTCCAGCGCCCGGAACGTCATGCCGTTGGGGTGGGCCGGCAGCGACTTGCGGCGGTGCAGGACCACGTCCTCGTCCCAGTTGAAGTCCACCCGGTGGTGGCCGGCAAGCCGCAGTTCGGCATCCAGGGCCGCTGCCGCCACCTGGTCATCGGCGGTGCCGGTGTCCACGGTCTCGGGGTCCTGGCCCTGCAGGCCCAGGACCACGGCCTTGTCCGAACCATGCCCCCGCCCGGTCGCCCCGAGCGAGCCGAACAGTTCGGCCTGGATCCGCGCCGTTGAGCTCAGCTGCCCGTCACTTTTCAGCCCGTCGGCGAAGCGTTTTGCTGCCCGCATCGGGCCGACCGTGTGGGAGGAGGACGGCCCGATGCCAACAGAAAACAGATCCAGGACGCTGAGCGCCATCAGGGGACCTCGGGAGTCGCAAATTCGCGCATGGCGTCCAGGAGCCAGCGGCCGAGGAACTCCGCGAAGGATGCCCGCGGGAAGATCCGGTAGGTCTCCTCTGCGGTCTTCCACAGGATCGCCGGGATGCCGCCGATTTCCGTGGACAGGGCCGTTCCGGTCTGGAAGACGCGGGGGTGCAGGTCCAGGGCGCAGCCCTTTTCCAGCACTGCCCGGGCCCGGGGGCCGGAGAGTTCGAGCGTGGTGCGGTTGGCGGAGAGGTCCACCACCTGGCCCTCGGCGTCACCGAGTGCGTCGGTGAGCGCCCCGGGGAGCTCGCCGCCAAGGCTTTCATGGGATTCCGCCGGTGCCACCAGCAGGAATTCTTCCGGGCCCAGCCACAGCACCGCGGTGCCGCCGCTGCTGCGGACCTGCCCGGAAGCGGCGGGAAGGCCGCCCGTGCGGGTGCCCAGCCGCTCCCCGGCAGCGCCGGCAGGGTCGACCCGGATCCCGGCCATGGTCAGGAACGGCACCTCGCGCAGTTCCACCGTGCCCGCAACGGAGCCGGCTTCAAAAGCGGTCCGCAGGAGCGCGGCCGGGCTTTTCCGGAGGCTCTGGATCTTCTTGGAATTTTCGAGTGCTGCTGTGTCAGCCATCTTTACGGGCCCCTTCGGAGTCAAAAAGTACGGTTTCTGCGACGACCACGTCCACCAGCTGGTCTCCGGCGGCGGCCACCAGGGTTTCACCGATGCGGTTGCGCCCGTTCTTGATCAGGGCCAGCGCAAACGACCTGCCCAGCGCGGCGCTGTGGTAGCTCGAGGTCACGAACCCCTGCATGGGCACGGGGCCGTAGGCGGGGTTGACGGTGATGCCCTGCTCCACCAGCTGGGTGCCTTCCGGGAGCCGGATGCTGCCGTCTACGGGGAGGACGCTGACCAGATGCTTGCGGTCAGCGCGGGCGGCGTCCTTGCGGGCGTAGGAGCGTTTGCCGACGAAGTCCTTGACCTTGGACACCACCCATTCCATCCCGGCATCCTGCGGGGTGACGGTCCCGTCGGTGTCCTGGCCGACGATCGGGTAGCCCTTTTCAGCCCGCAGCACGTGCATGGTTTCGGTGCCGTACGGGGTGATGTTGAACTCCGCGCCGGCCTCTGCCACGGCTTCCCAGGTTGCCAGCCCGTACCAGGACGGGACGTTGATTTCGTAGGCCAGTTCGCCGGAGAACGAGATCCGGCAGATCCGGGCCTGCACGCCGGAGGCCAGGGTGGTCTCGCGGAACGTCATGAACGGGAAGGCCTCGGCTTCGAGACCGCCGTCCGCTGCAAGTTCAGGGGCCAGTTTGGCGATGACGGCCCGGGATTTGGGCCCGACGACGGCGATCGTGGACCACTGCTCCGTGACGGAGGTGCAGTGCACGTCCAGCTCCGGCCATTCGGTCTGCAGCCATTCCTCCAGCCAGTCCAGGACCTTGGCCGCGCCGCCGGTGGTGGTGGTCATGAAGAACCGGTCCTCGTCCAGGCGCAACGTGACGCCGTCGTCGAAGATCATCCCGTCCGGGGTGCACATGACGCCGTAGCGTGCCGAGCCCGGTGCCAGTTTCTTGAACGCGTTGGTGTAGATCCGGTTCAGGAACTCGCCAGCGTCCTTGCCCCGGATCTCGATCTTGCCCAGGGTAGTGGCGTCCATGAAGCCCACGGACTCGCGGACGGCGGCGCATTCGCGCAGGACCGCGGTATCCATGTCCTCGCCGTCCTGCGGGTAGTACCAGGGCCGCTTCCACTGGCCGACATCCTCGAACAGTGCACCCTTGGCGGCATGCCACGGGTGGATCGAGGTCAGGCGGGCGGGGTCGAACAGCTCGCCGCGCTGGCGCCCGGCCAGTGCCGCGAACGCCACGGGGGTGAAGGGCGCGCGGTAGGTGGTGGTCCCGATCTCGCCGATGCCGCGGGACGCCTCGCCGGCCGTGCGGAGTGCGGCGGCGATGACGCCGATCGCGTTCACCCCGGAGGTCTTGCCCTGGTCGTTCGCGGTGCTGATCGAGGTGTAGCGCTTGACGTGTTCCACCGAGCGCATGCCGGCGCCCGTGGAGCGCAGGACATCGGCCACGGTCTGGTCGCGCTGGAAGTCGACGAAGTGGTGGTGCCACTCCTCCGGGCTGCCCTGCTGTCCGGGTACCAGCCAGAGCTGGCGGGTAGGGGCGGCCGCCACCGGTTCGCCGATGACTGAAGGTGCGACGGCGGACTCGAAGCCGGCGGCGAGGACCGCCGCGGCCCCGGCGGAGATGCCTTCGGCCACGCAGTCGTCCAGGTCGAAACTGCCGCGCCCGGATCCGGCCACCTGCTGGTTTGGAACCACGCTGTTAGGGACGAAGGCGGCGAGATCCTCGTCCCATCGGAGCTTGCCCTGCCGCTGGGAGTGCAGGTGCACCACCGGTGACCAGCCGCCGGAAACTGCCAACAGGTCGCACGCGAGCTGTTCGATGCCGGAGGTGAGTTCGCCGGCGTCGTTGATGCTCCGGACGGTAACGCCAAGGAGCCGGCCGTCGCCGGACTCGGCGGCGGTATCGGCGACGGCGCTGCCGATCAGCACCCGGGTACCGGCCGCTGCCGCGGCGGAGGCCGTTCCGCTCAGCTGGGCGCGGGCGTCCACGACGGCTTCGACCTTGATGCCGGCGGCGCGGAGGTCCGCGGCCAGGGCGTAGGCGCTGTCGTTCGTGGTGCTGATGACCACCCGGGATCCGGCGCCGACGGCGTAGCGGTTCAGGTAGGTGCGGACCGCGGAGGCGAGCATGATGCCGGGCCGGTCGTTGTTTTCGAAGACCAGCGGGCGTTCGTGGGCGCCCGGGGCCAGGATGACCTGGGCGGCGCGGATGTGCCAGATCCGCTGGCGGGACACCCCGGGCACGGCCGGGGTGAGGAGGTGGTCCGTCCGGTTCTGGGCCGCGATGACGTAGTTGGAGTCGTAGGAGCCGAAGGCGGTGGTGCGGTTCAGCACCGTGCACTCGGCCGCGGAGATCAGTTCGGCTTCAACGTTGGCCACCCAGTCCAGGGCGGGCTGTCCTTCGATGCTCTCGGCAAGGGCTGGATCGGTGGAGCCGGACAGCAGCGAGCCGCCGAGCTCGGGCTGGTCGTCAATGAGGATGACCCGGGCGCCGGCGCGGACGGCCTGCCGTGCGGCGGCCAGGCCGGCGGGGCCGCCGCCGACCACGAGGACGTCTGCGTGGACGTACTTCTTGTCGTACTCGGCGTGGTCCTCGGCCGGGTCCAGCTTTCCGAGCCCGTTGAGGTATTCGGCGCTGAGGCCGTCCACGAGCGACACGGTGGTGGCGGGGAGCATGGATTCGGCCACGTGGCCCGGGAACCGGGCGGCGACCTTGACCAGGGCGTTGGATTCCTCGACGCCGGCGGACATGATGCCGCGGGCCCGGTCCTCGTAGAGGGAGTTGCCCGCCGTTAGCCGGCCGTTGGCTAGCAGCGCGGAGGCGAGGGTGTCGCCGGGGTGGCCCGTGTACTCCCGGCCATCCAGGGTGAAGCGCCAGGTGACGCTGCGGTCGATGCGTCCGCCGGTGCTAAGGCGCGCGGACTGCGGCTGAGCGCTCATTTGATTGCTCCTTCCGGGGAGACGGGGCTGGTGACGGTGGGGGCTGTGGTCCCCGTGGCTGGGCGCATTTGGCCCATCGGGTAGACCGCGTGGATGTCGTAGGTGTTCGTGTCGCGGAGCATGTTGAACCATTGCCGGCAGCCCGTGCTGTGCAGCCAGCGCTCGGCGAAGGCGCCCTTGGTGTTGTCGCGGTAGAACAGGTACTCGGCCCATTCGCGGTCCGTGAGCTCTGCCGGATTTTCGGGGTAGGCCACGTGGGCCTGGCCGCCGTAGTGGAATTCGGTCTCGTCGCGGGGACCGCAGTTGGGGCAGGGAATCAGGAGCATGTCCGCACCTCTTTCTAGTGGGCAGGTTGTCTAGTGGGCAACGGCAGCGGCGCCGTGTTCATCGATCAGGGCGCCGGTTTCGAAGCGCTCGAGGGCGAAGGGCTGGTTGAGTTTGTGCGGTGTTCCGGTGGCGATGGTGTGCGCGAACGTCAGCCCGGCCGCCGGTGTGCCCTTGAATCCGCCGGTTCCCCAGCCGCAGTTGACGAACATGTTCTCCACCGGGGTGGTGCCCACGATCGGGGAGGCATCCAGTGTGGTGTCCACGATCCCGCCCCAGGTCCGGAGCACGTGTGCCCTGGCGAAGATTGGGAAGAGTTCGACGGCGGCGGCCATCTGCTGCTCGATCACGTGGAAGGATCCACGCTGGCCGTAGCCGTTGTAGGAGTCCACGCCGGCGCCCATGACCAGTTCGCCCTTGTGCGCCTGGGAGACATAGACGTGGACGTGGTTGGACATGACCACGGTGGGGTGGACGGGCTCGTGGAGCTCGGACACCAGCGCCTGGAGCGGGTGGGACTGGATGGGGAGCCGGAAGCCGGCCATTTCCGCCAGCACCGAGCTGTGTCCGGCGGCGCAGAGGCCGACCTTTTCGGTGTGGATGGTGCCGCGGCTGGTCTTGACGCCCACCACCTTGTTGCCGTCCTTGAGGAAGCCGGTGACTTCGCAGTTCTGGATGATGTCCACGCCGAGCTCATCGCACTTGCGGGCGAATGCCCAGGCGACGTGGTCGTGCTTGGCGATGCCGGCGCGCGGCTGGTAGGTGGCACCCATGACCGGGTAGCGGATGTTGTCGTTGATGTTCAGGATGGGGCAGAGTTCCTTGACCTGCTGCGGGTCCAGCCATTCGGCGTCGACGCCGTTGAGCTTGTTGGCCCCGACGCGGCGGACGCTTTCGCGCACGTCGCCCAGGGTGTGGGCCAGGTTCATGACCCCGCGCTGGCTGAACAGGAAGTCGTATTCGAGTTCTTCCGGCAGGATCTCCCACAGCTTCAGGGCGTGCTCGTAGATCGCCGCGCTCTCGTCCCAGAGGTAGTTGGAGCGGATGATGGTGGTGTTCCGGGCCATGTTGCCGCCGGCTAGCCAGCCCTTTTCCAGGATGGCGATGTTGGTCATTCCGTGATTCTTGGCCAGGTAATACGCCGTCGCGAGTCCGTGTCCGCCGCCGCCGACAATCACGGCGTCGTAGGAGGACTTGGGCTCGGGATTGCGCCAGAGGAAGTCCGGGTGTTCCGGCAGGTGTTCGGTGGTCATTGTGCTGCTCCAATCAGTTCTGCCTCAAGCCCGGTTGCCGCTGTGCTGGAGCCAAGGTGCGGGTAAAGGGGGAATTGTGCCGCCAGGGCGCTGACCCGGCCGCGCAGTTCGGCGGCCGTTTCGCTGCTGAGTTCGTTCCCGGGCGCCTGTGCGGTGAGGGCGGAGGCGATGATGTCTGCCACCTCCGTGAACTCCGCGGCACCGAAGCCGCGCGTGGCCAGGGCCGGGGTGCCGATCCGCAGGCCGGAGGAGACCATGGGCGGGCGCGGATCGAACGGTACGGCGTTGCGGTTGACGGTGATGCCGATCCGGTGGAGCCGGTCTTCGGCCTGCTGGCCGTCCAGTTCCGAGTTCCGCAGGTCCACCAGGACCAGGTGCACGTCGGTGCCGCCGTTGACCACGGAGATCCCTGCCGCCGCCACGTCGTCCTTCAGGAGCCGGGACGCGAGGATCTTTGCGCCTTCGAGGGTGCGTTCCTGGCGTGCCTTGAATTCGGGGGAGGCGGCGATCTTGAACGCCACGGCCTTGGCCGCGACCACGTGTTCCAGCGGGCCTCCCTGCTGGCCGGGGAACACGGCGCTGTTGATCTTGCGCGCGTATTCCTCCCTGGCAAGGATCACGCCGCCGCGCGGGCCACCGAGGGTCTTGTGCGTGGTGGTGGTGACGACGTCGGCGTAAGGGACCGGGTTCGGGTGCAACCCGGCGGCCACGAGGCCGGCGAAGTGGGCCATGTCCACCATGAGGTAGGCGCCCACGAGGTCGGCGATCCGCCGGAACTCCGCGAAATCCAGCTGCCGGGAGTAGGCGGACCAGCCGGCCACGATCATCTTGGGCCGGTGTTCGAGGGCCAGGGCCTCCACCTCGGCCATGTCCACCAGGTGGTTGTGTTCGCTCACGTGGTACGGGACCACGTTGTAGAGCTTGCCGGAGAAGTTGATGCGCATGCCGTGGGTGAGGTGCCCGCCGTGGGCCAGGGCCAGCCCCATGATGGTGTCGCCGGGTTCCAGGAGGGCGAACATGGCGGCGGCGTTGGCCTGGGCGCCGGAGTGGGGCTGGACGTTGGCGTACTCGGCGCCAAAGAGGGCCTTGACCCGGTCGATGGCGAGCTGCTCGATCACATCGACGTGCTCGCAGCCGCCGTAGTAGCGCTTGCCCGGGTAGCCCTCGGCGTATTTGTTGGTCAGCACCGAACCCTGTGCCTCCATGACCCCGGCGGGGGCGAAGTTCTCTGACGCGATCATTTCAAGGGTGGACTGCTGGCGGCCCAGCTCCCTTGCCACGGCCTGTTCGACCTCGGGATCGACTACGGAAAGTCGCTCGTTCAACTGCTCAACCACGTTCGCTCCTTTGAAATACCACTGTTGCCATGACTGATATATCAGTGTGATGACAATGGTATGATTGGGATCACACCAGAGTCAATAGCAGGAAGCCAAGTGGAACCGGGTTTCCGTTTGGAATCCAGAAACGTTGAAATCCAGAAACGGAGCCGAGCCGTGAATGCACTGACCGTCCTGCCGCCCGCAGAGGACGAAGCACTCTCCCAGGCGGAGGCCGCGTACCGGCAGCTGCGCGACAAGCTGATCATGCTCGAAATCCGGCCGGGCGAACCCATCAACGACGGGCAGCTGGCCGCCGAGCTCGGCTTCGGCCGCACTCCCGTGCGCGAGGCCATCAAGCGGCTGGAAGTGGACCACCTGGTGGTTTCCTACCCGCGCCGGGGAACCTTTGCCACCACCGTGGACTTCACGGAACTGGCCGACGTCTCCGAAATCCGGGAACTGCTGGAGCCGCTGGCGGCCCGCCGGGCGGCAACCAGGGCCAACGCCGCCATGCGCCGCGAACTGCTGGAGGTCGCGAACACCATTGCGGAGCTGGCCCCGAGCCCTGCAGAGTCCAGGGAACTGATGCGCTATGACCTGACGGTGCACCGCCTGATTTACCGGGCCGCGGCCAACCCGCATCTGGAAGACACGCTGATCCGCTACGACAACCTGGCCACGCGCATCTGGTGCCTGGTCCTGGACAAGGTCCCCTCGGTCAGCGGCCACATCACCGAACACGTGGAGCTGCTTAAGGCAGTGGCCGACGGCGACGCGGACAAGGCCGGCGAGCTCGCCCTGCACCACGTCACCAGCTTCGAAGAGACCATCCGGAAGGTCCTCTAGAACGCGCACGCTTCCGGCGACATCGACGACGGCGGGAGGTTGCCGCCGTCGTCAAGAGCCCTTTGCTCCGAGCGAATCAAGGCGCGGCTGGCCGCGCAGGGCGCGGGCTGACCGCCTAGTGCCTGGCGATGCGGAAAATACCTCTCGACGCCCGAATACCGGTCGCGTCAGGTATTTCCCGCGTCGCTGAAAGGAATTCGCCTCGGGGTTAGCCGTTCTTCTTCCAGCGCTTCGGCCACTTCACGTTCATCAGGAGCATGCCAAGCAGGAGCCCGTCGACTGTCATGACTCCCGCCAGGAAGTAGGCCCACCCGGCCATCATGGCGTGCCCGCCGCCCGCGGGTCCGAAGTGCGCGTGTGTACCAGAATGCCCATGACAATCTCCTGACCTGGCCCCCCAGTCGCTCGATAGTTCCCCAAGTGTGACACCGTGCGGCCCCCGAGGGAACCGCAGTTCTGCCCGGCCCAAGCTTTTTGCAAGGCAACCGAACGGACTCCTACTGAATGCAACGCGGTCTCGGTCAATGCAACCGACATGACTCGGCCTGGACGCTTGCCGAACCCCCACGCCCCGGGCATCTGCACCGAATTGATTTTTGGGCTGGAACAAAAAAGCATTGACTGTGTCATGCGTCACCCCTAATCTGGTGCAACAGCGTTGCGCTGATTGCAACTCCAAAACACTTTGGTGGACACATGAGCAATGAATCTTCCTCCCCCGCCACCCTTGCGGGACCAGCCGGCCCGGAGTCGAATAACGGGCATGGCAGAACTTCCTCCGGGCAAACCACGTTGAGCGGCCATGCGGGCCCGGTCGGGCACGATCCCAGCGTCAGCAGGGAAACCCGACGCCGGGTAGTCACCGCCAGTTTCATCGGCAACTTCGTGGAGTGGTTCGACTACGCCGTCTACGGCTACCTGGCCGCAACCATCGGCGCCGTCTTCTTCCCCGAATCCAACCCCCAGACGGCGCTCCTGCTGACGTTCGCCCTGTTCGCCATCTCGTTCCTGGTCCGGCCGCTCGGCGGCTTCGTCTGGGGCCACATCGGCGACAAGGTGGGGCGCCGGACCGCGCTGTCGCTCTCCATCCTGATCATGTCCGGAGCAACCTTCTGCATCGCCCTCATCCCGGGATTCAACTCCATCGGGATCTGGGCGCCGATCCTGCTGCTGGTGGTCCGCGTGGTCCAGGGCTTCTCCGCCTCCGGGGAATACGCAGGCGCCTCGGCCTTCCTGGTGGAGTACGCCCCGGCCAACAAGCGCGGCCTGTACGCGGCGGTGGTTCCGGCCAGCACCGCCGCGGGGCTGCTGCTCGGCTCTCTTCTCGCGGGGCTGCTGACCATCCTGCTCAGCACCGAGGCGATGCAGAGCTGGGGGTGGCGCCTGCCGTTCCTTCTCGCGGCCCCGATGGGCCTGATCGGACGCTACATCCGCACCAAGCTGGAAGACACCCCGGTGTTCCGCGAACTGGCACAGGAGGACCAGGCCATCAAGGCCCCGGTATCCAGCCTCTTCCGGAACCACTGGCGGATGCTGCTGAAGGCCGTGGGAGCCGTGCTGCTCAACGCCGTCGGCTTCTACGTGATCCTCAGCTACATGCCGACCTACCTGTCCTCGGAGCTGGGCCTCGGCGCTGCCGAATCGTTCCTCGCCACCACCATCGCGCTGGTGACCTACATCGGGTTCATCTTCCTGACCGGGATGCTCTCGGACCGCTTCGGCCGCAAGAAGGTCCTCATCGCGGCATCCCTGAGCTTCATTGTGCTGACCGTGCCGGCCTTTGCCCTGCTGGGCACCGGGAACTTCCTGGTGATCGTCCTGGTCCAGATCCTGCTGGGCGGCATGCTGACGCTCAACGACGGCACCCTGCCCAGCTTCCTGGCCGAAATGTTCCCCACCCGGGTCCGCTACAGCGGCTTCGCCGTCAGCTTCAACCTCTCCAACGCGCTCTTCGGCGGCACCGCCCCCTTCATGGCGACCCTCCTGATCGCCGCGACGGCCAATGAGCTGGCCCCGGCCTGGTACCTGGCCGGCGCCGCGGCCGTCTCCCTGGTCGCCGTCGTCCTCTCCCGCGAAACCAGCAAGGAACCGCTCAGCCACGAGTAGCCCTGCCGGCCCCACATCTTCCCTCCCAAGAAGCCGAACCGCAGAAAGGCACCACCACCATGACCATCACCACCTCAGATAACGCCTCGTCCATCGCCGAACTGGAGCGCCTGAAAGTCCTGCACAACGGGCAGAAGGAAAAGCTGACGTTCTCCAGCGCCGAATTTGAGCGCCGGCTCGCCGGGCTGCGCCGCATCATGGCAGAGAAGGACCTCGACGCCGTCGTCCTGACCAGCTACCACTCCATCAAGTACTACTCCGACTTCCTCTTCACTTACTTCGGCCGTTCCTACGCCATGGTGGTCACCAAGGACGACACCGTGACCGTCACGGCGAACATCGACGCCGGCATGCCGTGGCGGCGCAGCTACGGAGACAATGTGGTCTACACCGACTGGCGCCGGGACAACTACATCTTCGCCATCCAGGAGGCCCTGCGCACCCGCGGCATCGCCCCCCGCCGGCTCGGCGTCGAAGACGATTCGCTCCCGCTGGACAACCGGAACAAGATCCAGGCGGCGTTTGCAGGGGCCACCCTGGTGGACGTGGCCCAGGCCGCCATGCGCCAGCGGATGATCAAGTCGGCCGAGGAGATCGAGGTCATCAAGCACGGAGCGCGCATCGGCGACCTCGGCGGCGAAGCCATCCGCAACGCCATCACCGCCGGCATCACCGAATACGAGGTCGCCCTGATCGGCACCGAAGCCATGGTCCACGAAATCGCCCGGACGTTCCCGGATTCGGAAATCCGCGACACCTGGGTGTGGTTCCAGTCCGGCATCAACACCGACGGCGCCCACAACTGGGCCACCACGCGCAAGATCCAGGAACACGACATCCTGTCCCTGAACTGCTTCCCCATGACCTCCGGCTACTACACCGCACTGGAACGCACATTGTTCTACGGCGAACCGGACGCGCGCTCCCTGGAACTGTGGAACATCAACGTTGAGGTCCACAAGCGCGGCCTCGAGCTCATCAAGCCCGGAGCCGTCTGCAAGGACATCGCCGCCGAGCTGAACGAGATCTACGTGGGCCACGGCCTGCTCGCCAACCGGACGTTCGGCTACGGACACTCCTTCGGTGTCCTGAGCCACTACTACGGCCGCGAAGCCGGACTGGAACTCCGCGAGGACATCGACACCGTGCTGGAGCCGGGCATGGTGGTCTCCATGGAACCAATGATCACGGTCCTGGACGGCCAGCCCGGTGCCGGCGGCTACCGTGAGCACGACATCCTGGTGGTCGGCGACGACGGAGCCGAGAACATCACGAAGTTCCCCTTCGGCCCGGAATACAACATCGTGGGCGCCTGAGGCGCCACGCCCACCCCTAAAGGGGCATCCCTGAAGGGCCGGTCCCCTAAAGGGGCGGTCTCGTGAAGGGACGCTCCCTGAACGGGATAGCCAGCGAAGCGGCGCCACGTCCACCGTGGCGCCGCTTTTCGGCCCCCATGCGGAATGATGGTAGACACCATGACCCCAGCAGAATCTCCCGAAACCACCGGAAACGGCGACACCAAGGGCACGTCCGTCATCGTCAACGCCATCGCCGTGCTGCGGACGTTCACACCTGATGAGCCGCTGCTCGGCGTCACCGAGATCGCCAACCGGGTCGGGCTGCACAAGAGCACCGTTTCGCGGATCCTTGCCACCTTCGAGCAGGAACACCTGGTGGAACGGGACCCGGAAACCCGCCGCTTCCGGCTGGGACTGGGGCTGATCGCCGTCGCCGGGCCCCTGCTGGCCGAACTGGAAGAACGGCGCGTGGCCTACCCGGTCCTGCGTGAGCTCACCGAACAGACCGGCGAAACCAGCGCCCTGATGGTGTGGAACGGCGCCGAGTCAATGTGCGTGGAGCAGATCGCCAGCCACCAGCAGATCAAGCATGCTACCCCGCTGGGCGCCAGGTACACGGATGCCATGAGCGCCTCCGTCCAGGTCTTCCTCTCCGCCGAGCCGGCCGAACGTGTCCGTACGCTCCTGCGCAGCGGAGCCATCAGCTACCCGGGCCTGGACGACGCCGGCCTGGACGGCTACCAGATCAAGCTCAAGGATGTGGCCGCCCGCGGTTGGGCCATCAACTACGGCGAATCCTCCATCGACGAAGTGGGCGTGGCGGCCCCCGTCTACGACCACCGCGGCGACGTCGTGGCCGCTGTCCTGATCTCGGCACCCCGGTTCCGCGTCTCCCGGGAACGGCTGCAGGGGCTGGGCGAAGCCTGCGCCACCGCGGCAGGGAAGATCACCACACGGCTGGGCGGACGCGCGCCCCGCAACACCGACTAACCCGCCACCGGCCGGCGCAATACGGACCCAGGCGCCTCAGCCGAGCCGGGCCAGCCGGGCGGCCAGATGGAGCGCCGCGAGCCGGCCGGTGCCCCGCGGGTCGCCGCCGCACAGTTCGAAGATCCGCTGCAGCCGTTGATGCATCGACTGCCGTTCCACGTGCAGCTCCCTGGCCGCCTGGGCGGTGTTGCAGCCGGAATCCAGCCAGGTGGCCAGGGTGCCGAGCAGCCGCGAATTGCGTTGCGCATCGTAATCCAGGACCGCGCCCAGCTGCTGCCGCACGAAGTTGCGCCGCTGATCGGCGTCCAGGCTCCCCACAGCGAGGCGTTCGACGGCGAATGCCTCGGAATCGATCACGGGGCATTGCTGTTCGGACGCCCCCGCCTGCGACCGTCCCAGCGCGCCCGCGAGCTCCAAGGTGAGCCGGGTTTCCGAGAGGGACAAGGGGGCATTCTTAATCCCGTCAGCCAGCGGACCAACGGCAACGAGCGTCCCTGCCAGTGCCGGAAGTGCCCGCAGTCCGGCCAGGAGCGCGTGCCGGCTCTCCCGCGGGCTGTCGCCGGAGAGGACGGCCACCGCCAGAAGCTCCGCGTTATCGACATACGTGGCGCTCGGCTGCGCCCCCCGGGACAGCAGCTGCTCCACGGACGCCCGCAGCTGTTGGAGCATGTCGGACCGGACTACGAGTGCCACGAGGGGTGCGGCGGGCGGAATTCCCGCCGCGGAAGCCAGCTGCTGGAGCCGCCAGGCCTGGCTTCCTGAATCGACCGCGCGCAGCAGCGCCGCCCCGGCGACTTCCTTGAGGCCGGGGGACATCCGCTGCAGCAGGGCGAGGGCCAGAATGTCCACCGAGCGGTTCCCTGCCGTACGGGCGAGGTTCTCGTCCTCGCCCGCGGGAACCCGGAGCAACAGCTGCGCCGCAAGGATGCCACGGATCGGAACGTCGATGCGGATCAGGCGTTCCTGCTCCTTGGGCCAAATGGCTGGGCTGCCGGTCCCGGCGGAGTCGGCGGCCTCGCCCTGCCCCGGCGCTGCGCTGGCCAGGGTGGCACCCGTGGTGGACGTCAAGGTCACCTCGGCATTGGCGATGCCGGCCAGCACGGCGAGAATCCGGTCCAGGCTGCCGCCGTGCGCCAGCTCGACGGCCATGGCGTGGCTGGCCTCGTCCGCCCGCCGCAACTGGGACACGGAGTCACTGACCAGCATGGAGTTGATGGCCTGCATGACACCAACGAAGGGCACCACCCTGCGGAGTTCGATCAACGGCAGTCCGGCCGCTTCGGCGGCCGCCACCATGGAGGACGGGAGTGACGGAAGGGCGTCTCCGGTCTCGATGGCTACCGCCGCGACACCACGCTCGGCCAGCTGGCGGACGTAATTGACCCGCCGCTCCTCAGAGGCGAGGGCCAGGGCTTCCCCGCCGGTCAGCAGCAGCTCCCCGCCGGCAAGCAGGGGAGCGATGTCGATAATTTCACTGGAGTGGATCCACCGCAGCTGGGCCTGGGCTGCGGCCCGTGCCCCGGCCCGGATGACGGGGTCGGCTGCGGCCAAGGTCGGATGGGTCAGGGCGTCTTCAAGGCGAATGGACATTACACTCCGTCGCGTAGCTCTACGTTTGTTTAGACACATTGTATATAGTGGGATGTGGCCTGCGACACATAATCTTGAGGAATCCCACACACCCCTCGGAGGCTCCCAATGCGTCAAAAAACCCCAGCGGCCCCCGCCGGCACCGCGCCGGTGGCCAGCGAAGACCACGAAGCCTGGCTTCACCCCATCCCCGAATCCGAGCGGACCCGCAAAGTCTCCGGCCAGTTCTGGATCTGGGCCGGCGCCAACCTCGCCCCGATCAACTGGGTGCTCGGAGCGCTCGGCATCCAGCTCGGCCTTGGCTTCGCCGACACGGTCACCGTCCTGGTCCTCGGAAACCTGATCGGGATGCTGCTCTTCGGGTGCTTTGTCCTGCTGGGACAAAAGACCGGAGCGACCGGCATGGTGCTGGCCCGCGCCGCCTTTGGCCGCCGCGGGAACTACCTGCCGGCAGGCATCCAGGCCCTCCTGGTCATCGGCTGGTGCGCGGTCAACACCTGGATCATCCTGGATCTGGTCATGGCGCTGTTCGGAACCCTGGGATGGGTTGACCCGGAGGCCCACAACTACGCCTGGAAGATCGGCATCGCCACCTTCATCATGGCGACCCAGGTGGCCATTGCCTGGTTCGGCTACAAGGCAATCGCCGCGTTCGAGAAGTGGACCGTCCCGCCCACCATCATCATCCTGACCGTGATGTCGGCCGTGGCCTGGTTCGGCATGCAGATCAACTGGACCTACGCCGGCCCCGCGGGCCACATCCTGGAAGGCTCCGAACGAATCGCCGCGATGAGTGCCGTCATGACGGCCATCGGCATCGGCTGGGGCATCACCTGGTTCACCTACGCCGCGGACTACTCCCGCTTCGTCAGCACCTCGGTCCCCAAGCGCAAGGTCTACCTCGCCTCGGTGCTGGGCCAGTTCATCCCCGTCGTCTGGCTGGGCATCCTGGGTGCCAGCCTGGCCACCAACACCGGTGAAATCGACCCCGGCAAACTCATCGTCCTGAACTTCGGTGCGCTGGCCCTCCCCGTCCTGCTCATGGTGCTGCACGGCCCCATCGCCACCAACATCCTGAACATCTACACATTCTCCGTCGCCACCCAAGCACTGGACATCTCCATCAGCCGGCGCAAACTGAACCTGTTCGTCGGCGTCTTCTCCCTTGCCGCGGTGATCTTCTTCATCTTCCAGGAAGACTTCGCCTCCGTGCTGGACGCCTGGCTGATCGGGCTGGTCGCCTGGGTGGCCGCCTGGGGCGGGGTCATGCTGGTCCACTACTTCTGGATCGAGAAGCGCTGGCCCGGCAACCCGGCCAGGCTGTTCGACGCCGTCGGCACCAAGCGCCTGCCGGGCGTGAATCCGGCCGGCATCGCCTCGCTGATCATCGGCATCTTCGCCACCTGGCTGTTCATGTACGGGCTGGTGCCGGTCATGCAGGGGCCCATCGCCGTCGCCCTGGGCGGATGGGACTTGTCCTGGCTGGCCGGGGGACTGTCCAGCGCCGCGACCTACGCGGTTCTCGGCCCGCGGTTCCACCGCAAGTTCCTTGACGCTGCCGCCCCCAGCGAACAGGCCCTTGAGGCGTCCGAGCCTCACGCGACCGACCTCCCGGTCACGTCCACCACCCGCGCCGCCATTTAGCAGGAGACCGACCCGTGAACTTCCCCGCTTTCGCCGACACCGCCCACCCCATCACCTGGCCCGAGGGCCACCGAGCCGCAGCGTCCTTTACCTTCGACGTCGACGCCGAATCCTGCACCATTGCGCACGACCCGAAGAGCACCCGGCGCATGTCACTGATGACGCACCAGTCCTACGGGCCGAAGGTCGCCGTCCCGCGGATCCTGCAGATCCTCGAGCGCCAGAACATCCAGGCGACGTTCTTCGTCCCGGGTTTCACTGCCGAATGCTACCCGGACGTGGTCCGCCGGATCGCGGACGGCGGCCACGAGATTGCCCACCACGGCTACCTGCACGAACACATGCAGGGCATTGACGCCGCCACGGAGGCGCGGTACCTGGACCGCGGCCTGGACGCGCTGGCCAAGGCCGCCGGCGTCCGGCCGACGGGCTACCGCGCACCATGGTGGGAGCTCAACTGGCACTCCGCAACGCTGCTTGCCGACCGCGGATTCCTCTATGACTCAAGCCTGCTCGACGGCGACGCCCCCTACCGCTTCAGCGTTGCCGAAGGGGACCCCCGCGACCTCGTGGAGATTCCCGTCGACTGGGCCCTTGACGACTGGGAGCAGTACGCCTTCTACCCCGGCGTGACCGGCAGCGGGGTCATCGAAAGCCCCGCCAAGGTCCTCGAAATGTGGACGCTCGAGGCGGAGGCGCACCACGCCGCGGGGAGCTGCTTCGTCCTGACCAACCACCCCTTCATCTCCGGCCGGCCGTCAAAGGCCGTGGCACTGGAACAGCTGATGGAGCGGGTTAAATCCATGGACGGCATGTGGGTCACCACCCTGGAGAAGATCGCCCAACACACCCGCGACTCCGTCCAGGAAATCCACAGCCATGCCCGCATTGCCGTACCGGAATTCCCGGATACCGGCGCACGATTCACTCCCGCGACAGTGCGGCAGCCGCAGGGTGCCACGGGCGGCTCGAAGTAAATCAAGGCAGCCTAAATCCAGGCAGCCTAAATCAAAGGGGCCGGTCCGGCCCCGGGAAGCACAGGTCCCCGGCACGTCACTTCATCAGCAGGTGGCCGTGCCGGGGACCTGTGCGTTCAACCGGTCTTGGCCATGGCATAGGCGGCGGTGGCGTAGGCCAGGGCGCCTGACATTTCGGTGAGCAGCTCAGGGTTGGTGTTGGCGATGGTGTCGCAGGCCTCGTGGTAGCAGGGGTCCAGGTCTTTGCCGGCCGTCCCGCCGTAGGCCTGGGCCTGGGCCTGGGTTTTCCGTTCCACGTCGCCGGTGAAGAGGCCGCCGCCGGGAATGCCGGCCGAGAGGAAGGCGTCGTAGTCGGACCCGCCGTCAAAGGGCGTGGTCTCCGCCGGCAGGGCGTTCTCCCGGAAGTAGCGGAAGAAAATCTCCTCCATCGCCCCGGACCCGTCGGGGCCGGCGTGGCCGTAGTCCGAGCCGTCCCCGTCGTGGACGGAGCGCACGCCGTTGGGCGAGGCCGCCATGTCCACGTTCAGGTTCGCCGCGGTCTGGCGGACCTCGGCTTGGCTCAGCTCGTCGACGTAGTGCTGGGAGCCGTAGAGGCCGTCCTCCTCTCCGCCCCAGAACGCGAACCGGACCCGGTTGGCCGGGCTGATCCCGGCCTCCTTCAGCCACCGCGCGGTTTCCAGGACCGCGGCCACCCCGCTGGCATTGTCATTGATCCCCGGGCCCTCCTTCACCGAGTCCAGGTGCGCGCCGACTACTATGGTGCGCCCGGCATCGCCGCCCGTCTCGGCCAGGATGTTGAAGGACTCCACCTTCGGCTTGCCCCGGCCCTCGCCCCGGAACGAGAACGCCTGCCGCACGGGGGCGTACCCGGCCGCGCGCAGCTGTTCCTCGACGTACCGGGCCGACTCCTCATACCCGGAAGTCCCCGACGCGCGGTTTCCTCCGTTGGCGTCGGCCACCCGCTGCAGCGCCTGCATGTGCCCCACCATGTCCCGGGACCTGAACGCCGCCAGTACCGTCCGGGCATCCACCGCGCCCACAGGATCCAGCCGCGGCACGGAAGCACTGGGACTGGCCGACACGCTGGGCCTGGCGGACGCGCTGGGCACGGCGGGCGTGGCGGCCTTGCTCGTCGGGCTGCCGGACGGCGTGCCGGCCGCGGTCTCGGAAGTACAGGCCGACGTCGTAAGCACCACCAGGGCCAGAAGCGAGGGGATCAAGGGCTTGCGTGGGGTGGGCTTGCGCAGTCCGACCTTGCCGCGGGTGATCTCGAGTCGAGCGGTCTTACTGAATGTGATTTTGCTGAGGGTGATCTTGTTGCGGGTCATCATGCTGGGAGCCCATCACTAGTCGGTCCACGTTCGCTGGCTTCGGCTCGATTGGCAAGACGCTCGCCACTGGCGCTCCAGTAAGTCGCGGCCACCATCGCCCGGCAAATACTCCTATCAGGTCGAACCATTGTCGGTCCTAAGGCGCCATCTCCCATAGCTTCCAAAGCTGTGAATATGCTGAGGAAACCGGTTGCCGGTCCCGCCCATGCCCGAAATGCCACCTCGAGCCGCAGAATTCCGGGGAGGGCGCGGGCCCGAAAATCAGGTGTTTCTTAATGCAATACACCTGTTGACTAGTGAGCAACTTCACAGTTAGAGTTGCGAAACCGAAAAGCCGCCGGAAAGCGGATTCGAGAGTTCCAAGTGGAATTGATGGCGTGCGCGAACCGCCGCTGTCAGTTCTTCCCGCTTCCCCGCGCTACACGCAATCGCACGCACCGCACCACTCCCGCAATCCCGACACGCCGTCTTTCGGCGTGCCCGCGTCCATGAGAGGCACTTCCCCCATGACAGCATTCCGATCCACTCCCTTTGACCGCAGGCAGCTCCTCAAAGCGGCGGCGCTGACGCCCCTTGCAGGTCTGGCGCTCTCCGGCTGCGGGACTAAGCCGGCCGAAACTGCGGCCGCAAACAAGACGGTGACGGTCACGTCCTACGGTGGCTCCTACAACGACCAGCTGACCCAGACCATCCTGGACCCGTTCTCCAAGCAGTCGGGGATCCAGACCACGCTGCTGGCCAACACCAGCCTGGCCGCGCTCAAGGCCCAGGTTCAGTCCGGCGACGTGCAGTGGGACCTCGTGGAAATCACCGCGCCGGAGTATGAGGTGGCCGTGGCCGAGGGGCTGCTGGAGAAGTTCGACTACGACATCATCAGCGACAAGGGCCTGCCCGGCTACGCGAAAGCCGAGTACGGCATCAAATACCTGAGCTTCCTGTTCGTCATGGCGTGGGACCAGAAGGTCATTTCGGACGCGCAGGCCCCGAAGGACTGGGCCCAGTTCTTTGACCAGGGCAAGTACAACACCAAGCGCTCGGTGTACAACCAGCTCTCCGACAGCTCCGTCCTGGAAGCCGCGCTGCTTGCCGACGGCGTCCCGTTCGACAAGATCTATCCCCTCGACGTCGACCGGGCGCTCAGGGTCCTGGGCCTGCACCCGGGCAAGGACCGGCTGCTCTACCACGCCGCCAACCAGGAGCCCATCCAGCAGCTCACCTCCGGCGAGGTCTCCCTCTCCACCAGCTTCAACAACCGGATCAACGCGGCACGCAACGACGGCGCGAAACTGAACTTCTCGGCCGAAAACGCCGTCCTGGCGGGCGACTACTTTGTGGTGCCGAAGGGGGCCAAGAACAAGGAAGCGGCCTTCAAACTGATGAACTTCATGTCCAACGACGCCGAGGCCGGCGCCGCGTTCGACAAGGTCACCAACCTGACCCTGGCCAACACCCCGGCCCTGTCCAAGCTGCCGAAGGAAATCGCCGACACGCTGCCCACCAGCCCCCGGCTCGCGGACAAGATCCTGGTCCGCGACGACAAGTGGTGGTCGCAGAACCTGAAGAAGACCGAGCAGCAGTTCAAGCTCTGGCAGGCCAGCTGAGATGACCAACGCAACCCTGGAACGGACCCGGCCGCGGGGCCGCGGCGCGCCGCCTTCCGCCGAATCAGCACCACGACGGCGGCGCACCGGCTGGTGGCTGCTGCTGGCCCCGATCCTTGCCTTCGACGTCGTGCTGTTCCTGACGCCGCTGGGCAAGCTGGTCGGCGCAAGCTTCGCCGACAACGCCTACCAGCGGGTCCTCGAGGACCCGCTGGTGCTGCGCGCACTCGTCAACACCCTGACCATCAGCCTGGCGAGCACCATAGTGACTGTGGTGCTCGGCTACATCATCGCCATGGTCCTGTGGCGGGCCGGCAACGTCACCCGGGTGATCCTGTTCGCCGTCGTCCTCCTGCCGTTCTGGACCGGCATCCTGGTGAAGAACTTCGCCTGGGCGGTCCTGCTGCAGGACAACGGCATCGTGAACGCCTTCCTGCAGGGAATCGGGCTGACGGGTGCCCCGATCCCGTTGCTGCACAACCGGTTCGCCGTGATCGTCGGCATGGTGCACTGTCTCCTGCCGTACGCGGTGTTCCCGATCTTCTCCTCGCTGGCATCCATCGATGACCGGCTGGGACTGGCGGCCCGCTCGCTTGGGGCGCGGGAAGGATCGGTCTTCCGGAGGATCACGCTGCCGCTGAGCATGCCCGGCGTTTCCGCCGCCGGGCTGCTGGTGTTCATCATCAGCACGGGCTTCTTCATCACGCCCGTGGTGATGGGCGGGCCCGGCGACATGATGATCGCCAACCAGATCGACTACTACGCTCGACAACTCACGGACTTCTCCGGGGCCGCTGCACTCGCCGTCATCCTGACCGTGATGGTCAGCATCCTCGTGGCGCTCTACCAGCGCGTCCTCAAGGCAGGAGGCCAACATGAAGACAACTAATCCGCAGCACCGGCTGCTGGTGCTGCTATCCATCCCGGCCTTCCTGTTCCTCGTCATTCCGACGGCGATTGTGGTGCCGGTGGCATTGAACGACAGCCGCTACATCACCTTCCCGCCGGAGGGGATCTCCTTCGCCGCCGTGGCCGGGTTCTTCGCCGACCGGGCCTGGACCTCCGCCCTGACGGCAAGCCTGCAGTCGGCGGCGATCGCCGTCGTGATCGGTGTCCTGCTGGGCGCCACCGCGGCGATCGGCCTGCACGGGCGCAAGTTCACCGGCCAGCCCGCGGTAGTGGGCCTCATCCTCGCCCCTATGATCGTGCCCACCGTGGTGCTCGCGCTGGCGTTCTACCAGTTCTTCATCTCAGTGGGCATGGTGGGCAGCATTGTTCCCATCGGCCTGGCGCACGCTGTCATCGCGACCCCGTACGTGTACCTGACCACCCGCGCCAGCCTCGCCGGACTTAACCCGGCCCTGGTCCGGTCGGCGCAGAGCCTGGGGGCCGGCCCGCTCGCTGTCCTGCGGCACGTGTACCTGCCCATCATCCTGCCCGGCCTCGTCTCGGGGGCGCTCTTCGCGTTCTCGGTCTCGATCGACGAGACAGTGATGTCCCTGTTCATGCAGTCCCCGGGGGCCACAACCTTGCCGGTGAAGATGTTCACGGATATCCAGTTCAACCTGACCCCGAAGATCGCGGTGTCCTCCGCCCTGCTGGTCAGCGTCGCCACAATCGGGCTCCTGCTACAGGTCCTGTTTGTCCTCAAGCGCCGCTCTACAACCCGGATGCTGCCGCTGGCCGTGTCCGCCCAAACGTAAGGAAAGTCGATGACCGCTTCAGTGATTTCCGCGGAGTCAATTCCCGGAACGGGGAGGGCCGCCCAGGGCGCCATTGAGCTCCGCCAGGTCAGCAAGCACTACGGCGACGTCGTTGCCGTGGACGAGTTGGATCTGACCGTCCAGCCCGGCGAATTCGTGACCCTCCTGGGGCCCAGCGGTTCCGGCAAGACGACCACCATGATGATGGTTGCAGGGTTTGAAGAACACAGCGCCGGAACCGTCCTGATTGACGGTGCGCCCGTGGACTCGCTGCCGCCACGGGACCGCAACCTCGGCGTAGTGTTCCAGAACTACGCCCTGTTCCCGCACATGAGCGCACTGGAAAACGTGGAGTTCGCGCTCCGCATGAGGAAGGTGCCGCGGGCCGAACGGCGCCAGCGCGCCTCGGATGCCCTGGACCGTGTAGGCCTTGGCAAGATGGGCGACCGGAAGCCCCGGCAGCTTTCCGGAGGGCAGCAGCAGCGGGTGGCGCTGGCACGGGCGCTGGTCTTCAACCCGGCGGCCCTGCTGCTGGATGAGCCGATGGCGGCCCTGGACAAGCGCCTCCGCGAGCAGATGCAGGAGGAGATCAAGACCCTGCAGAAGAGCCTGGGCATCACCGTGCTGTTCGTGACCCACGACCAGGACGAGGCCATGGCCATGTCCGACCGGATCGTGGTGATGAAGGACGGCAAGATCGTCCAGTCCGGCCCGCCGGAGGAGATGTACAACCACCCCACCACCGACTGGGTGGCCAGTTTCCTCGGCGACACGAACCTCATCCCGTGCACCGTTGTCGAGCGGAACGGCGAGGAAGCGCTTGTGGACCTAGGCGGCCTGGGCCTGGCGCGGGTCCGGGACCGCGGGGCAAGCGGCGAGAACTACGCCGTCTCCATCCGTCCCGAGCACCTGAAATTCAGGACGCGGGCCTCGGCGGGCAACGGATGCGCCGCGACCCTGGTGTCCTCGACAAACCTCGGCGCCACGGTCCGCCATCGCCTCACGGCCGGCGGCCACGAACTCCAGCTCCGCGAACTGAGCTCGGACCGATCGGACCGGTCTGACCGGGGTGCCGGGGGTGCCGGGATCCTGCCGGATGAGGAGCTGTGGGTGGGCTGGGACGCAGACAAGGCCCAGCTGCTGGTCCTGGAGTCCTGATCCCCGGGGGACATGTCCATCCCGGACGGGGGACATGTCCGGTTGAGCTTCACCCGGCCACGGGACATGCCCTCCACCGGCGCCCGGGGATGGACATAAACCCACAATGTCCATCCCTGGGCCATGCCAGGGGACAAGTTCCTTCCAGACGGGGGACATGTCCACTCGAGCCCATTCCTTGAAGGGGACATGTCCGTTCAAGCTCCGCCAAGCCCGGGGGACATGTCCACTCCAGGCGCCACGCGCACCCTGGCCGCAAAGTCCGTCCTCAACAGGGCCGGCCCTACAATTGTCACAATGATGCCAGGACAAATATCCGCAGCCGACGGGAAGAACGTGCTCAGCGTCGGCGCGGGCATCATCACCTCGGTCTGGCAGCCCGGCTCCTTCGTTGACGTCGACGACGCCAAAGACGCCATGCGGGCCGTGGCACAGATCAGCGGCGGAATCCCGATGCCGATGCTCTCCGAAATGACGGACGTTGAAATCAGCGCGGCCGCCAGGTACGAGTTCGCACAGACCACAGGGGTGCTGGCCATTGCAGTGCTGGGATCCAGCACCGTGGATCGCGTCATCGCCGCGGCCATGAGCCGGCACACCAGGTATCCCCACGAATTCTTCACGTCCAGGGACGAGGCCATGGCCTGGCTGCACAGCTTCATTTCCGGCCGGGGCGAGCCCGGTGGCTTCGGGGACGGCATTTCCGCCCTGGCGTGAGACCACCGGTGTGAGGGACCGCCGGCGCGAGAGACCACTGGTGTGAGAGACCGCCGGCGTGAGAGACCACTGGTGTGAGAGACCACTGGTGTGAGAGACCCCCGGCCTGAAGGAACACCGGCCTGAGACACCCGGGTGAACTTTCCGGTCGGTCAGGGGCGCTTAAGCCTTCTCCGCCGTCGTGACCGTGGTAGCCGCCTCGGCCTCCTTGACCTGCCGGTCGGTCGCGGCCCAGCTGGCCAGGAGATGAAGTGCGTCCTCCGTCGCTGAGCCGGGCTCGGCGGTGTAGACCAGCAGTGACAGGCCGGCGTCGGCCGAGACGTCCAAGGCCTCGAACATCAGGTGGAGTTCCCCGACCACCGGGTGGCGGAGATGCTTGAGGCCCGTGTAGTGCTGGCGGACGTTGTGTGCGGCCCACAGCGTGCGGAATTCCTCACTGCGGGTGGACAGTTCGCCCACAAGGTCGGTCAGCCCACGGTCGTAGGGGTCCCGGCCGGCCTCGGTGCGCAGGATCGCGACAGTGTCGTTCGCCGCACGCTCCCAGTCCGGGTAGAAGCTGCGCGAACGGTGGTCCAGGAAGATGAACCGGGCATGGTTTGCCGGGCGGACCGGACCCGCATACATGTCCGAATACAGGGCGTAGCCCAGGGGGTTCGCTGCGATGATGTCCATGCGCCCGTTCCGGACAAACGCCGGCGCGTTGGTGATGGCGTTCAGTGTCAGCTGGACGCTGCGTCGAACAGATTCAGCGGGACGGGGACGACGGCGGGTCCGGCTTCCCGGGGCAGCCGCACGGGCCAGATCGAAAAGGTGGGCCCGTTCGGCGTCGTCGAGTTGCAGGGCCTTGGCCACAGCATCCAGCACGCTCTCCGAAACCCCTGACAGGTTTCCCCGTTCCAGCCGGGTGTAATACTCGACGCTGACACCGGCCAGCATCGCGACTTCCCCGCGGCGCAACCCCGGGACCCGGCGCTTGGCGCCGTAGACCGGCAGCCCCGACTGCTCGGGGGTGATCTTGGCCCGGCGCGAGGCAAGGAACTCGCGGGTCGCGTCTCGATTGTCCATGCCATCAACGTTAGGCCTTGCCGCCCACTAAGGGAGACCCTGCCAGTACCCCTATCAGCAGGGACTCCCTCTGTGCTGCGATGACGGGTTTGATGGATGGTGTTCCGTTGAACAACCTCCAACGATCAACAAGCAGGAGATTCATTGCTTACCGTCAACGCTTACGCATCACCGTCCGCGACCGAGCCGCTCGCCCTCACCACCGTCGAGCGCCGTGACGTGGGCCCGCACGATGTCCTGATCGAGATCAAGTACGCCGGGATCTGCCATTCGGATATCCACACCGTCCGCGGCGACTGGGGCCCGCAGACCTACCCGCTGGTTCCCGGCCATGAGATCGCCGGGATCGTCACCGAGGTCGGTTCCGCCGTGACCAAGCACACCGTCGGTGACCGCGTCGGCGTCGGCTGCATGGTCAACTCCTGCGGCGAGTGCGTCAACTGCCAGGCCGGCGAGGAACAGTACTGCCTGGCCGGAAACACCGGAACCTACGGCGCAGTCGACCGTGACGGCACCATCACCCAGGGCGGCTACTCCACCCACGTGGTGGTGGCAGAAGACTTCGTGGTCACCATCCCCGAGGGCATCGAGCTCGACGTCGCCGCGCCACTGCTGTGCGCCGGCATCACCACCTACTCGCCGCTGAACCACTGGGGCGCGGGGCCGGGCAAGAAGGTCGCAATCGTGGGCCTGGGCGGCTTGGGCCACATGGCCGTCAAGATCGCCCACGCCATGGGAGCAGACGTCACTGTCCTGTCCCAGTCGCTGAAGAAGCAGGAAGACGGGCTGCGCCTGGGCGCGGACCACTACTACGCCACGAGCGACGAAAGCACCTTCACCGACCTCGCCGGCACCTTTGACCTGATCATCAACACGGTCAGCGCCCCGATCGACATCAGCGCCTACCTGCAGCTGCTCTCCCTCGACGGCGCCCTGGTCAACGTCGGTGCACCCGCGGAACCGCTTCCCGTCAACGTGTTCTCCCTGATCATGGGCCGCCGTTCCTTCGCCGGCTCGGCTATCGGCGGCATCCGCGAAACCCAGGAAATGCTCAACTTCTGCGCCGAGCACGGCCTGGGCGCCGAGATCGAGGTCATCCCGGCTGCCAAGATCAACGACGCCTACGAGCGCGTCCTGGCCTCCGACGTCCGCTACCGCTTCGTGATCGACACGGCGACCCTGAACTAGGACGCGGCCGCAGGTCGAGCCAGCGACAGCGAAATCAACACCGAGCACACACCCTGTGAGGAAATGACAGTGGAAATCCAAACCAAGAAGCCAAGCGTCAAGGGGCCGGCGCAGATGTTCACCGGCGCCGTCTGGTTCGACGTCATCGCGGCCCCGCAGCCCGAACCGTCCCGCATGCGCGTCAACGCAGTGCACTTCGCGCCGTGCGCCCGCACGGCCTGGCACTCGCACGCCGTCGGGCAGACCCTGCACGTCACCGAAGGCGTCGGCCTGATCCAGGCGCGCGGCGGCGAGGTGACCGTGATCCGCCCCGGCGACACGATCTACACGCCCCCGGGCGAGTGGCACTGGCACGGCGCCGCGCCGGAGCATTTCATGACCCACCTCGCGATGTGGGAAGCCCCCGCCGACGGCATCGAGTCCGAGTGGGGCGACCTCGTCACCGACGAGGAATACAACTCCGCCCACTAGCCCAATCGCTGTAACACCGTCGCCGAAACTAGCACAATCTGCAACTAGCACAGTCGTGCCAAAACCACCCCGCCGCCGGTGCGGAGCCCAACCGCCCCTGAGGGGCCCGGGCCCGCACTGGCACGGGCGGGGGTGCGCGGTTGCTGCCTTGGACGTCGGCTTAACCGGCCGCGGTCAAGCTAAAGGCCCTGGAAGCGGCGGTCTAAGAGGTGCCACGGCTAGGACCCCGGCGCGGCCGGGACGATCCAGAAACCCGCAACTTCACCGGTCCCGGGTCCGGTCATGCGGCGTTCGGCCTGGGCGTGCGCCGGGCCGGCCGCAAGGTCCACCTGCGCTTGCATGGCCTTCCCGCATTCGATGGTCAGTTCAAGGTTCCCGCCGTCACGAAGTTCGTCCTGGGAGATCGAAAGATAGCCCTTCGGCGCACCCGTGCAGGCAGCCGTCACCGTATAGGTTCCCTTCGCCAGGGCGCTGACCGACTTGCGCAATCCCGCGCCGCCCATCCCGCCGGCGCCTTCCAGCACGATCCCGGCCGGCCGGGCACCGAGCACTGCTTTGAGCTCATCCAAGTTGCGCGTCTCCGCGGTGGCGATATCCGGGCCCGCCGGGACCGGCGGAGGTGCGGCCCGCCCGGTCCTGCTGGGGGCCGCCGTCGGCGCCGTCACGTCGTCGGGATACTCACACCCGGCCAGGCCCGCTGCCGTGCCCGCCACTGCCAACAGGAGCGCCGCGGCGCGCATCCAGCGCGTTCCCTGGCCGCCCGCCCCGCCGAATGGCCTGCGCCGTGACTTCCGCTGTGATTTGCCGAATGGCTTCCCCAGTGACATGCCCCGAGCCTACTGGCAACCTGGGCTATTGGTGCTGAAAGGAGAACGCTGTCGCGTAGTAGATCGTGGACGCGAGGGCCAGCGAGGCGAGACCGTAACCGATCACGAGGGCGGTGAGCGCCAGCCCGCGTCCCCTCTCCCCGCGCATCCTGATCTGGTTGAGCGACGCATGGCCGGCACCGACGGCAAAAACGGCGAGAACCGCCACGCCCGCGCCGGCGGTGCCGATCACCGCCAGTGCGGCCAACGCCAGCGAGGCAACAGCCAGACGGTTAAAGCGCGTGCCCTGACGCATTTGCAGCTCAGGCAGTCCCATGTGTCCCCCGATTCACGTAGCTGGACCGAGTCTAGCCCCCGGCCCACAGCGGGTGCGGCGCCATGGACACGCGGCCCGTCCGGTGTTGGTGGGGTGAGATCGTGCGTTCGGGAGATTGCGGTGGGGGATTGCGGCAGGGGAACTACTGCCCCGGCGGCCGGTACGACGGCGTCTTGCTGACTGCCTCGTCCAGGTCCTCCGCCGTCATGAGCGGCTTGAGGTGCAGGTCCACCGCCCCGGTGGAATTGATCATCAGGGACAATGCCACGGCGTTGGCCTGTTCGGGGATGTCGAAGACCCCCACGACGTCGGTCTCGCCGAAGGCATAGTAGAAGCTGTCGAGTGAGCCGCCCACCGATTTGAGGGCTTCGACAACCGCGTCACGCCGCTTGGTGCCGCCCTCCCGCATGAGGCCCTTGATACCGTCGCCAACGTAGTTCGCTTCGAACAGATATTTGCTCATGGTCATTTTCCTATCCTGTGACGCCCAGGACGTCGGCCTCCCGAATGCGTGGCCGCTCCCGACGACGGAAGGTCCGGGGCTGGTCCCCAGAGTGGGGCTCTGCCCACATGCTAGGCCTTCCGCTGCACCCGTACAACGGTTCATTTGCAGGCCTCAGCCGCGCTGCGGGCAGTCCGGCCCTACCGCTGCCCGGGGGACAGGAACATAATCGCGGTATCAACCCCGTACGGACAATGGAGGCGATCGACGTGTCTGTTTATACGCTTGGAATCTGGCTGGTGCATCCCGGTCGCGAGAACGATTTTGTGCAGGCCTGGCGGGATCTGGCCAGGAAAACGAAGGAGGATTTTCCCAACGCGAAAGCCGTGCTGATGCACGACCGCGATGTCAAGAACCGGTTCATCAGCACCGGTCCGTGGGATTCCCTGGAACAGATTGAGCAGTGGCGGGATTCTGCACTCTTCAAGCAGAGCGTCGAGGCAATGAAGGACATGCTGGAGCATTTCGAGTCACGCACCCTGGACGAGGCAGCAAGTATCGGCTGGGACGCAACCGACATGTGACGTCCCGCAGGCTAGCCGGCCTCGAGCGCCTCATAGACGGCGGCCAGCAACACATCGTTCCGGCCCCAGACGGGATCGAAGATTTCCACGTACCAGGCATCCGCAAGGACCAGGGCCAACGTCTCATTGGACTCCGCCGCCCAGTCCCGGAGCTGGTCTTCGCCTTCGGGCCCCTCGCTGCTCCCCAGCACAGTGACGACGGCGTCGTCCTGCACGGTCACCGGGATGGAGGCGCTGCTCGCCTCGCCAGGGGCATGGGCGACCGTCACCAGGCCGGTCCGGGTGGACAGCGCCAGGAGCGCCGACGCCGTCTCCGGGCTGCAGAATGCCGTCACGTACGCGCGCTGCGCGAGGCCACCGACCTGAACACCGGGCTGCGATTCCTTGGTGAAGAGCCCGTTCCGGTTGAGCCGGGCAAGCTCTCCGGCGATCGCCGTGGTCTCGTCGTCGAACCCGGGCGTGAAAACTCCAGGCTGGTATTCGCTGTTGCCCTCCAGCCAGCGGGCGGTCAGTTCGCCGGCTGCCGGGATGGTGGTGGCCTGCCGCCAGACTTCGCGGTCCGCGAGAAGCCGGCCGAAGCTGTCCCTTTCCGTCGTAAACCTGTCCTCTGACATTCAGGCCTCCTTTGCGGCGGGCGGCGGCGTGGGCTGGGGCGTGGTTTCCGCTGTGGAATGGGGTGTGGGCTGCGTCTGCGGGGCGTGGTGCTGCAGGAGCAGGGACAGCCGTTCGCAGCTGACCCGGAGCGCCTCCAGCTCACGCCGGCTGTAGTCCTCGATGATCGCGGTGACCCGCCCGGCGGGGTACTCGTCGTCGACCTCGAACTCATGGTGCAGCGTGACCTCGGTGAGCCCGTCGGCCGGCCGGACCTCCCAGTCGCCGCCGAGTTCCCGGAGCGGGGTTTCGAGTTCCAACTGGTGGAACTCGGCACGGTGGCTGGCGGCATCGAACACGCGCCAGCTGTGGCTTGAACTGAGCGAGCCGTTGGAAACAACCGACGTACGGAGCTCGTGGGCCACGTCGTCGCCGCTGACACGCTCGGAGTAAACCGTCAGTCCGTCGAGGTACGGCCAGTGCGAGGCATCGCGCAACATGCTGAAGACAAGGTCGGCCGGGGCGTTGATGCTGAGCCGGTGCGTGGTCCGGTGCGTCCTCTGGTGCGTGCTCACTGACAAGTTCATCCCTCCTTTGTCGTGCTGTCACCGTGCAGGTCTTCTTAGCAGGCTAGGCCAGTTGGGGCCCGCCGGGAACAATTCCGTCCCCCCGCGTCACGCAGGGCAATCTTCAGTAACACTGGGGCCTCCGCCGGCCGCTTCCGTGGACGCCGGATGAACAGGTATTACCGCCTGTATCCCTTGGTTTCACCGGGTTTCACGGCGCTTTGACCGGGTTTCCGGCGCCCCGGATAGTTGCTGGCATCAGCACCACAGACCACCCCTTTCAAGGAGAATACATGTCCGGTCTTTCATTCAAGTCAGGCGTCAGCCTCGCGTTGGCGGCCAGCACCGTCCTGGGCCTCGCGGCCTGCTCCGATCCCAGTGCCGCCGCTGCCGGCGGCACTGCGGCGGCGCCGCCGTCCTCCTCTGGTGTGAAGCAGTTCAACCTCTCGCCGCAGCAGGACCGGATCAAGGCAACGGTGGATTCCGCGGCCGCCGCGCTGGTCCCGGAGGCCGTCAAGAAGGACGGGAAACTGACGGTGGCGGTGAGTCCGTTCGCCGCGCCGCTGGCCGTTTACGCCACCGACAACAAGACCCCGGTGGGCAACGAGGTGGATCTCGCCGTCGCGCTGGCCGAGTCGCTGGGCCTGGAAGCGGACATTGTCCCCACCGCATGGGCCGACTGGCCGCTCGGCGTCGATTCCGGCAAGTACGAGGCGGTGCTGTCCAACGTCACCGTCACGGAGGAGCGCAAGCTCAAGTTCGACTTCGCCAGCTACCGCGAGGACAAGCTCGGCTTCTACGCCAAGGCGGACAGCAGCGTCACCAAAGTCGAATCGGCCCCGGACGTCGCCGGCAAGCGCGTGATCGTCGGCTCGGGCACCAACCAGGAAGCGATCCTGCTGCGATGGGATGAGGAGAACAAGAAGAACGGGCTCAAGCCCGTGGAATTCCAGTATTACGACGACGACTCCGCCTCCCAGCTGGCCATCCAGTCCGGCCGGGCTGACCTCACCTTCGGCCCCAACGCCACGGCAGCCTACAAGGCGGCCTCCGACGCCAAGACCAAGCTCGTGGGACTGGTGGACGGCGGCTGGCCGCTGAAGGCAAGCATCGCCGCCACCACCAAGAAGGGCAACGGATTGGCCGCCGCGGCCCAGGCGGGGCTGAACCACCTGATCCAGGATGGCACCTACGCCAAGATCCTGGACCGCTGGGGCCTGTCCGCGGAGGCCGTGGCGAAGTCGGAGCTGAACCCGGCCGGCCTGCCGAAGAAGTAACCAGTCAATCGATTGCTCCGTAACCGCCCTTCTGGGGGCTGAAAACGGCGGTTACGGAGCAATCGATGCTGCTGAAGCCAAAGAATCCCCGCCGGGAACGTCTCCGGCGGGGATTCTTTGTGGCTGCGTGCTGATTTCTGCCTGGAAAGTCGATTGCTCCGTAACTGCCGTTATGGGCGCTGAAAACGGCAGTTACGGAGCAATCGATGGTGCTTGTCTGGGCCTGAGCTTCCCTAGGCCTGTGCTGGGACGGAGTTGGCCTCTGCGCCGGCGGCTGCGCGCACAGGGGTGGCCAGGCCGAGGTTCTCCCGCAGTGTGCTGCCCGCGTACTCCGTTGGGTACACGCCGCGTTCCTGCAGCTCCGGGACCAGGTGATTGACGATGTCATCGAGTCCGGACGGGATGAGCCACGGCGAGATGTTGAAGCCGTCCACGGCGCCGGTGCGGGCGTATTTGGCCAGCCGGTCAGCGACCTCGGTGTAGGAGCCGGTGAAGGTGGAGTCGCCCCGGCTGGTCTTGGCCGAGACGAACTCGCGGATGGACAGGTTCTTCTCCTTGGCTTCGGCGCGCCACTGGTCGGCCAGCTGGCGGGCCTTGGCGCCGTGGAAGCCGCTGCCGCGGGTTTCGGAGGTTTCTTCCACCACGGGATCGATCTCCGGCAGCGGTCCGTCGGGATCGTAGCCCTGCAGTTCCCGGCCCCAGAACTGCTCGAGGTACGCGATGGCCTGTTGCGGGCCGATCTGCAGGCTGCGGACCCAGGCCTTCTTCTCGAGGGCCTCCTGCGGCGTGGCGGCGAGGATGAACTCGGTGGCGGGCATGATCTTCACATCGTTGGCGCCCCGGCCGGCCCGGAGCGTGCGCTCCACGATGTCGCGGCGGAACGCCAGTGCGTCCTCCAGCTGCGGGTGAGCGGAGAAGATGACGTCCGCCTGGCGGGCGGCGAAGTCCCGGCCCTCGGGCGAATCTCCGGCCTGGAACAGCACCGGGCGGTACTGGGCGCTGCGCGGCAGCCTCGGGGTGACGTCCAGGGTGTAATGCTGGCCCGCGTGGCGCACCCGGCGGACCGCACCCTCCGCCGACCACCGGGGCGCCGAGGCTGACGGGGCGATGGCGGCGTCGTCCCCCGCATCCCAGATCCGCTTGGCCGTTTCCACGAAGGCCTCGGCATGGGTGTACCGGTCCGCGTGGTCCAGGTAGCCGCCGCGGCGGAAGTTGGCGCCGGTCCAGGCGTTGTCTGTGGTGACGATGTTCCAGGCCGCGCGGCCGCCAGAGAGCAGATCCAACGTGGAGAGCCTGTGGGCCAGGTCTGCGGGGTCGTTGTAGGTGGTGTTCTGGGTTGCGACCAGACCGATCCTCGTGGTCACCGCGGCGAGGGCCGCCAGCGCGGTCTGCGCGTCGGGGCGGCCGGCGACGTCGAGCGCGTGCGGGCGGCCGAGGTGCTCGCGCAGCCTCAGGCCCTCGCCGAGGAAGAACGCCGCGAACAGGCCGCGCTCGGCGGTCTGGGCGATGCGACGGAACGACTCGAAGTCGGTCTGGGAGCCGGACTCGGCAGCCTTCCAGACGGTCCCGGAGTTGACGCCCTGGAAGAAGACGCCCAGCTGGAGCTGGCCGGACGGTTTGAATTCAGAGGGCGTGAATTCGGTGGCGGGGTTGGTGCTCTGGCTCATGATGGGCTCCTTAGTTTTCCTGGCCGGCGGCGCTGGTTGCGGCACTTGCCCCGGCGGCATAGCGGCTGGCGGGCCGCGCCAGCCCCAGTTGATCGCGGAAGGTGGCGTCCGGGGTGTTGGGGGCCAGGAGCCCGCGCCGGCGCAGCTCAGGCAGCACCCGCTGCGAGAGTTCCTCGATATCCGTGCCCAGCACGGCCGGGTGCAGCCGGACGCCGTCGGCCCAGGCCAGCACCTCGGTGAGCAGCTCGGTCAGCTCGGCCGCCGTTCCGACGAACCGCGCCCGCGGGCTTTGCCACACCGCGTGGCTGTCCAGTCCGGCCAGCCTGTCGGCGGCGGCTTGGCCGCGGGAGTCCAGCACGACGTCGAGCTCGGCGATCAGCGCAGGCTCGCTCCCGCCGGCGGCGAGTCCTGCCCGCGTCTCCGCGAGCTCGGCGGCCAGCAGCTCGGGAGCCGGGGCCGAGACCAGGAGCGCATCGGCTGCCCCGGCCGCGACTGCCTCCGGGCTGAGGAGCCCGGCCGGGGCCAGCACCGGAAGCTGGCCCTGGAGCGGCCGCGGAATGATCGACGGTCCCTTGACGGAATAGCTGCCGTTGTCGACGTCGATGTAGTGCAGCTTGTCGACGTCGAGGTAGCGCCCGGTGGGGACGTCGCGGATCACGGCGTCATCCTCCCAGGAGTCCCAGAGCCTGCGGCTGACCTCGATCGAATCGGCGGCCTCCCGGGAGAGCCCCTCCCCGGGCACAGTGTCACGTCCGACGGCGGCGGCATCGGCGGCACTGGTGGAGGAGGCCGCCAGCCAGCCCGCCCGGCCGCCGGAAACGTAGTCCAGGCTGGCCAGCTGGGTTGAGACGTGGAATGGCTCCGTGTAAACCGTGTCCACCTCCGGAATAAGGGCAAGGGAGCGCGTCACAGGACCGGCGAACGCGGCGCGCTGCAGGGCGTTGAGCCGGGCCGCCGTGTCGGGACGCTGCCCCGGCTGGCCGGCCTGGCCCGCCGGCAAGGGTTCCGGAAGGCCGGGGTCGGAAAATGTCGCCGCATGGAACCCGGCAGACTCGGCGGCGAGTACGGCGCCGCGGAGGTGTTCCGGGGTCAACACGGAGGCGGGTGCCGTGCGGGAAAACCGCCATGCGGCCGGGTGGCTGCCGGCGCCGTCCAGCTCCAGCAGCAGGAGGCCGCGACCCCGGGGCTCGTTCTTGGTGGGCGGGGTGCTCATGAGGCGTCCTGACGTTCGTAGGGGATCTGTTCGCCGGCTTCGATGGCCACCGGCAGGCGGTTCTCGGCCGGCGGCAGCGGGCATGTGGCGAGGTCGGTGTAGGCGCACGGCAGGTTCACTGCCCGGTTGAAGTCGAGCCGGACCGTGCCGTCGGCGCCCGGTGCCGGCACCGTGAGCGAGCGGTTGGCCGCATAGGTGGTCTTGCCCGACGTCGCGTCCGTGAACAGCACGGACAGCGTCCCAGGTGCGTGGCCGTTGAAGGCGGTGAGGCTCAGGTCCTCACCGTGCAGCCGGAAGCGGATTTCCCCCGGCGCCTCGTAGACGTGCTGGATTCCCTCGACCGCCGCGCCTACGGTGGTGGCCCGTGGTTCGGCGAATGGAACAAATATTCCGGAGACGGCATATTCGGTGCTGGGGGCGTAGGCCGGCGTGCCGCGGTAGCCCGTGAGCAATGGGTTCAGGGGATGCCGGGGCCGCACGACATAGCGGCCGCCGCGTTTGGCGACCTCGATCACCGTGTGCCCGGCGCCGTCGTCCTCCACGCGCAGATTCAGGCCCTCGCGCTCGGTAATCGGGCCGAGGAACACGGTGGCCCCCGTCCCGTCGGGGTTTAGTTCCTGCCCGTCGCGGAGGACGCGTTCGCCTGCCCCCAAAACCAGGCGGACGGCGTCGTCCTCAACGCTCCACGTGCCCGGCGCGCCGTCCAGCCGGGCGGGAGCGGAGTCCAGCCAGTGGAGGTGCGTGACGGCGAGGAAGCCGTGGGGGTCGGCGCGGTGCCGTTCGTGCGCGGCGTGCCAGTCCGCCCAGACGGCTTCGAATGCACGGGCGGCTTCGAACTCCCGCTCGGCGCTGCTGCCCGGAATGGTCCGGCTCTCCGGGGTACCGGCGCCCGGGAATTCCAGATCAGGGCGGCCGTCGGTGTCAGTGGGTGTAGACATGGGAGCTCCTGTGCTTGTTGTGGTCGGCGGCGACGCGGGCCGCGGCGTCGGGTTCGGTGCTGCCTGCAATGCCGGCCACAGCGCCGGGGATGCCGGCCCCCGGCCGGCCGGCGTACGGGTCGCCGTCGGCCCACAGCGTGGTCGGCGCTGCGGCGCGGACGGCCGGAATGACCTCGAGGGCGAAGCGCTCCAGGATGTCCAGCTGCTGGCCGAAGGGCAGGGTGGTGGGCAGGGAGATCGACTGCAGGTCGTGGCCGTAAAGCGCGTGGTAGCTGAGGATCTTCTCGATCACCTGCTCCGGGCTGCCCACCAGGGCCGGGCCTTCGGCGACCGCGTGGTCGATGTCCCGGTAGGGGGAGTTGTTGCCGGGGACATTCCGCCCGGTCGTGAGGGCCTCGTAGACCGGGCCGAACTGCCGCTTGGCCTCCTGCGTGGTGTCCGCGAGGAACACCCCGCCCGCGCCGGAGCCGGAGCCCAGGTACTGGCGCCGGGGATCGTGGCCGTGGCGGTCGTATTCTTCGCGGTAGTGATCGATCAGAACCTTGTAGTTCTCGCGGGGCTGGATCGCATTGGCAGTGAACAGCGGATCGCCCCACTGTGCCGCCAGGGCCGCCGAGGCCAGGCTGGTGGCGGATCCGTGCCACACCCGGGGCGCTCCGGCAAAGGGCCGCGGCGTGGTGGTGGTGGGCTCGGTCAGCGCGGAGCGGAACCTTCCGGACCACGTGACGTTCTCCTCGGTCCAGAGCCGCCGAAGCAGCCCGTACTTTTCCGCCAGGAGCTCCCACTGGTCCGCCAGGTCCAGGCCGAACAGCGGGTACTGCAGCACCTCATTGCCCTTGCCGATCACCAGTTCCAGCCGGCCGCGGCTGAGCTGGTCGATCGTGGCGTAGTCCTCCGCGACCCGCACCGGATCCAGCACGGAGAGCACGGTCACGCCGCTTTGGAGCCGGATATTGGTGGTGACCGCGGCGATGGCCGCGAGCACGGTGGTGGGGGAGGAGGAGATGAACTCGCCCGCATGGCGTTCCCCCACCGAGAAGCTGTCGTAGCCGAGTTCTTCGGCCCGGCGCGCGGTCTCCACCACCTGGTTGAGCCGGTCCGCGGTGGAGACGATTGCCCCGGTGACGGGGTTCTTCAGGTGCGGGATGATGTCGAGGACCTGGAACTTCACTGTGTTTTCCCTGCAGGAGCAGCCCCGAAGTTGGCCTCGGTGACGGTCTTGGACTCCGGAAGGGCTTCCTCGGCGAGTCCCCAGCGGTCCAGGACCTTGGCGTAGGAGCCGTCCTTGATCGCGGAGTTCAGCGCGTCCGTGATGGCCGGGGCCAGTCCGTTGCCCTTCAGCGTAGTGGCCGCGACCAGGGTCTCGGACGGCCAGCCGGCGTTGACCTTGCCCACCACCTTGAGGTCGTCCCGGGTGTTTTCGCGGTACGTGACAGACGGATAGGGCGCGAGGTTCAGGTCGGTGCGCCCGGAGGACAGGGCCAGGATGGTGTCCGCGTCCGAGGAGTAGTACTGCAGCGCCGCCGGTGCCTTGCCCTTGGCCTCGAGCTCCTTGTTCCACGCGATCAGGATCTTCTCCTGGTTGGTGCCCGACCCCACCGAGATCTTCAGGCCGGAGATGTCATCGGAGCCCTTGATGTTGTAGCTGGAGCTCTTCTTGGCCTCGAAGCCCATGTACGCGGCGCGGTAGCTGGAGAAGTCGAACAGCTTCACCCGTGCGGCGTTGATGCCCACGTTGGAGAACACGGCCTCGAAGTCGCCGGACTGCGTCTTCAGCGGCCAGTTCTCCCAGGAGGTCACCTGGACATCCAGCGCCAGGCCCAGCTTGTCCGCGACCAGCTGGGCCAGGTCCACTTCGACTCCGATCGGGGTCTTGTCGTCCGTGGCGTGGAAGGACAACGGAATGGCGCCCGCGGTGGTGGCCACGGTCAGCTTGCCGTCCTTCCCGATCAGCTCGGGCACCTCGGCGGCCAGGGCCGCATCCTTCTCCGCCCGGATCCGCTGCTGGTCCGGTGAGGTGTTGTAGACGACGCCGTTGCGTGCCGCCGTCGCTGTGTTGCCGCTGGACGCGCCGCCTGCAGCGGCGGAGGCTCCGGGATCGGCGCAGGCGCTCAGCGCCAGCGTGCCGGAGAGGGTGCCGATCAGGACGAGGGCGGGAAGCGCCGCACGCTTCCGCCGGGGACCAGTACTGGGGCGGGCGGTACTGGCACGAATGGTATTGGGGGCGGTGCGGATTGCCATGGGTGTTCCTTAGATGTTGAAAGCGGGTTCGATCACTTTGGAGAAGAAACTCCGGGTGCGCTCTTCCCGCGGGTTGGTGAAAATCTCTTTGGGCGTGCCTTGCTCGACGATCTGGCCCTGGTCCATGAACACCACGGTGTCCGCGACGTCGCGGGCGAAGCCCATCTCGTGCGTGACGATGATCAGCGTGGTGCCGGACTTGGCGAGCCCGCGGATAACGTCCAGGACTTCGTTGACCAGCTCCGGGTCCAGGGCCGAGGTGGGCTCGTCGAAGAGCAGGATCTTGGGATCCAGGGCAAGTGCCCGGGCGATCGCGACGCGTTGCTGCTGGCCGCCGGAAAGCTGGCGCGGGTAGGCGCCGGCCCGGTCCTTCAAGCCCACCCGGTCCAGCAGTTCCAGCCCGCGTGCGCGGGCCTCGGCCTTGGTCAGCCGGGGCTTTCCAACCCGCGGCGCGACGACGGGCGCCTCGGTGACGTTTTCCAGCGCGGTCAGGTGCGGGAACAGGTTGAAGTTCTGGAACACCATGCCGATCTCGGTGCGCTGCTTCAGGATCTCTTTTTCGCGCAGCTCGTGCAGCCGGTGGCCGCGGACCTCGTAGCCCAACAGCGTGCCGTCGATCGCGATGAACCCGGCGTCGACCTTCTCCAGGTGGTTGATGGTGCGCAGGAGGGTGGATTTGCCGGACCCGGACGGGCCGACGATCACGGCGACGCCGCCGGGTTCGACCGTCAGCGTGATGCCCTTGAGGACTTCCGTGGTGCCGAAGGACTTGCGGACCTTGGTGATCTGGACCAGGCCCCGGGTGGGTTCGGCGGTCCCGGTTGGTCCGGTGGATCCGGCGGTTTCCGCCGTGAGGACTTCGGCGCTCATCGGGTGCCCCTTTCCTGGGTCGTTTCCCTTGTGGCGGGCGCATGCGTGGCGAGGAATTTGCAGGCCTTCTGCAGCGGGGTCAGCGGCAGGGTGCGGACGGCGCCCTTGGAGTAGTGGCGCTCGATGTAGTACTGGAAGACGCTCAGGACCGAGGTGATGACGACGTACCAGAGGGTGGCCACGAGCAGCAGCGGCAGGACCTGCTGGGTCCGGTTGTAGATGACCTGGACGGTGTAGAACAGCTCGGAGTAGGCCAGGACGTAGACGATCGAGGTGCCCTTGACCAGTCCGATCACCTCGTTGAACGCGGTGGGCAGGATGGCCCGCATGGCCTGCGGCAGCACGATCCTGGTGGAGCGCCGCCAGGCCGGAATGCCCAGGGCGGCTGCGGCCTCGAGCTGGCCCTGGTCCACGGAGAGGATGCCGCCGCGGATGATTTCGGCGGAGTAGGCGGCCTGGTTCAGGGTCAGGCCAAGGACGGCCGCGGCGAACTGGCTGATCAGGGTGGTGGTCTGGGCCTCGAAGAAGCGCACGTCCGTGAAGGGGATGCCTAGGCTGATTTTCTCGTAGAGGTAGCCCAGGTTGTACCAGAGCAGCATCTGCACCAGCAGCGGTGTGGAGCGGAAGATCCAGGAGAAGGTCCAGGAGACGGAGACCAGCAGCGGGGACGCGGAGAGCCGCATCAGGGCCAGGATGAATCCCAGGATGAAGCCGAGCGCCCCGGAAATCGCCGTCAGCTTGAGGGTTTCCAGCAGGCCATTCACGATCGACTGCGCGGTGAACCATTGCGCCACCACGCCCCACTCCCAGCGCGGGTTGGTGGCCAGGGACCAGGCGATGCCGGCCACGCCCAGGGCGACGACGGCGGTGCCCACCCACCGCCACGGGTGGCGGGCCGGGACCAGCCGGTAGTCGGCGTAGTCGGTGGCGGCCTGCCGGCCCGCCGAAGCGGTGCCGGAGGTTTCGGTGCCGGAGGTTCCGCTGCCGCCTGCGCCGGAGGGGTTCGTGGCTTCGGCGCCGGGTGTCCCGACGGCGGCCGGTGTGGTCTCGGGTACGGATTCGATGCCGGCGGACGCCGGCCCGGGGGTGGACTGCGCCACCGGGGTTGCTGTTGAACTCATGCGCCACCTCGCTTCTTCCAGTTGCTGTGGGGGTACGGTTGGCTGCCAATCTAGGGCCGTGCGAAAACGCGCAGCAAGGCGGCAAGTTGCATACGTTCACGCAGGTTCGCGCGGCGTCACACGACGAATTCTTGCCCCGATTTACGCCGCGTTACGCGCGGTGAACGGCCGTGACCGGCGCCTCGACCGGCCCGGATTCCGGTGCCTAGCATGAGGGCTCCGCACCAGAGCCGAGGAGACCGCCATGCCAGTGACAACCCCATCCGTGGTCCTCATCGGCGGCGGCCCCCGCACGGCAGGGTTGCTGGAACGCCTCGCCGCCAACCGCCCGGAACTGCTCGCCGGCGCGCTCCAAATCCACGTCGTGGAGCCGCACACCCCGGGCGCCGGCAGGATCTGGCGCTACGAGCAGCATCCCGGGCTGATGCTCAACTCCGCCGCGGCGGACGTCACGATGTTTACCGATGACTCTGTCCAGTGCGAGGGACCGGCGGTCGAGGGCCCCGGCCTGGCGGACTGGGCTGCCGGGGTCCTGGCCGGCACCATCACCGATGTTCCGGAGCTGCCGCACGAACTCCGTCGCCAGCTGGCGGCCCTCACCGGCTCGACCTTCCCCACCCGGCAGCTGCAGAGCGCATATCTGGAATGGTTTTTCCGCCGTTCCGTCGCCGCCCTCGGTCCGGATGTCACCGTCACGGTGCACCGGGACACGGCCACCGCCGTCGAACCTGTGCAGGGCGAGCCGGAGCCGGCCAGCCGTCAGGGCACCGAAAGCTACCGCGTCCGGTTGGCCGGCGGCGCGGTGCTGCGCGCCGACGTCGTGATCGCCGCCCTTGGGCATACGGATTCGCGGCCGGATGAGGAGTCTGCCGCGTGGGCCGGTTTTGCCGCCCGGCACGGCGCTTTCCACGCGGCACCCAGCTACACCACCGACGTCGACTACTCACCGCTCGCCGCCGGCCAGGACGTGATTGTCTCCGGCATGGGTCTGGCCTTCGTGGACCTGCTGGTACTCCTGATGGAGGGCCGCGGCGGCGGGTTCGAGGAGCTGCCCGACGGCGGCCTGCGCTATCTGCCCTCCGGCGCCGAGCCGAGGCTGTGGGCAGGGTCCCGCCGCGGCGTGCCCTACCATTCCAAGATCACCTCGGCGCTTCGCGGCGATGCTGCGGGGGAGCCGGCGTTCTTCACCGCAAAGGCTCTCGCCGGGCTGCTGGATGCGCCCGGCGAGCTGGACTTCCGCGCACAGCTGTGGCCCCTGATCGCCAAGGATGCCGGCTACGCGTACTACCGCGAGCTGTTCACCGGCTACCCGGAGCGGGTCCGGATCGGCTGGCAGGAATTCTCCGAACGGTTCTCCGCCGCGGACTGGTACAGCCAGGACCGCCACCGGCTCGTCACCGAGTCGGTCCCGGACACCGGGCTCCACCTGGACCTCGAGCGGCTGGACCACCCCTTCGCCGGCCGCGCCTTCACCGGCCATGCGGACATCCAGGCCGCGGTAGCCGCGTACATCGACCGCGACCTCGAAATGCGCACCGGGCCGGACCATTCGGAGACCCTGGCGCTGTTCACTTCCCTGCTCAAGTCCTACATGGACCTGGGCCGGCTGGTGCCGGCCGAGCGGCTGAATGCGCGGTCCCAGCGCGAGGTCCAGGGCTGGTGGCACGGCTTCTTTAGCTTCGTCGATTCCGGGCCGCCGCCGCGCAGGCTGCGGGAAATGCTGGCGATCCACCGGGCCGGGCTGCTGCAGTTCATTGGCCCGGGGCTGGAGATCGACGCCGCGGAGTACTCGGGCCGGTTCGTGGCCCGCTCGGCCCAGGCCGGCATCACCGTGTCAGCGACGGCCCTGATCGAGGCCCGGCTCCCGGCGCCGTCGGTGGCCCGCTCCGCGAACCCGCTGCTGCACCAGTTGCACACCTCCGGGCTCGGCACCGAGCAGCAGCTCCTGACCGCGGACGGTACGCACGCCACCAGGAGGCTCCTGGTGTCCGCCCACAACGAGCTGGTCAGTCCGGTCGGGGAGCGGCGCGAGAGGCTGTTCGGCGTCGGCCCCGGCACCTCCGGCTGGGGCGCCGGAGCCTTTGCCCGGCCCGGCACCAACGCCGCGCCGTTCCGCGAAAACGACGCCCTGGCCCGACGTATCCTGACCCTGCTGGGCGGCGACATCAAGAACCAGGACATCAACGGCCAGGACATCAAGAACCAGGACGCCACCCGCCAGGACATCACCCATCGAGCGACAAGTGGGTCGGCGGTGCCGCAGGCTGCCGCCCACGGAAAGGACCGGGCATGACCCCGTCATCCCTACACGCCACGCCCATTGACGGCCGTCCGCTGGACAGCTCCAGCCTGACAGTCCTCAACCTCCCCATGGACGATCCGCGGGTCCGGCCGCTCCTGGACGAGCTCGCGCTCGAATATGACACCCGCTACGGCAACCTCTTTGGCCGGGGAGCCGCCGCGGAGGAACTCAACCGCTACCCGGCCGGGGAATTCGCCGGGCCCGGCGGGGCCCTGCTGATTGTGCGCGAGAACGGTGAATCCGTGGCAGGCGGCGCGTTCCGCCGGCACGGCCCACAGACCGCCGAGTTCAAACGGATCTGGACGCATTCGGCGCATCGTCGGCGCGGACTCGCCCGGATCGTCCTGGCCGAGCTGGAGGCGCTGGCCGCCCGCCGCGGCTACCGGAAGGTCTACCTGACCACCGGACCCCGCCAGCCGGAGGCGAAACACCTCTACCTGAACACCGGCTACGAGGCACAGTTCGATCTCTCCGCCGATCCGGAGACGATCGGAGCGCTGGCATTCACCAAGGACCTGCCCCTCAGTTCCCCGAGGGGCTCTGCCTAGGCTTCCTGTGCCGCGGCATCCCGGAGGGGGCGCCGGGCCAGCCACGCCGCCACGATCGCGCCGGAGATGTTGTGCCACAGCGAGAACACGGCGGAGGGCAGCGCGGTCAGCGGGCTGAAGTGTGCCGTGGCCAGGGTGGCGGCCAGGCCCGAGTTCTGCATGCCGACCTCGAAGGCCAGTGCCCGGCGGGCCTTGTCATCCAGGCGTCCCAGCTTGCCGGCAAGGTACCCCAGGCCCAGGCCGAAGCCGTTGTGCAGCACCACGGCGAGGAACACGATCCCGCCGGCGGCGACGATCTTGCTGGCACTGCCTGCCACCACGATCGCGACGATCAGTGAAATCACGACGGCGGAGGCCCACGGCAGAGCCGGCAGCACCTTGGCGACGAGCTTCTTGAGGAACAGGCGGGCCAGCAGGCCCGCGATCACCGGCAGGAGGACGGTCTTGACGATGTCCTGGACCATGGCTCCGGCGTCAATCTGCAGGTAGGAACCGGCCAGGAACAGCACCAGCAGCGGCGTCACCACAGGGGCGATGAGGGTGGAGACCGACGCGACGGCAACCGAGAGGGCGACGTCGCCCTTGGCCAGGAAGGCCATCACGTTGGACGCCGTACCCGAGGGGGCGCAGCCCACCAGGATCAGGCCCACGGCCAGTTCGGGTGGCAGGTTCAGGGCGACGGCGATCAGCCAGCCAGCCCCGGGCATGATGACATAGTGCGCCACGATGCCGAGGACCACGGCCCAGGGGCGCTTGGCCACTGAGGCGAAATCAGGCGGGGTCAGCGTCAGGCCCATGCAGAACATGATGATGCCCAGCAGGAAGGGCACGCTGGGCGCGAGGGGTTTGAACGCCCCGGGGAGCAGGAAACCGGCGAGCCCGGCCACCACCACCAGGATCGGGAAGACGGTCACAGCGATCCGGGCGATCTTGGCCTCGGCGGCGAGGGCGGGATTGGCCGGGGCGTCAGCGGCGGCGCTCGCGTCCCGGGCGGTATTCGGAGTTTTAGTTGCCTCAAGCATCCAAGAATGGTGCCACCGGGGCGCGCGGACTGGCCACTTCGTGACCACCTGTCAGACAAATATGTCAGATTTATTGCCGGCGGCAAGAGGCCCGGCCGGTAGGGTTCATGGGGTGGGTGAGCCCTAAAAAGGCGAACTCCCGCCCCGGTGCGACGCCGCCCACATTCTCCAAATCCCCCACATTCCTGAACTGCCGCAGTGCCTTTAACTGCGACAGCAGCTGTGCCTTCTTCGCCGCTGTGCCCTTTTGACCACGAACGGAGCCATCAATGGCCACCAGCACCGCAACGGGGGCCCTGGCCCTCACACCCGAGCAGCTGAAATCGGTCCGCGGCGCCCTGGCGTCGCCGCGCCGGCTCAAGACCGAGGTCCTGGGCGGGCTTGTCGTGGCCCTGGCCCTTATTCCCGAAGCGATTGCCTTCTCGATCATCGCCGGCGTGGATCCGAGGGTTGGCCTCTTCGCGTCCTTCACCATGGCGGTGACCATCGCCTTCGTCGGCGGCAGGCCGGCGATGATCTCGGCGGCCACCGGCGCCGTCGCCCTGGTGACTGCCCCGCTGGTGAAGTCGCACGGCCTGGATTACCTGGTGGCGGCGGTGATCCTGGCCGGAATTTTCCAGATCGTCCTGGGCCTCTCCGGCGTGGCCAGGCTGATGCGCTTCATCCCGCGCCCGGTCATGGTGGGCTTTGTGAACGCCCTCGCCATCCTGATCTTCATGACGCAGGTGCCCGAGCTGATCGGCGTGCCCTGGCTGGTTTACCCGCTCACTGCGCTGGGCCTGCTGATCGTGTTCGGCCTGCCCAGGCTTACCAGAGCCGTGCCCGCACCGCTCGTGGCCATCCTGGCCCTGACGCTCATCACGGTGAGCGCCGCCGTCGAGGTTCCCACGGTGGGGGACAAGGGCGCGCTGCCGGATTCGCTGCCCACCCTGTTCGTGCCGAATGTCCCGTTCACGCCCGAAACGCTGCAGGCCATCTTCCCGTTCGCGCTGGCCATGGCCTTCGTGGGGCTGCTCGAATCGCTCATGACCGCGAAGCTGGTGGATGACATCACGGACACGCGCTCCTCGAAGACCCGTGAGGCCTGGGGGCAGGGTGTGGCGAATATCGTCACCGGCGTCTTCGGCGGCATGGGCGGCTGCGCCATGATCGGCCAGACCATGATCAACGTCAAGGCCTCCGGCGCCCGCACGCGGATCTCCACCCTCCTGGCCGGCGTCTTCCTGCTCATCCTCGTGGTGGCACTCGGGGATGTTGTGTCCCTGATCCCGATGGCCGCGCTCGTGGCGGTCATGATCTTCGTCTCAGTCGCCACCTTCAACTGGCACAGCATCCGGCCCGCCACCCTCAAGGCGCTGCCCAAGAGCGAAACCGCGATCATGGCGGCCACTGTGGCGGTGACCGTGGCCACGCACAACCTGGCGATCGGCGTCGGCGTCGGCGTCCTTGTCGCGATGGTCCTGTTCGCCCGGCGGGTGGCCCACTTCGTCACGGTGGAGCGTTCGGTGACGGAGGACGACGGCGGCCCGCTCGCCACCTACCGGGTGGATGGCGAGCTGTTCTTCGCCTCCTCGAACGACCTCTACACCCAGTTCGAGTACGCCCTGGACCCCGCACGCGTGGTCATCGACATGCGCGACTCCCACCTGTGGGACGCCTCCACGATCGCGGCCTTGGACTCCATCACCGAGAAGTACCGCCAGCACGGCAAGCACGTGGACATCGTGGGCCTGAACGAGGCCAGCATCCTGATGCGCCAACGCCTGGCCGGGAAGCTCGGCGCAGGCCACTGACCGGCGCGGCGATACCGGCCGGGCCCCGCAATTAGGTCAAACGATTGGGTCTTTTTGTTTGCCGTCGGGCGTCCTAGCGTGGACCTAAGTGGTTGCCCAGCCGGGGTGGCCGGACCACGGAGGAATATCCCATGACGACGCATGTAGCCGACTGCAGCGTAAGCAATTGCTCCTTCAATGACCATTCCCATTGCAACGCGGCCGCCATTACCGTCGGCGGCGCTGAAGATCATGCCTCCTGCGCCACGTTCATCGACATCGGCGTGCACGGAGGGCTCCCCAAGGTGCTGGCCGACGTCGGCGCCTGCCAGCGGACCGAATGCGCCCACAACGAGCACCTGATGTGCAAGGCGTCCGAGGTGCACGTGGGCCCCGGCGTCGACAACGCTGACTGCCTGACCTACGCCCACCGTTAAGCCGCACGCAAGCGCGACCCCACCCACCTAAGGACTATCACCTCTCCCCAGTCATCCGGGAATTAAGTCACACAAGTTTGACGTTAAGGCTTACCTAAGTAAGGGTTAGCTAAGTAGATGCTGTCTAACGTCAAACAAAGGATTCCTCTGTGGCGCCCACAATTCCCGCGGCTGTTAACCCCGTGCCAGCCGGTGCCAGGACCGGGCACAGTGCCCCGGCCGGCCTGGTCGAAGATGTCACCGACCACCTGTTCAATTCCCGCAATGCCGCCGCGTACACAGTCCAGGTTCTGCAGGGTGTGACGACGGTGGCCGCCAAGGTGGCCCGCTGCACGCGCCCCTTCACCGGGGCCACGCCCGGCGAGCTGAAGAGCCGGGTCGAGGCCGTGGATCTGGGCACACCGCTGGCGGACACCGCGGCCGCCCTCGAAGAGCTGGAAGGTGTCTACCTGCGGGATGCCGTCTATTTCCACGACACCAAATACGCGGCCCACCTGAACTGCCCGGTGGTGATCCCCGCACTTGTTGCCGAGGCCGTCCTGTCCGCCGTGAACTCCTCCCTGGACACCTGGGATCAGAGTGCCGGCGCCACGATGATCGAGCGGAAGCTCATTTCGTGGGCGGCCGGGCAGCTGGAGCTGGGCGGCAATGCAGACGGCGTCTTCACCTCGGGCGGCAGCCAGTCGAACTTCCAGGCGCTGCTGCTGGCCCGCAACCAGAGCGTGGAATGGCTGAAGCTGGACCCGGAGAATGACGGGCTCCGTTTGCCGTCCCTTTTGGAGAAGCTGCGGATCTTCACCTCGGCGGACAGCCACTTCAGCATCCGGAAATCCGCATCCATGCTGGGACTGGGGTACGACGCCGTCGTCTCCGTCCCCTGCGGACCGGAGCACCGGATGGACCCGGCGGCCCTTGCCGGCGCCCTGTCCCGTGCCCGGGATGCCGGACACGTGCCCATGGCCGTGGTGGCCACGGCCGGCACCACCGACTTCGGGGCCATTGATCCGCTCGCCGAGCTGTCCGCCGCGGCCCGCGAACACGGTGCGTGGTTCCACGTCGATGCCGCGTACGGCGGTGGCCTCATGGTCTCCGGCCGGCACCGGCACCTGCTCAACGGGATCCACCGGGCGGACTCGGTCACCGTCGACTTCCACAAGACCTTCTTCCAGCCGGTCAGCTCGAGCGCTCTGCTGGTCCGCGACTCAGCCACGCTCCGGCACGTCACCTTCCACGCCGATTACCTGAACCCGGCCTCCGCCGTCGACCGGCCCAACCAGGTGGACAAGAGCATCCAGACAACCCGCCGGTTTGACGCCCTCAAGCTCTGGCTGACGCTGCGGATCATGGGCGCCGCGGCGGTCGGTGCGCTCTTCGACGCCGCCATTGACCTTGCCTCGGGCGTGGGTGAGGACCTGGCCGCGGACCCAGACTTCGAGCTCGCCGCCACACCGCAGCTCAGCACTCTCGTGTTCCGCTACCGGCCCCTCCAGCCGGACGGCAGCCGCCTGTCCGACGACGCCGCGGACCGCCTCAACCAGGACATCCGCTCCGCCGTCTTCGCCTCCGGCGAGGCCGTGGTGGCCGGGACCACGGTGACCGGCAGGCACTATCTGAAGTTCACCCTGCTGAACGCCGAGGCCAGTGTGGAGGACATCCGCAGCATCGTTGACCTGCTCCGGGCCACCGGGGAAGCGCTGCTGGCAGATGCGGAGGTGGCCGCATGAGCTCCGGAAACGCGCGCGTCTACGACTTTGCCGCGATCGGCGTCGGGCCCTTCAACCTCGGCCTCGCCGCCCTGAGCGAGCCAATCGACGGGCTGGACGGGGTCTTCCTGGAACGCCGGGAATCGTTCGACTGGCATCCGGGCATGATGCTGGAACCGGCGCACCTGCAGGTCCCCTTCATGGCAGACCTCGTGACCCTGGCGGACCCGACGTCGCCGTACTCGTTCCTGAACTTCCTGAAGCAGACCGGACGGCTGTACCGGTTCTACATCCGGGAAAACTTCTATCCGCTGCGCGCCGAGTACAACCAGTACTGCCAGTGGGTGGCCGGGCAGCTGGATTCCGTCCGGTTCGGCACCGAGGTCCGGGAGATCAGCTACGACGCCGGCGTGTACCGGCTGGCGGTGGACGGCCCCGGGGGTCCCGAGGTGCTGCACGCGCGGCGGCTGGTGCTCGGCACCGGTACCTCGCCGCACATCCCCGCGGCCTGCGAGGGCATTGTGGACGCCGGCGGACTGGTCCTCCACAACGCCGAATACCTGCCGAGGAAGGCCGAGCTGCAGCAGCAGCGCAGCATCACGATTGTGGGCAGCGGCCAGAGCGCCGCGGAAATCTACTACGAGCTGCTGCAGGAGATCGACGTCCACGGGTACCAGCTGAACTGGGTCACCCGCTCGGGCCGGTTCTTCCCGCTCGAGTACACCAAGCTCACCTTGGAGATGACCTCGCCGGAATACGTGGACTACTTCCACGCCCTCCCGCAGGAGCAACGCGACCGTCTCATCAAGACCCAGAAGAACCTGTACAAGGGCATCAACTCCGAGCTCATCGACGCCATCTACGACCTCCTGTACGCCAAGAGCCTCTCCGGCATGGTCGACACCCGGCTGCTGACGCACTCGGCGCTGACCGGCGCGTCCTGGGACCCGGCCGCCAGTTCGCACACCCTGCAGCTGCGGCACGAGGAGCAGGGCGCCGACTACTCGCTGGACACCGGCGCCGTGGTGCTCGCCACCGGATACGGCTACGTCGAGCCGGATTTCCTGGCCGGGGTGCTGGACCGCATCGCCCGGGATGACCGTGGCAGGTTTGCCGTCGAGCGCAACTACAGCACCGGCGTCGAACCCGGCGAGATCTTCGTCCAGAACGCCGAACTCCACACCCACGGCTTCATCACGCCCGACCTCGGCATGGCCGCCTACCGCAACTCGTGCATCCTGCGCGAAATCACCGGCCGCGAGATCTATCCCGTGGAGCAAAGCATCGCGTTCCAGCAGTTCGGAACGCAGGAGCCCGCCAGGTTCCAGGGCGGCGGCCGATCTGCTGCTGTCCGTGAGCCGGCGGGGGTGCAGGCATGAGTTTCACGTTCCGCTGCTTCGACCCCGAAGCCGACGCGCAGCTCCTCCACAGCTGGGTCACCCAGCCGTACGCCTCCTTCTGGGGGATGCAGTCCGCCACGGTGGAGGACGTGGTGGAGGAATACTCCAAGATCCAGTCCAGCGGGCATCACCACGCGCTGCTGGGGCTCGACGACGGCGTCCCCGCCTTCCTGATGGAGGAATACCTCCCGTCGCTGTCGCCGCTCGCCGGCCTGTACGCCGTCCAGCCCGGGGACATCGGGATGCACCTCCTGGTCGGTCCGCCCGCAGGTCCGCCGCGCACCGGCTACACCGCAGCGGCGATGGAAACGGTCCTGGACAGGCTCTTCACCAAGGACAAGGTGGAGCGCGTGGTGGTGGAGCCGGACGCCCGGAACCACAAGATCCACGTCCTCAACGAGCGGCTGGGCTTCCAGCCTGCCGGAGAGGTGGCACTCCCGGACAAGCATGCTCTCCTCAGCTTCTGCACGCGGGAAGCATTCCACCGCGCTCGAGCCGCCCTTCATTCATCCCCGATCCGCCAGGGAGCAACACTGTGACCACCGCTGAACTTGAATCCGTCCAGACTGCCGGCAGCACCGACCTCTCGCCGGACGGCCTGGCCGCCGGCACCGACCTCTCTCCGGGCGGCCTGGCCGCCGGTAACGCCACCGCCCACCTGACCCCTGAACGCTGGGCCGCCGCCAACCGGCACCTGATCCGCAAAGCGCTCGCGGAGTTCTCGCACGAACGGATCCTCACGCCCGAACCCGTGGGCGCTGAACCCGCTGGCGCCGAACCCGGCAGCGTCGAACCCGGCATTGCCAAGACCGGCTCCCGGGAACCCGCTGAGTACCGCGTCACCAGCGACGACGGCTCCGTGGAATACCGGTTTACGGCCCGGAAACTGGAGCTGGACCACTGGTCCATCGCGGACATGCCCATCCGCCGCCTCGAAGCGGGGACATATCCCGATATGTCCAAGCCCGGGCCTGAAGAAGGGCCATGTTCCGCGGTGGAGGGGACCGAACTCGATGCCCTGCGCTTCATCACCGAGTTCCGGAAGACCCTCGGAATCCGCGAGGAGATGCTTCCGGTCTACCTTGAAGAAATCAGCAGCACGCTCGCCAGTCATGCGTACAAGCAGTGGAGGGGGCAGCCGTCCGCCGCTGAACTTGCGGCAGGCGTGACCGGCGGAGCCGACCCCGCCCTGGACTTCCAAGCCATCGAGCGGAGCATGACCGAAGGCCACCCCGGCTTCGTGGCCAACAACGGGCGGCTGGGCTTCGGCATCGCTGACTATCACGCCTTCGCCCCGGAGGCCGGTGCCGCCGTGCAGCTCGAGTGGATCGCGGTGCACCGGACCCGGGCCGTCTTCACGTCCGCCGAGGGGCTCGGCTACCGGGACCACCTCGACGCCGAACTGGGGGCGTCCGCCGTCGAGCATTTCGACGCCGAGCTGCGAGCCCAGGGCCTGGACCCGGCGGAGTATTTCCTGATGCCGGTCCATCCGTGGCAGTGGGCGAACAAGCTCACCGTGACGTTTGCCGCCGAAATAGCGCAGCAGCACATCGTCCACCTCGGGATCGGGGCGGACGACTACCAGGCCCAGCAGTCCATCCGGACGTTCTTCAACACGGTTTCGCCGGAGAAGTGCTACGTGAAGACGGCCATGTCGGTGCTGAACATGGGCTTCATGCGGGGACTGTCACCGCAGTACATGAAGGCCACCCCGGCCATCAACGACTGGCTCCGGGAACTGATCCTCGGCGACGCCGCCCTGCAGAAGCGCGGGCTGGGACTGATCCGCGAAGTCGCCGCGATCGGCTATCACAACGGCTACTACGAGGCCGCTGCGGCGAAGGAATCGCCGTACCGGAAAATGCTGTCGGCGCTGTGGCGGGAAAGCCCATTGCCGCTGCTAAAGGAAGGGCAGCAGCTGGCCACCATGGCGTCCCTGCTCCACGTCGACGGCGCGGGCAAGCCGATGGTCTCCGCGCTGATCGAGCGTTCCGGCCTGGAACCCGTGGAGTGGCTGCGCCGCTACCTCGAGGCCTACCTGGTCCCGCTGGTTCACTGCCTGTACGCCTACGAACTGGCGTTCATGCCGCACGGGGAAAACGTCATCCTGATCCTGGAGAACGGCGTTCCGGTCCGTGCCATCATGAAGGACATCGCCGAGGAAATCGTGGTGATGGGTGACCGCCTGGACCTGCCCGAAGAAGTGGCACGAATCAAGGTCGAGATCCCCGACAAGGAGAAGGTCCTGGCCATTTTCACGGACGTCTTCGACTGCATTTTCCGGTTCCTCAGCGCGTTGCTGGAGGAGGACGGCAAGCTCAGTGGCGAGGACTTCTGGCGCACGGCCGCGGACGTCGTGCGCGACTACCAGGCTGAGCATCCCGAACTCGCGGCCCAGTTTGCCCGGCATGATCTGTTCGCCCAGGATTTTCCGCTGTCCTGCCTGAACCGGCTGCAGCTGCGCAACAACCAGCAGATGCTGGACCTGAGCGACCCGTCCGGCGGACTGCAGATGGCCGGCCGGCTGGGGAACCCGCTGGCACGGTTCGCCTGACTGGGCGGGCCTGGCCTGCTTCCGTGCCGGACTGCGCCGCCGGAATTCCCCACCAGGCGAAACCAGGGATTCCCACTCGTGTGCCCGCCCTCGACGCCGAAATTCCCCACCTTTGAGGTCCCCGCTCGGCGTGTCGGGCCGAATCGCCGGTGTGTTCCGGCGTCGAAGCCTCAAAAGTGGGGAATTTGCGCACCGAGATGAGGAGACCCGGCAAGGTGGGGAGACGCGGAGAGGTGGAAGGCGCTGCCGGGCGAAACCAGGGATTCCCACTCGTGTGCCCGCCCTCGACGCCGGAATTTCCCACCTTTGAGGTCCCCGCCCGGCGTGTCGGGCCGAACCGCCGGTGTGTTCCGGCGTCGCGGCGTCAAAGGTGGGGAATTTCCGCGCCCAGATGGTGAGACTCGGCAAGGTGGGGAGAATCCACGGAGGCACGGAGGCAAGAATCCGCGGAGGCCGGGAGGCAACGGAAGCGGGGCCCACGGGTAGCCAGGCCCCGGGTCAGTGGGCAGCGGGTCGCAGGGTTGCAGAAGGCACGTCGCGGCACCCGCTGCTTTCTGCCCCCGCCTGTGCCTGCCCGCGCTAGCCCTGCGTGAGCCGGTACCGCTCGATCTGCTTGAGCCGGCGGAGGAGGCTGTCGCGGCGGGGGTGCGGGACGGCGTCGGCCGGCTCGGCGGTGAGTTCGATGTGCTCGGTGCCGTACTGCCACAGCAGCAGGTCATCGAGCAGCCGGTCCGGGCCGGGGGAGTAGCGGTGGTCCAGCGCCTGGCGGACCTCGGTGATCCGGTTGGCGCTGAGCAGCCCGGCGAGCTGCATGGTCTGGTTGAGGCCATGGGCGGCCATGAGCTCGGCGGCCCAGCCCCAGTCGTCATCGACCTTCCGGTCCACGTGTGGCAACAGGGTCCGCCAGACGTCGCGGATACGGTTGGGCGTCAGCGGCGCGGCACCCTCGCCGTCCACGTCCCAGTAACCGCGGACCTCTTCGTAGCGCTCGTGCAGGTCCGAGAATGCGCTTTCCACGGTCTCCAGCATGGCGGCGGTCGCGGTGAACTGGCGGTCGAAGTGCGGGGTCCAGGCCCGGGGGTCCTCGGCCTTGAACCGGATGTCGTGCTCGATCTCGCTCCAGGCGTGCGCGAAGACCGTGCGGATCTGGCACTCGAAGAAGTAGCTGCCGTTCGGCGGGACCTCCGGGTTGAAGGCCTGCTGGTACTCCTTGACGGCCTCGTTCTGGATGGTCCGCAGGATCAGGTGCCGGCTGGAGTAGCCGTAGGTGCCGGACTCGATCGAGCCGATGTCCTTTTCGCGGTCACCCCGGCAGTCAAAAAGCTGGCGCTGGCGCTTGATCAGGTTGGCCGCCACCGCGTTTTCCGCCGGCAGCTTGGTGATCACGCGGATCCCCACCATGTCGTTCAGCGTCCGGAACGGATCCGGGAATTTCAAAACTGGGGGACCGCCGGGCTCCAACGGTTTCTCGGTGCGGGAGATCTTCTCGCGGAAGGATTCCACGGTCTTGGTGCGGCCGGTGACGAACAACGGCGTGACCTCGGTGTCCTTGAGCATGGTCCGCAGCGTGAGCAGGACCTCCCTGGTGACCAGCTTCAGGGCAGGCCGGACCCGCTCGTAGAGTTCCACGTTCTCCTGCACGGATTCGCGCAGGCTCAGGTCCAAACGGTCCCAGTTGCTCGCCATGGACCCAGCTTACGGGGCACCACCGACACCGGCCCGCAAGCGCTCCCGCAGGCTCTCCCGCATCGGCCCCAGCGGGCTCTCCGGGAGCGGCCGTCAGCGTGCGGCGTGCAGGGGGCCCGCCTGCGGGGAGCCGCTAGGAGCCCAAGGTAGGCTCTGCACATGGCTGAAATGCGGCGACGGGCTATCATCGCTGCCGCAGCGGCGGTGACTCTGGGGGCAGTCTCCGCCGCCTGTTCACCGGGCCCCAAGGAGGACGCAGTGAAGAGGCAGAAGTACCAGTACGGCGAGGACCCGAGCCAGTGGGGTGAGCTCTTCCTGCCCGAGGTGGCCGCGCCCAAGGGTGTGGTGGTGGTGATCCATGGCGGGTACTGGCGTTCGCAGTACGGTGCGGAGCTTGGGGAGCCCCTCGCCAAGGACCTAGCCGCGCACGGCATGGCAGCCTGGAACCTGGAATACCGGCGGGCCGGCAACGGCGGCGGCTGGCCCAACACTTTTGCCGACGTCCTGGCCGGAATCGACAAGCTGGGCGAGCTCGCCGGTGAGCACGGACTCGGACTTGACCGGGTGGTCGCCCTTGGCCACTCGGCCGGCGGCCACCTTGCGGTCTGGGCGGCCGGACGCAGCAGGCTCGCCGGGCTCGGAGCCCCGGATGCGGACCGGCAGCTTACGCGTCGGGGCGACGACGACGGCGCGGTGCAGCTGACCGGCGTCGTCAGCCAGTCAGGGGTGCTCAACCTCGCGGCCGCCGAGCGGCTCAACCTCAGCAACGGCGCCGTCAGCAACTTTCTGGGCGGGTCGTCGGAGAAGTATCCCAAACGGCATAAATTCGCGGACCCGATGAGCGCGGTGCCGCTGGGCGTGCCTGTATATGCCGTGCACGGAATTGAGGACGACACCGTGCCGGTCAGCCAGTCCGAGACCTATGTCGGGGCAGCCAAGGCGGCCGGCGCGCCGGTCCAGTTGCTGAAGGTCCCCGGCGACCACTTTGCCCTCATTGATCCGAAGGCACCCGCCTACCGGAAGTGCCGCGAGCTCGTGCAGCAGCTGCTGGTCTGAAATCGGCCCGGCCCTCCAGCCCGCAGGCAGCCCTCCAGCCCGGCCCGCGGGCCGCCGGAAGCGAATAGACTTGACGCAGGTGCGCCGGGAAGTCTGGTCGGCATAGTTCCGTCGACCCTACTTTGAGGACTCCATGAGCGCCCTGCCACCTATTCCCACACCCCGTCGCCTCTCGGTTTTTGGACGCGGCAGCTACGCCGAGGCCCTGCGGATCGGCGAAATCCTGCGGAAGGAAACCGTAGGTGGCGCCCTGCTGGTCGCCGCGGCGGTGATCGCCTTGATCTGGGCCAACTCCCCGGCGTCGGCGAGCTACTTCGCGCTCCGCGACTTCAGGCTCGGCTACGAGCCCTGGCACCTGGACCTGAGCCTGGGCGCGTGGGCGGCCGACGGGTTGCTGGCCATCTTCTTTTTCCTGGTCGGCCTCGAACTGAAGCGCGAGTTTGTCGCGGGCGACCTGCGCCAGCTGAACAAATCCGTGGTCCCGGTGGCCGCCGCCGTGGGCGGCGTCGCCATTCCCGCACTCATCTATGCAGCGGTCAACCTCGCCGGCCACGACGCCCTGGGTGGCTGGGCCATCCCCACTGCCACGGACATCGCCTTCGCCGTCGCCGTGCTGGCGATCATCGGTTCCCACCTGCCCAGTGCGCTGCGGATCTTCCTGCTCACCCTCGCCGTCGTGGATGACCTCCTGGCCATCACCATCATCGCGATTTTCTACACCAGCGAGCTCCATCCCGTGCCGCTCCTGCTGGCCCTGATCCCGCTGGGCCTCTACACGTTCCTGGTCCAGAAATACCCCCGGTTCTTCGGTCTGCACGCACTGGCCGCCTGGGTGATCCTGCTGCCGCTCGGGGCCGCCACCTGGGCGCTGGTCCACGCCTCAGGCATCCACGCCACCGTGGCCGGCGTCCTGCTCGGTTTTGCTGTCCCCGTCCTCCGTTCCCGGGCCAGCGGCGGACCAGAGGCCGGGCCGGGCCTTGCGGAGACCTTTGAACACCGGTTCCGTCCCATCTCGGCTGGAATCGCGGTCCCGGTCTTCGCGTTCTTTTCCGCCGGAGTGGCAGTCGGCGGCCTGACGGGCCTCGGCGCCGCGCTGACGGACCCGGTGGCCGTGGGGATTATCCTGGCTCTCGTGCTCGGAAAACCCGCCGGAATCCTCGGAACCACCTGGCTCATCACCAAGGTCACGCGTGCCCGGCTGGACAGCTCCTTCAAATGGATCGACGTCTTCGGGCTCTCGATCCTGGCCGGCATCGGTTTCACGGTGTCGTTGCTGGTTGCCGAGCTGAGCTTCGGCCAAGGCACTGTCCACGATGACCATGCGAAGGTGGGGATCCTGGCGGCCTCCGTGATAGCCGCGCTCCTCGCGACCGCCGTGCTGCAGGCCCGGAATAAGCACTACCGCCAGACGGAGGCGGAAGAGAGGATTGACTCGGACCACGACGGCATCCCGGATGTGTACCAGCAGGACCGCGCCGCAGGATAGTTGTGGGGCCGGATTTAAGGGAGACTGGGGCGTAGGGGGAAGGCGCTGCACGCAGCCCGCTGATACCCCAAGGGGTATCATGATCTAGCTGAAATACGCACTGAAATATGCACCGGCCTTCCGGTGCCCCCGAAAGGAACAGGCATGAAGAGCATCTCCGTAAAGGACCTGGCCGCCCTGGGCGACGACACCGAAATCGTCGATGTCCGCGAGGAAGACGAATTCGCCGCCGTCCGGGTTCCCGGCGCCAGGAGCATCCCGCTCTCGCGCTTCGTCCAGTCCCTTGCCGAGGTTCCGGCCAGCGGAACGGTCTATGTCATGTGCGCCGCCGGCGGCCGCAGCGCCCAGGCCACCGCGTACCTGGAGGACCAGGGCTACGACGCCGTCAACGTCACCGGCGGGATCATGCAGTGGCACGACGAAGGGCACCCCGTCAACCGGGGCTGACCGTAGCGGGCTGACCTAACGGAGGGGCCATGGAAGTCATCGTCATCGAGACCCGCCAGCTCGGGGACCGCAGCTATCTGGTCCACGACGGCTCAGTGGCGCTGGCAATCGACCCGCAGCGTGACACGGACCGCATCGAGGCGGCCGCCCGCGACGCCGGGGTCGCCATCACGCACGTCGCCGAAACCCACCTGCACAATGACTACATCACCGGCGGGCTGATCCTGGCCCGCGCCCACGGCGCCAGCTATCTGGTGAACGCCGCCGATCCCGTGGCGTTCGAGCGCACCCCCATCACGGACGGCCAGAGCGTCCGGGTAGGCTCGCTCACAGTCACGGCGGTCGCCACGCCCGGCCACACGCACACCCATATGTCATTCATCGTGGACGACGGCGGGAAGCGGGCCGTCTTTTCGGGCGGCAGCCTGCTGTACGGCTCGGTGGGCCGCACCGACCTTGTGGCCGAGGCGGACACCGTGGGCCTGACCCACGACCAGTACGCCTCGGTCCGGCGCCTCGCCGCGGAGGCCGGCCATGACGCCGCACTGTTCCCGACCCACGGATTCGGCTCGTTCTGCTCCTCTGGACCCGCCACCGGAGCCCGGTCCTCCACCATCGCCGAGCAACTCGCCGCCAACCACGCCCTGACGGACCCGGACGAGGACCACTTCGTCCGCCAGCTCATTGCCAACCTCACGGACTACCCCTCCTACTACGCCCACATGAGTCCGGCAAACGTCCGGGGCCCGGGTCCGGCGGATCTGGCCGTTCCCGCGTCGCTTGATCCCGCCGAGCTCACCCGGCGGCTGGAGGGTGGCGAGTGGGTGGTGGACGTGCGGCGGCGCGTGGCGTTCGCCAGCAGCCACCTCAAGGGCAGCGTCAGTTTCGAGTACGGCTCCGGTTCCAGTTTCACCACCTACCTGGGCTGGGTGCTGCCGTGGGGTGAACCGCTGACCCTCGTGGGCTCGCGGGACGATATCGAGAACGCCATCCGCGACCTCTCCCGGATCGGCATCGAATCCCCGGACGCCGCGCTCGGAACTGAACCGCACACCCTGGCCCCGCAGGCCGCCCTCGCCTCGTACCCGCGTGTGGGCTGGGAAGGCGTGCTCGCCGGCCGGGGCGCCGGTGACACCGTCCTGGACGTGCGCCGGGCCGACGAATTCGCCGCTTCCCGTGTGGTGGGCGCGGTCAACGTGCCGCTGCACGAACTGCTGCTGCGCCTTGACGAGGTCCCGGCCGGGAAGCTCTGGGTGCACTGCGGCTCCGGGTACCGTGCCGGGATCGCCGCCAGCCTCCTCCAGCGGGCCGGGCGGGACGTGGTCCACATCGATGCCCGGTTCGCCGAGGCCGCGTCCGCCGGGATTGCCCTGGACACCCCGGCGGCCTGAACGCCGGCATCCAGTCCGGCGGCTGGAGGTAACCAAACGACGCGGAACGGATTCTCTGGCAGAGTATGAGCATGCTCACAGTTATAGGCGAGGGGCTGGTTGATGTAGTCCAGCGATCCTCCGGCGTCCAGGCCCATGTCGGCGGCAGCCCCCTCAACGTGGCGGTAGGGCTGGCCCGGCTGGACCATCCGGTCCAGTTCATCGGACGCTATGGCCGCGATGCCTACGGGGAGGCCCTGGCCGCGCACCTGAAGTCGAGCTCCGTGCTGCTCCCGCTGGGTCCCGACGAGCTGCCCACCAGCGTGGCCGCCGCGTTGATTGACGACGCCGGCGCCGCCACCTACACCTTCGACCTCGCCTGGGAGCTTCCCGGCGTCGCAGCGCGCCTGCCCTTCCTGCTGCAGGGAACCACACTGCTGCACACCGGCTCCATCGCCACCATGCTGGCGCCCGGCGCCGCGGACGTGCTGGCCGCCGTCGAACGCGCCCACCCGTCCGCCACCATCAGCTTTGACCCCAACTGCCGCCCCAGCATCATCCCGGACGTGGACTTCGCCCGCGGGCAGGCCGAAAAGTTCGTGACCCTCGCCGACGTTGTCAAAGCCTCCGACGAGGACCTCGAATGGCTCTACCCGGGTGCTGACCCGCTGGACTCGGCCCGCCGCTGGCTGGCCCTGGGCGGCTCGGAAGGGCCGGCCATGGTGGTGGTGACCCGCGGCGGCGAGGGCCCCTGGGGCGTCAACGCCGCAGGTGCCGCCCAGTTCCCCGCCCCCGAGATCAACGTCGCGGACACCGTCGGTGCGGGGGATTCGTTCATGGCCGCCCTGCTGTCCGGCGTGGTGGACCTGGGCCTGGACGGGGCCCAGAACCGCAAGGCCCTGCGCGAACTGTCCGCCGAAAGCCTCCGCGATCTCCTCGCCCACGCCTCCCGGGCAGCGGCGGTCACCGTGTCCCGCGCGGGCGCCAACCCGCCCACGCGCGCGGAGATGGCACGGATGGAAACGGGCGCGCAGCCCCTGCAGTAAGTGAAAGGCAGCCATGACACGCCACGATGTTCCGGTGTTCCCGGTCCGCAGTGACTCTTTCACGGAGGGCCAGACCCTCCCGCCTGCCCAGCGCAGCGGCCGGATGCGGGCAGGCGGCCAGGACCAGTCGCCGCAGCTGAGCTGGAGCGGCGCCCCGGCCGGCACCAAGGGCTACGCAGTGACCATGTTCGACCCCGACGCCCCGGGGCGCGGCGGCTTCTGGCACTGGGCCGTGCTGGACGTCCCCGCCGACGTCACGTCGTTGCCCGCCGGGGCTGGTGCCGAAGGCGGCAACGTCCTTCCCCCGGGGGCCATCCAGTTGAAGAACGACGGCGGGTTCCACGGCTACCTCGGGGCCGCACCGCCTCCCGGGCACGGGCCGCACCGGTACGTCATCACCGTCCACGCACTCGACGTTGCGCGGTCCGGGCTGAACGAGGGCACATCTCCGGCCAGCCTGGAATCGAAGCTGTCGGCTCACATCCTGGGCCGGGGCACGCTCACCGGCATCTTCGAACGGCACTGAGCCCCTCCGCCGTCGGACTCGCCGGAAACTCTCCAGTTCGCCGGAAATTTCCGGCGAACCCGACGCGGTCCGGCGAACTGGACGCGACCCGGGCGGATGCGGACGCGGGAGCCGGCCGCCGCGGTCCACGTAGACTGGCTCTATGCGGCTGGTAGCAAGTGACATCGACGGAACGATCCTGGGCCATGACGGCAAAATCAGTGAACGGACCGTCCGCGCGTTCCACGCCTGCCGCGACGCCGGGCTGGAACTGGTGTTCGTTACCGGTCGGCCGCCGCGCTGGCTCCACCCCCTGCAGGACCAGCTGGGGCACACCGGAACGGTCATCTGTTCCAACGGCGCCGTCGTGTGGGACCTCGAGGCAGACCGCATGCTCTCGGCGAGGACCCTGGACCTGGACGCCGTGTTCGAGATCCGGCGCATCATCAAGCAGCTGCGTCCGTCCGCCTTGTTTGCCGCCGAGACCCTCACCGGCTTCCACCTGGAACCGGGCTTCATTGAAAACGGCTCAAGCCAACTGCTCGCGGAATTCACGCCGGCCCCGCTGCACACCACCCTCGCCGAGGGGGACTCTGTGGTGAAGTTCCTGGCCATTCTCCGCGAGGGCACCGCCGACGAATTCCTCGCCGACGTGGCGCCCGCCGTCGCCCATCTGGCCGCCGCGACGCACTCGGCGCCGAACATGGCCCTGCTGGAGCTCTCCCTGCCCGGCGTGAACAAGGCCGTGACCCTCGCCGAATATGCGGCGTCCCTGGGCATTGGCGCGGCGGACGTGGTGGCGTTCGGGGACATGCCCAACGACATCGAGATGCTCCGCTGGGCCGGACACGGCTACGCGATGGCCAGCGGCCACCCCGAAGCGATCCGCGCCGCAGGCCAGCAGGCCCCGCACTTCGACGACGACGGCGTCGCCCAGATCCTCGAGGCCAAGCTGGCCGAACTCGGCGTGCGGCTGACCTAAGGGCGCCGCAGCCGACATCCCGGCCCCGTCCGGGGCCGAGGTCCACGTCCCGGCGTGCCCGCCGGCGTCCTGATGCACGTCCCGGCCGGACACCGGATTCCCAGCGGACGGTCAACTGGCGTTCACCTTGCCCTTCTAGGCTGAAGTCTCGCGACAGTTCGTATGACCGATAGTGGGGACATCATGGCCAGGCACCGCATCAACAACACGGACGATCAACCCCTGCGACCGGCGGAGCCGGACCCGCACTGGAGGCAGCTGCGGCAGGGCGACCGCGTCAGCGTCCGGCTGGCCCCGGGCGTCGAGACCAGCGGCCTCGTGGACGCAGTGACGGCGGACCACAGCGTCGTCTGGGTGGACCTCGACGGCGGCCGCGGCCGCACACTGCTGCACTGCGCCGACGGCGTCGAAATCCGACCGCACGACTCCTGACACCGGCCCCGCCGAGCCCCTTTGCCCGCTGCCGTCCTCCCGCCTGCGGCCCGGTTCGACCTCACGGGCCGGCAGGTCCAGGCTCAGGTACGCTTCAGGAGTGACCAGCCCTCACCCGTACTTCGCCCCCCGCGGGAACCACGACGCCAGCCCGGAGGACGCCGCTACCCGTGTCTCCGGCGGTTCCCTGGCGCCCTTGGCGATGGCCCACCGGGGCTTCTCGCTGGACGGGCTCGAGAACTCGATGGCCGCGTTCCGCGCCGCCGTCGACCTCGGGTACCGGCATCTGGAGACGGATGTCCACACGACGGCCGACGGCGTTTTGATGCTCTTCCACGACCCCACCCTGGACCGGATCACGCAGGGGAAAGGCCGGATCGCGGACCTTCCGGCTGAGACCGTGGAGCAGGCCAGGATCGGCGGAACCGAGCCGATTCCGCGGTTCGAGGAGCTGATTGCGGCCTTCCCGGACATCCGGCTCAACATCGACGTCAAGGACTGGCAATCGGTGGGCGCCCTGGCCTCGGCGATCGAACGCCACGGGCTGCACGACCGCGTGCTGGTGGCCAGCTTCTCGGACCGGCGGCGCCGTGCGGTGCTGAAGCGGCTGAGCCGTCCCGCCGCGAGCTCGGCCGGCATCATGTCCAGCGCCGTGTTCGTCCTTCTGGGCCCGGTGCTGCCGGCGCGGCTGATGTCCCTCGTGGCGCGTCGGGCACTGCGCGGGGTCCACGCCCTGCAGGTCCCGGTCCGCTACGGCGCGGTGCCCGTGGTGACGTCCGGCTTCATCCGGCGGGCCCACCGGCACGGCCTGCAGGTCCATGTGTGGACGGTCAACGAGCCCGCGGAAATGCACCGGCTGCTGGACGTCGGCGTCGACGGCATTGTCACGGACCGCGCCGACCTGCTCAAGGCGGTCCTTCAGGAGCGCGGGACCTGGGCCTAGCTGTGCTCCCAGCCGCCGCGCCCCGTCCCCACGACTGGACACCACGACCGGACACCACGACTGGACACCACGTCCTGGGCGCGCGTCTTGTTGGCGCCCTTGTTGGTGCCGCGGCCACGCCGGACTGGCAGGATAGACCCATGCGCATCCTCATCGCCCCGGACAAATTCAAGGGCTCCCTCACCGCCACCGAAGCCGCCGCCGCCATTGCCGAAGGCGCCCTGCGCGTCTACCCGGACGCCGAGGCCATCCAGTTTCCGGTGGCCGACGGCGGCGAGGGGACCCTCGAGGCGGCCGTCGCGGCCGGTTATGAGGAAAGGCTCAACGCGGTCGTTGGCCCGATCCTGGCCCCGATCGGCGCCGCCTGGGCTATCCGCGCGGATGCCTTCGGCGGGGCCACCGCGGTGATTGAAACGGCCCAGGCATCCGGGCTGGCGCACATGGAGCCCACCCCGGCGAACGCGCTGCGCGCCCACAGCTATGGCTGCGGGCAGCTGATCGCCGCCGCGCTGGACGCCGGTGCCAACGAAATCGTCCTGGGCGTGGGCGGCTCGGCCATGAGCGACGGCGGCAGCGGCGCACTCCGGGCCCTCGGACTCAAGCCCCTGGACGCCTCCGGGAATGTCGTGCCCCTCGGCGGCGGATCGCTCGCCGACGTCGCGTCCGTGGACATCAGCGGCCTCGATCCACGGCTGTCCGAAGTAAAGTTCAGGATCGCCGTCGACGTCCAAAACCCGCTGTACGGCACCGACGGGGCAGCACACGTGTTCGGTCCGCAAAAAGGCGCCGACGCCGATGCGGTGGAGCTGCTCGACGCCGGCCTGCGGAACTGGGCCTCGGTCCTGCGCGAGTCGACGGGCCGGGACGTCAATGTGCCCGGCGCCGGCGCGGCCGGCGGCTTCCCGGCGTCGTTCCTGGCCTTCAGCACGGCCGCCCTGGAAGGCGGCTTCGAACTGGTGGCCGGCCTGACCGGGCTTGCCGCGAAACTCGCGGTGGCGGACCTGGTCATCACCGGAGAAGGCTCCATGGACAGCCAGTCGCTGACGGGCAAGGCTCCGATCGCCCTTGCCGATGCCGCCCAGGCCCTCGGCATTCCCGTGATCGTGGTTGCCGGCCGGATCCTCGTCACGCCTGAGGACCTGGCCCGGCACGGAGTGGTGGCCGGCGCGCAACTCCTGGACGTCGCCGGCAGCCCGGAGGACGCTGTCGCCAACGCCGCAAAATACCTTGCCTGGGCCACCAGCCAGGTCCTCGAAGGCGCGTAGGGCGTAGGGGCGGACCGGACCGCGACTGCGCGCCCGTTCCTCTGGTCCGGGTGAGTCCGCCCGGCTAGACTGGCCAAATTGGGGGCCCGTGACTCCCGGCCAGGGCCATGAGCACACATGGCCTTCCCAGGAGGACGATATGTCCACGAAGCACAACTCCCGCCGGGCGAAGCTCCAAGAGCGCCGGCTAGAGGTCGAACACATCAACGTCGTGGACCGGCGCGTCATGCGCAAGGCCCTCGGCGGCACCATCGTCGGGAACACCATGGAGTGGTACGACGTCGGCGTGTTCGGCTACCTGATCACCACCATGGGCCCCGTCTTCCTGCCGGAGGCGGACAAGACCGTGCAGAACCTGTTCCTGCTCGGCACCTTCGGCGCCACCTTCATTGCGCGGCCGCTGGGCGGGGTGTTCTTCGGCTGGCTTGGCGACAAGATCGGCCGCCAGAAGGTCCTCGCGATGACCCTCATCATCATGGCGGCCTCGACCTTCGTGGTGGGGCTCCTGCCCGGGTACGCCGTGCTTGGTATCTGGGCGGCCGTTCTTCTGGTGGTCACCAAACTCATCCAGGGATTCTCGACCGGCGGTGAGTATGCCGGTGCCACGACCTTTGTCAGCGAACACGCCCCGGACGCCCGCCGCGGCTACTTCGCCAGCTTCCTGGACCTTGGCAGCTACATGGGCTTCGCCATCGGCGCGGCCCTGGTAACGCTGCTGCAGGTGGTGCTCGGCGGCGACACGATGGAGGCGTGGGGCTGGCGCATTCCGTTCCTGATCGCCGGTCCGCTGGGGCTGGTGGCCATCTACTTCCGCATGAAGATTGAGGAGTCCCCGACGTTCCAGGCCAGCCTTGACGCCCAGGCCGCCGGAGAAGCCGGCGGGGACGGTGAGGCCGCGGCAAAGGGCCCGGTAGCGATCGTTGCATCCCATTGGCAGAACATCCTGTTGGCCATGATCCTGGTCGCGGCGGCCAACATCGTCGGCTACGCGCTGACGTCCTATATGCCGACGTATCTGACGTCGAATCTGGGCTATGACGAACTGCATGGCACGCTGCTGACCATTCCCGTCCTAGTGGCGATGTCTGCGGCCATCCCGCTCACCGGCCGGCTCTCGGACCGGATCGGCCGCCGCCCGGTGCTGTGGATCGGTTCGCTCGGGACTGTGATCCTGGCGGCCCCGGCCTTCCTGCTGATTGGCGTGGGGGAGATCTGGTCCACCCTCCTGGGCCTGGCTCTCGTCGCTTTTCCGCTGACGTTCTACGTGGCGAATCTGGCCTCTGCCCTGCCGGCGCTGTTCCCCACGGCCAGCCGGTACGGTGCCATGGGCATTGCGTACAATTTCGCGGTGGCAATCTTCGGTGGCACCGCCCCGTTTGTGATTGCCGCGCTCATCGCCGCCACCGGAAACGACATGATGCCGGCCTACTACCTCATTGCCACCTCGGCCGTCGGCGCCGTGGCGGTCTACTTCATCCGCGAAACCGCCGGACGCCCGCTCCTCGGCTCCATGCCGAGCGTGGACACGGTGGAGGAAGCCCATGAGCTGGTTGCGGGCCAGGACACCAATGACAACCTGAATCTCAACGAGATGCCTTTTGACCACACCTACGAGCCGGCGGAACCGGCCAGTGCGGAAGGCGGGGCAGGGGCAGCAGAGGCGAAGGACCGGCCGGCGGAGTAGCCAGCCCTGAGTATCGGGTTATCGCCCGCCAGCAGTGCTTTCCCAGCAGTAGTTTCCTAGCGGCGCTTCTTGGGGGTGCGCTTGACGGCTGCCTTCACCGCGGCCGCCGAGGCCGCAGCCGGCGCCGGATCTTCGGTTTCCGGCTCCGCCACCGTGCCGCGCGCCTTCGCGATCGCCTTCATGCCGTGGTAGATCACCAGGGCCGCGGCCGAGCCCAGCGCGATCCCGGTGAACTTCAGGTCGCCAATGGTCCAGGTGTAGTCCGCAATCCCGACGATCAGGGCCACGGCGGCCGTGGTCAGGTTGATCGAGTTTGAGAAATTCACCTTGTTCTGGACCCAGATCTTCACGCCCAGCACGCCGATCATCCCGTAAAGCATCGTGGCCGCGCCGCCCAGGACACCGGCAGGGACAGTGGCGATCAGCTCGCCGAACTTCGGCGAGAAGCTCAGGATCACCGCGAAGATGCCGGCCACCCAGTAGGCCGCCGTCGAATACACCTTGGTGGCAGCCATGACGCCGATGTTCTCCGCGTACGTGGTAGTACCGGACCCGCCGCCAAACCCGGCAAGCATGGTGGCGGCGCCGTCGGCCAGCAGCGCCCGGCCGGAGACGCCGTCGAGGTTCTGGCCCGTCATGGCCGACACGGACTTCACGTGGCCGATGTTCTCCGCCACCAGCACCAGCACCACCGGAACGAAGAGGCCCACGACGCCGAGGTGGAATTCGGGAGTCTGGAAATGCGGCAGGCCCACCCACGCGGCACCCTCCATCTTGGAGAAGTCCACCTCGCCCCGGATCATCGCAACCAGGTAGCCCACCAGAACGCCCACCAGGATGCTCAGCCGGCCCAGCATGCCGCGGAACAGCACGCTGACCACGATGATGACGGCCAGGGTGATGAAGGCCGTGACGGGGGCCAAGTCGAAGTTGGCCTTCGCCGCGGGCGCCAGGTTCAAACCGATCAGCGCCACGATCGCGCCGGTCACGATCGGCGGCATGACCCGGTTGATCCAGCCGGCACCGAATTTCTGCACCACGGCACCGACGACGGCGAGCGTCGCGCCCGCCAGCACCACCCCGCCCAGTGCCCCGGGGACGCCGAACTGCTGCTGGGAAGCCATGATCGGGGCTATGAACGCGAAGCTGGAACCGAGGTAGCTCGGCACCCGCCCCTGCGTGATGACCAGGAACAGGAGGGTGCCGATGCCGGAGAAGAACAAGGTGGTGGCCGGCGGCATGCCCGTGATGATCGGGACCAGGAAGGTGGCGCCGAACATCGCCACGACGTGCTGCATCCCGATCCCCACCGTCAGGGGCCAGGTGAGCCGCTCATCAGGCCGGACGACCTCACCGGGGCGGACAGACTTGCCGTTGCCGTGGAGCTTCCATTTGGTGCCGAGCATGCTCATTGCCGGGAGCCTTTCAGAGAATGTGGGGCGGGCGCGGAAGGAATCTTCCCGAGCAACTTTACCGCGCAGGGTTTTGCCGGCCGTCCGCCTCGGGACGGTTGGGGCCGGGTCTAGCAGTGGCCGCTTTGGGTGGTGTGTGCCGGAGGTCACAGGGCTTTGCGGGAAGCAGACGCCGGAAGTTGAAGTTGCAAGTAGTGACCACAAACTATGGACAGCAAAAGCCGGCCACCCAAAGGGCGCGCCGGCACAGCGAAAGGGATGCCAATGACAATCGCCCACGATGAAGCAGTAATCGAGGCAGCCGCCGTCGACGCCATCTTTGCCGAAGCCCGCACCGCGAACGCCTTTACCGGCGACGTTACCGAGCAGCAGGCCCGCGCCATCTACGAACTGACGAAGTTCGGACCCACCGCTTTCAACTCACAGCCGCTGCGCGTCACCTACGTGCGTTCCGACGACGCCCGGGCCACACTCGTGGATGCCCTGTCCGCCGGAAACCGCGCCAAGACGGCCTCCGCGCCGCTGGTCGCCGTCCTGAGCTACGACACCGCCTGGCAGGAGCAGTGGGACACGTTCCTTCCCGGCTACAACGCCCCCAAGGCCATGTACGACGCCGCACCGGACCTCGCCGCGTCCACCGGCAACAACAACGCCCACCTGCAGGCCGGCTACTTCATCCTCGCGGTCCGCTCCCTGGGCCTGGCCGCCGGTCCCATGACCGGTGCCGATTTCGCCAAGATCGACGCCGCGTTCTTCCCCGACGGGAGCCAGAAGAGCTTCCTGGTGGTCAACATCGGCCAGCCCGGTGAAGACGCCTGGGGCGCAGCCAAGCCGAAGTTCGCCTACGAGGACGTCGTCCGTACCGTCTAAAGGCCCTAGCTCGCGGAGGTGCCTCCGGCGCTGCCTATCCGCGGAGGTGCCTCCGACGCTGCCTATCCGCGGAGGTGCCTCCGGTGCTGTCTTTCCGCGGAGGTGCCTCCGGCACCATGGGGGACAGGCCGGAGGCACTCGGGATGTGATTCTGCGGTTCAGCGCACGGCCCACATCCAGGGCCACTTCTAATTTTAGTCCGCGCCCTTGTCTCCGGCACCGTGTGTTTTCGCAAAATGCCACGGTCCGTGGCGGCCTTGGCATGGCACACTTTTCCCATGCGGAACCTGATCGCGGTGGCCTTCGTGGAGCCGGTAGCCGAGGGGCTCGAGTTTCCCCGTGATGACTGGCCGCTGCACATCACATTGGTCAAGTTCGACGTCGTCGAACCCCACCAGGACGCACGCGCCGAAACCGAACCGGGCACAATGCCGGTCCAGGACGATCCGCTCGCCGGGCAGATCGCCGCACTCATGGCGGATCCGGTGGCCGCGGTCCTGGGTTCCAGCCTGCGCGTGGCCGGCGAAGCCGGTTTTGGCCGCGCCGGCTCCATCCCGGTCAGCCTGATCGAACCCAGCGACCAGCTGCAGTTTCTCCACAACCAGCTGGTCCGGATGGTGGAGCAGCTGCCCGGCAGGATTTCCACGCCTGCGTACACCCTGGAAGGGTACCGGCCGCACGTCTCCCACCACGGCGACAAACGGCTCCGGCAGGGCGACGCCGTCGCGCTGGACCGGATAGCGCTGGTGGACATGGCCCCCGACGGCAGGCACGCCACCCGCCGGGTACTCAAAATGTGGACCGAAGTCCCGGCCTGAGCACCGGAACGGCCTCCTACGAGGTCCAACACGTCATATCTGTGACCCCAGCGGTGGATTCCCGCACGACCGGTGCCATACTAAGGGCAACTTCGACGATGAAGCGATGCATTCGGGCAAGTCAAGAGCGGACCGGGGGGCCACTACATGATGCTTGACACCGCGACACTGAGGGTTTCCTTGGCGCTGGTCGACCTGACACTGCTGCTGCTTTTCTACTTCATTACGTTCCGGCGCACGAGGTCCCCCTACAGCGGCTGGTGGTGCATGGCCCTCCTGCTGTTCCTGGTCGGCAATGCCGCGTATCTGATGGACGGAACGGTCCACCAGGCCTGGGCCATTCCGGCCGGCAACGTCCTGCTGGTCGCCGGCGCCGCAAGCATCTGGGCCGGTGGGCGATCGCTGCGCGCCCCTTCACCGCGGTCCTGGCACCTCGCGGCCGGCCCCGCCGCCACCGCCGTCGCTTCAGCCTTGGACCACCCGGCCACCAACACGTGGGCGGGAGGCCCGGTGTACCTGGGATTCATGGCCCTGCTGATCGGCATGGGATCCCGGGAGCTGTTCCTGCTCGAACGCGACTACTCCCGCGTGCATCGGCCCCTCGCTGTCGGAGCCGGCATCCTGGCTGTTTTCTACCTGGGCCGCCTCGTCGTGTTCCTGACGAACGGGCCGGACAGTGCAATCTTCACCACGGTCTTCGGCTCCGGCCCCATGACCGTCTTCTCGACGATCACGCTGGTGGTCGCCTCCTTCACCATGGCCGAGCTGAGCTACGAACAACAGACCCAGGATCTGCGGGCACGGGCCACCGTGGACGGCCTCACTGGCCTGCTCAACCGCTCGGCGTTCCTGGACCTGGCGGAGAACGAACTGCGCCGCCTGCGCCGGACCGGCACCACGGCCTCGCTCATCCTGGCGGACCTTGACCACTTCAAGGCGATCAACGACCAGTTCGGCCACTCGGCCGGGGACTCCGCCCTGCAGGCCTTTGCCAAGGCCTGCGCCGGAACCGTCCGCTCCACCGACCTCGTGGGCCGCTACGGCGGAGAAGAATTCATCCTCCTGCTGCCGGGGGTCACGCCGGAGCGGGCGCAGTCAATCGCAGCCGACATCAGCGCCAAGCTCCATCAATCCGCGTCCGCCGACATTCCCCGGCTGCCCACCGTGAGCTACGGCATCGCGTCCACCGGCTCCGCGCCTGGTGGACTCGACGCCGCAGTGGTCTCGGCCGACGCGGCCCTGTACCAGGCAAAGACGCTTGGCCGGGACCGCGCCGAGTTGGCCACCGGCGGACCTACGAAATAACGCCGTCCACCAGCGCTTTCGCTTCGGCCTGGACCTGCTTCAGGTGCTCGGCGCCTTTGAAGGACTCTGCGTAGATCTTGTAGACGTCCTCCGTGCCGGAGGGACGGGCCGCGAACCAGGCGTTTTCGGTGACCACCTTGAGGCCGCCGATCGCCGCGCCGTTGCCCGGCGCCTCGGTCAGTTTGGCGGTGATCGTTTCGCCGGCCAGCTCGGTGGCAGTGACGTCCGACGGCGAGAGCTTGCCCAGCGAGGCCTTCTGCTCGCGCGTGGCGGCGGCGTCGATCCGGGCGTACACGGGGTCGCCGAACTGGTCCGTGAGCCCCTTGTAGAGCTGCGACGGCGACTTGCCGGTGACGGCCGTGATCTCCGAGGCCAGCAGGGCCAGCAGGATGCCGTCCTTGTCCGTGGTCCAGACGCTGCCGTCCATCTTGTTGAAGGAGGCGCCCGCGGATTCCTCGCCGCCGAAAGCCCCTTCGCCGGACAGCAGGCCGGGAACGAACCACTTGAAGCCCACCGGAACCTCAACGAGCTTCCGCCCCAGGCTCTGCGCCACACGGTCGATGATCGAGGAGGACACCAGGGTCTTGCCGATCACGGACTGCGGGTTCCACCCGGTGCGGTGCCGGTAGAGGTAATCGATGGCGACGGCGAGGTAGTGGTTCGGGTTCATCAGCCCGCCCTGTCCATCAACAAAAGGCGTCACGATGCCGTGCCGGTCGGCGTCGGCGTCGTTGCCGGTGGCGATGTCGAACTTCGCCCCTTCGGACATCCTCGTGATCAGCGAGGCCATCGCCGACGGCGAGGAGCAGTCCATCCGGATCTTCTCGTCCCAGTCCAGGGTCATGAAGGCCCACTGCGGGTCAACGGTCGGGTTAACCACCGTGAGGTTCAGGTGGTGGCGCTCGCCGATCTCGCCCCAGTAGTCCACGGACGCGCCGCCCATGGGGTCCGCGCCGATCCGGACACCCGCCTCGCGGATGGCATTCAGGTCCAGCACCGAGGGAAGGTCGTCGACGTAGCTGCTAAGGAAATCGAACTTGCCGGTGGTGTCTGCCGCGAGGGCTTCGGCGACGGGGATCCGCTTGACGCCGCGCAGGCCATTCTCGAGTAGCTCGTTGGCGCGGTTGGCGATCCAGCCGGTGGCGTCGGTGTCCGCGGGGCCGCCGTGCGGCGGGTTGTACTTGAATCCGCCGTCGCCCGGGGGGTTGTGGCTGGGGGTCACCACGATGCCGTCGGCCTGCGGTGCGCCGGGGGCGGCGTTCCGGTTGTGCGTGAGGATGGCGTGGCTTAGGGCAGGGGTGGGCGTGTAGCCGTGGCGGGCATCGATGAGGACATTAACGCCGTTGGCCGCCAGTACTTCGAGGGCGGAATTCTGAGCCGGTTCGCTCAGGCCGTGGGTGTCCTTCGCCATGTAGAGGGGGCCGGTGATGCCCTGGCCCGCACGGTATTCCACGATCGCCTGCGTGATGGCGAGGATATGGGGTTCGTTGAAGGAGGCCTTTAGGCTCGATCCCCGGTGTCCGGAGGTGCCGAAGGCCACACGCTGGCCCGGGTCCGAGAGGTCCGGCGAAACGTCGTAGTACGCATCCAAAAGCGCAGTGAGGTCAACAAGGTCCTGGGGTTGGGCAACTGTGCCCGCGCGGCTAGCCATGGCACCAGCATGCCAGACGACACCGGCGTGCAACACGGTTTCGCGTCAAAGCCGGTCCTATGACGAAAAGAAAACCCGCCGAAGGGCCTGGTCCCAAGCCAACCCCACGGCGGTACGCTGGACGCAGGGACTTCTTGAGGGGACATGCCATGACTGACCAGCCAAAACAAGGCAAAGACGAGACCCCGGAGGGCTACCAGCCGACGCTGCGCCTCCCGGACCAGCAGCCGGACGCTCCGCAGCAGCAGGCAGCGCCCGGTGGCGGCCAGGACCAGGAACAATCGGCGACGCAGCAGTTCGCGCAGCCCGAGCCCCCGCGGCAAGCTGAGCCCCCGCAACAGCCTGATGCCCCCCAACAGCCCGAGCCCCCGCGGCAAGCTGAGGCCCCGCAGCAGCCTTCGGCCACGCAACAGCAGTGGCAGGAACAGCCCTACACGGGTCAGCAAGCAGGCCAACCGCAGCCCGGCCAGCAAGCAGGTCAGCCGCAGCCTGGCCAGCCGGCGCCGGACCAGGGCCCGTACTCCAGCCCTTACCCGCCGATCTACGGCGACTCCGGCCGCACGCCGTATACCGCGGGATCGGCGGGCTATGGACAGCCTGCCTATGGCCAGCCCTCCTCGCCGTATGGCCAGCAGCAGTCGCCGTACGCCCAGCCGGGCAGCCCCAATGCCTACGGCCAGCCGGCGTACTACGGCGTGCCGGCAGCGCCCAAGAGCCTGAGCATCGCCAGCATGTGCTGCGGCATCGCCGCCCTGGTGGGCTTCGGATTCTTCCTGCTTCCGCAGCTGGCCGCCGTCATCCTGGGACACCTGGCCCTGCGGCGCGAACCGGCCGGCCGGGGCATGGCGATCGCCGGCCTCGTGATGGGGTACGTGGGCATCGCCGTCACCGTCCTGGTGCTGGTCATCTTTGGACTGGTCATCGGCACGGCCCGCAACAGCGGATACGGCACCTAACCGCTCCCGCGGCGGCCATCGCCGGTCTGCATCAAAGCGTCGGCTCAGCGCGTCAGCGCGGCCACCAGCGGTTCGGCATTGGCCTCAAGCCACGCGCGGCGGCGGTTGATGAGGCCGCCCACGCCGTCCTCCCACATCCGAGCCCAGCCGCCGCCAAGGGCGGCGGCGTTGTGCCGCATCCGCTCGTAGCTCAGCGCGGCGGCATCGATCCCGGCGACGGGAACCCGACGTCGTTCATTCTCCGTCCAGCCGTAGGCGTCGGCGAAAATGCGCAGCCGGCGGAATGGGTCCTGGTCTTCCCAGCCTGGCCAGGCGTCTGACGGGTCGCGGAGCGGAACCCAGTGCATGGCAGTGTTGAGCGAATCGTGGAGTGCCGTGGCGGGTCCGGCGAGGTCGAAATCGACAAGTCCCGCGGCCAGGCCGCCCCGGACCACCACATTCTGGGGTGTGACGTCCAGATGGCAGATGAGCGCGGTGGCATCGGAGGGGTTCGGCCGGACCGGCCTGGGCGGGAACGAGTGGGCCCGCGGCACGAAGCCCGCCGACGCCGTGTGCAGGCGCCGCACCAGGCGGGCCACGGAGGCCAGCAGCCTCTCGGACTGCGCCCACGCTTCCGGTTGCGCCCCGGCGCACCGGCCCTGAACAAAGGTCAGGACATCCCGGCTCTGTGCGTCGCGGCCGAGGAAGCGTGGGGAGCCCGCAAAGCCTGCGTCCTCCAGCCAGTCGAGGTACTCGGCAACGGCGAGGGATTGCGGTTGGTGCGGGCGGCGGATGGTTCCGCCAACCCGCACCACACCATCGGTCACGTCGCCCGCCGGCATGATTTCGACGTCGGACGCCTCGCCGGGGGTGGGAGTGTAGACGCGCGATTCAACCGGGACGCGACGTGCGGGGCTCATCGGGTCAGCGTACGCCGCCCATGAGCTTCTTGATCGCCGGCGAGGCGATTGCCAGGCCCACGGCCAGCAGCATCGCGGTTCCGCCGATGCCGATGAAGTAGGGCAGCTCGTCCTTCGGGTTGTACAGGCCGGACAGGATGCCGGCCAGTGTGGTGCCCAGGGAAACTGACAGGAAGAACAGGGCCACCATCTGGGTGTGGAAGGCCTTCGGCGCCAGCTTGGTGGTCACGGACAGGCCGATGGGGGAGAGGAACAGCTCTGCGAGAGTGAACAGCAGCAGGATTCCGACCAGGGCCAGCAGAGGGGTCTTGCCGCCGCCGGCCAGCGGGATGAAGGCCAGGAAGGCCAGCCCCATGACGAAGAGGCCTACGGAGAACTTCAGGGCAGAACCGGGCTGCTTCCGGCCGAGTCTGGTCCACAGGGCGGCCATGATGCCGGCAAAGACGATGATGAACACCGGGTTGATGGACTGGACCCAGGCGGCAGGCATTTCCCAGCCGAAGAGGTTCCGGTCCAGCTTCTCTTCCGAGTAGACGGCAATGAAGGTGAACTGCTGCTGGAACAGCGCCCAGAACGCGGCAGAGGCGATGTACAGCGGGATAAACGCCGTCACCCGGCCGCGCTCGACGGCGGTGACCTTCTTGCTGCTGAAGATCAGGGCGAAGTACAGCACCGACGCGCCGATTGCGGCGTAGGCCATGGACATGGCCAGGTTCTCGGGGTTCACGGTGCCGGTCACGAGCAGCGCAGCGATGATCACGGCGATGCCGCCGAAGATCAGGCCGTAGCGGGTGCGCTGGGCAGCGGGAAGGGGATTCGGGACCCGCTGTGCTGCTTCGGGCAGCTTCTTGCGGCCCAGCGAGTAGATGACAAGGCCAATGGCCATGCCGATGGCGGCGGCGCCGAAGCCCCAGTGGAAGCCCTGGCTTTCCTGCAGCCAGCCGGTGACCAGCGGGCCAATCAGCGCGCCGGCGTTGATGCCCATGTAGAAGATGGAGAATCCGGCGTCGCGGCGTTCGTCTTTCTCGCCGTACAGGCTGCCGACGAGGGCGGTGGCGTTGGCCTTCAGCCCGCCGGAGCCCACGCCCACCAGCACCAGACCGGCGATCAGGCCGGGTATGCCGGGAACGAGCGCCAGCCCGATGTGGCCGGCCATGATCAGGATCGCCGCACCGAACAGCACCTTCTCCGAGCCGAAGAGCCGGTCAGCAAGCCACGCGCCGAGGATCGTGGAGAGGTAGACGCCGCCACCGTAGGCGCCGACGAGGCCGGCGGCCATGGCCTGTGGGATCTCAAGGCCACCCTGGGCGGCCGTGAAGTACATGTAGTAGAGGAGGATCCCCTGCATTCCGTAGAAGGAGAATCGCTCCCACATCTCTACGGAGAAAAGACTGGCCAGCATCTTTGGGTGGCCGAAAAACGAGGTGTCGCCCGGCGCCTTAGCGGAGGGACTGAACGAGGGATCGCCCGGCGTTGTAGCGGGGGGATTGGATAAATGAGTTGTGCTCATTTACTTAATGGTGACATTGTGACGCGCGATTGTCACATTCGAGCAGTCCGGAGGCAAGCAACCCGGATAGTGTTTTGCCTCTCTTTCGCCTCCCTTTCGCCGGATTTTCCGGGAGCCGGCCGCGGTGGGCGGCCGGGTCCCGGGCCGGGTGCTAGGCGGGCTCGCCGCCGTCGAACATGATGACCTGCCGGATGGCCTGGCCGTCAGCCAGCTGGTCCATGGCCTGGTTGATGTCGGCCAGGGCGATACGGTCCGAAATCAGCTCCTCGACCGGCAGTTTCCCGTCCCGCCACAGCTGGGCGTATTGCGGGATGTCCCGCGACGGTACGGCGGAACCGAGGTAGCTGCCCACGATCGTCCTCGCCTCGGCGGTGACGGTCAGCGGCGCCAGCTGGGCCCGGGCCTCGGGGGACGGCAGCCCGGCCGTGACGGTGGTGCCGCCGGGGGAGGTGGCGGCGAACGCGGTTTCGAACGCGCGGGCATTACCGGCGCACTCGATCACGTATCTGGCCTTGACGCCCTCCTCGAGGACCTGCTGCGGGGTGTACGTTTCGTGGGCGCCGAGGCGGCGGGCGTGATCGAGTTTCTGCTCCAGCGTGTCCACGGCGATGATCCGCGAGATGCCCTGCGAGATGGCGGTGATGAGCGCCGCCATGCCCACGCCTCCAAGGCCGACGATCATGATGCTGTCCTGCGGGCGCGGCCGGGCCGCGTTCAGCACGGCGCCGCCCCCGGTCAGTACGGCGCAGCCCAGGACCGCGGCTATGTCCGCGGGGATGTCGTCGTCCACCGGCACGGCCGACGCGCGGTCCACCACGGCATGGGTCGCGAAACCTGAGACGCCCAGGTGGTGGTGGACCGTCGCGCCGTTGCGGCTCAGGTGCCTGGATCCGTGCAGCAGCGTTCCGTCGTTGTTGCTCTTCGAGCCCGCGGTGCAGGGCAGCCTGCCGTCTTCGGCGCAGTTCGGGCAGCTCTCGCATCGCGGCAGGAAGGACATGACCACGCGCTGCCCGGGCCGCAGGTCGGCGACGGCGGAGCCGACCGTCACGATCCGGCCCGCGGCCTCATGGCCCAGAAGCATGGGGACCGGCCGGACCCGGTTGCCGTCGACGACGCTCAGGTCAGAGTGGCAGATCCCGGCGGCCTCCATCCGGACGAGGATCTCGGTGGGCCCGGGAGCCGCCAGCTCCAGCTCGGAGATGCTGATGGGCCTGGATTCCGCGAAGGGACGCGGGCGCCCGATTTCTTCAAGTACTGCACCGGTGATCTTCATCGATCCTCTTTCGCGGCCTGGTCGGGTTTGTGTGAACGATAGCCGCCGGTCGCAGCCAGCGTCCATTTGGGCGGTGCCTTGGGCGTCCCGACGACGGCCTGAGGGGAGGAGGGCACCGGCCGGGTTGTTCGCCACTTTCACCGCTTTGACCGCGTGCCGAGGGTCGCCGCCGCGGGCAAGAAAACCTCAAGGTAGCTCGGCGACAGTGTGAGCTATGGCTAGTTGGGGAAAGCGATATGGTCCCCCGAATCCGGCACCGCCGGCTGTGAGGGTAATGCCTTCCTCCACAGCGGCCTTTATCCTGCGACCACTGCGCCGGCATTGGGCCCCGGACTCCTCCGGGCGGTCCCCGACTTCGGACCGGGGCATGTGGCTTCACGGCTTCCTGATCGGCCTGACTGTTTTTGCCCTGATGGTCGCGGGCATTGTGCCGGGGCAGGCCGCAAGGGCCATCACCACCCTTCACGTCTTCGTCGCGGCCGGACAGTCGAACATGTCCGGGCGGGGCCTGCCCCTTGACAGTACGGATGACGTGGCAGACCCGCGCATCTTCCAGTACGGAGCGAAAACCCCCACGTTTCGGCCCGCTTCGGTGCCGTTGGACATGCACGACACGCCCAACGGACTTTCGCCCGCCACGACGTTTGCTCGGGAGTATCTAAAGACCCAGCCAGCAGACGTCGGAGTCCTCATCATCCCTGCAGCGCACGGCGACACCGCCTTCGACGGCCGGCCGGCGACTTTGACCTGGTCCGTCGGCACGGCTTCCGCCCCGGAGTACGATTTGGGGGCGCTTGCTGTCAAACAGACGTTGAGCGGCACAGCGGCGGCCAAAGCAGCCGGCTACGCCGTCGTCCTCAAGGGGATTCTCTGGCACCAGGGCGAGAGCAGCTCCGCCACAAGCACTGCGAGCTACAGCGCGAAGCTGGACCAGCTCATTGCCTACTTCCGCGACCAACTGTCCGCACCCAAGCTGCCCTTCGTCGTGGGACGGATGTCGCCGGAAGGCATCGCCGCCACACCGGGCAGGGGCAACGTGGACAGGAGCCACTACCAAACCCCAGGCCGCGTCGCCTATACCGGCTTCGCGCTCTCGATGGCCTGCGCCCTGAATCCGGGTGACTCAACCCACTTCTCCCGTGAAGGTATCGAATACCTGGGCAGGACATACCTTGCCGCGTACAGGCGGGCGATCGCGAACACTCAAACGTCCGACACCGCCACGCCTGATTTCGCCGTGCCGAACTGCGCTGGCAGGGCCATCGCCATAAACCCAACCCGATTCCTGGACACCAGGATTTGGCCGGGACGGGTGGCCGCGGGCAAATCGGTATCGTTCCGCGTCGCCGGCGTTAGGGGCGTTCCGGCCGACGCGTCTGCGGTCGTGGTGAACCTCACAGTGACCTCGCCGACGTCGAACGGCTACATAACCGCACACGCCTCCGGAACCGACAATCCGAGCACTTCGAACCTGAACTATGAAGCCGGGCAGACCGTTTCCAACCTCGCCATTGTGCCCCTGGGCGCGGACGGCCGGCTGACGCTCACCAACACGTCGTCCGGGTCAGCGCATTTGATCGTCGGAGTGTCAGCGTATTTCCACGAAGGCGTACCGTCCGCACCGGGGACGTTCAGTTCCGTCGCACCCACGCGGCTGCTGGATACGCGGTTGTCCTCGGGACCCGTTTCAGGCGGTCGATCGGTGACCTTTACAGTCGGCGGCAAGCTGGGGATTCCGATGAACGCATCCGCGGTGGTCCTGAACCTCACAACGACCCAGACGAAGAGCTTCGGTTTCCTGACCGCGTACCCCGCGGGTTCCACGAAGCCGACGGCGTCCAGCTTAAGCTACACAGCCGGGCAGACGGTGTCCAACCTCGTGGTGGTCCCCCTCGGGACTGACGGGAAGGTGACGGTTGCGAACACCTCGGCCGGCACGGCGGAGGTCATGGCAGACCTCCAGGGGTATTTCCTGCCAGGCAAACCAGCGCAGGCCGGAGCCCTCCGCGCCCTGAGCCCCACACGGTTCCTGGACACGCGGCTGTCCTCGGGCCCCGTGGCGGCGGGAGGATCGCTGACGTTCCACGTGCGCGGCGTCAAGGGAATCCCCACCACCGTGGCCGCCGTGGTGGTCAACCTGACCGCCACCGAATCCAGGTCCAGCGGGTTCCTCACGGCGTTCGGTTCTGGGGCGTCCACACCGAACGCGGCGAACCTGTCCTACGCGCGCGGACAGACGGTCGCCAACTTCGCTGTGATCCCGGTGGGGCCGGACGGCAATGTCAAGATTACGAATTTCTCGACGGGATCGGTGCAGATCATCGTCGATCTCGCGGGCTACTTCCGCGGGTAGGTCTCCGATGAGCCGCTGAACGGTGCGGCACTTGGAAACGGTGGGGCGCGCTTCTTCCTTGGGCTGCCCCGCGGGACATGCCCATTCTTGGCGCCCATGCCTGGACAAGATGGCATCATGTCCAGTCCTCGAGGCTAGGGGTGGGCATGTCCGCGGTGAGCGCTGGACATATCCCGTGTTCGGTCTGAGGCGTGGACATGTGCCGTGGCCAACGGGAGGGGTGGGCATGTCCTCTGGGAAGCCCGGGGCAGGAGCGAGGGCTAGAACCCCAACTGGGCGGCCACCTGCAGCAGCAGCCCCTCGGAGCCCATCGGCCCGATCAGTTGTATGCCCATCGGCAGGCCGGAACCCGGGGCGCCGCCGGTCCAGTGCACCGGAATGCTGATGGCAGGCAGTCCGCAGACGTTCACCATGGAGGACCACGGCGCGTATTCGCATTGCTTGCGGTAGTCGCCGTCGGCGTCGCCCGCCCATTCCGCAGCCGGCCAGTAATCCCCGCCGTGCGTCGCGGCCGTGAACCAGCCCACCGGGCGGGGCGTCTGCGCCAGGGCCGGCGTGAGGATGAGGTCCCACTGGCTGTACTGGGCGATCGTGTCGCGCTGGAACTGCCGGAGGAAACCGAGGGCTTCGTTGAGTTTCGCCGCACTCCGCTGCTGCGCCCGGCGCCGGAACGTCCTGGTGAGCGGGGTCAGGAGCGCCTCGCGCTGAGGTGGGATCCGCGCGCTGCCGATCCCGGCCGTCCAGGCTGTCGTGAAAGCGGCCGCGTAGCGGTTGTCATAGCGAATCGCGGCCTCTGAGGTCGCGTGTCCCGCCGCCTCCAGCCGCGCGACGCCGTCGGACAGTGCCTCGAGCGCCTCAGGATCCGGGGTGAAGGGGAAAGCGGTTTGCCACGGGCTGTCCAGGCTGATTCCGATCCGCAGCCGGCGCGGTTCCCTTGTGGTCAGGTCGAGGTAGCTGGAACCCGGCGGGACCGCGGGGGCGGGGGCCGGTGCCGCGGGCATCAGGGCATCCAAAAGCAGCGCGGCATCGGCGGCCGAGCGCGCGAGCGGCCCGGCAACCACGAGATGGGCCGGATCGCCGGAGCTTTCCCCGGCAGGCACCAGCCCTCGCCCGGGTTTCAGCCCGACCAGTCCGCACGCCGCAGCCGGAATCCGCACCGAGCCGCCGCCGTCGGATCCGGGGGCGAAGGGCAGCAGCCCCGCCGCCACGGCGGCAGCGCTGCCGCCCGAGGATCCGCCCGAACTGCGGCTGGGTGCATGTGGATTGCGCGACGGCGGGGCGATCCGGTTCTCGCTGTACGCCGTCAGGCCGAACTCCGGGACCTGTGTCTTGCCCAGCGACACCACCCCCGCCGCCTTGAGCGCGGCGGCGAGGGCGCTGTCGGCCAGCGCGGGCTTGCGGTCGAGCGCGGCGCTTCCGTGCGTGGTGACCACCCCCGCCACATCCGTCAGGTCCTTGAAGGCGACCGGCATCCCATGCAGCGGCGCCAGGGCTTCGCCGGTCCGGGTTCGGAGGGCGTGGACGTGGTCGGCTGCCGCGGCATCCTTCCGCGCCTGGTCCGCGGTGACGGTGATGAATGCCCCGAGGTGCGGGTTCCGGGCTTCGATGCGGTACAGGAAATGATCGGTGGCCTGCCTGGCGGAGAGCTCCCCGGAACGGAGCGCCTCGCGGAGCTGGACGGCGGCGAGCTCGTGGATTTCAGCCAAGGAAGCCGGACTTCAGCCGTTCGCGGGGCCATGCGGGTTCCGTGCCCGCCGGACATGCCCATTTTTGGGACCTGCGGGAGGACACCTTGGCATCATGTCCAGCGCTCGCAGCGAGGGGAGGGCATGTCCCGGGGCGGGGGCCGCGGACGGGCCGCTCCGCGGGGTGTTCGGCAGCCATGAGTCTCCTTTGCGGTCCCCAGAAGCGTAACGTGCCGCCAGCCGGGCACCGCTGCCGGCAGCGGGGGATACGCTGGGATCGGAGCTTGAATTCTGCGGAAAGGGTGAACATGAGCGACTTCCAGAGCGTAAGCGTGTCTGGCATCCCCGATGGTGCCAAGATCGTGGACGTCCGCGAGGACTATGAATGGGCCGCGGGACACGCCGAGGGCGCCCTGCACATCCCCATGGACCAGCTGCCGGCCCGGATCGAGGAGCTCGACCCGGACGAGGACGTGTATGTCATTTGCCGCACCGGCGGCCGCTCCTACCGGGCCACCCAGTGGCTGGTGGGAATGGGATATTCCGCCGTGAATGTGGCCGGCGGCATGGACCAGTGGGTCGAGACCGGCATGCCGCTGGTCTCGGACAACGGCCTCAAACCGGTCGTCCTGTAACCGAAGAAGGAAGACCTGATGCCCGCACCCACCGTCACCTACACATTCCTCGGACCCGAGGGCACCTTCACCGAGGCGGCCCTGATGCAAGTCCCGGGCGCGGCGGACGCCATCCGCATCCCGTCATCGAATGTGAACACGGCGCTGGACAAGGTGCGGGACGGTTCCGCCGACGCGGCCATGGTGCCGATTGAAAACTCGGTCGAAGGCGGTGTGACGGCCACCCTCGACGCAATCGCCACCGGCCAGGAACTCAGGATCCTCCGGGAGGCCCTGGTGCCCATCAGCTTCGTCCTTGTGGCCAGACCGGGAGTGGCGATCGGGGACATCCGGCGGATCTCCACCCACGGCCACGCCTGGGCCCAGTGCAGGCTCTGGGTCGAAGCCAATATTCCTCATGCGGAATATATTCCGGGGTCGTCCACCGCCGCGGCCGCGATGGGCCTGCTGGGCGGCGACGGCGCCCACTACGACGCGGCGATCTGCGCCCCGATCGTGGCCGCCGAGCAGCCGGGGCTGGCCGTGCTGGCAGACAACATCGGCGACAACCCCGGCGCCGTCACCCGGTTCGTGCTCGTGGGCCGCCCGGGCCAGCTGCCGGACCGCACCGGCGCGGACAAGACTACCGTGGTGGTGCCGCTGCCCGAGGACCGGCCGGGTGCACTGATGGAGATCCTGGACCAGTTCGCGACCCGCGGCGTGAACCTGAGCCGGATCGAATCCCGGCCGACCGGGCAGTATCTGGGCCACTACTTCTTCAGCATTGACGCCGATGGCCATGTGGCTGACGCCCGGGTGGCCGACGCGCTTGCCGGCCTCCACCGGATCAGCCCGGCCACCCGCTTCCTCGGCTCGTACCAACGTGCCGACGGCACCCGGACCAGCGTGGCACCGCATACCTCGGACCAGGCATTCCGGTCCGCGCATGCGTGGGTGAAAGACATACTGGGCGGAGCATCTGCCGAGGTGGAATATACGCCGGGGGCTTCGCCCAAAGCGTAGGCAAATGCCATCCGGTGCCCTTCCACCCCCTCCCAACTGTGCGTATGCTTGCCTGATCCATATTGGGGAAGTCCCCTAACGGAGGGAGCGGGTCATGTCAGGCACCAGCACAGACAACGACGGCCAGGGAATGATCGTCAATCCCAAGCCGACGGCTGACAACCAGGACTGGGACGGCGACGACGCCGACCGCGCGGACCGCCTGCGCTTCGAAGAAGAACAGGCAATGATCCGGGAGCAGTCCGAAGCCCGGGCCGCCAAGGCTGCCGCGGAAGCGAAGAAGGCGGAAGAGGCAAAGAAGGCCGCCAGCGCCTAGTCACCGCTCCAGCCGCCGTCGGCCTAGCCGACTTCGGTGCCGTCCTTGACCCGGACCAGCAGGGATCCCGGGGCCACCTGGACGGTGACCTTCGTGGCCTCGCCGGAAGGGTCGCCGTCGACCTGGGTGGGCAGGGGTTCGGAGCTCCGGATGGTGATCTTGCCCGACCGGTAATACGTCATGACCGGCAGTTCCTTCTTGTGCTTCAGAACAATCTTTGTGTACATGGCCAGCCAGCCGATTGCACTGCGCGGGCTCATCACCACGATGTCCAGCATCCCGTCATCGATCATCGCCTGGGGGATGAAATCGATGCCCCCGGGGATCAGGCCGCAGTTCGCGAAGAGGACGCTGCGGATACTCCGGAACTGTTCGGGCTGGTCATCCAGGGCAATGGAGACCTTTTTGCGCCGCCCCACCAGGTGCCGGGCGCCGGCCTCCGTGTACGCGAGCCAGCCCACCGCCTTCTTCAAATCGTCGTTCGTATCATTGACCACTTCGGCGTCCATGCCGATACCCGCGATCACCAGGAAGGTGTATTGCGCCGACTCTCCGGTGCGTGAATTGTCCAGGGTGAGCCGCGCCGTGTCGATAAACCGCTGGTGTCCGAACAAGGCGGCCTGCACATTGCCTGGGAGGTCCCCCACCTCCAGATGCACATTGCGGGCCAGGAGGTTGCCCGTGCCCAGCGGAATCAGGCCCATCGCGATGTCCGTCCCGGCGAGGATCTCAGCCACCACGCGCACGGTACCGTCGCCGCCGCAGGCCAGGACGACGTCGGCTCCGTAGGCCACCGCCGCCCGCGCCTGGGAAAAGCCGGGGTCCTCGGCTGTGGTTTCAAAGATGCGGGGCGGCTGCCAGCCTGCCTCGGCGCACGCCGCTTCAATCAGGCTCCGCGCCTCGGCGGACCTGGCCTTGATGGGATTCAGGACCACGGCAACTCTCTGGTGGCCCAGGCCCGGGCTGTGGGTTTCCTCCCACACGGCCCTGCGGGTGTGCTTGGCCTTCAGCCGGCGCACTCCCCACCAACTGGAGACGGCAAACGCCAGGACCCCAGCGATGACGAGGTACAGCAGCCAGTCGCGCATTGTGATCCAACAGTATCCCGCCAGCGCCCCCGCATCGGGTTGCCCGGGAACGGCGACCGGATTGGATACTCTTGTCTGGTGATCGACGTAAAAGACCTCAGCGAAAATCCGGACAAGTTCCGTGCCAGCCAGCGCGCCCGTGGCGCCGACGAATCCGCGGTGGACGCGATCATCGCTGCGGACTCGGCCAGGCGCGCAGCGCTGATCCGGTTCGAGAACCTCCGGGCCGAACAGAACGTCTTCGGCAAGAAGGTCGCGCAGGCCAAGGGCGAGGAAAAGCAGGCCCTCCTCGCGGACGTGAAGGTCCTGGCCGCCTCGGTCAAGGCCGCATCTGCCGAGGCGGATGTTGCCCAGAGCGCCCACGAGGAACTGCTCCGAAGCATCCCCAACCTGATCGAGGACGGTGTCCCGGCCGGCGGCGAGGACGACTACATCGTGGTCAAGACGGTTGGCACGCCGCGCGAGTTCCCCGACTTCGAGCCCAAGGACCACCTGGAAATCGGTGAGCTGATCGGGGCCATCGACATGGAACGCGGGGCCAAAGTGTCCGGCTCACGCTTCTACTTCCTGCGCGGAGTCGGCGCCCGGCTTGAGATGGCGCTGCTTCAGATGGCGATGGAACAGGCGATCGACGCCGGCTTCGTCCCCATGATCACGCCCACCCTGGTGCGTCCGGAAACCATGCAGGGCACCGGCTTTGACGTCAAGCACGACGCCGAGATCTACCGTCTCGCCGAAGACGACCTTTACCTTGTGGGCACCTCCGAAGTAGCCCTCGCCGGCTACCACGCCGACGAGATCCTGGACCTTTCGGGCGGTCCGGTCCGCTACGCGGGCCAGAGCTCCTGCTACCGCCGCGAGGCCGGTTCGCACGGCAAGGACACCCGCGGCATCATCCGGGTCCACCAGTTCAACAAGGTGGAGATGTTCATCTACACCACTGTTGAGGAGGCGGCCGGCGAGCACGCCCGGCTCCTGGCGTGGGAAGAAGAGATGCTGGCCAAGTGCGAACTCCCGTACCGCGTGATCGACACCGCGGCCGGGGACCTGGGCAATTCAGCGGCCCGGAAGTTCGACTGCGAGGCGTGGGTTCCCACCCAGGGCGCCTACCGGGAGCTGACCTCCACGTCCAACTGCACCACGTTCCAGGCGCGCCGCCTGAACATCCGTGAACGGATTTTCAACGAGGACGGTGCGCCCAAGGGCACCCGGGCCGTGGCCACGCTCAACGGCACCTTGGCAACCACCCGCTGGATCGTTGCCATCCTGGAGCACCACCAGAACCCCGATGGGTCCGTCAACGTCCCCGCAGCGCTGCAGAAGTACCTCGGCGGCATGACGGTGTTCCCCGTCCTATAACCACCGTCCTTTAACCACCAGCCGGGCCTCCGGTGGCCGCCGGGTAAATATTCACACTGTGGACAGGCTGTGGGTGTTTACCACAAGTTAACGCCTTGCTGTGGCGTGTGTCCTAGCGGCCGTCGGGGGTGTCTGCTCTACTTGTGAGATGACAACTATGACTGAATCCTCAGTCGCCGGCAACGATGACCGGCGCACCACACACCAGAACATGACAGACCAGAACACGGCAGACCATACCAGGAACGTCCGGGACCAAAGTGCCCTGAACGGCGCCGGCAGCAAGCTGCTGATCGCTCTCGACGTCGATGGCACCCTTGTGGACCACGACGGGCACATGTCAGTTCCTGTCCGCGAGGCCGCCCAGGCCGTGGTGGCCGCAGGCCACCACGTCATGATCGCCACCGGCCGCTCCCTCAACGCCACATTGCCCGTCATCGAGCACATCGGAATCGACACCGGTTACGCAGTGTGCTCCAACGGCGGCGTGATCCTGCGCATCGACTCGGGCTTGCCGGACGGCTACGAAGTCCTCCACAAGGCAACGTTTGACCCGGGCCCTGTGCTTCGGGCCCTGCGCAAGCGGCTGCCCACCGCAAAGTACGCCCTCGAGGACGAAGAAGGTAATTTCCTGTCCACGGAGCGCTTCCAGGACGCCAGCTTCGGTGTCGAGGCGGTGGGCGTCGACTTCCAGACCATGCTGGAGGCAACCGCTGTGCGCGTGGTGGTCTTCAGCTCGGAAAACACGCCCGAAGAGTTCAACGCCGCCATCCGCCACATCGGTCTCGCCGGCGTGACGTATTCGGTGGGCTGGACGGCGTGGCTGGACATTGCCGCGGCCGGCGTCACAAAAGCCAGTGCCTTGGAGCACCTCCGCGACCGGCTCAGCATCGACACCCAACGCACGGTCGCCGTCGGCGACGGCCGCAACGACATCGAGATGCTGACCTGGGCACGCCGCGGCGTGGCCATGGGGCAGGCCCCCGTGGAAGTGATTGCCGCCGCGGATGAGGTGACGAAGTCGGTCTACGACGACGGCGCCGCGCACGTGCTTCGCAGCCTCCTCTAGCCGCCGGCGGCGGCGGCGGACGGGCGGTGCCGGTGAGAGACCCTCCGGCTAGCGGACGTCGAGGATGAGGCCCAGGAGACGGGCCGCAGCGGGACGGGCCGCGTACTCTTCGTTCCACTGGGACCGGGCCACGGCTTTGCTCACGGCCTGGGTTGTGATCCCGAGCTCCTCGGCCACCGCCTTCTGCTGACCACGCACGCCCGGGGTGAGCAGGTCCAGCACCCGCCATTCCGCCTGGCTCCGGTCGTGCACAATGTGGCCCAGGAGGCGCAGGACGGCCTCGGCCTCGGCCGCGAGATCGGCCAGCGGGCCTTCTACGGCCACACGGACCCGGTCCTTGCCGTTGCGGAGGCGATCCACGGCGCGCCGGGCGTAGATCAGCCCGTGGCCCGAGGCGTCCTTGATCTGGTTCGGCAGGGGTTCATTGACCGGCCCCACCCCAATGCCCACGTACCAGCTGCCGCTGCGCAGGGCGATCATGGCCGCCTCCACCGCCTGGTGCGGACAGTCCAGGATGCCTTGGACCTCGTCCTCCACGGAACGGTCGAAATCGAGGCGCGCCGGAATGTGCCGCAGGTCCTTGAGGAGCTGCGGCACACGGTCGCCGTCGCGCCGGCTGTCGGTTTGATTGATGGTCAGCGTGAACATTCTGGATGACACACTACCCGGTGGCACTTGCCGGGCAAGTGCCCGGCGAGACTCGCAGGGCCGGGACCGTAACAGTGGCGCTTACCGGGCGACTATCCGGCTGCTAGGTCGGAGAGTTGGCCGGAGGGCAGATGGATCCAGCCCTCGCTCAGGGCAGCCGCGGCGTGCCCGGGGCCGGGCCGCAGTGTCCTGCCGAGAGCGACTGCCCGCGCTGTCAATGAGGCAATGACGGCATCGAACATGTCATCGGACGCCGCAAGATCGTCCCGGTACCCCGAGAGGTCCAGCCACGGGGCCTTGAGCGTCAGATCCGCCACGGCGGAGGACAGCCTTTCGGCTTCTGGCGCCCCGCGTCCCTTGTAGCCGCGGGCGTGGATCCCCCAGATCTTCAGGGATGGCGCCGGATAGACCTCCGCGAGCCGGCCGGAGCCATCCCTGGCCTGCGGCCCCGAGTCCCGGGCGATCTTGGCCTGGATGACGGCGCACCTCATGGCCGGGTGGGCCAGCCGGTCCGCGGAGACGCTGAGCGGAATCAGCCCGGTCCTGCCCGTGACGAACCGGTCCGTGTCACGGTAAGCGAGCAGCCGGCGGCCCTCGATCCCGTCGTAGCTGAGGACCGGCCCGGCGTCGAAAGCCAAATGCCCTGCAATGAAAGGCAGGAAGGCGTCAGGCCAGCCGAGGGGGCAGTCGATGCCCGTCATGTCGCTGGCGCCGAAGAGGCTGAGAATCTCCTCGTCGTCCACGTCCAGGGACAGATGCGCCAGGCGGGCCGCGCCGCCGTCGTCCCATTCGATGAGGGCCGCAGCCGTCTTCTTCGCGGCCGCAGCGAGGTCGACGCCGAGGGTCCTCACCGCTGCGCCCGCCAGCACTTAAAAAACGCGGGGTCCCTTACCGCCCAATCCGGCGACCCGGATGGGCGGTAAGGGACCCCGCGTTGGAGTGCAGGAACGGTCAGTGACCGGCCGCCGGCACGTAGCGCTTGATGGACGCTTCGAGCTCGGCCTCGGCGGCGGCGCGGTCGCCCCAGCCCTCGGCCTTGACCCACTTGCCCGGCTCCAGGTCCTTGTAACGGGTAAAGAAGTGCTCGATTTCCTTGATGAGGAACTCGCTGACATCGCTGATCTCTTTGATGTGGTCGAACCGGGCGTCGGTCGGGACGCAGAGAACCTTGGCGTCGCCGCCGCCGTCGTCGGTCATGTTGAAAACGCCGATCGGGCGGGACTCGACGATGACGCCGGGGTACAGGTCGAAGTCCTGCAGGAGCACCAGCGCGTCCAGCGGATCTCCGTCTTCACCCAAGGTGTTCTCGAAGAAACCGTAGTGAGTGGGGTACTGCATCGACGTGAACAGGACGCGGTCCAGGCGGACGCGGCCGGTCTCGTGGTCGACTTCGTACTTGACGCGCGATCCCTTGGGGATCTCGATGGTCACGTCATGCTTCATGGAATGCTCCTTGACGAATTCAGGGGTGCGCGGCACGCGTGACGAAGGCAAAAAGCAGTGTCGGTGCCGCCGACTACTATTGAGGATATAGCGAGAGGCGCTGGTTTCAGGAACTAGTGAGGACATTTCAGGACTAAGGACCAGCAGCAGCATGAAACCGATAACCAGCCGCGCCGGCACCGCACCGGGGCCCGGCAGGCTTCGCGGGATCCTCGCACCGCTGCTCCAGACCGTCCTGGTGGTGGCGCTGGCACTGCCGGCCGGGATCGCCATCGCCCCGGCATTCCTCGGCCCGGACCAGCCCCGGGGCGCTTCGGCATCAACGCCGGCCTGGCAGCAGATTCCCGCGACGCTGAGCGGCCCCGGCAGCGATGCGGACGGAATCCGGCCACTCAGCGACGCCGCGCCAATCCCCGCCGGCGCAGCCCTCGCGGCACAGCTCAACGAGACCCTTAAGCCCGCCGGCGCCGGCACCTTCACCGGGATCGTCCAGGACGCCGCCACGGGAGAGGTGCTCTTTGAACGCGGGGCCGACGAGGCCCGCGTTCCCGCGTCGAACATGAAGCTCCTCACAGCCGGCGCCGCACTGCGTGTCCTGGGCCCGGACCGCCGCTTCAGCACCCGGGTGGTGGCAGGGCCAACGCCGGGCTCGGTGGTCCTGACCGGCGGTGGCGATGTCCTCCTGGGCGCCGGCGAATCCGCCCCCGGGGCCGTCCTGGGCCGCGCCGGGCTCGCCACGCTCGCCGAGGCAACGGTCCATGCCCTCAAGGCCAACGGCGCGAGCGGCGCCGTCAGCGTCCTGCTCGATGACTCCCTCTTCAGTGGCCCCTCGCTCAGCCAGGCGTGGAGCCCCGAGGACGTCGCTGCCGGGGAGACGGCCCCGCTGTTCCCGCTGGCACTGAACTCGGCCAGGTTCGATCCCGCCAAGACCACCGGAACCCGCCCGCAGGACGCCGCCATGACCGCCGCCGAGGCGTTCGCCGCCAGGCTTACCTCGGCAGCGGCGGCCGCTGGGCTCTCCGTGACCCCCGGGGTCACCCGGGTCCAGCCCGGAGACGCGCCTGACAGTGAACCCGGGAAAGCCACTGAACACGGGAAAGGCAGCGCCCCCGCCAAGGTCCTGGCCGAGGTCCAGTCCGCCACACTGGGCCAGCAGGTGGACCTCATGCTGCAGACCTCGGACAACTACCTGGCCGAGGTATTGGGACGGATGACCGCCCTCGGCGACGGCCGGGCCGGCAGCGGCGAGGACGCCATTGCCGCCGTGCTGCAGCAGGTCCGGGGCATGGGCGTTCCCACTGATGCCCTCCGTGCCGCGGACGTCTCCGGCCTGGCCCTGGCCAACCGGGTCTCGGCCCGGCAGCTCACGGACGTGGTCCGGGCCATGACCTCGGGGACGGACACCCGGTTGCGCGCCGCCCTTTCGGGATTCCCGGTCGCCGGGCTCACCGGAACCCTGGGGGGCCGGTATGTGGAGGGAGCCTCGGCCGCGGGCGCCGGTCTGGTCCGCGCCAAGACGGGCACGCTGAACACTGTCATTGCGCTCAGCGGTTACGTCGTCGACGCCGACGGCCGACTGCTGGTCTTTTCCTTCGTGGGGAACGGCCTGACTCCCGGCGCCGCGAACAAGGCCGCCCTGGACCGCTCCGCCGCCGTTCTCGCAGGCTGCGGCTGCCGCTGACGGACCCTGCCGGATCTGAACGAACGGGGGACCACCCGGTTCGCCGGTCAGCGAAAATTAAGGCGCATTGTCCGGCCCCTGTGTTCTGATGGATCCCATGGAGTCCTCTGCGCGCGAGACAACAAGCGAGCCATCACGAAAAACCTCGGGTGAGACCTCGGTCCAGGCCCAAGGTCTTATCAATTGGGAGCTCGCCGCGTCCACGGCGGCGCGCCTGACGCCCGCGGGCCCCGTCCTGGGCGCCGCAGAGATCGGCGCCGCGGTGGAAAACCTGCGGCTCATGGCAGACCTTTCGGTGCCGCACGTCCACGACATCACCGGGCTTGACGCCGCCAGGGACCTGCGTGATTCCGAGGTCCTCGTGGTGGACAGGGCCTCATGGGCCAAGGCCAACACCCAGAGCTTCGCCGTGATGCTCAAGCCCGCCATGGAAAAGCTGCTGGAGGGCCGCGCAGCCCTGAGCCCCGGAGCCACCAGCGTCAGCGCGGCCATCACCGGCAGTCAGCTGGGCGCCATCCTGGCCTTCCTTTCCAGCAAAGTCCTGGGCCAGTACGATCCCTTCTCCGCGCTGGCCGAAAACTCCACGGCCCCCGCATCCGGGCGCCTTCTGCTCGTCGCGCCGAACATCATCGCCGTGGAACGGGAACTGAAAGTCGCTCCCGAGGACTTCCGGCTCTGGGTCTGCCTCCACGAACAAACCCACCGGGTCCAGTTCGCCGCCGCCCCGTGGCTGCGGCACCACATGCTCCAGGAGATCGAAAACCTCAGCGGCATGCTGCTGGGCAACGTCGATTCGCTGGTGGAACGGGCCTCCGCGGCCGCGAAGTCGCTGAAGGACCGGGCGGCGCCCGGCGCCGCGCCGGGACGGGGCGCCATCCTGGACCTGCTCCAGAACCCGGAGGAAAAGGCGGCCCTGTCCCGCCTCACCGCCCTCATGAGCCTGCTCGAGGGCCACGCCAACGTGGTCATGGACGCCGTGGACGCCAGCATCGTCCCCTCCGTGAAGACCATCCGGCAGCGGTTCAACGCCCGCGGCCAGGACCGCGGCATGATCGAGAAATTCATCCGCAACCTGCTCGGTCTCGACGCCAAGATGCGCCAGTACAGTGACGGCGCCAAGTTCGTCCGCGAAGTGGTGGACGCCGCCGGCATGGCAGGATTCAACAAAGTCTGGGAGCACGCCGGCCACCTCCCCAGCGAAGCCGAGATCCACGACTCGAAGCTCTGGCTCGACCGGATGGGCCTCTAGCCGCCATGACTGTCAGCAGCGGTGTTGGTTCGACCTCCGTTTCCAGCGGACGACGCCGGCCCGGCCGCCTCGCGCCGGTGGTCGGCACGGCCCGGAAAATGCTGCAGGACGCCCTTGCTGCGGCCGGCTACCCGGAACGCGTCCTGGTCGCCTGCAGCGGCGGCCCGGACTCCCTGGCCCTCGCCGCCGTTGCCGCCTATTTCGCCCGCCGCGCCCATGTGGACGGCCACCCCGTGGCCGTTGGCGCCGTCGTCGTGGACCACCAGCTGCAGCCCGGCTCTGCCGGTGTCGCCGCACTCACCGCCCGGGCCCTCGAGGACCTCGGACTCTCGCCCGTGCAGATCAGGACGGTCGACGTCGCCTCCACCGGCATCGGCCCCGAGGCGGCCGCCCGGGACGCCCGCCACGCGGCCCTGGAGGCCGCGGCCGAGGAGACGGGTGCCGGCGCGATCCTGCTCGGCCACACGCTCGATGACCAGGCCGAGCAGGTGCTCCTGGGCCTGGCGCGCGGCTCGGGCACCCGCTCCCTGGCCGGAATGAGGCCCTCCCGGGGGCGGCTGTTGCGCCCGTTCCTGGGCCTGCGGCGGGCGGACACCCTGGAGATCTGCCGCGTCGAGGGGCTGGAACCCTGGCACGACCCGTCCAATACCGATCCCGCGTTCGCGCGCTCCCGGACAAGGGTTGAAGTGCTGCCCCTGCTGGAGGACAAACTCGGCCCCGGCGTCGCCGAATCCCTGGCCCGCACTGCCGCGATCCTGCAGCTCGACGCCGACTACCTCGAGGACGTGGCGAACGACACCTTCGGCCGGCTGCGGGAGCAGGCCGGTGAGGAGATCAGCCTTCCGGAGGCCGCGTTGCGGGACCTTGCCCCGGCCGTGAGGTTCCGGGTGATTGCCAAGGCCGCCGCCGCCGTCGGGGGTCAACAGCCCAGCTACCAGCGACTGCTCGCCGCCGAAGCGCTGCTGCGCCGGCAGGGATCGGCAGGCCCGGTGGAGCTTCCCGGAGGCGTCAGCGTCTACCGGCTCTCGCTCGCGGAGCTCCTCGCTGCGGGGCCGTCCGCCTCCGCCGGTGTTCCCCGCGAAGCCGCCCGCTGTGGGAAGCTTGTATTCCGGCCTCAACGGCCGCCCCGAAATTAGTCGCACCCCGCATCTACACAGGAGCCATTGGTGGATTCAAACGACGTCCAGGCAGACCTCAAACACGTTCTCTACACCAAGGAACAGATCCAGCAACGGATCACCGAACTCGCGGCGCAGATCGACAAGGACTATGAGGGACGCGACCTCCTGATCGTCGGCGTCCTCAAGGGCGCCGTCATGGTCATGGCAGACCTGGCCCGTGCACTGCACAGCCACGTTTCCATGGACTGGATGGCCGTCTCCTCGTACGGCTCCGGCACCCAGTCCTCCGGCGTGGTCCGCATCCTCAAGGACCTCGACACGGACCTCATGGGCAAGGACGTCCTGATTGTCGAGGACATCATCGACTCGGGCCTCACGCTCTCCTGGCTCAAGACGAACCTGGAATCCCGCGGCACCGCCTCAGTGGAAATCTGCACCGCTTTCCGCAAGCCGACGGCCGCCAAGGTCAAAATCGACGTCAAGTACGTCGGTTACGACATTCCCAACGAGTTCGTCGTGGGCTACGGCCTGGACTATGCCGAGAAGTACCGCAACCTGGACTTCGTCGGCACCCTGGCACCGCACGTCTACGAGTAGACCGCTCACGCAGAGGCACCCGCGCCCGGGACCCGGGCGGGGCAAGGCCCGGCCCAGCTACGCCCACAGGGAACTTTTGCCCTTCACCGTGCGTGAGTTAGTGCGACGGTGTATAGCTAGAACCTGACGCAGCACCACACGCGCGCAGAACGGTCGCCGTGCAGCACTACCAGGAGGGACGGGGCCAGCCCCCGAACAGATGAAAGCTAAGAGTTTCTTCAAGGGCCCCGGCATCTGGATTGTCGTCGTGGTGGCCATGCTCCTGCTGGCATTCGCCACTCTGGCGCCCGGCGGTGCTAGCCGGATCGACACTGACAAGGGCCTTGAACTGCTGAGCACCAGCGGCAAGGTTGATCAGGCCAAGATTTTCGACGCCGAGAACCGTGTGGACCTGGTCCTGAAGGACAACCTGCAGGTCGACGGGCAGGACAAGGGCAAGAACGTCCAGTTCTACTTCGTCAACGCCCGCGCCCAGGATGTCGTCAAGGCAGTCACGGACGCCAAACCGTCCGGCGGCTTCACCGACCAGCCCATCGAAAACAACTGGTTCTCCGGGCTGTTCTCCCTGCTGGTGCCGGTGCTGCTGCTCGGTGTCCTGTTCTGGTTCCTGCTCTCACGGATGCAGGGCGGCGGGTCCAAGGTCATGCAGTTCGGCAAGTCCAAGGCGAAGCTCGTCAACAAGGACATGCCCCAGGTGACCTTCAGCGATGTCGCCGGCTCCGATGAAGCCGTCGAGGAACTCGAGGAGATCAAGGAGTTCCTGCAGGAACCGGCCAAGTTCCAGGCCGTCGGCGCCAAGATCCCCAAGGGCGTGCTGCTCTACGGCCCTCCGGGCACCGGCAAGACCCTGCTGGCCCGCGCGGTCGCCGGCGAGGCCGGCGTACCCTTCTTCTCCATCTCCGGTTCCGACTTCGTGGAAATGTTCGTCGGTGTGGGCGCCTCCCGCGTCCGCGACCTCTTCGAGCAGGCCAAGTCGAACGCGCCGGCCATCATCTTCGTCGATGAGATCGACGCCGTCGGCCGGCACCGCGGCGCCGGAATCGGCGGCGGCAACGACGAGCGCGAGCAGACCCTGAACCAGCTGCTGGTTGAAATGGACGGCTTCGACGTCAAGACCAACGTCATCCTGATTGCCGCCACCAACCGCCCCGACGTCCTGGACCCGGCACTGCTGCGTCCGGGCCGCTTCGACCGGCAGATTTCGGTCGAGGCCCCCGACCTGATCGGCCGCGACCAGATCCTGCAGGTGCACGCCAAGGGCAAGCCGATGGCTGCCGGCGTCGACCTCAAGGCCGTTGCCAAGAAGACCCCCGGCTACACCGGCGCGGACCTGGCCAACGTCCTGAACGAGGCGGCACTGCTGACCGCCCGCTCCAACGCGAACCTGATCGATGACCGTGCCCTCGACGAGGCGATCGACCGCGTCATGGCCGGCCCGCAGAAGCGCAGCCGGGTCATGAAGGAACACGAACGCAAGGTCACCGCCTACCACGAGGGCGGCCACGCGCTCGTCGCCGCGGCCCTGCGGAACTCCGCCCCGGTCACCAAGATCACCATCCTGCCCCGCGGCCGTGCCCTGGGCTACACCATGGTGGTCCCGGAAAACGACAAATACTCCGTCACCCGCAACGAGCTGCTCGACCAGATGGCCTACGCCATGGGCGGGCGCGTCGCCGAGGAACTCGTCTTCCACGACCCGTCCACGGGTGCGTCCAACGACATCGAGAAGGCCACCGGGATCGCCCGGAAAATGGTCACCGAGTTCGGCATGAGTGAAAGGGTCGGGTCGGTGCGGCTCGGCCAGGGCGGCGGCGAGCCGTTCCTGGGCCGCGACGCCGGCCACGAGCGCAACTACTCGGACCAGATCGCGTACATCGTCGACGAGGAAGTCCGCCGCCTGATCGACGGCGCGCATGACGAGGCCTACGCCATCCTGACCGAGAACCGCGACGTCCTGGACGAGCTGGCCCTGGAACTGTTGGAGCGCGAGACCCTGAACCAGGCCGAAATCGCCCAGGTCTTCACCAATATCCGCAAACGCGACTTCCGCGACGTCTGGCTTTCCAAGGAGACCCGCCCGGTCCAGGACGCCGGCCCGGTGGAGTCACGCCGTGAAAAGGCGGAACGTGAAGCGCAGGAGGAAGCCACCCATGCCCGGCTCGAAGAGCCCCTGGATGCCCAGCCGCCGCATGCGCAGGGTGTTGGCGGGCAGGAGTCCTTCCAGGGCGGTGCAACAGATATCGGGACTGATGGTCATCCCCGCTAGGCTTCTTCTGTGACTTCTAACTTCGATGATGACGTAACCGCCCCCGCTGCCGCCCCGGCGGGGGACGGGGAATCCCAGCATTCCAAGACCAAGGTGGACCGCCCCAGGATCGAAGCCGCCGTGCGGGAAATCCTGCTCGCAATCGGCGAGGACCCGGATCGCGGCGGGCTCCTGGACACCCCGAAGCGGGTGGCCAAGGCCTATGCGGAAATGTTTGCCGGCCTGCACCACGACCCCGCCGAGATCCTGGCCACCACGTTCGACCTTGACCACGAGGAACTCGTGCTGGTCAAGGACATCCCGTTCTACTCCACCTGCGAGCACCACCTGGTGCCGTTCCACGGGGTGGCGCATGTTGGCTACATCCCGTCCCACGACGGCAAGGTCACCGGCCTGAGCAAACTGGCCCGGCTGGTGGATATGTTCGCCAAGCGCCCGCAGGTGCAGGAACGCCTGACCACCCAGATCGTCGAGGCCCTCGTCAGCCACCTCAAACCGCGCGGCGCGATCGTCGTCGTCGAATGCGAACACCTGTGCATGTCCATGCGGGGCATCCGCAAGCCCGGCGCCAAGACCGTCACCAGCGCAGTGCGCGGGCAACTGCACGACCCGGCCACCCGCGCCGAAGCCATGAGCCTCATACTCGGAAGGTAAGAACACAGACTATGGACTCCCTAGCCGCAGCCCCGGGGACCGGCCCCGCAACCTCGCCCCTGCCCATCCTGCGCAAACCGCGCCCGGCGGCGAAGTTCCAGGACCTGCCCACGGACCGGACACTCGTAATGGGAATCCTCAACGTCACCCCCGATTCCTTCAGCGACGGCGGAGACCACCCGACGCCGGACACCGCGATCGCGGCGGGGCTCCGGATGTTCTACGCCGGAGCGGACATCATCGACGTCGGCGGTGAATCCACCCGCCCCGGTGCTACGGCAGTGGGCGTCGAGGAGGAACAGCGCCGGGTCCTGCCGGTCATCGAAGCCCTGGTCAAGGCGGGCGCCCTGGTCAGCATCGACACTACCCACGCCGCTACCGCCGCCGCGGCCCTGAAAGCCGGCGCCGCGATCATCAACGACGTTTCGGGCCTGACCATGGAACCGGAAATGGCCGAACTGGCCGCCCGCACCAAGGCCCCCTACATCCTGACGCACCGCCGCGGCGATGCCAGCACCATGAACTCGCTGACCGACTACCGTGACGTCGCGCGGGAAGTCGTCACTGAACTCACCGGTGTCCGCGACAAGCTCTACGCCGCCGGCGTCGCGCCTGAGCAGATCATTGTGGACCCGGGCCTGGGCTTCGCCAAGAACGACGCCCAGAACTGGGAGCTGCTGCAGCATCTGGATGTCCTGCAGGCCATGGGCCACAGGGTCCTGGTCGCCGGCTCCCGCAAACGGTTCCTCGGCAGCCTCCTGACCGTGGCCGGCAAGGCCGCGCAGCCGGTTGAACGTGACGCCGCCACGGCCGCCGTGACCGCCATCAGCGCCTTCCGCGGCGCCTGGGCCGTGCGTGTGCACGACGTCGGCCCCAGCCTGGACGCCGTCAAGGTCGCCGCACGGATGGTTCCGGCGGCAGCGGCGGCCGGCTCCGCCGACGCCGGCACCAACTGATCCGGCCGGCACCATGGACCAGATCACGCTGAGCGGCGTCACCGCCGTCGGCTATCACGGGGTGTTCGACTTCGAGCGTCGCGACGGCCAGCCGTTTGTGGTTGACGCCGTGCTGCACTTGGACTTCAGCAAGGCCGCGGCTTCCGACGACGTCCTGGACACCGCGCATTACGGCGAAGTGGCCGACTGCATCAAGGACTGGATCACAGGCGAGCCGCTGAACCTGATCGAGGCCCTCGCGGTGCGGATTGCCGAGGACGTGCTGCAGAAATTCCCCGTGGCCGCCGTGGACATCACCGTGCACAAGCCCAAGGCCCCCATCGAGGTGGACTTCGGCGACGTTTCCGTCAGCGTTCACCGGAGGCGGCCGTGATCCCGTCCTACACCCGCGCCGTGATCGCGCTCGGCAGCAACCTGGGGGAGCGCAGCGACACCCTGTCCGCCGCCGTCGCGGACCTCGTCGACCCGCCGGAAGTGCGCCTGCTGGCCATCTCCCCGATTGTCCAGACGAAGGCCGTGGGCGGCCCGCCGGGCCAGCCTGACTTCCTGAACATGGTCATCGCCGTCGAGACGAACCTGCCGCCGCGCGAACTGCTGCAGCACTGCCACGCCGTGGAACAGAAGCATCTGCGCGTGCGCGAAGTCCGGTGGGGCCCGCGGACCCTGGACGTGGACATCATCACCTACGGGAACGTGGTCAGCTCCGACCCCGAGCTCACCCTGCCCCACCCCCGGGCCGCCGAACGGGCGTTCGTGCTCTATCCGTGGTCGCTGATCGATCCCGCGGCCGAGCTCAACGGCGAACGCGTGGGCGAACTTGCGGTCAATGCCGCCGATTTCGCCGACATTGCGACGTTTGACGGCTTCCAGAACCGTGAAGCGGATGCCACATCCCCCGGGAGCACCGGAGCCTCCGGCGCAGTGGAGCGGCCGTGAAACTGACCAGCCCCCTGCTCCTGCTGGCCATTGGTGTGGTTGTGGCGATAGCCGGCTGGCTCACCACCGTCCTGACCGGCCGCTATTCGCTGGCCACCCCCGTGCTGCCCCTGACCGGGCTGGTGACCATGGGCGTGATCGTGGTGCTGACCCTGGTCCTGGGGATCCGCGTGCTCCGGTGGCGCAACGGCAAGAAGAAGAAAATCCTCAACCCGATCCTGGCTGCGTGGACCCTGGTCCTCGCCCAGGCCTGCGCCTACACGGGCACGGTCCTGCTGGGCTGGCACGCGGGAATCTTCGTGGAGCAATTGAGGCTGTGGAACCTGCGCAGCAACCAGGACCTCACCTGGCAGGCCCTCGCCATGGCCGGCGGCGGGCTGATCATGGTGATCGTGGGCCTCGTCGTCGAGCGGTTCTGCCGGATTCCACCGGAGGACGGCGACGCCGATTCCGGTCACGGCGCGCAGGGAAAGCGCAACAAGCCCTCGGCGGAAGGCGAATATGCCTACCGAAGCGATTGATCCTCCGGGCATCGACTGGCTCAGGGTGTCACCGAAGTACGTCACCGTGCGCCTGGTGGGTTGGGGGCTGGGAAACCTGGTCGCCGTCGCCCTGCTCTCAATTCCCCTGATCCTGGTGCTGGCCGGGGCCTGGACCTGGCCTCCGCTGTGGCTGGCCGCCGCCATCCCCGCCGTATGGCTGGTCCTGGCGCTGTGGCGGCTGTTGCTGATTCCGCGGCAGGTCCGCTCGATCGGCTACGCCGAGCGGGCGGACGACCTCCTGATCCGGCGGGGGATCTTCTTCCAGCGCACCCTTGTCGTGCCCTACGGGCGGATGCAGTACGTGGACATCGCCGTAGGACCGGTCGAGCGTCCGCTGGGCCTGTGCACCCTGAAGCTTCACACGGCATCCGCCGGAACCAACGCCGAGATCCCCGGACTGCCTGCCAGCGAAGGAGCCCGGCTCCGCGAACAGCTGTCTGCCCGCGGCGAAGCCCGGCTGGCCGGGCTGTGACGGGAAGGCCATGACGGGATGGCGCTGACACCGCAGGGTCCCGGAAGCGCCGCTGGCGCCGGTGACGGCGGGGCGGGGGTTGCCGGCGGGGCCGGTGGCGAAGGTACCGGCGACGCCGGCTGGTTGCGCGTGCACCCGGCATCGCCCTTTGTCCGGGGCTGGGTGGCGCTGGCCGCACTGTTGTTCTTTTTTGGCCGCGACAGCTTCGAACGGCTCCTCCAGGGCGGCCCGGTCGTTGACGAGCGGTTCACCGGACGGGCGCCATGGCTGCTGCTTGGCGGCGGCATCCTGCTGCTGCTGACCGTTCTCGGCTACGTCCTGAGCTGGTACTTCACCCGCTACCAGGTGGCGGGCGGCTACGTGCGCGTCAACACCGGATTCCTGTTCAGGCAGCAGCGGCAGGCCAGGCTGGACCGGGTGCAGGCAATCGACGTCGTGCAGCCCTTCCTGGCGCGGATCTTCGGGCTGGCGGAGCTGAGGTTCGAAGTCGCCGACGCCGGTGAATCCGCAGTGCGCCTCTCCTACCTGCGCGCGGACGAGGCCCGGCAGCTCCGGGCGACAATCCTGGCCCGCGCCGCCGGCTTTGCGCCGGAGCCGGGGCAGCCGGAGGCCGCAGCCGTCGAGGCCCCGGAACAAGCAGTGCTGACCGTGCCGCCGCCCCGGCTGGTGGGCTCGCTGCTGCTGAGCGAACAAAGCGTCGCGATCGTAGCCGGCGGCATTGCCTCCGTGCTGCTCTCGACCTTCACCGAACACAAGAACTTCACGGTCTTCCTGATCCCCGCCCTGATCGGACTCGTCGCCTCCTACTGGTCCTCGTTCAACAAGGGCTACAACTTCACGGCCGCCGTATCGCCTGACGGCATCCGGCTGCGCTACGGCCTGCTGGACACGCAGGCGCAGACCGTGCCGCCGGGCAGGATCCAGGCGCTCAAAGTCAGCCAGCCGCCGCTGTGGCGGACGCTCGGCTGGTACCGGGTCCAGGTCAACGTGGCCGGCTACGGACTGGCCGTGAACAGCGGCGAAGGATCGGCCCGGACCACGCTGCTTCCGGTCGGGTCCCTCACCGACGTCCTGAACATCCTCGCCCTGGTGCTCCCGGATCCCGGAACCCGAGATCCGGTGGGGGTATTCACGGCGGGAATCACCGGCATCGCCGATGCCGCCGGAACCCCCGAAACCGGCGCCCCGGGAACGGGAACCCCGCAGCAGCCCGACGGCGGGTTCGTCACCACGCCGCGCCGGGCCAGGTTCCTGGCGCCGCTGGGCTGGCGGCGCAACGGCTTCACCGCAACGGACACCGCCCTGCTCCTGAGATCGGGCCGGTGGTGGCGGAACTTCGTGGTGGTGCCGCACCAGCGCACCCAGTCCATGGCGCTCCAGCAGGGGCCGCTCGCACGGCGATTCCGGGTGGTGGACCTGGTCCTGCACACCACGGCAGGTCCGGTGGCCCCGCGGCTCATCCAGGCCGGCCTCGACGAGGCCCGGGCCCTGCTGGATGCCCAGTCCGCCCGGGCCCGTGCCGCGCGCATGCTCCAGCGGAGCGAGCACTGGATGGAGCCGGCAGCCCAACCGGCCCCGCCACCCACAGACCACCCCCAGGAAGGCCCGCATCATGGCTAAACCAGGACGCCTCGGCGTCGGAATCATTGGCGCAGGGAAGGTCGGTGCCGTCCTCGGGGCGGCGCTGCGCGGAGCCGAGCACGCCGTCATTGGGGCGTCCGCCGTGTCCGACGCCAGCCGCGAACGCGCCGAAACGCTCCTGCCGGGTGTTCCCATCCTGGACGTGCAGGACATCGTGGAGCGCGCCGAGCTTGTCCTGCTGGCCGTCCCGGACGATGCCCTCGGCCCCCTCGTGGACGGCTTGGCCAAGCTCGGCGCCTGGCAGCCCGGCCAGCTGGTGGCGCACACCTCCGGACGCTTCGGCGTCGGGATCCTGCACCCGGTCCGTGCCGCCGGCGCCGTGCCGCTCGCGCTGCACCCGGCCATGACGTTCACGGGCATGAGCCTGGACCTCACGAGGCTCCTGGACTGCACTTTTGGCGTCACGGCCGACGCCGCGATGCTGCCGATCGCGCAGGCGCTCGTCGTCGAAATGGGCGCGGAGCCCGTAGCGATCGCAGAAGCCGACCGCGTCCTGTACCACGCCGCCCTCGCGCACGGCTCAAACCACATGGTCACGCTCGTGGCGCAGGCCTCGCAGCTGCTCCGCGACGTTGGCGTCGAGGCCCCGGACCGGATGCTGGGCCCGCTCCTGCGAGCCACGCTCGAGAACGCCCTCGCGTCCGGCGAGTCGGCCCTGACCGGCCCCGTAGCCCGCGGCGACGCCGGCACCGTTGCCGCGCACGCCGGCGCCCTGCGCGAGTACGACGGCGGCGCGGCCGGCGATATTCTTGAGGCGTACCTGGCGATGGCCCGGGCTACGGCCCGCCGGGCAGGAAGCCGCGGGCTCCTGAAACAGGAACAACTCGACGGCATCGAACAGGCGCTCGGCGGGCCCGGCCAGAACGGGACGCACGCCCCGGAAGGACCCTGACATGGCAATCCAACTCGTCAACACCGCTGCCCAGCTCCGCGCCGCCAGCGCCCGGCTGCTGGCGCAGAAAGGCGGCACGTCCCAGGGGCTCGTGCCCACTATGGGCGCGCTGCACGAGGGTCATGCCCAGCTGGCCCGGACCGCCGTCGCCCAAAACGACGTCGTGGTGGCCAGCATCTTCGTCAACCCCCTGCAGTTTGGCGAGGCCGCGGATCTGGAACGCTACCCCCGGACACTGGATGCCGACCTCGCGCTGCTCGACGCCGAGGGCGTGGACCTGGCGTTCGCTCCAAGTGTTGAGGAGGTCTACCCCGGCGGGGCACCGCTCGTGCGGATCACGGCAGGACCCCTGGGCGACAAGTGGGAGGGCGCCTCCCGGCCCGGACACTTCGACGGCGCCCTGACCGTCGTCGCGAAACTGCTCCACTACGGAATCCCGGGGGCAGGGCTGCCGGGCGGTGGCCAGCCGGCCTACCGCGCCTACTTCGGGCAGAAAGACGCGCAGCAGCTGGCGCTGGTCCAGCGCATGGTGGCGGACCTGAATTTCCCCGTGGAGATCGTGCCCGTTCCCATCGTCCGCTCGGCCGACGGCCTGGCCCTGTCCAGCCGGAACCGTTTCCTCTCCGAGGACCAGCGTGAGGCCGCCCTGGTGCTCTCCCGTGCGCTGCGGCTCATCGAGGAGCGCGCCAACGCCCACGAGCCCCTGGACATTGAATCCGCGCAGGCCCTGGTCCGCTCCCAGCCGCTCGTGGAACTGGACTATTTCGAGGTGGTGGATCCGAGCACCCTGGAGCCCCTCGCGGAGAACTGCAGGGATACCCCGTTCCGCGGCGAAGGGCTGGCGATCATCGCCGCCAAGGTAGGACCCGTCCGGCTCATCGACAACGCGCCCCTGAACTCCTGACCCCGACCTCCAACTAACAGCAACGCGGAGTCACTTCGCGCCCATGGTGGGGCCCTCAATGAGCCGTGTCTGACCCCGCGTTATTTTTCGATGACGGGAATGCGCCCGGGGCTTAGACTGTTGGAACCTGCAGCAGCGCCGACGCTCGCCGGACCCACACCAAGCTCCCCGAGGGAACACCCATGTCAACAGACGTCTCTTCCAACGCCTCTGGCGACCCCACAACGGGCGCTGCCCCCGTCATTCCCGCACCGATCGCGCCGGCGGCACCAACCGCGCCGGCCAAGATGTCCCGGGAGTCCGTGACCATCATCGTCACGCTGCTGGTGGCCACGTTCGTCGTGATCCTCAACGAGACCATCATGAACGTCGCCCTGCAGCGGCTGATGGTGGATCTGAACATCGACGCGCCCACCGTGCAGTGGCTGTCCACGGGCTTCATGCTCACCATGGCGGTGGTGATTCCGACCACCGGGTTCATCCTGCAGCGCCTTTCCACCCGTGCGGTGTTCATGCTGGCCATGGGGCTGTTCTCCGGCGGCACGCTGCTGGCCGCCGTCGCGCCCGGCTTCGGAGTCCTGCTGCTGGCCCGCATCGTCCAGGCCGGCGGCACGGCCATCATGCTGCCGCTCCTGATGACCACCATCCTCACGCTCGTCCCGATTGAACGCCGCGGGGCCGTCATGGGCAACGTCAGCATCGCCATTTCGGTTGCCCCCGCACTGGGCCCCACTGTCTCCGGCCTGATCCTCCAGCACTTTTCCTGGCGGTTCATGTTCGTTTTCGTTCTGCCGATCGCCCTCGCCGCGCTGGCCATCGGGGCCAAGTACCTGACCAACATCGGCGAAACCGAGAAAACCCGGCTCGACGCCCTCTCAGTGCTGCTCACGGTCCCCGCGTTTGGCGGCCTCGTGTACGGCCTGAGCCAGATCGGCGGGGGACAGGCCGGCTCCCGCACCCCTGCCGTGCTGGCACTTGCCATCGGCGTGGCAGCGTTGGCGGCGTTCGTGCTGCGCCAACTGAAACTGCAGAAGGTCGATGCCCCCCTGCTGGACCTGCGCGCCTTCAAATTCCGGATGTTCACGGTATCCGTACTGCTGCTTGTCGTGGCGATGATTGCCCTGTTCGGCGCGGTGATCCTGCTGCCGCTGTACCTGCAGGAGATCCGCGGCCTGAAATCACTCGAGACTGGCCTGGTGCTGCTCCCGGGCGGCCTCGCCATGGGCCTGCTGGGGCCATTCATCGGCCGCGTTTTCGACAAGGTGGGGCCGCTGCCGCTGACGGTGACGGGCTCGGTCATGATGGTGCTGTCCCTCTGGCAGTTCTCCATGCTGGACGCCGCCTCACCGTTGGGCTGGATCATTTCCTTGCACGTGACACTGAGCCTGGGCCTGGCACTGCTGTTCACCCCGGCCTTCACCGCCGGCCTGAACCCGCTGCCGCCGCACCTGTACTCACACGGCTCGGCCATCATGAGCACCCTGCAGCAGGTGGCCGGCGCGGCCGGGACTGCGCTTCTGGTCTCGATCTACGCCTTCGTGGCAGAGTCCTCGGGAATGGTTGCCGGCATGCACGCCGCCTTCCTGACGGCTGCCGTCATAGCCCTCGCCGCCGTCGCGCTGTCCGCCATGATGCGTAAGACCGCAGGCGTGGCCCAGCCCGCCCACTAGACCCCAGGCAACGACCAACGCGGAGTCCCTTAGCGCCCATTCCGGACGTCCGGAATGGGCGCTAGTGACCCGCGTTGCTTGGGTCAGCCCGCGTAGAACACGCTGAGCTCGGAGATGAGCTTGTCCGGCGCCTTGTTGACGCCGTCGTGGCCCATGCCCGGCAGGATGGTGTAGCTGGAGCCTGAGAGGACGTCGTGAATCTGGGCGCAGGCCACGCCGAAGTAGGCCGGGCTCTTCTCGCCCACGATGATCAGCGTCTCCAGCGGCAGTTCCAGGAACGGCTCGGCCGGCATGTCGGCGGCGATGATCGCCTTGATCTCCCGGACACCGGTCTGCATGAGGTCCCGCAGCTGCTTGCCCATCGGGGTGGCCGCGGAAAGCTTGTTCGCCAGCGTCAGCATGGACAGCGGCATCCGGGACAGGGCGCTGCCGGTCTCCAGGCCTCTGAGCAGCACGGCGAGGGCGCGGTCGTCGTCGCCGGCGGCAGTGGCCCGCTCGTATTCGGGTGTCCAGTCCGCCGTGACGCTGTGGTTGACGGAGACTGCGGGGTCGTACACCGCGAGCCGTTCCACCGGCAGGGTGCGGGCCGCGTGCAGGGCCACCGCCCCGCCGAAGCTGTGGCCAAAGACGTCCGTGCTGTTCGTTTTCTTCATGACCGCGTCGAGGTCGTGGATATCCACGTCCAGGGTGTAATCCTCCGGCTGCGGGGAGGACGAGCCGCGGCCGCGCCGGTTGAAGGTGTGCACCGGCCGGCCCAGCGATGCACTGAGTTTCTGCGCGAAACGCGTGTAATCGGCGGCTGTCACCATCGAGGCCGGCACGACGACGATGCCCGAACCCGCCGAGGCGAGCTCGGCGCCCGTGCTGAAAAGCTCGATGGTTCCGCCGTCGGGGGTATTGATGTTCTCGCGGGTCATGCTCCGAGCCTAGCCGAGCCCACGCCGCGGTGCAGTAAGCGCCAGTTCACACGGCAGTTCAAACACCAGTTCGGCAGGGCGCAATACGCCGCAGGCCGAAAGCCCGCGGGAACGCGGGGGAGCGGGCGCTAGCTGCCCAGCCGGCCGCCGGAGACCTCGAGGTAGCAGGCGCCGCAGAGCGACTCGTACCAGACATCCTGGCCATCGATCGCGACCTGGTTTCCGTCGAAGACCACCTGGTCCCCGATCCGGCGGGTGTTGAAGATGGCCTTCCGCCCGCAGCGGCAGATGGTCTTGAGCTCTTCGAGGGTGTGCGCAATCTCCAGGAGCCGGAGGGAACCGGGGAAGGCGCGGGTCCGGAAGTCGGTGCGGATGCCGTAAGCCAGGACGGGGACATTGTCCAGGACCGCTATACGGAAGAGGTCGTCCACCTGCTCCGGTTCCAGGAACTGGGCTTCGTCGACCAGCAGGCAGGCCACCGGCGCGGTGTCCACGTGCTGGAGCAGGGCGTCCGGATCATCCCCATGGGCCTGGGCGGTGAAAAGCCCGCGGGCCGACGCGCCGGCGGGGATCAGGAAGTCCACCGAACGGGTCATGCCCAGGCGGGACACGACGTCGGCGTCGCCCTTGGTGTCGACGTCCGGCTTGGCCAGCAGAACCCGCTGTCCGCGTTCCTCATAGTTGAACGCCGCCTGCAGCAGCCCCGTAGATTTGCCGGAGTTCATGGCGCCGTAACGGAAATAGAGCTTGGCCAAGGGGGTCCTTTCGAAAGGGTCGCCCCCGATTCTAGCGGTCGGACGCTTAGCCGCCGTCAGCGGCCGTGCCCGGTTCCGGGGACACGGCGGCCGCCCCGCCGAGGAGGAACCGTGCCACGCGGAGGGCCAGCCGGTTGCCCGGCCGGATGGGTCCTTCGTGGAGCTGCCCCGGAACCACGGCGAAGCTGAGCGCCGGAACGGCGTCGGCAAGCTGGCGGCCCGTCCCGGCGAAGTAGGCAGGGCTCCAGCCGCCGCTGAGCATGAGCGTCGGGGCGGTGATGGCGGCAAAATCGGCGATTTCGGCGTCGGCGTCCAGCACGGCGCGCATCTCGGCAACAGCCGTGGGCAGCAGTTCGCGCATTTCCGCCCCCAGATTGGTGCGGGCAGAGAGGATGCTCAGCATGCGCAGCGCGCCCAGGGGCAGCCGGGACACCGGTCCCGCCGTCCCCAGGCCCTGCACCAAATGGGCCCAGGCGTCGTCGAGCTTGCCCGCGGCCACGGACCGCTCAAGCTCGGGCCGCCAGCGCCGGTTGAGGTTTCCGGAGAGGCTGACGGCCGCGTCGTAGGTCACCATCCGCCGGATCGGCACGCTCCGGGCCGCCTGCAGGGCCACAAACCCGCCGTAGCTGTGGGCCACGACGTCGCTGGCACCGGTCTCACGGAGCACGGTGGCCAGGTCAGCCACCTCGGTGGCGGCAGAATAGCCGGCGGGCTGGGGCGAGGAACCCGCGCGCCCACGCCGGTTGTAGCAGTGCACCGGCTGGCCCAGCAGCCGGCCGAGTTTGCCGGCAAAGGGCCGGTAGAGCGTATCGGTCACCAGGGTTCCGTGCACGACGACGACGCCGGATCCGTCGCCGCGCGGTTTTGGGACCCGTTTTGGGCCCTGCTCCGCCGGACGGATGGTGTGCAACTCGAGGTGACCCTCGCCGTCGTCGGTCCGCACAGTCCACGTCTCCACAGCCCCGAGTCTATTCCCGCGGCCCGTCCGCCCTGCTGCCGCCCGGGCAGAACCGGGCCGCGACCTGAACGGGACCTGACCGAGCGCAAATCGACGGTAAACTTGGGGATTGTGACTTCCCAAAACACCCCCGCCCCGACCAACGCCGCCGAGCCGCACGATGCCCCCGAGCAGACCCGCATCCGCATGGAGAAGCGCGCCAAGCTGATCGAACGCGGCGTCGAGGCATATCCGGTGGGTGTCGAGCGGACCCACTCGCTCACGGAAATCCGTGAGAAATACGCCCACCTGCAGGCCGACGAAACCACCGGCGACACCGTCGGCGTGACCGGCCGCATCGTCTTCATCCGAAACACCGGCAAGCTCTGCTTCGCCACCCTCCAGGAGGGCGGTGTGGACGGCAAGGCCGTGCGGCTTCAGGTCATGCTGAGCCTGGCGAATATCGGCGAAGAGGCGCTCGCGGAGTGGAAGTCCCTCGTGGACCTCGGCGACCACGTCTTCATCAAGGGCGAGGTCATCTCCTCACGCCGCGGCGAGCTGTCCGTCATGGCGGACTCCTGGACCATGGCGTCCAAGGCGCTGCGCCCGCTGCCCGTGCTGCACGCCGGGCTGAACGAGGAAACCCGTGTCCGCCAGCGCTACGTGGACCTCATTGTCCGCGACGAAGCCCGCGAAATGGTCTACACCCGCGCCGCGATCACCCGGTCCATCCGCGAAACCCTGCACCGCCAGGGCTACGTGGAGGTCGAGACGCCCATGCTGCAGCTGGTTCACGGCGGCGCCACGGCCCGCCCCTTCGAGACGCACATGAATGCTTTCGACCAGAAAATGACGCTGCGGATCGCGACCGAGCTGTACCTCAAGCGCACGGTGGTCGGCGGGATCGACCGGGTCTACGACATGGGCCGGGTCTTCCGCAACGAAGGCGTGGACTCCACGCACAGCCCCGAATTCACCACCCTGGAGTCCTACGAGGCGTGGGCGGACCAATTCGTCATGGCGGACCGGATCAAGGAGATCATCCTCGACGCCGCCGACGCCGCCGGGGTGGGCCGCGTGCTGCAGACCGAAGCCGGGGAGATCAACCTCGACGGCGACTGGGCCTGGCTGGCGGTCTACCCGGGCCTGTCCGACTTCGTGGGCCAGGAAGTGACTCCCGATACCCCGGTTGCCGAGTTGCTGGAACTGGCGGCCAAGCACGAGGTCAAGGTCGACGCCGGCTGGGACGCCGAGAAGCTCGTCGTCGAACTCTTCGGCGAACTGGTGGAGCCCACGCTGCTCAACCCCACGTTCGTCTACGACTACCCGCCCTCTGCCCAGCCGCTGGCCCGCCAGCACCGCGAGGACGGCCGCCTGATCGAGGCCTGGGACCTCATCATCGGCGGCATGGAGCGCGGCACCGCGTTCTCCGAACTGATCGACCCGGTGATCCAGCGCGAACGCCTCACCGAGCAGTCCCGCCGCTCGGCCGCGGGTGACGTGGAGGCGATGCAGCTGGACGAAGACTTCCTCCGTGCGCTCGAGTACGGCGCGCCGCCCATGGGCGGGATCGGCCTGGGCATCGACCGCCTCGTCATGCTCTTCACCGGCGCGGGCATCCGCGAAACGATCCTCTTCCCCCTGTTGAAGCCGGAAGGACACTGAGCATGGACTATATCGCCGTATTGCTGCCCCCCATCGTGGTGGGCCTGCTTTTCTGGTTTGCCATGAAATCCATATTCAATGCGGACAAATCAGAGCGGCAGGCAGAAGCACGCGCGCATGCTGAAGCGGAAGCGCGGGCGGAAGCTCAAACAGGGGAACAGGATTCTGGGGCCGTCGGGAGCTAATTGCCGGGAATGAAGTAATAGATCCCTATTGCGGCCTGTGGTTTTCCTTTGAACAGAGTTTTACGCTTTGACTCCCTGCTGTAACGCGGAGGATACTTATTCCAGATACATCCTGCTTTTCTTAACGCTCGATCTTTGGAAAGAGAGTCCTTTATGGCACAGAAAGTAAAAATCATCCTCGTTGATGATCTGGATGGGGGATCCGCGGACGAAACTGTCCGGTTTGGCCTTGACGGCGTGAGCTATGAAATAGATCTGTCGTCAGGCAATGCTTCAGAACTGCGCTCTGCGGTTGAACGATTTGTGGCGCATGCACGCAAGACGTCAAGCGGACGCGCCACGCGCACCAAAATTTCCAGCGGACGGAATCAGGACTCTGCCCAGATCCGTCAGTGGGCACGGGACAACGGCTATGCAGTAAACAGCCGCGGACGTATCCAGGCCGAAATTCAGGAAGCCTACCAAAAGGCCAATTCCTAGCCCGGAACCCGCTTCGGGGCGCACTATCAAAGCCCCGCATCGAGCCGGAATCACGTCTCTCAGTCGAGCGTAACGGTCAAATGCCAATGCCTCCGTTATCTGACGGGGGCATTGGCATTTGACGGCGCCATGCCCTCCCCGCCGGCAACCCAGGAGGCCTGCGGGCAAACCAAGAAGGCCCGCCGGCAACCCGGGAGGCCCGCCTGCCCACGCGCGAAGGGCCCCGCGAAGGGCCCAGCCAAGGGCCCGCCTGGCCCGGACTGCGGCGCCGGCCGGCAGGCTTCCGGGCGGTTCACGCCGCCGTCGGGGACACGGTCCGGGCGGGGGCGCGCAACCCACGGGTTTCCCCTGTGGCGAACAAGCCCCAAATCTGGAACCCGGCCACGTAGCATCAAAGTACGTCGTAGCTAGGAGTGTGGCGAAATGTTTGAGCGATTTACGGACCGTGCCCGTCGCGTAGTTGTGCTTGCCCAAGAAGAGGCACGCATGCTGAACCACAATTACATTGGTACCGAACACATCCTCTTGGGTCTGATCCATGAGGGTGAAGGTGTTGCCGCCAAAGCCCTTGAATCCTTGAGCATTTCGCTCGACGGTGTCCGCGAGCAGGTGCAGGAGATCATCGGCCAGGGCCAGCAGGCGCCGTCCGGCCACATCCCCTTCACGCCCCGTGCCAAGAAGGTCCTGGAGCTCTCGCTGCGCGAGGCCCTGCAGCTGGGCCACAACTACATCGGTACCGAGCACATCCTCCTCGGCCTCATCCGGGAGGGCGAAGGCGTGGCCGCCCAGGTGCTCGTCAAGCTCGGCGCCGACCTGAACCGGGTCCGCCAGCAGGTCATCCAGCTGCTCTCCGGCTACCAGGGCAAGGAAACCACCGGCGCCGGCGTCGGCCCCGGCCAGGCCGAAGGGACCCCCGCCGGTTCCGTCGTCCTGGACCAGTTCGGCCGCAACCTGACCCAGGCAGCGCGGGAGAACAAACTGGACCCTGTGATTGGCCGCGAGCAGGAAATGGAACGCGTCATGCAGGTCCTTTCCCGCCGCACCAAGAACAACCCGGTACTGATCGGCGAGCCCGGCGTCGGCAAGACCGCCGTCGTCGAAGGCCTGGCCCAGGCGATCGTCCGTGGGGATGTCCCGGAGACCATCAAGGACAAGCAGCTCTACACGCTGGACCTCGGCTCCCTCGTGGCAGGCTCCCGGTACCGCGGTGACTTCGAAGAGCGCCTGAAGAAGGTCCTCAAGGAAATCCGCACCCGCGGCGACATCATCCTGTTCATCGATGAGATCCACACCCTTGTGGGTGCCGGTGCCGCCGAAGGCGCCATCGATGCGGCCTCGATCCTGAAGCCCATGCTGGCTCGCGGTGAGCTCCAGACCATCGGTGCCACCACGCTGGACGAATACCGCAAGCACATCGAGAAGGATGCCGCGCTGGAGCGCCGCTTCCAGCCGATCCAGGTCAAGGAACCCTCTGTTGCGCACGCGATCGAGATCCTCAAAGGCCTCCGCGACCGGTACGAGGCACACCACCGCGTCACCATCACCGACGGCGCCCTCGCCTCGGCCGCGGCCCTCTCCGAACGCTACATCTCGGACCGGTTCCTGCCGGACAAGGCGATCGACCTGATCGATGAGGCCGGTGCGCGGCTGCGCATCCGCCGCATGACCGCTCCGCCAGAGCTCAAGATCATGGACGAGAAGATCGCTGCCATGAAGCTGGAGAAGGAATCCGCGATCGACGCGCAGGACTTCGAAGGCGCCGCGTCGCTGCGCGACAAGGAGCAGAAGCTCATTGCCGAGCGCGCCGAGAAGGAACGCCAGTGGAAGACCGGCGGCATGGACGACATCTCCGAAGTCGATGAGGACCTCATCGCCGAGGTGCTGGCGAACTCCACCGGCATCCCGGTCTTCAAGCTGACCGAGGAAGAGTCCTCGCGCCTGCTGAAGATGGAAGACGAACTCCACAAGCGCGTGGTCGGCCAGGACGAGGCCATTAAGGCCCTGTCCCAGGCGATCCGGCGCACCCGTGCAGGCCTGAAGGACCCCAAGCGTCCGGGCGGCTCGTTCATCTTCGCCGGCCCCACCGGCGTCGGCAAGACCGAGCTGGCCAAGGCCCTCGCGGAATTCCTGTTCGGCGAGGAAGACGCGCTGATCACCCTGGACATGTCCGAGTACTCGGAGAAGCACACCGTCTCCCGGCTCTTCGGTGCCCCTCCGGGCTACGTGGGCTACGAGGAAGGCGGCCAGCTGACCGAGAAGGTCCGCCGTCGTCCGTTCTCCGTGGTCCTGTTCGATGAAGTGGAGAAGGCGCACGCCGATCTCTTCAACTCGCTGCTGCAGATCCTGGAAGACGGCCGCTTGACCGACTCCCAGGGCCGCGTGGTGGACTTCAAGAACACCGTGATCATCATGACCACGAACCTCGGCACCCGGGACATCTCCAAGAGTGTGGCCACCGGCTTCCAGTCCGGCACGGACACGCAGACCGGCTACAACCGGATGCGCGCCCGGGTCACGGAGGAGCTCAAGCAGCACTTCCGCCCCGAGTTCCTGAACCGTGTTGACGATGTTGTGGTCTTCCCGCAACTGACCCAGGACGAGATCATCGAGATCGTGGACATGTTCGTTGGCCGGCTCGAGAAGCGCCTCAAGGACAAGGACATGGGCATCGAGCTCACGTCGGCGGCCAAGGTGCTCCTGGCAACCCGCGGCTACGACCCCGCCATGGGTGCCCGGCCGCTGCGCCGCACCATCCAGCGCGAGATCGAGGACCAGCTCTCCGAGAAGATCCTCTTCGGCGAGCTGCACGCCGGAGACATCGTGGTGGTGGATGTGGAAGGCGAGGGCGACACCGCGAAGTTCACCTTCGCTGGCAACGCCAAGCCGCGCATCCCGGAGATCGCTCCCAGTGTCTAGGCAGTAATTTCCTAGGGCCCCGTCCGTTCCGAAAGGAACGGACGGGGCCTTTGCGTTGTGCGCTCACCTCCAGCGGTCAGGTGGGAAATCGCGCCGGCGGCGCAACGTCGCAGGTCAGCGCCATGTGGCCCGGCCCGACGCCGGTCTGAAAGCATTGGTTCACTCTTAGTGAACTTTTTGTGATCAACGCCACAGAGGGTGTTGAATCGGTGCATGGCTGCCAAGGACTCAGAGACCCTGAGCGAACAACCCGAGACCCCTTTCCATGATCTGGACCATTACCTCGCAATCCCCAAGGTGAGCGGTTTGGCGCTGAGCCCCGACGGCTCCCGGCTGGTCACCACCGTGGCCACGCTCGGCGCGAAGGGCACAGACTTCTGCACCGCGTTGTGGGAAGTGGACCCGGCCGGAGTCAAACAGGCCCGCCGGATCACCCGCAGCGCCAAAGGGGAGGCCGGCGCGGTGTTTGCCGCCAACGGCGACCTCTACTTCACCTCCGCGCGTCCTGACCCGGAGAGCCCCGACGCCGACCCCGTCAGCGCCCTCTGGATACTCCCGTCCGACGGCGGCGAAGCACGGGTGGCCCTGTCCCGCGCCGGCGGAATCGGCGCGGTCCACGCCGCCAGGGATGCCGACACCGTCGTGGTCACGGCCTCGGTCCTGGCCGGCTCCACCGACGAGGACAACGACGAAGAACGCCGCAAGACGCGCAAGGACAACAAGGTCGCGGCCATCCTGCACAGCGGCTATCCCGTCCGCTACTGGGACGCGGACCTCGGTCCGGCGCAGCCGCGGCTGTTCGCCGTCGAATCCGGAGGGCCGCTGGAGGCCGGAAAGCCGACGACGGTCGACGCTGCGCCGCCGCTGCAGCTCCGCAACCTGACGCCCGACGCCGGGGCCGGACTCCGGGACGCCGTCTCGGTGGTCAGCCCGGACGGCCGGACCATCTACAGCAGCTTCGCGAAGCCCCTGGCGAACGCCGATTCGCGTTTCGTGCTGGTCGCCGTCGACGTCGCCACCGGCACCCGGACCGTCCTGCTGGACACGGAAGGCATGAGCTACTTCCCGGGACCTGTCAGCCCGGACAACCGGAGCCTGGTGGTGGTCAGCGAAAGCGACACCACGCCGTTTGAGGCCCCGCAGGTCAAGCTGCACCTCCTCGACGTCGCCGGTCCGGCAGCGGGCGAGGGCACGCTCACGCCGCTGGCCCATGACTGGGACCGGTGGGCCCGCCCAGCCGCCTGGCTGCCGGACGGATCGGCCCTGCTGGTCACCGCTGACGAGGACGGCGCGTCGCCGGTGTTCCGGATCGTTGTGGCAGGGGAACCGGGCGAGGCCGGCCAGGTGCTGCGCCTGACGGACGACGCCGCCGCGTACACCGACGTCGTCGCCGCACCGGACGGACGCAGCGCGTACGCCCTGCGCAGCTCGTACGAATTCCCCGCCGAACCGGTGCGGATCGACCTCGACGGCGGCGGCGTCGTCCGCCTGCCCGCGCCGGCGGAGCGCCCCGAGTACAAGGGGACGCTGGAGCGTGTGGAGACGACCGCTGCCGACGGCGCCAGGGTGCCCGCGTACCTGGCCCTGCCGGAGGGCGCGTCCGCGGCGAGCCCGGCCCCGCTGCTGCTCTGGATCCACGGCGGCCCGCTGGGATCCTGGAACGCCTGGACCTGGCGCTGGAATCCGTGGCTGCTGGTGGCCCGCGGCTACGCCGTGCTGCTCCCGGACCCGGCCCTCTCCACCGGCTACGGCCAGGACCACATCCAGCGCGGCTGGGGGGAATGGGGCAAGGCTCCGTTCACGGACCTGATGGCCATTACCGACGCCGTGGTGCTGCGCCCGGACATCGACGAGACGCGCACGGCCGCCATGGGCGGTTCCTTCGGCGGGTACATGGCCAACTGGGTGGCCGGGCATACAGACCGCTTCAAGGCAATTGTCACGCACGCCAGCCTGTGGGCCCTGGACCAGTTTGGCCCCACCACGGACGCCGCGCAGTACTGGCTCAAGGAAATGACGGCCGAGATGGCCCTGGAGAACTCCCCGCATCTGCACGTGGAGAACATCCGGACCCCCATGCTGGTCATCCATGGCGACAAGGACTACCGGGTGCCGATCGGCGAAGGGCTGCGGCTCTGGTACGAACTGCTCGCCAAATCGCAGCTGGCGGCCGACGAGAACGGCGAAACGGATCACCGGTTCCTGTACTTCCCGGACGAGAACCATTGGATCCTGCAGCCGCAGCACGCCAAGGTCTGGTACGGCGTCGTGGAGCACTTCCTGGCCAGGAACCTGCTGGACAAGGACATTCCCGTCCCCGACGAGCTGGGCCTCTGAGCCTGACCTTCCTGCCCAACTGACTCGCAGCAGGGGCCGTTATGAGCGTTGAAAACGGCCCCACCTGCGAGTCAGTTGGGTGGGGGAGCGGCCAGGGTCCCCCGTAGGATTGTGCTGTGACTGAGACCGTGACCGAGACCGCCACTGCGACGATCCGCATCCGCCCTGCCCGCACCAGCGACGTTGGCGCCATCAAGACGCTCGTGGCGCCGCTGGCCGACCAACGGATCCTCATGGCCAAAGAAACCGTGGCCTACTACGAAAGCCTGCAGGAATTCCGGATCGCCGAATCCGCGAACGGCGAAGTGATCGGCTGCGGAGCGCTCCACGTCATGTGGGAAGACCTCGCCGAGGTGCGCACCCTGGCCGCCTCGGATGCATGGCGCGGCAAGGGAGTTGGCCACGTGCTGGTGGAGCGGCTGCTGGAAGATGCCCGCGCGCTGGGGGTCTCGCGCGTCTTCTGCCTGACGTTCGAAGTGGATTTCTTCAAGAAGCACGGCTTTGAAGTCATGGCCGACCAGACCGCCGTCGACCCCGTGGTGTATTCGGAGCTGCTCCGCTCCCATGACGAAGGTGTGGCCGAATTCCTGGACCTCGCGCGGGTCAAACCGAACACGCTGGGCAACACGCGGATGATCAAGGAATTGTAGCGCCCGCAGCATCCGTCGGACCGGGACTTCCCATCAATAAATTTGGTGGATAAACTGATCCCGGCCCAGGGGGTGGGCCGCAATACTTTTCGGAGGCAGAAAATTGCTTAACGACGTGATTTTTCCCGATTTCTCCGCTTTCCACAGAACAGCCGCCAGGGCCGCTGACATGCCGGCAGAGCCGCCGGGGTCGCCAGTCCAGACGCCAAATCAGTTGCCCGCCCGGTTGCTCGAGGGCGCAGCGCCGGAACCCGCCAACCGCTCGTCGCCCGCCGCGCCGCCGTTCTCCTGGCTGGGCGTGGACGCCTGGCCGCACTTCCCAGCGCGGGCCGACAAGCAGGCCTGACGCTTCCGCGGGACGAAGAGCGAACCGCATCAACCCCGCCGACCGGAATTCGCAGCCCGCCGCGCATTTGCGGCTCATCAGTGCACTTGCGGCTCCGCCGTGGAGCCCCGGGCCGGGGAAACGGGAGCCTACCGCCGGCCGTGCCCCGGTAGTAGGGTCTAAGCACAGCCAGGACAACCATCCAGGGAGCGCCGCCATGAAGAAACTCATCAATGATCCCAAGGCCGTGGTCGACGAGTCAGTGGAAGGGTTCGGGCTTGCACATGCCGACCTCGTGACCGTCTTCGCGGACCCGAAATACATCGTGCGCAAGGACGCGCCGGTGGCGGGGAAAGTCGGACTCGTTTCCGGCGGCGGCAGCGGACATGAGCCGCTCCACGGCGGGTACGTCGGGGTGGGCATGCTCGACGCCGCCGTTCCCGGCGCCGTCTTCACCTCGCCCACACCGGACCAGATCCTGCCGGCCACCCTGGCAGTGAACTCCGGCGCCGGCGTCGTGCACATCGTGAAGAACTACACCGGGGACGTCCTCAACTTCGAAACCGCCGCCGAACTCGCGCAGGCCGAAGGCGTCGAGATTCGCACAGTCCTGGTCAACGACGACGTCGCCGTGGAAGATTCGCTGTACACGGCCGGCCGCAGAGGCGTCGGCGGCACCGTCCTGGTCGAGAAGATCGCCGGGGCGGCAGCCGAGCGCGGCGACAACCTTGACGCCGTGGCCGCGATCGGGGACCGGGTCAACCAGAACGTCCGCAGCATGGGCGTGGCGTTGTCGGCCTGCACCGTTCCGCACGCGGGGGTGCCCAGTTTCGAGCTCGAGGAAAACGAGATCGAAATCGGGATCGGCATCCACGGCGAGCCGGGACGGCACAGGATTCCCATGGAAAACGCCGACGGCATCACCGACCGCCTCTTGGATCCTGTGGTCAGCGACCTCGGACTGAATTCCGGGGACAAGGTGCTCCTGTTCGTCAACGGCATGGGCGGCACCCCGGCGAGCGAGCTCTACATCGTGTACCGCCGGGCGGCCCAGAAACTCGCCGAGCAGGGCGTTACCGTGGCGCGCTCCCTTGTGGGCAACTACATCACCTCCCTCGAAATGCAGGGTTGCTCCATCACCGTCCTGCGCCTCGATGACGAAATGACGACACTCTGGGACGCTCCCGTGCACACTCCGGCCCTTCGCTGGGGCGTCTGACCGTGGGGCTGGATGTCGGCTGGGCCGTGCGCTGGCTGACGCTCTCGGCGCAGGCCATGGCCGATCACCGGGTGGAGCTGATCGAGCTGGACCGGCCCATCGGGGACTCGGACCACGGCGAGAACATGGACCGCGGCTTCAAGGCCGTGATGGACAAACTGTCCGAGGCGCCGCCGGAAACTCCGGGAGCGGCCCTGAAGCTGACGGCCATGACGCTGATGTCCAAGGTTGGCGGGGCCGCCGGCCCGCTCTATGGCACTGCTTTCCTGCGGGCCGCCACGGCGCTGGGTGACACGTCCGACGTCGACGCCGCCACCTTGGCAGCCGCGCTGCAGGCTGCCCGCGACGGGATTGTGGCCCGCGGAAAGGCCGAGCCGGGGGACAAGACCATGGTGGACGCCTGGACTCCTGCGATCGAGGCAGCCGCCGCCGAGGCCGGCGACGGCGATGTCCGGAAGGTGCTGCTCGCCGCGGCAGAGGCCGCCGAGGCCGGTGCCGTGTCCACGGATCCGATGCTCGCCCGCAAGGGCCGCGCCAGTTATCTGGGAGAGCGCAGCATCGGCCACCGCGACCCGGGAGCGGTCTCCAGCGCGCTGATCCTGCGCGCCGCGGCCGGAGCCACTGAATGACAGTCCGGCTGGTGGTCGTCTCGCACAGCGCCAAGATCGCCGACGGCGCCGCCGAGCTCGCCGCCCAGATGGCGCCGGACGTCCTCATCCTCCCCGCCGGCGGCACCGACGACGGCCGGATCGGCACGAGTCTGGAAAAGGTCATGGCTGCCCTGGAGGAGGCCGCCGGTGACGGGGCCGGTGAAGGCGTCGTGGTGCTCACTGACCTCGGATCCGCCGTGATGACGGCCGAGTCCGCAGTAGAGTTCGCGGCGGATCCGGGATCTGTGCTGCTCGCGGACGCGCCACTGGTCGAAGGACTCGTTGCGGCCGCCGTGGCTGCCCAGGCGGGGGCCGAAGCGGCGGCGGTCAAGGACGCGGCGGAGGCCGTCTACCGGCCCCCGGCCCATCCTGCGGCGGCCGAGCACGGACACCAGCAGCCCCCGGATGCCACGGGGGACTTCGAACTCGTCAACCAGGCGGGAATGCACGCCCGGCCGGCGGCGAAGATCGCCGGAGGCCTGTCCGCCATGGACGCCGACGTGACCGTCAACGGCGCCGATGGCGCCTCGATGACAGAGCTCATGATGCTTGCCGCCGGCAAGGGAACCGTCCTGCACGTGGAAGCCAGCGGCCCCGACGCCGCCAAGGCGGTCGGCTACCTCGAGCGCCTGGTCAGCTCGGGGTTCGGGGAACCGTAAGCGGGCCCGGGCCATCGGATCCGGGCTATGGGGCCCGCCGGAGTCCGTCCGAGTCGAGCACCACGCTGGCTGTGATGAAAGTTCCGCACTGCTCCCCAAACGGATGCGCCGTACGGGGCGTGAAGGCGGCTGTGCGTGCCGGCAACGGATTTCCGGCGGTATCTGTGCCCGTAGCCGTAACTTCGATGCGGCTGGCCGTCAGCGTGTCCATCATCAGCATGCCGGTGAGGGTGCCGTTGGGGGAAGAAGTGGCCGAGCAGACGCCGTCGCCGCCGGAGTGGCCCGGCTCGCAGCCCTGGTCCACGGTGGTGCTCCCTGGAACGAGTTCCAGGTTAGCTTCCTTGCAGCGGCCGTCCTGGCAGGCCGAGAGGTGGATGGTCCGCACCGACGGGGCGTACTCCCGGGCCACGGTAAGGGAAACAACCGTTGCCTGGGCGATCGCCGGGCAAGCGACCTCCGCCCGGCACGAGGTGGCCACGACGGCGGTGAGGGCCAGTGCGGCCGCGGCCGCCAGCATTCGCATGCTCCAGCGTAGATCCTCAGGCAGGGAGCCGGAAGCCGCCCAGGTGCAGTTCCGCGAGGCCGTCGCCCAGCAGGCCGTCCAGCGCGCGTTCGAGCTGTTCGGGAGCGGCATTGAGCCGGTGCAGGGCCGCGAGCGGGATCCCGATCCCATGCGGTTCAAAGCCCAGGTCCGCCGGGGCCTCGTGGAACAGGACCGGAGCCACGGGGTCCTCGGCCACCCGCAGCACGGCCATGACGGCGCCGCGCACCTGCCGGTCGGTGCCGTGCCAGGACTGCCCCTTGGGGGTGTACGTTGGCGGCGGCTCGCCGGCCGCAAGCCAGGCGCAGGACTCGCGGACCGGGCATTGGCCGCACTTGGGGGCCCGCGCCGTGCAGACCAGCGCGCCGAGTTCCATGACGGAGGCGTTCCAGCGCACCGAGGCGCCGGGGTCGGCGGGGAGCAGCGATGCCGCCAGCCTCATTTCGGCAGCGGTGAGGGCCTGCGACGGCAGCGCCGAGCCGGAGACCAGCCGCGCATGGACCCGGCGGATGTTGGTGTCCACCACCGTTTCACGGCGTCCATACGCGAATGCCGCAACGGCAGCGGCGGTGTAGCTGCCCACGCCGGGGAGCTCCAGGAGCTCGGCGTAGGAGCCGGGGACGGCGCCGCCGTGGCTGTCCCTGATTGCTGCGGCGGCGGCATGCAGGCGCAGGGCGCGCCGCGGATAGCCCAGCCGGCCCCAGGACCTGACGGCTTCCCCGGCCGGTTCCCCGGCCAGATCGGACGGCTCCGGCCAGCGGCGCAGCCATTCCTGCCAGACCGGAAGGACCCGTACCACCGGCGTCTGCTGCAGCATGACCTCGCTGACCAGCACGCCCCAGGGCGTGCACTCCGCGGCCCGCCACGGCAGTTCCCTGGCGTTCGACGCGAACCAGCCATCCAGGGCGGCATGGAGGGCGGGGAGATCCGCGGCGCCATCGCACGGCCCGGCGGGCAGGGACTCCCGCTGTGCCGCGGCGGATACTGGGGGCGTGGGGGTTAGAGTTTCGATCCATCCAGCGTAGTAGATCGGGGTAACGGATCGGGACGGCGGCGGGTCCAGCGGCGTGGTCGGACGCCATAGCCCACGCGGTTCTCTAGGCTAGAAGAATGGTCAGGCAAGGCAGTTCAGGAACAGGCGGATCGCGGCCGAAAGGTTCCGGCGGAGGACGGCCCGGGCGAAAGCCCGGACGGCCCCCGCTTACCCGGGTCTACCGCCGTCGCCGACTGGTTGCCGGCGTGGTCCTGCTGCTCATCATCGCCGTGGGCTTCGGCGGCTTCGTGGCCATCTCCAACGCCATCGGCGGCGGCCAGCCGTCCGGCCAGCCGACCGGGGCAGGATCGGCTCCCGCGGGCCAGCCGACCGCCTCCGCATCGGAAAGTTCCGCGGCGTCCGAGGACCCTTCGGCTTCGCCCACGCCGTCCTCGGGAGACGGCTGCGAGCAGAATCTGGTGACCGTCACGGCCGCCACCGACAAGCAGGCCTATGCCGCCGGCGAGAAGCCGATGCTGAGCCTGAAGGTGACCAACAACAACAAGGTCCCCTGCGAGATCAACATTGGGACCTCGCAGATGGAATACATGATCACCAGCGGCTCGGACCGGATCTTCTCGTCCAAGGATTGCCAGGCCGAGAGTACGGACCTGATGAAGACCATTGCTCCGGGCAAGAGTGAAACGGCGAACTTCCCCTGGCAGCGCAACCGCACGGTGCAGGGCTGCGAATCCATCGACGCCAAACCCGGCGCCGGGGGCGCCTACTATGTCTTCACCGCACGGCTGGCGAATAAGACAAGCGCCAAGGGTGCCGTGTTCCAGCTCAACTAACCGGGGCGCCAGGCGTGTGCGGGGGTGAGGGTTTAGAGGAACCGGTCCAGCAGGCTTGCCTCGGCCATCCGGCTCAGACCCTCCCTGACGGTCCTGGCGCGCTGGTCACCGATCCCGTCCACGGTCATGAGGTCATCAATTGTTGCCGCCATCAGGAACTGCAGGCCGCCAAAGTGGTCCACGAGCCGGTCGGCGACTGCCTTCGGCACGGCTTTGAGGCCGGAGAGCAGACGGTAGCCGCGCGGCTGCACGACGGCGTCGAGGTTGGCTTCGCCGCCGGCAAAGCCAACGATCCCGGCGATCTTGCCCAGGTCGATCAGTTCGGTGGGGCCCAGGCTGACGAGGGCCTTGACCGCGTTGTCGATGTCCTCCGCGGAGGCGGCGGGGCCGGAGTAGTCGCGGATGATGACGTCGCTGCCCGGGCCGCGGCCCACGGTGAGCTCGTCCAGCTGCAGCGAGAGCAGGCGGCCGTCCTCGCCGAGTTCCAGGACATACTGGGAGATTTCCTCGGAGATCCTGCGCACCATTTCCTGGCGCTGGAGGGTGACCGCGACGTCGCGGACCGTCACCATGGCCTCGATTTCCAGGGCGGAGAGCGAGCTGGTCACCTGGTCCAGCCGCGAGCGGTAGCGTTCCAGGGTTGCCAGTGCCTGGTTGGCGCGGGCCAGGACCTTCTCTGAGCCCTCCAGGACGTGGCGCAGACCGTTCACGTACAGCGCGATGATCTGCATGGACTGGCTGACCGAGATGACCGGGACGCCCGTCTGGATGGCCACGCGTTCCGCCGTCCGGTGCCGGGTGCCCGATTCCTGCGTTTCGATGCTCGAGTCCGGGACGAGCTGGACGGCCGCGCGCAGGATGTTGCTGGCGTCCTTGTCGCAGACAATGGCACCGTCCATCTTCGCCAGTTCCCGCAGCCTGGTGGGGGAGAAGTCGATGCCGATCTCGAAGCCGCCGGAACAGATGGACTCAATGGTCCTGTCGATGCCCAGCACGATCAGGGCGCCGGTCCGTCCGCGCAGGATGCGTTCCAGGCCGTCGCGAAGGGCCGTGCCCGGTGCCACTCTGGCCAGGGTCGCCTTGAGCGCATCTTCAGGGCTCCGAGCCATAGATTTCCCTTCAAAGGTGCAGGCGCATGCCCGCAAGTGCGCCGGTTTCCAGGGTCTCCCGGCAGGATCAAAAGTACTCAGTTCCCCGCTCTCCCCATGATAGGGGTAAAGCAGGGCCTCTTCCGCACAAGCAAGCCTTAAAGTGGTCCATTGCGACGTTCCGCCGGAGCTCCCGGAAGTGCCGCCGCGGGGACCGTTCGCGGGGGCATTTTGCCGGTGCCGGACCGCCGCTTCGGGCTCCCTTTATTCCCCTGTCATGTCCCCTGCGAACCCAAGTCATGCCCGCTTCGTGCGCTGTCCGCGGCCTGCGATAAACTTGAACCCTTGGGTGTACCGCGGGTTCTCCGCGCCGTGACCCGTCCACAGCCGCAGCGAAAGTAGCATCGTGTCTCAAGAAGTCCTCAGCCCCGCCCGAGTCCAGGAGATTCACAAGCAGGCGGCCCGGCGTCGGACTTTCGCGGTCATCTCGCACCCCGACGCCGGCAAGTCCACCCTGACGGAGGCCCTCGCGCTGCACGCAAAGGTGATCGGCACTGCCGGCGCCTCCAGCGGCAAGGCCAACCGCAAGGAGACGGTCTCGGACTGGATGCAGATGGAAAAGGACCGCGGCATCTCCATCAGCTCCGCCGCGCTGCAGTTCGCCTACCGGGACACCGTCATCAACCTCCTGGACACCCCGGGCCACGCTGATTTCTCCGAGGACACCTACCGCGTCCTCGCCGCCGTGGACTGCGCCGTGATGCTGGTCGACGCCGCAAAGGGCCTGGAAACCCAGACCATGAAGCTCTTCGAGGTCTGCAAGCAACGCAACCTGCCCATCATCACGGTCATCAACAAGTGGGACCGGCCCGGGCTGGACGCCCTGGCCCTCATGGACGAGATCACCGAGCGAACCGGCCTGCAGCCGATGCCCCTGACCTGGGCCGTGGGGATCTCCGGCGACTTCCGCGGCGTCTGGGACCTGCGCAATGACCGGTTCGCGCAGTTCAAACGCAACAACGCCGGCGCCAACATCGCCCTCACCGAGTACTTCACCCCCGACCAGGCCGCCGCCAGCCAGGGCGAGGACTGGACCAACGCCGTGGACGAGGCCGGGCTGGTCATCGAATCGAACCTGGCGTTCGACGTCGAAGCCTTCCACGCCGGCCAAGCGACACCGATCCTTTTCAGCTCGGCAGCGCTGAACTTCGGCGTGAAGGAAATCCTGGACGCCCTCGTCGACTTCGCCCCGCCCGCTGCCCCGCGGCCCGACGTCGACGGCGATCCGCGCCCGGTTGATGCCCCGTTCGCCGGATTCGTCTTCAAGGTCCAGGCCGGCATGAACAAGGCCCACCGGGACCACGTTGCCTTCATCCGGGTCTGCTCCGGCATGTTCGAACGCGGCATGGTGGTCACCCAGGGGCGGACCGGGAAATCCTTCGCTACCAAGTACGCCCAGCAGGTCTTCGGCCGCGAACGCGAAGTGATCGACGAGGCCTTCCCCGGCGACGTCGTGGGCCTGGTCAATGCCTCCTCGCTCCGCGTGGGGGACAGCCTGTTCCTGGACCAGCCCGTGGAGTTCCCCGCGATCCCGCTGTTCGCCCCGGAACACTTCCAGGTGGCCCGCTCCAAGGACCCCAGCCGGTTCAAGCAGTTCCGCCGCGGCATCGAACAGCTCGAGCACGAGGGCGTCATCCAGGTGCTCCGCTCCGACATCCGCGGCGACCAGGCGCCCGTGCTGGCCGCCGTCGGCCCCATGCAGTTCGAGGTGGTCGAAGACCGGATGGCGCACGACTTCAGCGCCCCAATGCGGCTGGAACGGCTCCCGTATTCCATGGCCCGGATCTCCACCGTCGAGGCCATGCCGGCGCTGGCCAACGTCCCCGGCGCCGAGGTCCTCCTGCGCTCCGACGGCGAATACCTGGCCCTGTTCAACGACGTCTGGGCCCTGCGCCGGATCGAAAAGAACCACCCCGACCTCACCCTGGTGCCGATTGGGACCCACAACCCCGCAAAATAGCGCAAGGCGCCGGACAGAAAGACCGTCGGGACGTCTTCCGGAATCCGGTTTCCGCGTTATCATAAGTAAGCTTGCTTATTATGCGGGTGCCGGGACGAGATTTCCGGCTTCGGACTGATCCGCCTGATTCCAGCGGCGGCCCCATTAGAGGGACCACGTAGAACTTTGACAACCATGGACCCCGGTTTCCTGCTCAGCGGGCGCTACCGGATCGAAGAACTCATCGGCCGGGGCAGCCAATCAAGTGTGTACCGTGCCACGGACGAGGTCCTGAGACGCGAGGTGGCAGTCAAACTTTTCCGCGACGGCACTGTGGACGAAGAACGGACCCGCAGGCAAAGCGAGGAAGTGCGGATCCTGGCGGGGATGGCCCACCACGCCCTCGTAACACTGTTCGACGCCGGGACAGAGCTCAGGGACCCGGACCGCCGGCTCAGCTTCCTGGTGATGGAACTGGTCCGCGGCCCCGACCTGCGTCGCCGCTCGGCCGAGGGCCCGCTTTCGGCGGCCCACATGGCGCTGATCGGGCACGATCTCGCCGACGGACTGGCCCACATCCACCACCACGGCATCATCCACCGGGACGTCAAGCCGGCCAACATCCTGCTCGTTGACTACAGCGCCGAGGACCGGCGCCCGCGCGCCAAACTCAGCGACTTCGGCGTGGCCATCACCATCCGGGAAGGCCACCGCGGCGACCCCGACGACAGTTCCGGCACCCCGGCCTACCTCAGCCCCGAACAGGCCGCCGGCGAACCGGCCGGCCCTGCCAGCGACGTCTATTCACTCGGGCTGGTCCTGCTGGAAGGTCTGACCGGGAAAATGGCGTACCCGGGCGCGCCTGTCCAGTCCGCCCTGGCCCGGCTGCTCCAGGACCCGCACATCCCCGAAGAGCTTGCGCCTCTGTGGGCGACACTGCTGACCTCCATGCTGGACAGGGATCCGGCGGCCCGCCCGCCGGCCCGCGAAGTCTCCCTGGCTCTGCGCCAGGAAGTCATCAATGGCGCGGGCCGCCACCGCCGTGACCAGGCCGCGCTGCTGACCGACGAAGAAGGGCGCATGCAAGCGGTCGAGCGGTACCGGATCCTCGACACCCCCGCGGATGGCGCCTTCGACCGGATCGCGGCGCTGGCCGCACGCATGTTCTCGGTGCCCGTGGCGATTGTCAGCGTTGTGGACCATGACCGCATCTGGTTCAAGGCCCACCACGGCACGGACGTCACGGAGATCGGCCGGGATCCCGGGTTGTGCGCCTCCGCCGTCCTGCAGGGCGATGCCTGGATTGTCCGGGACGCCATCAACGATCCCCGGACGCTGACCAACCCCCTAGTAGCGGGCGAGTTCGGCCTGCAGTTCTATGCCGGGGTGCCGCTGCGCACTCCTGACGGCTACAACCTGGGCACCTTGTGCATCCTGGACCGTGAGCCGCGCGAGTTCAGCTATGAGGACACTGCTGCGCTGGAGGACCTGGCGGCGCTCGTGATGCACGACTTGGAGCTGAGGCTTCACAGCCGGCGGGCGCTCGCCGGGTTGTAAGAGACACGCCTACCGCCGCCCCCGAAGTCAGGTGCCGGCGTCGGACCCTCCTCCCGCCGGGCCGCCTACCGCCGGCCGGCGTGCAGGGCCAGTTCGAGCTCGAAGCGCGCGGTGGGATCCTCAAGGGCGTCGCCGAAGAGCTCGCGCAGCTGCGCCGCCCGGTAGCCCACTGTCTGCGGATGGATCCCCAGTTCGGCGGCAACCGGCGCCCGCTGGCCCCAGTGGCGCAGCCAGGAGAGCAGGGTTTCGGCGAGCCGCTCGCGTTGCGCGGGCCGGAGTCCTTCCAGGGGCGCCAGCCGCCGGTTCGCCAGCTCGGTGATCGCCGAGGGCTCCGCCGCGAGAATCACCTGGGCCAGGTGCTCGTCGGCCCAGATCGGGGGATCCTCGGGACCCTCGCGCGGCGGCAGGGCCGCGGCGGCCAGCACGGCCAGCCGCAGTGAATCCGGAACCCTTTCCCAGCTGCCGGAGGGCCCCACGGATGCGCCGCGCCCCTTCAGGACGCGGTCCAGGTCCTCGCGGGCGGACCGAGACTTCCGCGCCGGCACCAGCGCCACGACGTCGGTCTCACGCTCAATCACCAGGGTTCCGGGACCAAGGCGCAGCCGCAGGCCGGCGGCCCGGTCCAGCGGCAGCGTCACCACCGCCATGCGCGCAGGCAGGGACCAGTCCGCCATCGCCGCCGTCTGGCGCAGCGCCGCCTCGTCGGCCTGGCCGAGCAGGAGCAGGTCCAGCAGCTCGGTCCGCCGCCGGTCCACCGCTCCGGCGCGCTCGGACTGTTCAAAGGCATAAGCCTCGGCGCTGACCGCCGACAGCTCATCGATGTACGCGAGGATCGATTCGCCCAGATCCACCACGACCCCCTGGCCCAGATGGTGTTCCACGGAGACCTTGGACATTTCCCGGAAGGTCACACGGGCACCCATCCGGTACGCGCTCAGGAGTGCGTCCATGCTCCGCCCCTGCCGGAACTCGCCGCTGCCCAGCCCGGCCACCAGCTCCCGGCTCTCTTCGGACAACGCCGGCAGCCGGGTCCCTGGCAGTTGCAGGAACCGGTCCAGCGCCGCTGCCACGCCCCTTCTCAGGCCACGGCCGAATCGGCCCTCAATCGGCCTGGCGTACGCCGGAACGAGCTGCGGGACGGCCTCGATGATGGCCTCGACGATGCCGGGCATCCGGGGACGGAGCATATCGCTGACCTCCCGCGGCAGGGCCAGCCACGGAGGATCGTAGGCGGGGGCGGGGCCGGCGGCCTCCCGGGCGGGGGATACATTCATGGACAGTCCGTTGAGTTGTTGCGGCGGGATAGTTTTATCAAGTCGATCGTACGCCTTGGGTGAAGAAGTATGGCGCAAACTGACATAAGGTTGTTAGATGATCCGGCTCCGTAAGCTGGCGCGCGCCGCATCTCTACTGACCACCCCACTAGCTCCAGAAGACATTCTGTCGCTGTTCAATCCTGTGTTTTCCGCCCGCCAGTTGCGCGGCGTGGTCACCAGGGTGGTTCCAGAAACGGCCGATTCCGCCACCATTTTCTTCCGTCCCGGCCGCGGCTGGCAAGCACATCTTGCCGGCCAGTGGGCCCGTATCGGCGTCGAGCTCGACGGCGTCCGCCACTGGCGGTCGTATTCGCTCAGCGCCCCCGCGGGGCAGGACCCGGCCATCACGGTTACCGACATGGGCGCCGTCTCCGCGGCCCTCGTGCGCGGGACCAAGCCCGGTGACGTGCTGTTCCTGGCTCCTCCGCAGGGCGACTTCGTCCTGCCCGAACACCCGCGCCCACTGCTCATGCTCACCGCCGGCAGCGGGATCACCCCGGTGATGTCGATGATCCGCACCCTCGTACCGCACCGTCCCGACGCCGACGTCGTGCTCATCCACACCGCCCGCTCCGCCGCGGACGCAATTTTCCGTGAGGAACTCGCCGAGCTCGCCGACCAGTTCCCCAACTTCCGGGTAACGCACTGGTTCACCGGTGACCAGGGACGGCTGGACTTCAGCTCAGCCGCTGACCTGGACCGGCTGTGCCCGGACTGGCGCCAGCGCGCAGCCTATGCGTGCGGCCCTGAAGACTTCCTCAATGACACCGAGGCGCTCTGGGAGGCCGTAGGCGAGGTGGACCTGCCGGAGGCTGACGCCCCCGCAGGCTCCCTGACCATCGAGCGCTTCAGCACCAGCCTCGCCGGCGGCGCCGGGCACGACGGCGGACTGGTCACCTTCGAGGCCTCCGACCGCGAAGTCGAGGCCGACGGCGACACCCCGCTGCTCGACGTCGGCGAGGACGCCGGTGTCCTGATGCCCAGCGGCTGCCGGATGGGCATCTGCCACAGCTGCCTCATTCCACTGCGTGCCGGCCATGTCCGGGACCTCCGCACGGGCGAAGTGCACGGCGAGCCCGGCCAACTAATCCAGACGTGCGTGTCGGCAGCCGCCGGCCCCGTTAACCTCGACCTCTGAGGAGTATCACCGCATGACGATTGTTTCCAGCAAACCGGATCTATCCGACGTCGACACCACTGGCGGCGCCTCCGCAGACGGCGCCCCGGCAGCAAAGGTGGTGACCGCCGCGAAGACGCGGCCCGGCGCCCTCGCCGAGACCGGCAGCCCGCTGCTGCGTCCGCCCGCTGCTGCCCACCTTTCCGACGAGCAGGTGGCGGAGCTGGGTCGCGAACTCGACGCCATCAAGGACGACATCCTCGCCAAGCGCGGCGCGTCGGACGCCGCCTACATCCGCCGGATGATCAAGATCCAGCGCGGCCTGGAACTTTCCGGCCGTGCCGCGCTCCTGGTCAGCAAGAACAAGCCCGCCTGGATCGCCGGCACCACACTGCTGAGCTTCGCCAAGATCCTGGAAAACATGGAGCTCGGGCACAACATCCTGCACGGCCAGTGGGACTGGATGCGGGACCCGGACATCCACTCCACCACGTGGGAATGGGACTTCGTCACCCCCGCGCGGTCCTGGCAGCACACCCACAATGACCTCCACCACCGCTGGACAAACGTGGTCGGCAAGGACAACGACATCGGATACAACCTGTTGCGGATGGATCCGGAGCAGAAATGGGTGCCGTTCAACATCGGCAACCCGGTCTACAACGCGCTGCTGGCACCGGTGTTCGAGTGGGGCATCGCGATCTACGACCTCGAACTCGTGGACTACAAAGAGGGCCGGAAGTCGAAGGAAGCCTTGACCAGGGACTTGAAGGCCCTCGGCCGCAAGGCGCTGAAGCAGTTCACCAAGGACTATGCCGCCACGCCCGCCGTCGCGATGCTGACCGGTTCCGGCAAGCAGGCCCTGTACGGCACCCTGACCGCCAACGCCGTCCGCAACGTGTGGGCGCACGCGGTGATCTTCTGCGGCCACTTCCCCGAAGGCACCGACACTTTCACCGAGGAAATGGTCGAAGGCGAGACCCGCGGCGACTGGTATGTGCGGCAGATGATTGGCTCGGCCAACATCTCCGGCTCCAAGTTCATGCACCTCATGACCGGCAACCTCTCGCACCAGATTGAGCACCACCTGTTCCCGGACCTGCCCTCTAACCGTTACGCGGAGGTGGCGCCGAAGGTGCAGGAAATCTGCAAGCGCTACGGGCTGCCGTACACCACGGGCCCGCTGCTGAAGCAGGTCGGCTCCACGTGGGCGAAGATCTTCAAGCTGGCCCTGCCGCCGAAGAAGGCCTAGCCAGGCAGGCCCGACTTCAGGGTCAAACCACCCGGTTTGAACCGGTTTGAATGGGCTTGAATGGGTTTGAAGGATTAACCAGAGGGGCGTCTGCCATCGCGGCAGGCGCCCCTCGCGTCTCGTATGGGGCTTTGCTGACCGGCGGCCGGCTCAGGACTTGCTCGCCACACCAAGGATGTGGGCCAGCCGCGGGTTGCCGGGGAGGACCGAGAAGCCGAAGCGGTCGATGCGCTGCACGGTGAGGCCGGCCCCGGCGATCATGGCGGCGGTGTCGCGGTTCGGGTGGCATCCGCCTGCCACCCGGGTCCACAGCGGTGTGAGGAGGTCTTCGGCGGCCGCCAGCACGCGGTGCGCGGAGCGGACGTGTTCATAGAACAGCAGCGAGCCGCCGGGGCGCAGGACCCGGACTATCTCCGCGAGGGCGGCGGACTGGTCAGCCACGGTGCACAGCACCAAACTCGAGACGACGACGTCCACCGAGGCGTCTGCGGCCGGCAGCGCTTCGGCCACGCCGTCCTTCACTGTGACAGGCACGGGTGCCTTCGCGGCGGCCGCGCCGGCCAGCCCCCGGAGCGTGGGGTCCGGTTCGAGGGCCAGCACGGAAGTTACCGCGGCAGGGTAGAACGCGAAGGTGGCCCCGTATCCCGCGCCGATTTCGACGACGACTCCGTGCGCAGGTTCCACAAGGCGCCGGCGGTGCTCCGTTGCCCCGCGGGCGTCCATCCGCGGGCCCACCCGGGCATAGGATCGCCCGAATGATGAATCGCGGCGGCTGGTCTCCGGCATGAGGCTCCTTCCGGTCAGCGGGCCGCGGCAGGATCGAGGGTGAGCCTGCGCAGCAGCTGCGCGTTGAGGGCAACCACAATGGTCGACGCCGACATCATCACGGCGCCCGCGGCGGGGGAGAGCACCACCCCTGCGAAGGCGAGGACGCCGGCTGCCAGGGGAACAGAAATGATGTTGTACCCGGTGGCCCAGACGAGGTTTTGCCACATCTTCCGGTAGCTCGCCTTGGACAGGTCGAGCAGCGACAGCACGGCCCGGGGATCGTCGCCGGCCAGGACCACGCCGGCCGATTCCACCGCCACATCCGTCCCCCCGCCAATCGCGATCCCCACCTCCGCCCGGGCCAGCGCCGGAGAGTCGTTGACGCCGTCGCCCACCATGGCCACCTTCAGTCCGCGGCCCTGCAGCTCCGCGACCTTCTTGTCCTTGTCGGCCGGGAGGACCTCGGCGAACACTTCGTCGATGTTGAGCTCGGCGGCGACGGCGTCCGCCACCTGCCGGGCGTCGCCGGTGACCATGGCCACCGTGATGCCGCGCGCCTGGAGGGCCCGGACGGCCTGGCGCGACTCGGGCCGAACTGCATCCTCCAGGCTGACCGCTCCCACCACGGCGCCGCCGTCCACGACGTGGAGCACTGCCGCGCCGCGAGCCAGCCAGGCGCCGGTCGTGGCGGCCAAATCCTCCGGTTCCTGCAGGCCGAGTTCGCGGAGCAGGGCCGGGCCGCCCACCTGGACTACGCGGCCATCGACCGTGGCCCGGGCCCCGCGGCCCGTCAGCGCGGTGAACCCCTCCGCCGTCGGAATCTTCAGTTCCCGTTCCCGGGCGGCGGCCACGATCGAGCGGGCCACCGGGTGTTCGCTGTCCGCCTCCACAGCGGCGGCGAGAGCCAGCACCGCGTCCCGGCCTGCGGCTGAGGCCGGCCCCATGCCCGCGGTCGCGGCAACTTCCTTGAGCTCGGGTTTGCCCCTGGTCAGGGTTCCGGTCTTGTCGAACAGCACGACGTCGACCGTGCGCATGCGCTCCAGCGCCATCCGGTTCTTGATCAGGACACCGGCCCGGGCGGCCCGCTCCGTGGAGATGGCGATAACGAGCGGGATGGCAAGGCCCAGGGCGTGCGGGCAGGCGATCACCAGGACCGTCACGGTGCGGGTGACGGCCTCGGTGACGCTGCCCATCAGGGTCCAGACGACGAAGGTCAGGGCGCCGGTGCCGGCGGCGAAGTAGAAGAGGAACGCCGCTGCCCTGTCGGCCAGGGCCTGGGCCCGGGAGGAGGATGCCTGCGCCTCAGCCACGAGTCGCTGGATCCCGGCCAGGGCGGTGTCCTCGCCGATGGCGGAGACTCTGACCCGCACGGAGTTGTCCGTGGCGATGGTCCCGGCCACCACGGGATCGCCAGGTGCCCGCAGGACCGTCCGTGACTCGCCGGTGATCATCGATTCGTCGAATTCGGCCCGGCCGTCGCTGACCGTGCCGTCGGCCGGCATCCGTCCGCCGGGGCGGACCAGGATGGTGTCTCCGGCGCGGAGCATCGAGACGCTGACGGTCTCCGTGCCGGCGCCGGTGACGCGTTCCGCCTCGTCGGGCAGCAGCGCAGCCAGGGCGTCCAGCGCGCCCTGGGCCGAGCCGAGGGCGCGCATCTCGATCCAGTGGCCCAGCAGCATGATCGGAACCAGCAATGCCAGCTCCCACCAGAAGTCGAGGTCGAAGCCGCCCAGGCCCAGGCTGGTCACCCATGAGGCAATGAACGCCACGCTGATGGCCATGGCGATCAGCAGCATCATCCCGGGCTTGCGTGTCCTCACTTCGTTGAGGCCGCCCCGGATGAACGGTTGGCCGCCGTAGATGAAGATCGCCGTGCCGAATACCGGCGGAATCCAGGCGGAGCCCGGAAACGCCGGCGGCTGGTAGCCCAGGAGGTCCGCGAACATGGGGCTGAAGAAGACCACGGGAACGGCCAGGGCCAGTGACACCCAGAACCTGTCCCTGAACATCGCGACGCTGTGCCCGGCATGCTGGCCGTGGCTGTGGACAAGGTGGTCATCCGCGGCGGAGCCGGCAGCGGCTCCGGGGCCTGCAGGATGGTCTGCCCGGCCGCCCTGCGGCGTCCCGTGGATGCCGTGATGGTGGGTGCTGTGAACGCCGATGCCGGGATCTATGCCCGGATCGAGGTCCCGACTGCTGTGCCGATGGTCCATGGTGTGCGCTCCTGGAAGGTGTTCAGTCGTGTGCAGCTACGGCAAAGATACCCCCAGGGGGTATTTCTGACAAGAGCCTGGCGGCTCAGCCGACCTCGCGGTTGTGGCCACACCGAGGTAGGCCAGGAGCAGGGCATGGCGGCGGCTGAGGGGCTGCACTAGGACTCCTCGCCCAGCACCTTCAGATTCTCGCGGTACTGCTCGGCCGTGAGCTCGCCCCGCGCAAAGCGTTCGTCAAGGATCAGGCGGGCCTGGGATCGTCCGCTCGGCACTGACGGCTGTGGAGAAACGGGGGTTGGACCGGGAGGCCCGCCCTGCCCCTGCGGAGGAATCTGCCCCTGGCCCGGCAGCAGACCAGGGCCGTCATGACGAAGGCCTCCGGTGAGGAGCCGGACGGCCAGGATGACCAGCACAGTAATTCCGGCCAGCAGGAACACGCCCCACAGCCACATCCAGCCGAGTTCGTACCCGTAACCCCACATCATGTCGCACCCCTCTGGTGCGGCCGGCGCGGCTGGGACGGTTGGATCGGCCGGCCGCATCCGCCAGCCACTATCCCATCGTGCGGCCGCCGGGGCGGCGGCGTTAGGGTCCTAAGTCGCTTCTGTGTACGCCGCCGGCACGTCCCAGGCCCCGGGCCCGTCCTCCGCGGCGTCAGCTGATCAGCAGTCCCAGGGCCTCGGCAAGGTGGCCCACCTCGCGGACCGAGAACCCCGCGGGAACTGGCCCGTGCCCGTTGGGGCTGGCCGGCACCACTGCATGGGTGAAGCCGAGCCGATGCGCCTCCTGGATGCGCTGGTTGATGCCGGGGACCGGGCGGACTTCGCCGGCCAGGCCTACCTCGCCGAAGGCAATCAGCCGCTGGGGGAGCGGCTTCTTGGCTTTGGCGGAGGCCACCGCCAGGGCCACGGCGAGGTCGGTGGCGGGTTCGCTGAGCTTGACCCCGCCAACTGTGGCCACATAGGAGTCGTCCTTATGCAGCAGGCAGCCGGCGCGCTGCTGCAGGACGGCGAGCAGCATCGCCACGCGCGAGCTGTCCAGTCCGCTGGTGGCGCGGCGGGGCTGGGAGCTGGCGCTCTCGGCGAGCAGCGCCTGGACCTCGGCCAGCAGCGGCCGGCGGCCCTCCAGCGTGACCGTGATGCAGGTTCCCGAGACGGGCTCCTTGGTCCGCGAGACGAACAGCCCGCTGGGATCGGCGAGGCCCTCGATGCCGTCCTCGTTCAAATCGAAGCAGCCGACGTCGTCGGTAGGTCCGTAGCGGTTCTTGACGGCGCGCAGCAGCCGCAGCCGCGAATGCCGCTCGCCCTCGAACTGGCAGACGACGTCCACGAGGTGCTCCAGGAGCCGGGGCCCGGCGATGGAACCGTCCTTGGTCACGTGCCCGACCAGCAGCGTGGTCATGTTGCGGCGCTTGGCCGCGGCAATCAGGGAGGCCGCAACCTCGCGCACCTGGGACACCCCACCGGCGCTGCCCTCGACGTCGGCGCTGCTGAGGGTCTGCACGGAGTCCACCACCAGCAGCCGCGGCTCCAGCTTCTCCACCTGCCCCAGGGCTTGCCCGAGGTCCGTTTCGGCGGACAGGTACAGGGACTCGGCCACGGCGTCGATCCGGTCCGCACGGAGCTTGACCTGGGCGGCGGATTCCTCGCCGGTGATATAGAGGACGTCCTGCGCGGTGCGGGCGAACTTGGCCGCCACGTCCAGCAGCAGCGTGGACTTGCCCACCCCGGGTTCGCCCGCGAGGAGGATGACGGCGCCGGGCACCAGCCCGCCGCCCAGGACGCGGTCCAGTTCGTCCACGCCGGTGGGCAGGAAAGCCGCGGTGGTGGCGTCGATGTCGGCGATCCGGCGGGCCGGTTCAAGGACCGTTGTGGCCGCCGTGGTGCGGGCGACGGCGGCGCCGGTCTCCTCCACACTGCCCCATGCCTGGCATTCGCCGCAGCGGCCCACCCACTTGACCGTGGTCCAGCCGCATTCGGCGCATTTGTAGCCGGGCGCCTTGGGCCCCCGGGAAGTCTTCGTAGCCATTGGTCCACACTATCGGGGGCCGGCGACAACGAAGCGCGCCGGCCGGGCCATGTGGGCCTGCGCGGCATCGGCGGCGGCTACAGCGGGGGAAGGATGTCCCGGGCTTCCTTGGAGTCCACGCCGGCGGCCTCCAGGAGGTCCACCATGAGCGGGCGGAACAGCATGACCACCGTTTCGCCCTCAAGTAGCTGGACATCCAGCATCCGCGGATGCAGCCGGACGGCAATCTCCCGCAGCTCGGACCGGGCAGTGCGCAGATGCGCGCGGCGGGCGCCGTCGTGCACTTCCGCCAGGCCCAGCGACAGCTCATCGACGGCGGCGGCCGTCTCCTGCAGGACGTCGGCGATGTTCTGGGTGGCCTCGTCCGAGAGGGCCGCATGGTTGATGGCGCTGGTCAGGCGGCGCGCAAAAACCCGGCTGTTGCGCAGCGCGAGATCGATGTAGTCCAGTGACTGCTCCATCTGGTCCAGCTCTTCCCGGTGCCTTCGGTATGCGGGGGCCAGGGTGGCCACCTCGCCGGAGGCGCGCAGCGTCTGGCGCATGGCATCGACGAGGGGCTGGCAGTTCCGCCCCCGGATGAGGGCATGCCAGGCCTGGGTGGAATCGCTGTAGCTCAGCGCCGAGGCGCATTCCCGCAGGACCTCGGCGAGCTCGTGGAGCAGCTTCTTGACGTCATTGCGGGGTTCACGCCGGGGATCCTTGGGAACCAGGACGGTCATCAGCAGCGCAAACACCCCGCCCACCACGGCGTCGATGCTGCGCGTGAACGGCCCCCCGATCGGCGCCGGCAGGAGCACCACGAGCACTGACTGCAGGCCCAGCTGGGTGGTGAAGATGGTCCCGCTGTCCAGGAACCTCGCCAGCAGGATGGAGAACAGGAGAACGACGGCGGCCTGCCAGATCCCGGAACCCAGCCAGTGCAGCAGCAGGTCCCCGACGACGATGCCGAGCGTGCAGCCCAGGCCCACCTCGATGACGCGGCGCAGCCTCGGGTCCCGGGAAAAACCGAGGGCAATCAGGGACGATGTGGCAGCAAACAACGGCCCGTTGTGGCCCAGGACGTATTCGGCGAACGCGTAGGCGCCCACGGCGCAAGTGGTCATCTGGATGGCCGGCCCCAGGGAGTTCCGGCTCCGGACAAAGCCGGTCCGGACCCGGCCGCGCAGGAATCGTGCGCTTGCGGAGAGTCCAGTCGCGGAGGCCATGCCCTCCAGTCTATTTGCTGCCCCGGGGCGGCCGGCACGGCCGGTCTGCCCCTCCCGCCCGTTGCTCTATCAGTTGTGGTCCCCATTTTCGGGTTTTGGCGGGTCTTGGCGTGCGGAAGTGATAGCGCAACGTGGAGGGGCATGACCGATACGACTGTGACCCACAGAACACAATGGCTCCCCGGCAGATGTAAGCCAATGGCCCAGCGTCGTTAACCGGCCGTTCACCTTGGTCCGCAATTCTCTTCATCTGGGCCACTTACCGTCGGTAAAGGTACAAATCCGTACGCATCCCTGCTGGCCTTCTCCGGCCCAGCACGCAAAGCCCTGAAAGGGGTACATCTAAGTGAAGGCTCTCCGCTTCGGCCGCAACGCGGCTATCGCTGTTATCGCCGCCAGCGCACTCGCGCTGACCGCTTGCGGTTCGGACAATGCAACCAACACGGCCCAGACCGCGGCTCCGTCCGCGTCCGGCCCCAAGGTCACCGGCACCCTGACCGGCATCGGCTCTTCCGCCCAGGGCGCAGCCATGGACGTCTGGAAGACCAACTTCGCTACCGCGAACCAGGGCGCCACTGTGCAGTACTCCCCGGACGGCTCCGGCGCCGGGCGCAAGGCAATCCTCGACGGCTCGGCACAGTTCGCCGGCTCCGATGCCTACCTCAAGGATGACGAGCTCGCCAGCTCCAAGGACAAGTGCGGCCCCGACGGCGCCCTCGACATCCCGGTCTACATTTCCCCGATCGCCGTGGCCTTCAACCTGCCGGGCATCACGGACCTGAAGCTCGACGCTGCCACTGTTGCCAAGATCTTCCGCGGCGAGATCGCCAACTGGAACGACCCCGCCATCGCGGCCCTGAACCCGGACGCCAAGCTTCCGGACCTCAAGGTCACCCCGGTGAACCGTTCGGATGACTCCGGCACCACCTCGAACTTCACGGACTACCTGTCCGCCGTCGCCCCCTCGGTGTGGACCGACAAGGCCGCCGGTGTCTGGCCCGCGAGCCTGAAGGGCGAGAACGCCAAGGGCACCTCCGGCGTCGTCAAGACCGTCACCGACACCCCCGGTGCGGTCACCTACGCCGACGACTCCGCTGTCAGCGGCAAGCTCGGCACGGCGCAGATCAAGGTCGGAGACTCCTTCACGAAGATCTCCGCCGACGCTGCTGCCAAGGCAGTGGACCAGGGCAAGCCGGTTGAAGGCCGCAACGCCAACGACCTCGCCATCAAGCTGGACCGCACCACCACCGCCGCCGGCGCCTACCCGATCGTCCTGGTGTCCTACCACATCGTCTGCAGCACCTACGACACGCAGGCCACCGCTGACCTGGTCAAGGCCTTCGTCAAGTACGCAGCTTCCGACGCCGGCCAGCAGGCCGCCGCAGACGCCGCCAAGTCGGCGCCGCTGTCCAAGGCCCTCCAGGACAAGGCAATCGCTGCCGTCGACGCCATCAAGGCCAAGGCCTAGGGATAACGCCGCACCGCGAGGCATAGTGGAAACACGAGCCTGATCAAGGTTCCCTGCATCATGGCGGCCGTCACCGGCGGCCGCCATGGAGCAGGGAACCGACGCGTTTGTTCCAAACATCAAGATTTGCCGGACGCCGGCGGCGGAGGCCTCCGCAGCCGGCGCCCGGACCTCCACCCAAACCGAAGGACCGTGAAGTGACCACCACCTCCCTGACCAAGTCCCGGGGCGCAGGCCACACCGGCGACAAAGTCTTTTCCGCAGCCGCCTTGGCGGCAGGGTGTCTGATCCTCGTCGTGCTCTTCGGCGTGGCACTGTTCCTGGTCATCCAGGCGTTCCCGGCCCTCGTGGCATCGCCGGACAAGATCCAGGGCGGCGAAGGGTTCTTCACCTACATCTGGCCGCTCGTCATCGGCACCCTCATCGCCTCCGTGATCGCCCTGGTAATCGCGACGCCGATCGCGATCGGCGTCGCGCTGTTCATCTCGCACTACGCACCGCGCAAGCTCGCCTCCGGCCTGGGCTACGTCATTGACCTGCTCGCCGCGATCCCGTCCGTGGTCTACGGCGCCTGGGGCGTTGCGTTCCTCGCCAAGGAAATCTCCCCGTCCTATAACTGGCTGGCCAACAACATGGGCTGGCTGCCGATCTTCCAAGGTCCCGCCTCGGCCACTGGAAAGACCATCCTCACGGCCGGGATCGTCCTCGCCGTCATGGTCCTGCCGATCATCACGTCCCTGACCCGCGAGATCTTCCTGCAGACCCCCAAGCTGCACGAAGAGGCCGCGCTGGCCCTCGGCGCCACCCGCTGGGAGATGATCCGGATGACCGTCCTGCCGTTCGGCCGGCCCGGCATCATCAGCGCCGTGATGCTCGGACTCGGCCGGGCCCTCGGCGAGACCATGGCCGTGGCGCTGGTGCTGTCCTCCGGAGCCCTGACCGCCAGCCTGATCCAGAGCGGAAACCAGACCATCGCCGCCGAAATCGCCCTGAACTTCCCCGAGGCCAGCGGACTGAAGGTCAGCACGCTGATCGCCGCCGGCCTGGTGCTGTTCGTCATCACCCTCGGCGTGAATATGATCGCCCGCGGGATCATCACCCGGCACAAAGAATTTTCGGGAGCCAACTAAATGACCTCCACCCTGACCCCCGTGCGCAAGCGCTCGGCACTGACCAAGGGCCAGCTGCCCAAGGCCGCGCCGTACATTGTCCTGGCCGTAGCACTGGTCCTCGGTGCCGCCATCCTGGCCCTGATCGGCTTCAACGCCTTCGGCTGGGGGCTGGTCTCCGGCATCCTCTTTGCCGCCGGACTGGTCGGCTGGAGCCTGGTTGTGGAAGGCGCCCGCAAGGCCAAGGACAAGTTGGCCACCTGCCTGGTGGTGGGCGCCTTCCTGGTCGCCCTGCTGCCCTTGTTCTCGGTGATCTGGACCGTGCTGGTCAACGGCCTCCCCGGCCTCCTGGATCCCGGATTCCTCACCACCTCCATGAACGGCGTCACCGGCGCCTTCGATAACAAGACCGTCGAGGAAGGTGCGCCCCTGCTCGGCGGCATCTACCACGCGCTCATGGGCACCCTGCTGATCACCGTGCTCGCCACCCTCATCTCGGTCCCGGTGGGCCTGCTGACCGCGATCTATCTCGTTGAATACGGCGAGGACCGGGCGCTGGCCCGGGCCATCACCTTCTTCGTGGACGTCATGACCGGCATCCCCTCGATTGTCGCGGGCCTGTTCGCCGCTGCTGCCTTCTTCGCGCTGGTCGGCCCGGGCACCAAGACAGGCGCCGTCGCGGCCGTCGCACTCTCTGTGCTGATGATCCCGGTGGTGGTCCGCTCCAGCGAGGAAATGCTCAAGATCGTTCCCAACGAACTCCGCGAGGCCGCCTACGCCCTCGGCGTCCGCAAATGGCGGACCATCCTCAAAGTGGTCCTTCCGACGGCGATCTCCGGCATCGCGTCCGGCATCACCCTGGCGATCGCCCGCGTGATCGGCGAAACCGCGCCGATCCTGGTCACCGCCGGATTCGCGACCACAATCAACACCAACGTGTTCAGCGGCTGGATGGCCTCGCTGCCAACGTTCATCTACACGCAGATCCTGAACCCCACCTCGCCGTCCAACCCGGATCCGTCCTCCGAGCGGGCCTGGGGTGCGGCCCTGGTGCTCATCATCCTGGTGATGCTGCTCAACCTCGGCGCCCGCCTGATCGCCCGCGTCTTCGCCCCCAAGGCCGGCCGCTAGGCCACCGCCGCGCCCGCCGAATAAACCTCCAGCAAGTGAAGGAACACCATGTCTAAGCGCATCGACGTCAAAGACCTGAACGTCTACTACAGCAAATTCCTGGCCGTCGAAGGCGTCAACATCAACATCGAGGCCAAGTCCGTCACGGCCTTCATCGGCCCGTCGGGCTGCGGCAAATCCACCTTCCTGCGCACGCTGAACCGCATGCACGAGGTCATCCCCGGGGCGAGGGTTGAGGGCGAGGTACTGCTGGACGGGGACAACCTGTACGGTCCCGGCGTCGACCCGGTCACCGTGCGTTCCCAGATCGGCATGGTGTTCCAGCGGCCCAACCCGTTCCCCACCATGTCCATCCGGGACAACGTGCTGGCCGGCGTGAAGCTGAACAACAAGAAGATCTCCAAGGGAGAGGCCGACGTCCTGGTGGAGCGCTCCCTGCAAGGGGCGAACCTGTGGAACGAGGTCAAGGACCGCCTGTTCAAGCCCGGCTCCGGCCTCTCCGGCGGCCAGCAGCAGCGCCTGTGCATCGCCCGGGCCATAGCCGTAGAGCCCCAGGTGATCCTCATGGACGAGCCCTGCTCCGCCCTGGACCCGATCTCGACCCTGGCCATTGAGGACCTCATCAACGAGCTCAAGGACCAGTACACGGTGGTGATCGTGACGCACAACATGCAGCAGGCGGCCCGCGTGTCGGACAAGACGGCCTTCTTCAACATCGCCGGCACCGGCAAGCCGGGCAAGCTGATCGAGTTCGGTGACACCCCGACCATCTTCAGCAACCCGACCGAGAAGGCTACCGAGGACTACGTCTCCGGCCGCTTCGGGTAACCGGCAAGTCCCTTACAGGCCGGCCACCGGCGTGAGCGCCAGCTGCAGGACGAACGCGGCGGCGGCGGTGACAACCGGGGTCAGGACCCAGAACGCCAGGATGCGGATCACCAGCCGCCGGTCCGTGCCCGGGAAGGACTGGTTGGCGCCGGCGCCCAGCGTTGCCGCCGTCACCGTGTGGGTGGTGGAGACGGGCCAATGCAGCCCGATCGCGCCCACCAGCAGCATCACCGAGCTGTACATCTGGGCGACGAATCCACGCAGAGGGTCGATCCGGGTCAGCCGGTAGCCGATGGTGTAGGAAATCCGCCAGCCGCCCGCCAGGGTCCCCGCCGACAGCAGGACGGCCGTCATCACCGCCACCCACACCGGCACGGACCCGCCGTCGGAGAGCCCGGCCGCCAGCAGCGCCAGGATCACCACTGCACTGGTGCGCTGGCCGTCCTGTAACCCGTGGCCGAAGGCGACGGCGCCGGCTGCAATGGCCTGGGCCCGCCGGGACCGGGTGTTGACGACGTTGGGCGGCGTGTAGCGGGCGGCCCAGCTGGCAGGCCAGACCAGCAGGAACGACCCGACATAGGCGATCACCGGGGAGACCAGCAGCGGCAGAGCCACCTGGTACAGGAGCGAGTTGTCCACGCCGGTGACGGGGTTGCCGCCGACGGCGACGCTCGCCACGCCTGCCCCGGCGAGGCCGCCGACCAGGGCGTGCGTGGAGGAGGCCGGGATGCCACGCCACCACATATAGATACCCCAGAGGATGGCGCTCACCAGCGCGGCGAGGAGAATCGTCAGGCCGTTCGTGCCCGTCGGCAATGTCAGCCACGTCTGGCTGACGGCCAGAGCAAGCGCGGCGCTCAGTCCGGCGCCGATGAAGTTGAACAGGCTGGCCAACAATACCGCCACGGTTGGGGTCAGCGCTCGCGTCCGCACGGCCAGGGCAACCGAGGAGGACGCATCCCTGAAACCGTTGAGGAATGCGAAGGCCCCGGCGCAGAGTAGCACCAGGGCAAGGAAGAAGAACACCACGTCAGGATTCCTTGACGATGATGCTGCCCACCTGGGTGGCGATCCGGCGCATGTCCTTCGTGACTTCGACAAGCTGGTTCGCGATGTCGCGGTTGCGCGCGTACTGCATCGCCTTCATCTCGTGGAGCATGTCCGCGACCCAGACCCGGTGAGTGCGTTCGGCGCGTTTGGCCAGCCGGAGGATCTCGATCCAGTAGTCCTCGAGTTCGTCCAGGTTGTTCAGCTTCCGCATGGCATCGACCGTGAGCTCGGCCTGCCGGCTGATGATTTCCAGCTGGTCCGCTGCGCGCTTGGGCAGCCGTTCGAGCTTGTACAGGGACACGAGCTCGGCGGCGGCGTCGAGCTTCTCTATGGCCTCGTTGAGGAAGCGGGACAGCGTGTACATGTCCTCGCGCGGCAGGGGATTCACGAAGCTGGTGCGCATATGGGTCAGGAGGGCAAAGTGCAGCTCCGCCGATTTTGCCTCGTGGTTGTGCATGTCCTCCACCAGCCGGGCATGCTCACTGGCCGGGGCGCCGAGGATCTCCGAGAGTGTTCCAGTGGCCAGCACGATCTGGCGCGCCATTTGTGAGAGCAGGTTCAGTCCGGCGGACTCCTGCGGGAACAAGCGCAGCTTCACGTTGTGTCACCGGTCTTCCGAGGAGTGGGTCGCGGGTAGGCTCGGCCGCCTGTGTGACTTGACGGAGACCAGCGCATGCGCCTTACTTTACCGTCCGCGCCGGGCCCGGACCGGCCGGACGCGGCATATGACGGTGCCGGCACGCCCTCAATCAAAAGAGGGCATAAAAATGGTGCCGAACCGGATACGCCTCTCGGCGGTAGGCCGCTCTAGGCGGCTAAATGTTGAAGCCCGGGGGTTTCGCGGTTCGGCACCGCTTTCAGTTTTCTACGTAGGTTCTTTCAAGTCAACATTGACAGCCTGCCCGGGCCGTGCGTGGTGGCCCTTAGTCCAGCTCGCCCAGCCGCCACGCGTTGGCTGCGTGTTCGAGGTCTTCCGCCGTCTTGACCAGCAGGTGGGAGTTGCGGGTGAGCTTGCTGGCGTGGTTCTCGTTGCTGTGCTCGGCGTTGTCCGCAATCGTTGCCTGGCCCAGGGCAACCACGCGGCAGAACGCGGCAGAACGTTCCAGCGCGACGTCGAAGTCGCCGTCGAACGCCCCGGAGAGGATGGCGTCCGCCATGGATTTCATCTCATCCGCGCCCGGCGGTTCGGCCGCGCCGGCCACCACATGCGAAACCTGGGCCGTGTCCTTGCCTGCCTTGAAGTAGACGGAGATCCGTTCGGGGTCCTGGATGGTGGCGGCCCGCAGGGCGTAGAGGCGCCACAGGGCGCCGGGGAGGGACCGTGCGGGGCTTTCGGCCCACATTTCGGCGATCGCCTCCAGTCCCTGCTCATCGGCGAGCTTGACCAGCCGCTTGGTGACTTTGGGGTCGTCGCTGTCGCGGCCGCGGCGCACCAGCGCCTGCGCGGCCAGATGGGCCGCCTCCGAGACGCGGGCGGGATCGGCCCCGCCGGCGAACGGCTCAAAGTCGATCGGCGCGAAGGGTTTCGGCTTGTGGTGCCGCGGGCCGGGGGCGCTTGATCCTGCTTGCTCGCTCATGCCCCCACGCTACTCCAGTGCCGCCGGGGAATCGAGGATCGGGCCGGCGGCGCTGCCGCTGACGTGCGACGCCGGTCCCGGCAGTGTGAATAAAGTCGGCCCAGGTCTGGGGTACAGTATTAACGTCCAGAAATGGACTGGGCTGAAACGCGCCGCAGCGACGGATTTATCCGCTGTTTCGGAGCTATCAGTTGGGGCCTTTAGCTCAGTTGGTAGAGCATCGGACTTTTAATCCGTGGGTCGTGGGTTCGATCCCCACAGGGCCCACTCTTTTAGCGAAGAGTGGAAATTCCCCGGCTTCCTGGCAACAGGAGGCCGGGGATTTTTTGTGCCCCCGGGCCTTTTGGTGCTGACGGGCCCTAGCCGCTGCGATTGCACGGAAGGCTAGTTATCAGTTCGGCTAGGCTTGCCGGATGGACTCCCACGGCGCCTCCGGATACTGGTACGGCCCCGATGACAGCCTTGACCCGCCTGCTGCCATCCTGCAGGCCCTTCGCGACTACAGGATCTCGGAGGTGGCGACCCGGCGGTCCACGCGCGATTCGATGGGGATGGGCGAGACGGACCTCCTGGCCCTGCGCTACCTGCTGCGGGCCAAGGCCACCGGCGAGCGGGTCGGCCCCAAGGACATCAGCCGTGTCCTGGGCATCACCACCGCCTCCACGACCTCGCTGATCGACCGGCTGGTGGCCAGCGGACACGTCCGGCGCGAGCCGCACCCGACCGACCGGCGCTCGCTCGTGATCGTGCCGACGGTCTCGACGGACTCCGAAGTCCGCGCCACGCTGGGCCACATGCACCGGCGAATGATGGAGGTGGCCGAGTCCATGAGCGCCGAGGACGCCCGGGTGGTCATCACCTTCCTGCGCCGGATGGGCGAGGCGATTGGCGAAGGGCGGCACTAGTTTTGCCCCGCACAACCGGGAAACTAGCTCGTTTAACTAGTTAGTTATTCTATTTATATGTATGCTTACTACTTGTTTTCCGGCCATCAACGAGAGTAGGCGTCATGCCTGAATCCGCAACCTTTACCGGGGGCACAGGCGGCAGTCCCCTTCTCCCGCGGCACTGCGGCGCCCCCATGGAGTGGCACACCCCGGAGCCGGCTGCGATGTCCTCCTACTCGTTCGGGCCCGCCGAGCGTTCCTTGGCCCTCCCCGCGTTGTGGCGCTGCCGCTGCGGTTTTCAGCTGGACGACGTCGGGCAGGGCGCCGCGGAGCCGGTGGCAGCCTACTCGCACAGCCATTGACGACTCCGCCGGCGGCCCTGGATCCATGACGAAGCCCGTATTCTGTCCGGGCTGGACCACCCGGCGGTAGTGGCCTTTGTGGGCGGGGGGCGCGTGCCGGACGGACACCCGTGGGCGGGCCGTCCCTTCCTTGTGGAGGAATTTGCCTACGGCGGGAGCCTGGCGGAACGGATCCATGCGGGTCCGAGCGAGCCGCAGGATGTGGCCGGCTGGGCCGCGGCTGCCCTGTCCGGGCTCGGCCACGTGCACGCCGGCGGCTTCGTGCATCAGGACATCAAGCCCGCCAACATCCTTCTTAGCTCACTGCGCAGGTCCCCGGTGAGGATTGCGGATTTCGGGATTGCCGTACCCGCGGGAACTGTCCTCGTGCCGGGATCGTCGTCGGGCACCGTGCATTACATGAGTCCGCAGCAGTCCAACGGGGGACCGGCGGATCCGGCGGCGGATGTCTACGCCCTGGGTCTGGTCCTCCTGGAATGCCTGACCGCGGCCAAGGCGTTCCCGGGGACGCCGGTGGAGTCGTTGGTGGCACGGACTCTGCGGAGCCCGGTGATCCCGCCCGGTCTCGGGCCCCGCTGGGTGTCGCTGCTGGGTGCCATGACGGCTATGGACGCCGCGGACCGGCCCCCGGCCGATGTGGCCGCCGCCGAGGCCGCGGCTATCATCCACCGCCCCGTACCGCCGCTGCGCGATCGGGCGGCCGGGTTCTTTTTCGGCGCCCCGAGGACGGCACCTCCCGCGCCGGGGCGTCAGCCCCTCAACCCCGTGGCGTGAGCCCGGCCGGCACCAGCGCGGTGGGGGAGGCCACGTCCAGCCGGTCCAAGGGGGTGCCCGGCACCCCTGTTTCGGGGTCCAGGGGAAAGGTCACGACGTCGCCCGAGCGTTCGTGGGCGACGTGGAGCCATCCCTCGCGGACCACATGGTGCCGGGGCCAGTCGCCGCCGCTGGGAACATCGGCCACCGGCCGCAGCGCCGCGCCTCCGGCCGCCACCTCCAGCACGCTGATCCGGTTCGAGCCGCGCACGCCCACATAGGCGTGCCTGCCGTCGGCTGCCAGCGCGATTTCTGCCGCAGAATCTCCCGGCACGGCACCGCCGGCGGTGGCCGGCCCGACGAATCCGAGCCGGAAGGCACCGGAGTCCGGCGACAGCGAGGCCGCGGCCACCTCAATTGAATACTCGGTCACCACAAAGACGTCTCCGCCCGGGTGCTGGACCAGGTGCCGGGGGCCGCTGCCCTGCGGCAGGACCACCTCATGGTCCAGGACCGGCCGCAGAGCCGGCCCCGGCTCGGAGCGGACGGTCCAGATCCGCAGGAGGTCGTGGCCCAGGTCCGTGGTCATCACCCGGCCGTCGGCCAGCATGAGCGCGGCATGGGCGCGGCTGGGCCGCCCTGGTTTTTCGGGGGCTTCCGCGTCGGGAGCGGAGCCGTAGGGGTCGCGGGACTCGGCGGCGGCGGCCCGGTCCAGGATTCCGCCGTCGGCACCGAGTTCGTAGAACAGCACCTGGCCGTCGCCCCAGCAGCACACCACCAGGAAGCGCCCGGAAGGCTCGACGGCGACATGGCAGGCCGCGTCACCGGCCGGCCACGCGGGTCCCGCAGGCTCCAGGCCAAACGCGCCATCCCGGCGGTAGGCCCGCACGGTCCGCGCATGCTCGGCAACGGCGTAAACCACAGGAAGCGAGGGGTGGACCGCCAGGAAGGACGGCGAGTCGGCCTCCGCCGCAAGACCGAGCCATCGCAGGGTGCCGTCGGCCGCCGCGGCGACGGCGCCGATCCCCGAACCGCTGCCGCCGGAGTCTGCAGTGTAGGAGCCGGTCCAGATGAGGTGGTGTGCAGGGATGGATTCCATGCTGACATCCTGCCAGCCGGGCCTTCCACGTGGCGGCAAACCGCCGTGGCAAGAGGGCGCGCAAACCCGGCTGGCCCCATCGCGGCGGCTGGGAGCCTTGGGTAGCATAGGATTCCGGGCAACTGCAGCAGAAGGAGGTGGGTCCCGTTCACGCAAGTCCAGAAAGGGCGCCCTCCCAGCGGTGCCGGCTGCGGCCAGCTCACGGTGAGGGCGTCTGACACCAGACCGAAAGGCGCTCCCATGCCACTAGTTGGCCAAGATTCCCCGCACCAGAGACTCACGGCCAGGCTCCGTGCGGCCGGCTGCGTGTTCGCCGAAGACGAGGCCAGCCTGCTGATCGCCGCCGCCCCGACGCCGGCCGAACTTGATGAGATGGCCCGCCGGAGGGTTGCCGGCCTCCCGCTTGAACACATCCTCGGCTGGGCGGAATTTTGCGGACTCCGCATCGCCGTGGACACCGGAGTCTTCGTGCCGCGGCGACGCACGGAATTCCTCGCCCGGCAGGCCGCCGCGCTCCTGGACACCTGGCGGCAGGAGCCGGCCGGGGCAGGCCGGCCCGCGCCGGTCGTTGTTGATCTCTGTTGCGGCTCCGGCGCGGTCGGGGCGGCGCTGGCCGCGCTCGCCGGCCCCAAGGGACGGCGCAGCACTATCGAACAGCCCGGCCCCATCGAACAGCACAGCGCCATCGACCTGCCCTCCGCCATCGAACTTCATTGCGCCGATATCGACCCTGCCGCCGTGGCGTGTGCGCGCACCAACGTGCTGCCCTTGGGCGGGGAGGTCCATGAGGGCGACCTCTACGATCCGCTCCCGGCGGGACTCCGGGGCCGCGTCCGGTTGCTGGCCGTCAATGCCCCCTACGTTCCCTCGGCCGACATCGAAACCATGCCGCAGGAGGCGCGCGTGCATGAGCCGCGGGCCTGCCTCGACGGCGGCGCCGATGGGCTGGAGGTGCAGCGGCGGGTCGCCGCCGGCGCACGTCAATGGCTGGCGCCAGGCGGCCACGTGCTGATCGAGACCAGCCGCCGGCAGGCCGCACAGACGTCCGAGATCCTTCGCAGGCACGGACTGAGACCACGGGTGCTGCGCTCGGAGAAGCTGGGGGCCACGGTGGTGGCTGGCGCGTTGCCGTTTTCCGGCTGAGCCGGGCCAGCCGGCCGGCCGGCTGAGGGCGGCGGGCCCGGTTAGGCGTCCTGCGCGGGGCGCCTAGGGCAGCTTGTCCGCCGCGGTGGTGCTCCCGTGTCCGGCCTCGCGGTGGACGGCGGAGCTGATGACGGTACCCGCGCGGCGGGCGGCCTCGCCCAGGTGGTCGGTGACCTCTGGGGCCTTGTCCTTGACCGTTTCGGCCGCGGCGGCCACCTTGTCCTGGACCGGCTTGCTGTGCCACAGTTCGGTGCCCCGGGCCTTGAGCTTCTCATAGGCGGCGCGGCCCGACCGTGAGCCGAGGACATACCCTGCGGCCAGTCCGGTGGCGAAAAGAAGTTTGCCCTTCATTTTGTGCTCCTTCTCCATGCGGTACTTGAAGATAATGCAAAAAACCGGCCCTGGGTATACCCCAGGACCGGTTTCCGGCCAGTCTCCGTATTAGCGGACTGAGCGCTTGCTGATCATGCCGTAAACCAGCAGCACGACGATCGAACCGCCGATGGCCAGCAGCCAGGTCGACAGCGAGAAGAACTCGTTGAGGCCCACGCCGAACAGTGCGCTGCCGATGAATCCGCCCAGGAGGGCGCCAACGACGCCGAGGATCAGGGTGATGATGATGCCGCCACCCTGACGTCCCGGAAGGATAGCCTTAGCGATTGCTCCGGCGATGAGGCCCAGAATCAGAAATGCGAAAAAACCCATTTTTATCGTTCCTTCTTCTTTCATAGAGGAGGCACCTGGATCGTCAGGTGCGCTTCATCCTTCTGCCTCAATAGTAATCATGCTTAGTATCAAAGGCCACCCGGCGCCCCGTGGGTGGGGCGGGCGGGATGCCAAATTTCAGCCACATCCGGCCTACCAGGCGTAGTCTTCCGGTGCAGTGCGGTGGCCCGGGAAAATCTCGTCAAGGCGCTTCAGCGCGTCGGCGTCGAGCTTCAATTTGTGCGCCCTGACGGAGGATTCGAGCTGCTCGAGGGTGCGCGGGCCGATGATCGGAGCGGTGACTGCCGGCTGGTGGAGCAGCCACGCGAGTGCAACGTCTGCCGGGTCCTGGCCCAACTCTGCGGCAAAGTCCTCATAGCGCCGGATCTGTTTCTGGTGCGCTTTGAGCGCCTCGAGGGCGCGGCCCGCGATGCGGCGGACGCCGTCGCCCTCCTTCTGCAGCACTCCGCCCAGCAGGCCACCGTGCAGCGGCGACCACGGCAGGATTCCCAGGCCGTACTGCTGGGCGGCCGGGATGACTTCCAGTTCCGCGTCCCGGGTCAGCAGGTTGTAGATCGACTGTTCGCTGACCAGCCCGTAGTAGTTGCGGCGGGCTGCGGTTTCCTGGGCGCGGGCGATGTGCCAACCGGCGAAGTTGCTGCTGCCGGTGTACAGGATTTTGCCCTGCTGTACGGCGACCTCGACAGCCTGCCAGATCTCTTCCCAGGGCGTGTTTCGGTCCACGTGATGGAACTGGTACAAATCGATGTAGTCCGTCTGCAGCCGTTTCAGGCTTGCATCCAGGGCCCGGCGGATATGCAGTGCCGAGAGCTTGGACTCATTGGGCCGGTCCGTCATGGTGCCGAACAGCTTGGTGGCCAGTACCGTGCGCTCCCGGCGCTCCCCGCCCTGGGTGAACCAGCGGCCAAGTATTTCCTCGGTCCAGCCGCGGTGGCTCGAACCGCCGTACACGTTGGCGGTATCGACGAAATTGATGCCGGCGGCCTGAGCGGTGTCCAGGATGGTGAAGGCCTGCGTCTCCTCGGTCTGCGGGCCAAAGTTCATGGTCCCCAGGCACAGGCGCGAGACGGTCAGGCCGGAGCGGCCCAGATGCGTGTAGCGCATGAAGCGCTCCTCTCCGTCCTGACCTCCTCCGCCCTGACGCGTTGCGGGTTTTCTCCGAAGGTGGGCCGGTCTGTGCCGTCCGCGCTCCGGAGCGGGCGTCAGCGCTCCAGGCGGAACCCGAGCTTGATGGTGACCTGCCAGTCCGCGACCTGGCCGTTTTCAAGGTGCCCCCGGATCTCCTTGACTTCGAACCAGTCAAGGTTCCGGAGGGTCTTGGCGGCCTCCGTGATGCCGTTCCGGACCGCCGCATCGACGCCTTCGTTCGAGGTTCCGACAATTTCAGAAATGCTGTAGGTGTGATTAGACAACTTCGCTCCTCGTGATCGTCATCGATGACCGGCTGTGGGCCGTTCCTGCAGACTAGCCCACGGAACCGGGCCGGACTAGGGGGATGGGACCGGAATCCGGGACCCCGGGGGGCGGTGGTCCCGGCAGCGGCCGCTTTGCCTGCCGGGGAAAGGCGTCGGCCCGCGGCCTGATCTTGCTCACCATCCATGGCAGCATGTAGTGCGCCACCCAGGCCAGATCGCTGGCCCGGGTTTCCCGCCAACTCCCCGGCGGCATGGGCTTGGGCTCAAGGGGGCGCAGCCGGTGTGGCACGTTGAGCGTGTCCAGGACCATGGCCGCAATGGTGTGGTGACCCAGCGGCGAGAAGTGCAGGCGGTCCGGATCCCACATTCGGGCATCGCCCAATTGCCGCAGTGCCCACAAATCAGCAATGAGGACATCGTGCCGGGCGGCGATGACGCGGATGTTCTCGTTGAAGACCGCAACCTTGCCCCTGATGTGCCCGAACACGGCGGTCTCGCCCCAGTCCGGCCCGGTGAACAGGACCACCGTGGCCCCGGTGGCTGAGAGCACTGCCACGGCCGCGTCGAGGGAGGCGGCCATCCGGTCCGGATCGCCGCGATGGAACACGAGATCGTTCCCGCCGGCCGAGAGGGTGACGAGGTCCGGTTTCAGGTTCAGGGCCGGCTCAAGCTGCTGGTCGAGGATTTCGCGCAGGACCAGGCCGCTGATGGCGAGGTTGGCGTACCCGAACTCTCCGCGGCCCTCGCCGAGTTCCTCGGCTATCCGGTCCGCCCACCCCCGCATGCCGCCGGGGCTCAACGGTTCCGGGTCGCCGACACCTGCCGTGAACGAATCTCCGAGGGCGACGTACCGGCTCCAGGGCGGTGAACGCCATGCACCTGACTGACCTCGTGCGGAGCCCTGAAACCCCGGCTGCCGCCGCCCCGCCGCGGGAATATTGTTGCCGGTATGGCCGGCGTCCGGCTCGAGGAACCTGGCGGCGTTCACATCACCACCAATACGCCGATAATCCATGCCGCGCTAGGTACTTATGCCCCTAGCGAGGCGCCGAGGCGGCGTTGCCGCGGGAGCGGAGACCCCCTTCCCTTCGGGGCCGAAAATACTCAGGGGGGTATGATGTGGAACCTGACGCGCCGATCCCGGAGGTACCAATGGAACTCGATCCCACCGACATGAAGCCTGTCATCAACCGGCTTCGCCGCGCGCAGGGGCAGCTCGCGGCAGTCACGAGGATGATCGAGGAAGGCCGCGACTGCAAGAGTGTCGTGACCCAGTTGGCGGCCGTCTCCAGCGCCCTGGACAAGGCGGGATTCGCCATTATCGCCACCGGCCTGCAGCAGTGCATGCAGCAGGAAGACCCCAGCCTGGACCGGGCAGAACTGGAGAAGCTCTTCCTCTCGCTGGCCTGAACGGCTCCGCCAAGCGTGTGCCAAAGCAGCACGCCTAAGCAGCACGCCAAAGCAGCGCGCCTGAGCAGCGCGCCTAAGCGCCCGCCGGTCGTTTGGGCGTCAGGCGCTGCCTTCGGCCAGGACGAAGGTCTTCAGGTCATCGAGGGTCTGCTGCATGTGCGCGTCCATGGCGTCCCGGGCCCGGTGCGGGTCGCGGGATGCCAGCGCGTCCGCGATGTTCTGGTGGTGCCCGATCGCGTGCTTCTGGATGTCCGGCACCTTGGACGTCTCGGTCCGGCGCTTTTCCAGCACCCGGTGCAGCGGTTCGAACAAAACGGCGACGAAGACGTTTTCGGATGCCTGCAGTATGAGGTCGTGAAAGGCGAGGTCAGCCTCGACGAACGCGGCGAGATCGTTGGTCTCATGGGCCTGCCGCATCCTCTCGACCTGCGCGCGGAGGGCCTGGATGTCAGAATCCGCCATCCGACCGGCCGCAAGTTCGCATGCCCCCGTCTCCAGCATCCGCCGCAGCTCAATGAGCTGGATGGCGGCCGAGGCGTCATTGGTGCCCTCTGAGGCTGCCCGCAATACGGCATCCAGGGAGCCCCAGCGGTTGATCGGGTTCACGAACGTGCCGCGGCCCCGTTCCACACTGAGGATCCGCTGGGCTTCGAGGGTCTTCATGGCCTCGCGGACGGTCATCCGGCTGACTTCATGCCGGGAGCTGAGCTCAAGTTCGCCGGGGACGCTCGCGCCGGGCGGGAACTCGCCGGCAATGATCCGGTCCAGCAGTTCGTCGGCCACTACGCCGACCAGCGATTTCCTAGCCAATTCTCCCCGTCCAGCGACTGCACTCAGCCTGATGACTTGCCTGATGGCGTGCTCCTGATGGCCAAGTCTACTTGCGTGTCCTTGTGCCATATGCCACACTAGCACTCAGATATAAGATGTCTGACATCTTACATTTAGCCCCTTCTGCGGCTCCCGGAGTACCGCAGGTTTCCACCGATCGATCCCACACAATGGAGTGCATAGTGCCCCTCGAAGCAGACGTGCTGGCCGCTTTCCCCGCGGAAGTACAGATCCCCGCCCGGCTCGTGGCAGACAGCGTGGCGGCCTCGTCCGAGACATCCCCCCGCGTCCTGGTAGTCCTCGACGACGACCCCACCGGCACCCAGTCCGTGTCGAACCTGCCCGTCCTCACCCGCTGGGAAGTGGGGGACTTCGCCTGGGCGTTCGGCTACGAAGTCAACGGCCAGCGCCAGCGCGCGGTCTACGTGCTGACCAACACCCGCAGCCTTGACCCCGCCGAGGCCGCAGCCCGCAACGAGGAGATCGTCCGGAACGCCCTCGCTGCCGCCGCATCAACGGCAGGAACGGCTGAGGGAGCACTGCGGCTCAGCTTTGTCAGCCGGAGCGACTCCACCCTTCGCGGCCACTACCCGCTCGAACCGGACGTCATCGCCGCCACCGTCACCGCCGTCAACGGCGAGACGACCGACGGCGTCGTGATCGTTCCCGCGTTCCCCGACGCCGGCCGCGTGACGATCGGCGGCGTGCACTTCACCCGCGGCACAGGCGAGGACGCCGGACGGCTCACCCCCGTGGCAGAGACCGAATTCGCCCGGGACGCGAGCTTCGGCTTCGCCAACTCGGAGATGGCCAAGTACGTGGAAGAGAAGTCGAACGGCCGGTTCCCCGCGGACTCGGTGATCGTGCTGGACCTGGACATCATCCGGGCCTCCACGGATCCGAGCATCTCCGCCAAGGCGATCGCCGACGCCATCGACGCCGCCACGAACTCCACCCCGATCGTGGCGGACATCGTCACCGAAAACGATCTGCGCGCCCTGTCCCTGGGCCTGGAGGAAGCAGAACGCCGCGGCAAGAAGCTCCTTTACCGTGTGGGCCCGCCGTTCGTCCGGGCACGGATCGGCCAGGAAATCCGCACCGAACTCAGCGGCGAAGAAGCGTTTGCGGGCAACACCCCCTCGGAAGCCGGCGGCCTGATCGTCGTCGGCTCGCACGTCGGCGTCACCACCCGCCAGCTCAACGCCCTCACCGCGCAGCACAGCGCGGCCCGGACCGTGGAGATCGACGTCGAAAGACTGCTCGGCGAGAACGCGGGGGAGTACCTCGACGAAACCGTTGACACGGTGGTTGCCGCGCTCCGCGGCGGCGACGTCATTGTCCACACGAGCCGGCTCCTGATCAAGACCTCCGACGCCGCCGAAAGCCTGCGGATCGCCCGGACCGTCTCGGCCGCCGTCGTCGCCGTCGTGAACCGCACGCTGAAGACCTTCCCGCCCCGCTTCGTGATCGCCAAGGGCGGCATCACGTCCTCGGACGTGGCCGCACACGGCCTGGAAATCCGGCACGCGATCGTCCGCGGGCCCATGCTGCCGGGCATCGTCAGCCTCTGGGAGCCGGTGGACGGCCCGGCCAAGGGCATTCCGTACATCGTCTTCGCCGGCAACGTGGGCGATGACCAGTCCCTCGCCGATGTCACGCGCAAGCTCAGCAACACTTTCTGATTCCACACCACATCATTCGATGGAGAACACCATGACCAGCACTTACACCATCACCGTCCTGGGCCTTGGCGCCATGGGCCTGCCCATGGCCACGCGCCTGGCCAGCCAGCTCAACGTCCACGGCTTCGACATCGCCGAGCCGCGCCTGAAGCTGGCTCAAGACGCCGGCATCCGCACGTTCGACTCCGCCCAGGAAGCCTCCAAAGGCGCCGACGCCCTGCTGCTGGCAGTGCGCAACGGCGAGCAGCTCAACGATGTCCTCTTCGGCGAGAACGGCGTGGCCTCCGTGCTCAAGCCGGGCTCCGTCGTGATCCTGGGCAGCACCGTGGGCACCGACGCCATCCCGGCCACGGTGGACCGCCTGGCCGAATACGGCGTCGAACTCGTTGATGCCCCGCTCTCCGGCGGACCCAAGCGTGCCGGCGAAGGCGACCTGCTGATCGTGGTGGGCGCATCGCCCGAGGCCCAGGAAAAGGCCCGCCCGGCCCTGGAGCTGCTGGCCTCCACCCTGACCGTGGTCGGCGACAAGCCCGGCGACGGACAGGCCCTGAAGACCGTCAACCAGCTGCTTTGCGGCATCCACATCGCCGCCGCCGCGGAGGCCATGGCCCTGGCCGACGCCCTCGGCCTGGACCAGGCCAAGACCCTCGCCGCCCTCGAGGCCGGCGCCGCGGGCTCCTTCATGCTCTCCAACCGCGGACCGCGCATCCTGGAGGCCTACACGGAAAACGGCGCGGAGGTCCTCAGCCGCCTGGACATCTTCGTCAAGGACATGGGCATCGTCGGCAAGGCCACCCGCGCCGCCGGCCTCGCCGCCCCCGTAGCCGCCGCCGCGGAGCAGCTCTACCTCCTGGGCCAGGCCCAGGGCCTCGCCGCCGCCGATGACTCCGCCGTCATCAAGGTCCTCGCGCCCACCAAGCGCACCGCCTAACCCGCCACCCCACCTCCGGCGACGGCGGTCCCCCCTCCGCCGTCGCCGGGCACCACCCCGCCACTCCACTTTTACCTCGCGATTGAATCGTCGGAGAATATTCCCCTGTCAAAGGAGACATCCCCTCATGACCCCCCTGCTTAATTCCCTGATGGTGCGCGCGGCCGACGCGCCCGTCATCAAGCCTGCCGTGGAGCTGGGAACTCCGCTGCTGCTGACAATCGCTGCTGCCGGCGTTGCCCTGCTGCTGGTGATGATCATCCGCTTCAAGATCCAGGCCTTCGTTTCCCTGCTGACCGTGAGCATCCTGGTGGCTGTGGCCGCGCAGATCCCGCTCAAGGACATCTTCACCGTGGTGGCCACCGGGGTGGGAGGCACCATGGGCAAGGTCGCGCTCCTGATCGCGCTCGGCGCCATCCTGGGCCGGATGATCGAGGTCTCCGGCGGCGTGCAGTCCCTCGCCGACCACTTCACCGCCAAGCTCGGCGCCCGGCGCGTGGCCGTGGCCCTCACCGCAGTCGGCTTCCTGGTCGCGATTCCGGTGTTCTTCGAAGTGGGCATCATCGTCCTGGTGCCGATCGTCTACGCCTTCTCCAAGATCGCCAACGTCCACCCGGTGAAGTTCGGCCTGCCCATGGCCGGCATCATGCTGGCCATCCACGTGGCCGTGCCGCCGCACCCCGGGATTGTGGCCGGTGCCGGCGTGCTCGGCGCCGACATCGGGCTGATCGCCCTGATCTCGCTGACGATCTGCGTGCCCTTGGGCTTCCTGTCCTACTGGGTCGCAGCCATCATGAACCGCAGGAACTACGAGCTGCTGCCCTCCGTCAAGGCCCAGGTGGACGAGTTCGGCTCCGCCACCATGGTCCGTGTTGGCCACGAGGGCCCGGGCAGCAAAGCCATTGCCCCGCCGCGTCCCGGCCTGATCATCTTCCTCATCGCCACCCCGATCGCGCTGATCCTCCTGGGCACCGTCGGCACCCTCGTGATCGACAAGAACGACTTCTGGTACGGCGTCGCCGCGTTCGTCGGCAACCCCGTCTTCGCCCTCCTCGTGGCCGTTGCCCTCTCCTTCTTCCTCCTCGCCGTCCGACGCCAGTGGTCGCTCGTGGAAACCGGCGAAATCTTCGAAGGAGCCCTGCCCCCGATCGCCTCCATCCTCATGGTCGTTGCGGCCGGCGGCGTCTTCGGCGGCGTCCTGCAGGTCAGCGGAATCGGCAAGGCGCTCTCCGAATCCCTGGACACCCTGGGCGTTCCGTTGCTGCTGCTTGGCTTCATCATCTCCCTCGCCCTCCGCGCCGCCCAGGGCTCGGCCACCGTCGCGATCGTCACCACGGCCGGCCTGCTCTCCTCCGCCGTGGCCGGCGGCGGCTACACCCCGGCGCAGATTGCCGTGATCGTGATCGCCATCGGCTTCGGTGCCCTGGGCCTTTCACACGTCACCGACGCCGGGTTCTGGGTGGTTGTGCGCTACTACGGCCTGACCGTCGCCGACGGCCTCAGGACCTGGACCGTGCTCACCACCGTGCTGGGACTGGCCGGTTTCGCGCTGACGTTCGTCGCCTGGATCCTGGTGGGAGGCCTGAGCGCCTGATGCGTACCCAACTCGACACCCTGGTCGCCGGGGCCCTGCAGCAAGGCTCCGCGGTCCCTGCGTTCACCTGCTACGACTTCACCACCGCGCTCGCCGTTGCGGGCGCGGCCGAGGAATCCGGCCGGGGCGCCATCCTGCTCGTTGCGCCGAAGACCGCGGCCACGCCCAACGGGCTGCGGCTGATCGCGGCCCTCCGCGGACTCGCCGACGCCGCCGGCGTTCCGATTGCCGTGCAGCTGGACCATGCCGCCGACCCGCAGGTGATCGCCGACGCCGTCAGCGCCGGAGCCGACTCCGTGCTGGTGGACGGGTCCTCGCTGCCGTACGAGGACAACATCGCCCTGGTCCAGGGCGTCCGGGCAGCCCTGGCAGCGCAGGGGAGGGCCGACGTCGTAATTGAAGCCGAACTCGGCGGACTCGCCGGCGACGAGGACCGGGCCTTCGGGACCGGCGTGGCGGACGAACCCGCCGGCCTCACCGACTCCGCCCAGGTGGAGGACTTTGTGGCCCGCACCGGGGCGCAGCTGCTCGCCGTGGCCGTGGGCAACGTCCACGGAAAGTACAAGGGGGAGCCCCGGCTGCGCTGGGACGTGCTGCAGGACATCGCCGTGCGGACCCGGATCCCGCTGGTCCTCCACGGTGCCTCGGGCATCCCGGCCGAGGAACTGGTCAAGGCCGCGGCCATGAACGTGGGCAAGGTCAACTTCAACACCGAGCTGCGCACCGGCGTCCTGGCGGTCCTTGAGGATCAGACCACCGCCCACCGGGCCGACGGCGAGAACCTCCAGGCGCTGCTGGGCCACTGGGATGCCTCGGCCCGGGCGTTCGCCGCGACCGCACTGGGCACGCTCTCCCGCTGACGGAACCGCCGGAACCGGCGGAACTCCGGCGCGGACCCGGGCCCAACTGCTCTGGCCGTCCGGCCGCCCCAAGGCCACAATGGACGCTTACACAGCAGGCCTTCCCAGGGGGCGTCATGGTTCCACAGCAGCGGTCAGCCGGCGGTCCGGCCCCGGCGCCGGACCGCGACCGCGACCGCGACCGCGACCGCGACCCGGTGATCGACCTCGCCCGGTTCTTCTGCCTGGTGCTGGTGGTGGTGGCACACACCATGATGGTGAGCCCCGTCCTGCACCCTGACGGCACCGTGACCACGGAAAACATCCTGGGCAATCAGCGCTGGTTTGAGCCTGTGGTGTGGGTCCTGCAGATCATGCCGCTGTTCTTCGTGGCTGGCGGGATCACGGGCCTGCAGTCCTGGCGGCGGCTCCGGGCCCGGGGCGGCACGGGCGTCGATTTCATGCAGGGCCGGCTCCTGCGCCTGATCCGTCCAGCTGCCGTCCTGCTGGCCGCCATGTTCCTCGGGCTCTCGGCGGCACGCCTCACAGGGGTTGCCCCGCAGGTCATCGAGCTGGTCGCCAGCGGGGCGGGAATGCCTCTGTGGTTCCTCGCCGCGTACCTCGCCGCGCAACTGAACCTGCCCTGGCTGGCCGCCCTCCACGACCGCGCGCCATGGCTGAGCTTCGCCGGACTCGCCGCCCTGGTGGTGACGGTCGATTGCCTGCGGGGGGTGCTGCCGCCGCTGGCCTACCTGAACATGGTGTTCCTGTGGTGCGCCGTGCAGCAGCTCGGATTCATCATCGCGGACGGCCGGCGCCTGCAGAGCGGCCGGCCGGCACGCTTCGGCATCATCGTTGCCAGCAACATGCTGCTGGGGCTGCTGGTCCTGCTGGGGCTGTACTCCGGGAACATGCTGGTGAACCTCAACCCGCCCAACGTGACGCTGCTGCTCCTGGGCATTTCACAGGCCGCCGCCCTGCAGCTCTTCCGTCCGGGGCTGTCCCGGATCGCGTCCCTGGCCTGGGTGCAACGGATGATGGGCGTGGCCGGCCGGCGGTCCATGACGATCTATTTGTGGCACCTGCCGCTGCTGGCGGCGATGTCCGGGCTCCTGCTGCTGACGGCTTTTCCCCAGCCGGCCGGCGGCAGCGCGGCCTGGTGGTGGGGGCGGCCCCTGGTGCTGCTGGGCGTCGTCGCGCTGCTGCTGCCGGTACTTGCGCTGTTTGGCAGGCTGGAGGAGCGGCCGACGGCGTCCGGCCAGTCGCGGAGCCGTCCGGCCGCCGCCGTGCTGCTGGCCGCCGTCGCCGTTTTTGTCCCGGCAGTCGACGCTGCCCTCAACGGGCTCACGCTCGGGCTGCTCGGCGGGGGCGCCGCATGCTTCGCGCTCGCCGTCGTGCTCCTGGGCCGGATTCCGGCCCGGCTGACAACGCCAGCTGAGCCGTCCGGGGGATCAGAACCGCCATTGCCACGCCCGCCATTAAGTGCCAATGTCGAACCATGACGGAGAACTCTGCAACCACGGAAGACACCTTCGCTCCGGACGTCTCCACCATCCGGAACGACGAACTTCACCGCTACGAACTCCGCGTCGGCGGCAAGCTCGCCGTCCAGGTGCGCTTCATCGACAGGCCCGGCCATATCGACTTCATCCACACGGACACCGCAGAGCAGTTCCAGGGCCAGGGGCTGGCCAAGGTGCTGGCGCACTTCGCCCTCGACGACGTGGTTGCATCCGGCAAACGGATCATCCCGAACTGCCCGTTCATGTACCGCTACCTGCGCAAGCACGAGTCCTACCACCAGTACGTGGACTGGCCGGAGCGGGTGCCCGAGGGAGCCTGACCGCCCTGCCCGGCGTCCCTGAGGGGCCGACCGGCGAGGCCTGTCTTGTGGGCAGGACAACAACCTCGTAAGGTTTGAGCAGAGTTATGCAGTTGGCTCTTGGACAGGTCCTTTTTTGGAGAACCCCATGAACCATAAACTGCGTGTGTTTGTCCGCGTGGATGTCGATCCCGTGCACGTCACCCTCGAAATCACCGGTTGCGTTACCCCGTCGGATTCGGCTGCCCTCATGCACATCGTGCGTCGCGCCTGCCGCCTCGGTGCAGGTGCCGAGGTGGTCATCGACCTCCACGGCACGTCCCACCTGGACCCGGAAGTGCTGCTGGACCTCCGCAGGCTCGCCGATGCCGGACCCTTGCCGTCCGCGTCTCCATCGCCGGACGCCGAAGCGGCCGTGCCGTTCCACCTCACCCTCGACGAGCCGGCCGAGTTGCCCATCTGCCTCCTGCACGTCGGCGCCGAGGCCGGTGTCCTCGCCGGGCTGGACACCGGACTGGCTTCCGGTTCCGGGCCGGGCGCGGCCAACAGCCCGCTGGCCGCCGAAGCCGGCGGCGCCAGCGGCGTTGGCACCATCGATGGCCTGGCGCTCTCGGAATACTTCGAGGACACCCTGGATCCGGCGGCGACCGTCCGCGCCCTGTCCGACACCGCCTTGTGCCGGCTCGCCGACGCCCTGTACCGCCACCTCGACACCAGCAGCCCTTTGTACGGGGCACACACCTGGTACGAGCTCGCGGCCGAAGAGATCCAGAACCGCCACTTGGCGGACGGCGACGGCCCGGCCGGGGACGAATTGGCCCCGGACAGTGCCTTGGCCTGAGCCGGTGCACCGTTAGGCTGTCGCTATGAACCCACAAACAGCGTCCACGCCGGGCACCACCGCCCTCATCACTGGCGCGACGGCAGGCCTCGGGGCCGAGTTCGCCCGCCAGCTGGCCGAACAGGGCCACCGCGTGATCCTCGTGGCCCGCGACGCCGGCCGCCTCGCGGCCACCGCGGCGGAGCTGGAGAACAGCTACGGGGCCACGGCGGAGACGATCTCCGCGGACCTGACCGACGACGCCGGGATCGCCGCCGTCGTCGCGCGCCTCAGCGATCCCGAACGCCCGGTGGAAATCCTGGTCAACAATGCGGGAATCGGCTTGTTGCGCTCTTTCGAGGACAACGGGATTGCCGAAGAGAAGAAGCACCTGAAACTTCATGTCGAAGCGGCCATGGAGCTCACCCATGCCGCCCTGCAAGGCATGCTCGCGCGCCATTCCGGCAGGATCATCAACGTCGCCAGCGTGGCGGCCTTCCTGCCCCGCGGGACGTACTCCGCAGCGAAGGCGTGGCTGCTGAGTTTCTCGCGGTCGGCCAACATGGCCTACGCACCGCGCGGGGTGAAGGTCACCGCCGTGTGCCCGGGCTTCACCCACACCGAGTTCCACGACAGGATGGGGATGGACAAGACGGCGACGCCGCGCTGGCTGTGGCTGGACGCCCGGCTGGTGGTCAGCGAGGGCCTGGCAGACAACGCCAAGGGCAAGGCCGTCTCGATCCCCAGCAAGCGCTACAAGGTCCTGACCACGGTTTCGCGGGTGTTGCCGTCCCGGCTGGTCGCCGGGCCGCCGCGGCGGGCCAAGTAGGCGCGCCAAGCAGCGCCGGACCGCTGTCGACGCGGAAAGCGCGGCGGACCGCGGGCCGGCGGTGATCAGGGCGCAGCGTCGGTGATGCGGACGGCCAGCATGCAGGTCGTGAGGCCCTCCAGGGTATCGAGGCGGACATTCAGGAGCCCTGACATCAGGGCCAGCCGCTTGCTTAAGGTGTTCCGGTGGATATACAGAGCCTGGCAGGCCTTGGATGGCTGGGCGTCGTGGTCGAGGTAGGCCCTAAGAGTGGGCAACAGCCGGCCATTGTTGGCACGGTCGTAGTTGAGCAGTGGCGCCAGCAGATTTTCGGCAGCGGCGTGGGCGCCACTGCCGGCGGTTGCGACTACGAGTGACTCGATGCTCATCGCGGCTGCGATAGTGGGGCCCGTGACTTCCCGCACCAGCCGTTGGGCATGGGCCAGGCCAAGCCTCAGCTCATCCACGCTGCGAAGCGGCCCTTTGATAACCAGGGGAAGGCCGGGAACTATCCGCCGGAGCGAGTCCAGCAGCCTGTCCGGGATCACTTCCCAGTCCGCGGCGGTGTCTGTCCGGGCCTGCGCGATTGCGTAGAACGAGCCGCGGTACGTGAAGACGTGGGCGTTGTTCAGGTGCTCCTGGACCGCCAGCCGAATCCGCCAGGCGTGCGGCAGTTGGGTCCTGTCCGGTGCGGCGACAACCAGGAAGGTGGGCGCGTGCGGGTCCAGGCCCGTCGCACGGAAGGTCCTGGTCAGCTCCTTGAGGGCCACTCCCTGCCAGTCCTCCAGTTGATTCATCAGCCGCTCGAGCTTGGCCTGGTGCGGGACGCTGGCTTTGAATGCGCTGTTGAGCTGCATGGCAAGAATGGACGACGCCGGCCCGATCAGTGTGGCGAGCGGCTCCCCGCTTGTCCCGCCCCGGACCACCAGCTGAAAATGGTCTGTTCCGCCGGTGGGGAGCGCGAAGCTGGACCCGGACGTACTCCGCTCATTGCGGGGGAGATCCTCGGCTGTCCAGCGTGAACCGGCCGGCCAGCAGCTGATCAAGGCTCCGGTGGTGTCGAAGATCGCACATTGGCCTCCCGCGGCGGAGGCCACCTCCGCCAGCACGGCAGTGAGGGACCCGCCGGAGCGGGCCGCCTTTGCGCACAAGTCGGCCAGCTCCCACGATTGCCGGGTCAAGGCAAACCGCTCGGCTTCGAGGACGCTCGTGACGAAGCGCTGCAGCTGCAGGGCCGGAACAACGCTGGGAACCTCCAGCAGGGGAATCCCGTGGGCCTTCGCCGCCTCCAGCAGTGGTGTGGGGATCAGCCGGTGTGCCACTCCCGTGACGAATGCGATGGCGCAGACGGGGACGCCCGCCAGCCGTTCGACATAGGCGTCCCACGTCCGTTGGTCGAAGAAGTTGAAACCAATACCGTGGGTGATGAGCAGGCAGTTGGCGCCCAGGAACGGCGTGGGGTCCAGGAACTCGGCCGGGGCGGCGTAACTGATGGACGTGGCCAGGCTCCTTGTCGTGGACGGTGTGTGCAGCCTGAGCTGGAGCGAGTCCTCCGCCAACAGATCCTTGACTCTCATCATGCACTCCCGGTGCGCTGTCACCCTGTGAAACCGGTGTGCAGGCTGCACACTTGCTAACAAAGTTAGTGGACATTTGCCCACTATGTAAGGCGTGGTGCAGTCCCTAATGTTGAAGGCATGAAGAATGTTAATGTGGCGAATGTCACAGCCGGAATTGAGATAAATTCGGACCTGGGCGAAGCGTTCGGGCTGCACAGCTTCGGTAACGACCTGGCGCTGATGGAGATCATCGATGTGGCCAATGTGGCCTGCGGTTTCCACGCCGGAGACCCGGACACCATGGAAGAAACCGTCGCGGCTGCCAAGGCCCACGGCGTGCGGATCGGCGCGCACCCAGGCCTTCCGGATCTGACCGGCTTCGGGCGCCGGGAAATGAAGCTGACTCCGTCAGAGGTCGAGTCCCTCATTCTGTATCAGACAGGTGCCCTGGTGGGCTTCCTGAAGAAGGCCGGGCTGGAACTCAACCACATCAAGCCCCACGGTTCCCTGTACGGGATGCTCTCGCGGGACCCCGAGCTCATGCGGTCCGCCGCGAAAGTCGCCGCACTCTACGGGGTTCCGATGTTTGGGCTTGCCGGAACAGCGCACGAAAGCGTCTGCGCCGAAATGGGGGTTCCGTTCGTCGCTGAACTCTATGTGGACCTGAACTACAACCCCGCCGGCCAGCTCATTATCCAGCGCCGGCCCGAGGCCACGGACCCCGCAAAGGCCGCCGAACGGGTGCGCCGGGTCCTCGACGACGGCCTGGTGGAAACCTCCGACGGCTCAACCGTGAGCATCGAGTTCACCAGCATCTGCGTCCACTCCGATGCCGCCAACTCGCCGTCGGTGGCGCAAGCCGTGCGCGGAGCCCTGGACGCCGTCCGCCAATGACCTGTCATGCACTGCCCATCCCACCGCAACCGAAAGGCACACCATGTCTCACCAAGTGACCTCGCCCCTTCCCGGAGTGTTCTACCGCAAGCCCGGCCCCGACAAGGATCCCTACGTGCAGGAAGGCGACCACGTCGAGGCGGGCCAGACAATCGGCGTCGTCGAAATCATGAAGCAATTCAGCGAAGTCAAGACCGAAGTGTCCGGGAACCTGGTCAAGTTCGAGGTGTCGGATTCAGGCACGGTCAACCCGGGTGACGTTATTGCAGTGATTGAGGAAAAACCATGAAGAAACTGCTCATAGCCAACAGGGGGGAGATCGCAGTTCGGATTATCCGCACAGCCCGGGAATTGGGGATCCACACAGTGGTGGTGGCCAGCGAACCCGACGTCGACGGGCTGGCGGCCCGCCTTGCGGATGAATACGCGGTCATCGGCCCAGCCCCGGCCAGCCAGAGCTATCTGGACCACGGCGCGGTCCTGAAAGCTGCGGCGGACTTCGGCTGCGACGCGGTGCACCCCGGTTACGGGTTCCTGTCCGAGAACGCCGCGTTTGCCCGGGCGGTCTTGGATGCCGGGCTCATCTGGGTGGGTCCGTCCCCGGAAGCCATCGAGCTGATGGGGGACAAGGCGCAGGCCCGGAAAGCGGCCGAGGCGGCGGGGGTACCCACCCTGCGCGGAACGCACGGAGAAGCCCCTACCGGTGACTCCTTGCTGGCGATCGCAGCGGAGATCGGCTACCCCTTGGTGGTCAAAGCAGCCGCCGGTGGCGGCGGGCGCGGAATCCGGCTCGTGACACGTGCGGAAGACCTGGCCTCCACCGTCGAAGTGGCGCAGGCCGAAGCGGCCGCCGCGTTTGGCAGCGCCGCCGTCTACCTGGAGAAATTTGTGGAGCGCGCCAGGCACGTCGAGGTTCAGGTCCTCGGCGACGGCACCAACGTTGTCCATCTCGGGGACAGGGACTGCTCCATGCAGCGCAGGCAGCAGAAAATCCTGGAGGAAGCGCCCGCCCCGGACCTGCCGGATGACGTCCGCCGGCACATGCTGGAGTCTTCGGTGGAGCTCGCCCGGCAGTGCCACTACAAGGGCCTGGGCACAGTCGAATTCCTCTACGACGCTCTCAACCATGAAGTTTCCTTCATCGAGATGAACACCCGTCTCCAGGTGGAGCACCCCGTCACTGAAATGGTCACGGGCCTTGACCTGGTCCGGGAACAGCTGCTGATTGCTGCCGGGGAGCCGCTCCGGATGCGCCAGGAAGACGTTGTTTTCCGCGGCCACGCCTTCGAGTTCCGGCTCAACGCCGAGGATCCGTCCAAGGGCTTCATGCCCAGCCCCGGAAAGCTGGAGCGCCTCGACTGGCCGGGCGGCCCCGGTGTCCGCATCGACTCCGGATTCGTCGCCGGTTCCACGGTGATGCCGTTCTACGACTCGCTCCTGGCGAAGATCATCGTCTGGGACGAAACCCGGGACGAGGCAATCGGCCGGTCCATCCGCGCCCTCGACGAGATCACGATCGAAGGCGTCTCCACAACGATTCCGCTGCTCAGCGCCGTGCTGCACCGGCCGGAACTGAAATCCGTGGAGCACCACACCAAGTTCATCGAAACCTGCCCGGAGATCCTGGGGGACCTGTCATGAGCGATACCCTGAGTACCGGCTCACTCAAAGGCGCGGCGCGCTACACGTGGGGTGGCGACGAGTTTCTCTTCGTGGAGATCTCCGAGGCGATGAGCCTGGCCGCGAACTTCAAATCCAACTCGATGGCCACCAGGCTCGGCGGCCGGGAGCTGGCCGGCGTGACCGAAATCTGCCCGGCCAACGCGTCGCTGCTGGTCCGCTTTGACCCCGATGTACTGGACGCCGCGGAGCTGGAAGCCACCATGCGGGAGATCGAAGTCGAGGTGGACAACGCCACCCACCCGGTGCTGAACACCCGGCTGATCGAAGTGCCGGTCTGGTACGACGACCCGTACACGCGGGAGACCGGTGCCCGCTTCCGCGCCGGCCACCAGCGGCCCGAGGGGACCGATTTGGACTTTGCGGCCGAGGTCAACAACCTCTCCGATGCCGCGGAATTCATCCGGCGCCACCACAGCAGTCCCTGGCTGGTTTCCATGGTCGGGTTTGTCGCCGGCCTGCCCTTCATGTTCCAGATGGTGCCCCGCGAGCAGCAGCTGGAGGTGCCGAAGTATCTCAGCCCGCGCACGGACACGCCTCCCCTGACGGTCGGTCACGGCGGGTGCTTCGCCTGCATTTATTCCGTCCGCGGCGCCGGCGGCTACCAGATGTTCGGCATCGCGGCGGCTCCGATTTTCGACCCCGCGCAGTCCCTGGCTGACTTCAAGGACTTCATGGTCTTCTTCAAACCCGGCGACATCGTCAAGTTCCGCCCCGTCACTGAGGACGAATACAAGGGCATCAAGGACCAGGTGGAAGCGGGCACTTACGTCTACAAGCAGGTGCCGGTCACCTTTGATCTGGCCGAGGCCCTCGGCGACCCCGAGAGCTACAACACCAAGCTATTGGAGAACCTCAATGACTCTTGAGATCTTGGAACCCGGCCTGTCGACGACGGTCCAGGACCGGGGCAGATTCGGCCACTACAACGTGGGAATCCCGCAAGGCGGCTCCATGGACCAGCTCTCCGCGGAGATCGTGAATGCCCTGGTGGGCAACAGCGCCGAGGAAGCAGTGCTGGAATGCACCTACCTGGGCCCGAAATTCCGGACTTCCGCCCCAGCGGTGATCGCCGTGGGCGGCGCCCCGGTGGAAGTGAAAGTGAACTGGGCAACCGCCCCTCAGTGGGAAGCCATTGAACTGGCCGCCGGGGACGAAGTCTCCTTCGGCTTCCTCCAGGGCGGCACCCGGTACTACGTCGCAATCCGCGGCGGCATCGACGTGCCTGTGGTGCTCGGCAGCCGTTCCACGTACGCGCTTGGTGCCTTGGGCGGCTATAAGGGGCGCAAACTCGCCGCCGGGGACGAGGTCCCGGTCGGCGACACGGCGTCCGGGGATGTCCTCGCTGGAATCGCACCGGAACTGCGGCCGGCGTTTCCGGCCGAAACGGACATCAGGGTCCTGCTGGGCCTCTACGACCACCGGCTGACCGGGTCAGGGCTCGCGACCCTGCTGGACTCGACCTGGGCCCTCACGCCGGTGGCCGACAGGACCGGCCTGCGTTACAGCGGGCCGGAGATCGAATGGGAGGCGCGGGAGCAGCCCTTCGGCGCCGGCTCTGATCCCTCCAACATCGTTGACGCCGGATACGCGGTGGGTTCCATCCAGATCCCCGGCGGCAAAGAACCGATCGTCCTGCACCGGGACGCCGTGTCCGGGGGAGGCTACGCAATGGTCGCAACCGTCATCAGCGCGGACATGGACCAGCTCGCCCGCAGCGCCCCCGGCACCAAGACGCGGTTCGTCGCGGTGACCATGGAGGAGGCCGTTGCGGCCCGGGCGGAAGGCAAAGCCCTCCGCCGCTCCATCTGGGGATAACCAACCCAAAGCCCCGTGGCTCCCGCCACGGCTCCATAAACGCATCACTACAACACCAGAGGTGTCGCTTTGTCGTACTCAAATTTAGTCATGCCCGCGGATCAGCGGGTCGGCAAATGGTCGCTGACCATGGCTTGGTGGGCCCTTTTCTCGGCCATGTTCTGGATCTACGTGGCCGTCGCCTCGGCTGGCGCCGTGGGGGTACCTAACACCATCATCGGCATGGTCCTCACCATCGCCACCTACGGGATCATCAACCTGGTGCTATCGCGCTACGCTGCCCGGACCGGACTGACCGTGAGTGTTTTCTCCCGGACCCTGTTCGGGCTCCTGGGCTCGGCGCTCGCGTCACTGATCTTCGCCGCCACGGCGATTTACTACGCCGTCTTTGAAGGCTCCATCATCGCCGTCGCGTTCCACGAGTATTTTGGCGGCGACATCCTGATCTGGTACGCCGCAGTGGTGATCTATGCCGTTCCCCTGGCTGTCGGCGGCGTCCAGCACTGGCTGGACCGGCTCAATGGGTTCCTGCTGCCGTTCTATTTCGCGGGGCTCATTGCCGTCGTCGTCGCGGCGACCGTCATCCGCGGCGTGCCCACCAACTGGATCGGTGAGGCTGCGGCCAGTTCGGCGCTGCCCGGCTGGCTGACGTCCTACCTGATCTACATGGGCGTGTACATCATGATGATGTACACCTTCGACTACGCCCGGATGGGCAAACGCCAGGACCGGAAATTCCTCGGCAATGTCACCTTCGGTTGGGTGTTCTACGCCTTCACGTTCGGGCTGAACGGCCTGGTCGGCATCTACATCATGAGCGCCTGGGGCCTGGAGGCCTCGGAGACGGGCGTGGTCACGGCGTTCATCTCCTCGCTGGGAATCTGGGGCCTGCTGGTCATCTTCATCTCGCAGACCCGCATCAACACGGCCAACTACTTCCTCGCGTCGACAAATCTCTCAGCCTTCGCCCACCGCGTGTTCGGCCTCAATTTGCCACGGTATGTCTGGGTGATCACCGCTGGCGTGCTCGCATACCTGCTGATGCTCACGGACGTGCTGAGCTACCTGCTCAAGGCGCTGGCCTGGCAGGGAGTCTTTGTCACCGCCTGGGTGGCGATCGCGCTGACGTATATTGCCATCAACTGGAACGAGGAACGGTATTTCCCGGAAGTCCGGCCGGGCCGGCTGAAGCCGGTCACTGCCGGAGCTATCGCGTGGCTGATCGCCTCCGCCACCGGCATCCTGCTGACCGAGCAGACGGTGGTGCCCGTGGTCTCGCAACTGACGCCGTTGATCACCATGGCACTGGCCTCCGGCTTGTACTACGCCGCGTACAAACTGTCCCCGCCCCCTGTCATGGACGGGCATAAGGACCTCACGGCTCAGGAGCACGCCGAGCTCCTCGCAGCGGAGCCGCAGTAGCCGGACTGTCCGTGCGGCCGCTCGCGTCATCCTCCGCGGAAGATGACGCGAGCGGCCGCATGTCCTCTCCGGCGACTGGACCGTTACCGCCGTCGGCGGACCAGGACTACCACGAGGATCCCGACGGCGGCGCCCACCGCCGTCTCGATGGCCCGTTCGGCGATGAGGACATGGGGATCGGCTGGCGCGGCCAGCTGTCCGATCAGCAGGATCACCGGGGTGAAGGAGACCATGGCGAGGCCGTAATGCCGGGTCATGAACAACTCGGTGCTGAACTGCAGGCCAATCACCAGGAAGGCCAGCACGGCGGCCTCCTGTCCGGGGAAGGCCAACAGGGGCGACCCGGGCCACGGGAACAGGACGGTGGCGACCACCACGAGCCCCAGGAGGGTGCCGACGATCCGGTGGACGCCGCGGTACACGCTGCTGGGCAGGTCCGCCCCTGCAAGCGGCACGGCGGCCGCGGCCATGGCCCAGTGCGGGTGGCCGCTGCCGCTGAGGACCCCGACGGTCCCGGCGGCGCCGACGGCGGCAACATAGCGGGCGGCGTGCAGCCGCGCTGCCCGGCGGCTTGCGCCGTGAAGCAAGGTGACGTCCCGACGCCACCCGCTCTTCAGCCGGCTCCGCCACGTGCGGCTCAGGAACCATCCGCCGAAGCCCACCAAAATCGCGAATGTGGCAGATGCGGCGGCGATCAGGACGGCACCATGCCACGGCACTGCGGCCGGAACGGACGCGCACGCGCCCAGGGCCAGGATCCCGAAGAAGGGGCCGGCGGGTTTCAGGGCTGTCCTGTCCGTGAAAAGCGACCCCACGCCGGCAAACGCGGCCTCCGTGATCACCAGGGCCCACGAATGGATGTGCTGGACGGAGAGGAAGACGCCGACTCCCACGCCGGCGAGCAAGAGGACGGCCGCCTGGCCTTGATGGATGAGCCGGAGCTGGTGGGGCTCGGTGCGGCCATACATGCCCGTCAGCGCGCCGAAAACGGCGTAGCCGATCAGCTCCGGACGGCCGGCGGCCAGGAGCGCCAGGGTCGGCACGGCTACGCTGATCGCCACCCGCCAAGCCGACACGTGGTCCTTGTTGGCCGGGGCCAGGCTGTGCAGCGAACGGAGGTGGTGCAGCAGGGACGTCACAACTGCCTCCGTCTTCCTGGGACTGATAAGTGTGCGGACACGCCTAAGGCCTGCCCCGTACGCTTCCCCCAACGGGTAAGCATACGGAACAGGCCTCAAAGGGCGGGGCTATGGGCTACTGAGCCTGGATTGGGACCGGGCGGCTCAGGCTGGGGTCGGAACCTTTTCGGCTTCCCCGCGCCCTGCGGTGGAAGTTGCGGCCGCTGCGACCATGGGCATGTCCATGTGATCGAGATCGATCAGCGGGTTCTCATCCTGGGTCGCGACCAGTTCGCGGGCCTCGGCCTGGGTGTCCACGCTCGGCATGGAGCCAGGCAGCGGCATCTGGGCGGATTCCTTGAGGAAGTAGATCGCCACAGCGCCGATCGCCGAGGTGGCCATCAGGTAGTAGGCCGGCATCATGTCGTTGCCGGTTGCGTTGATCAGGGCGGCAACGATGAACGGCGTGGTTCCGCCGAAGATGGCCACCGAGAAGTTGTACGCGATGCCCATGGCGCCGTAGCGGCTGGCCGTCGGGAACTGGGCCGGCAGGGCCGAGGCCAGGTTGGCCACGTAGAAGGTCACCGGGAAGGCAATCAGGGACAGGCCGGCCAACGTGGACCAGATTTCGCCGATGCCGATCAACAGGAACGCGGGGGTGGCCAGGACGACGGTGCTGATGGCGCCGATCCACAGCACGGGGCGGCGGCCGATCCGGTCAGAGAGCTTGCCGGTCAGCGGGATGCAAAGGCTCATGATGACCAGCACGGGGATGGTCAGCAGGGTGCCGTGCAGCTCGTCGTAGCCCTTGGACTCCGTGAGGTACGTCGGCATGTAGGAGGTCAGGGCGTAGCCGGCGGTATTTGCGGCCGCCACCAGGATCATCGCGACGATAATGGAGCGCCAGTAGGCCTTCACGATGCCAACCGGGCCCTTGGAAGCTGCGGCGTCCGAGGCGGATGCATCCTTGGTGAGGCTCTCCTGGGCATCCAGGGTGGCCTGGAACTGAGGGGATTCCTCGATCTTGCTCCGGAAGTACACGGCGATCAGGCCAAGCGGACCGGCCAGGAGGAACGGAATCCTCCAGCCCCACTGCTCCATGGTGTCCTGGCCGAGAGTCAGCTGCAGCACGGAAACAAGCGCGGCACCGGCTGCGAAGCCGAGGTAGCTGCCCATGTCCAGGAAGCTGGCGAAGAAGCCGCGGCGTTTGTCTGGGGCGTACTCGCTCACGAACGTCGTGGCGCCGGCGTACTCGCCGCCGGTGGAGAAGCCCTGGATGACCTTGAACAGGACGAGCAGGACTGCGGCCCAGATGCCGATCTGTGCATAGCCGGGCAGGAGCCCGACGGCGAAGGTGCTGGCGGCCATGATCATCAGGGTCGCGGCGAGGACCTTCTGGCGGCCGACCTTGTCGCCAAGCCAGCCGAAGATGACTCCGCCGAGGGGGCGGGCGATGAAGGTGGCGGCGAAAGTTCCCAGCAGGAACAAGGTCTGGACGGACTTGTCCGCCTCCGGCAGGAATACCGGTCCCATGGTGGTGATCAGGTAGCCGAACACGCCGACGTCGTACCACTCCATGGTGTTACCCACGATGGTGCCGCCGAGCGCCTTCTTAAGCATCGGCTGGTCGACAACGTTCACGTCGGACTCACGGAGTCGACGGCGACGCAGCTTCGGTTTCTTCGCACCCTTTGGTGCAGCTTGGTTGGTTCCGCTGGCGTTTATAGCGCCTGCTGAAGAGTCGGTCATGCTTCGGTCTGTGGGCATTTGGGAAGCTCCTAGGGAGATCATTTGCTTGCGACTTGTAGCTGCCCCGCTCTGGGCAGGCTTTCAATTTTACGGGATTTCTCTGGAGTTTCCGAGTTCGGTGCCGTATGATCCCTCATTTCGGGTGGCATATAGGGGCAATCCGCAGAATTCTTTTGCCCGATTTCGCCGCGTGGTTACTGGGAAACGGCGAGGTTCGCGGCGCCGCGGCTAAAAATTTCCGCACCGGCCCCCGCAGGCGCGGGCTTTCGGGCCGGATTCGCGCCGCAGGAGAGCCCGCCACAGCCACTACAGACAACTCATCCCGGCCGTCCTACGATTGATGGACACTTCATTTCAAAGCGGTAATTTACAGCGGAAAGGAAGATCAATGGCGGACCATCAATTCGGAGAAGATATCGAGCCCGAGGTCGCGAGCCATCTCGCGCAATCCATGGCTGAAGCCCCCGGACCGGAGACCCTGCACCATGCTCCCCCCGGGCCGGGCCAGGGACAGCAGTGGCCGGACGGCAGCGGCAAGCAGCGTCACCCCAAGGACCGCGATACCGCCCGCGGGCGGCAGAGCCAGCAGGTGGCCGCCGGGGCCATGCACCGGCAGAGCCGTCCGCAGTTGCCCCACCACGACTAGCCCCATCACAACCGGTCCCGTGGCTAGGTTACGCAGCTAGGGGCCGGGGGCCGGGTCGACCACGACGTCGGCTGGCGCCTTATCCAGGCGCCAGCCGCGCCACACCGGGTGCCTGAGCTTCCCGGTACCGGTCCATTCCCCGAAGGTGACCTCGCCGACCAGTTTTGCGCTCACCCAGTGGGCGTCAGCGGCGTCCGCGCGGGGCACGTCCCGGAACGGGGAGGTCTTCCGTGGCAGGGCATCCAGTTGCTGCCTGAGTTCCTTGAGCTCACGGTCGCTGAAACCGCTGCCCACCCGCCCCACATAACGGAGTTTCGAACCGTCCGGAATCCCCAGCAGCAGCGAGCCCACGGAATCCCCGCGTTCGCCCCTTCCGGGCCGCCAGCCGCCCACCACCACCTCCTGGGTCCGCTCAATCTTGAGCTTGAGCCAGGACCGGCTGCGCTGGCCGACATAGCGCCCGTCCCGGCGCTTGGCCATGACACCCTCCAGCCCCAGCTCAGCGACGCTTTCCAGGATGTGCGAGGCGTCGCCCTCGATCACGCCTGAGAGCTCCACCGGGCCGGCGGAGGGGTGGAAGAACAGCTCGAGCCGGCGCCGGCGCTCGCCGAGCGGCAGGCGCCGCAGGTCCTCGCCGGCCTCGGAGAGCAGATCGAACAGCATCAGCCGCACCGGCGTCGAGGCCTGCGCCTTGCGGACGTCGGCGGCTTTGCTGAGTTTCATCCGTCCTTGAAGAAGGCCGAAGTCGGGCCGGCCGGAGCGTCCGACGGCGATGATCTCGCCATCGGCGACGAAGTCCTGTTCCGGCCAGCGGGACCGGTCCGTCAGTTCGGGGTAGCTCACGGACATGTCGATGCCGTTGCGGCTGATGAGCCGGATGCCCGTGGCGTCGCCGATGACCAGGGCCCGCACGCCGTCCCATTTGAGCTCGAACTGCCAGTCCAGGTCCGGCAGATCCGCCAGGGTCCCGGCGCTGGCAAGCATCGGACTGAACGCGGTCGACGATACAGTCGCGGACGAACTTGTGCCGCCGGTTGTGCTGCCGCCGGCGGCCCTGCCGGTTCCCGGGCCGCCCTCGCCGCGGTCGTGGTCTACGTCGGCTGCGCCCGCCTCGGCTGCGCCCGCCTCGGCTGCGCCTGCCTCGTCGTCGTCGTCCTCCTCGTCGTCGTCGTCCTCCTCGTCGTCGTCCGGTGCGCCGGCTGGGCGCCGGGCTCCCGGATGGTCTTTCGTCGAACCCGGCGGGTCCATCAGGTGGATGAGCCATTGGTCGTTGGCCTGGCCCGTGTGGATCAGGGCGAATCGTTGGGCCCCGCCCAGGCCCCCGCCCTCCGCACCGGTCAGGGTCGCGATGACCTCCTTGCCGGCGACCCACTTTTCGCAGTCATAGGTTCCGTGGTCCCAGATGCTGACTGTCCCGGCACCGTACTGGCCCTTGGGAATGTCGCCCTCGAAGTCGGCATAGTCCATCGGGTGGTCTTCGGTCTGGACCGCGAGGTGGTTGGTGGCCTTGCTGGTCGGAACGCCCCTGGGCAGCGCCCAGGACACCAGCACGCCGTCGCGTTCCAGCCGGAAGTCGTAATGCATCCGCCTGGCGTGGTGCTCCTGGATGACGAACTTCTCCCGCCGCGTCCCGCCGCCGTTTTCGGCGAGGTGACGTTCTGCAGTGAAGGGTTCGGGCGTGCCTGCCTTGTCCCGCTTGGTGCGGTATTCCTCCAGCCGGGGGTCGGTGTCGCCGCCGTCGCCAGCCTGCTCGGGAGGCGTTTCAGCCCCTCCGGCGAGGCGGTCCGCCCGGTGCCCGGCCGCGTGGCCCGCCGCGGCGCCGGCGTCGTGCCGCCCGCCGGAAACCGGAGCAAACGGATCCTTGCCCGCCGCCACGCGCTTCATCACCTCGTGGAAGTCCAACTGGTGCAGGGACGGGGAGCTGAGTTCGCGCCACGTGCGCGGCGCGGCCACAGTGGGCCGGAGCCGGCCGCGCAGCGAGTACGGCACAATCGTGGTCTTGGCGGCGTTGTTCTGGCTCCAGTCGACCAGCACCTTGCCTGTACGGAGCGCCTTTTTCATGTCGCTGACGGCCAGGCCAGGGTGGTCTGCTTCGAGTGAGCGGGCCAGTTCGTGGGCGAATTCGGAAATCTGATCCGAACTCTGGGAGCCGTCCAGTGCCGCGTAGAGGTGGATGCCCTTGCTGCCGCTCGTCACGGGCACGGGGTCGAGGCCCACATCCTGCAGGATGCTGCGTGCCAATTTGGCCACCTCGACACACTCCGCCAGGCCCGCACCTTCGCCCGGGTCCAGGTCCAGCACCAGCCGGTCGGGCGGGAGCGCATTGCCGTGGGAGTCCACCCGCCACTGGGGCACGTGGATCTCCAGGGCCGCGCTCTGGGCCAGCCAGATGAGCGTGGCCGGATCATTGACCAGGGGATATTGGATGGTCCGGTCTTTGTGCGTGATGGCGGCCCGGGGCACCCAGCCGGGGGAATGGTCCAGGTTCTTCTGGAAGAACATCTCGCCGGGAGCGTCGGCTGTCCCGACGCCGTGGACCCAGCGCTTCCGGGTAGCTGGCCGGTTGAGGGATGCCGGGATCAGCACCGGCGCGACGGCGGCGTAGTAGGCAATGACGTCGGCCTTGGTGGTGCCCGTCTCCGGATACATGATTTTTTCCAGGTTGGTGAGCGCCAGTTCGCGTCCGGCCACGCGGACGCGCTCTTTACCGTTGGCCAAAACCCTTCACCTCCGCGCCGCCGTGATGTTCACTTGATCCATGAGAGCCATCTGGAAAGGCGCAATAGCGTTCGGGCTGGTCAACGTGCCGGTGAAGGTCTACAGCGCCACCGAGGACCACGACATCAGCCTCCACCAGGTCCACAACGCCGACGGCGGCCGGATCCGCTACCAGCGCCGGTGCGAGGTCTGCAGCAAGGTAATCGAGTACGAGGACATCGACAGGGCGTATGAGGACGATGGCCGCACGGTGGTCCTGACCCGCGAGGAGCTCAAGTCCATCCCGGCGGAAAACAGCCACGAAATCGAAGTGGTCCAGTTCGTTCCCGCCGACCAGCTCGATCCCATGATGTTTGAGAAAAGCTACTACCTTGAACCGGACTCCAAGTCGCCCAAGGCCTATGTGCTGCTGCGTCGCGCCCTGGAGGACACGGACCGGGTGGCGATTGTGCAGTTCGCGCTCCGGGACAAGACCCGGCTCGGCGCGCTGAGGATTCGCGACGACGTCCTGGTGCTGCAGTCGCTGTTGTGGTCCGACGAGGTCCGCGAGGCCAGCTTCCCCGCCCTCGAGACCTCCATCCGGATTTCGGCGCAGGAACGGGAGATGTCCGCCGCCCTTGTTGACTCGATGGCCTCCGACTTTGAGCCGGACCAGTTCACGGACGAATATCAGGAACAGTTGCGCCAGCTGATCGAGGCGAAGCTGGACAAGGGGGAGTCGCTGGATACGGAGGAGACCTTCGGCGCTCCGGTCGAGACTGGCGAGGGCGAAGTGATCGACCTGATGGAAGCCCTCAAGCGCAGCATCGAGAAAAAGCGCGGAGGGACCGCCGAGGCCCCGGCCAAAGCCTCCGGTCCTGCGGCCAAGGCCGCCCCGAAGGCCGCCCCCAAGACGGCGGCGGCTAAGTCCGCCGTCGCCGATTCGGCCGCCACCAAACGGGCGACTGCCAAGACCGCTACCACCAGGACGGCGTCCACCAAGACCGCAGCGGATTCCAAGGCGCCAGCCGCGAAGACAGCCCGAAAGGGTGCCTGAGGCCGGAATCGGGGAGGCCGCGGCCATCGCGGTCAGGAGTTCCGCAGGGCGGAGATAAGCTCGCTCTTCTTCTTGGCCGAGTAGCCGGTCAGGCCGATCTCCTTGGCTCGTGCCTTCAGTTGCGGCACGGTCCAGTCCTGATAGTCGCCGGCCTTGCCGCCCTTGCGGCCTACCTCGGAACGCCCGCGCTTGGCCGCGGCGTTGGAGACCCTTGCCGCCTTTTGCTTGGAGGCGCCGTCCTCGAGCAGCTTCTCGTAGAGCTCGGGATCCTTGATGCTGGGGCTCTCGGAACCACTCGGTTCACCCTTCTTCGCTGGCATGGCTACGCGTTCATCTCCTTCGGCACGAACACCTCCGAGGCGGCCCGCGGACAGTGCGGCCGCGGATTCCAAACTAGCGGCGCCGCCGGCCGGTGACAAGCACTTACTAAGGCCCCTTACAAAAGTTGCCCTGACGCTCCGCCGGCAGGCAACGCGAAGGCCCGGCCGGCCCCTCATCGGGGGCGGCCGGGCCTTCTACTGCTGCCGGTTTTCCGGCGGGCGCCGGAAGGTGAGGCTATTCGGCGTCGTGATCCGTCTCAAGGATCTGCACGAGGCGGTCCAGTGCCGCGTCGGCGCCTTCGCCCTCGGCACGCAACACCACAACCTCGCCGTGGGAGGCGCCCAGGCTCATCAGCGACAGGATGCTGGCGGCGTCCATGGCCTCGTCCTCCGGTTCGCCCAGGCGGGCGATCGTGATCTCGAGGTTGTCGAACTCGCCTGCAGCCTCGGCGAAGATGGCTGCCGGACGGGCATGCAGCCCAACGCGGCTGGCAATGGTGGCGTTACGTTCGGTCATTTCTGCTCCTTGAAGTCAGCTTGGGTGTATATCAGCTGTGGGTATCTGCTTGAAAAATCGTGCACCGGTTCAGACGGCTACGGGAACCGTTTCCACCGTATCAACCGGCTTCTTGACTGCCCAGCGCTTGAGCGCGATCACTGCGAAGGCACTCACGACGGTACCGGCCGCAATGGCGACGACGAACATCAGGAAGGGATCGATCGCGAAGAAGACGAAGATTCCACCGTGCGGGGCCTTGGACCCCACGCCCGCCGCCATCGAGATGGCGCCGGTCACGGCTCCGCCGAGCATGCTGGCGGGGATGACGCGCAGCGGGTCGGCGGCGGCGAACGGAATCGCGCCTTCGGAGATGAACGAGGCTCCCAGCAGCCAGGCGGCCTTGCCGTTTTCCTGTTCCGCGAGGCTGAAGAGCTTCTTGTTCAGCACGGTCGCAGCCAGTGCCATGGCCAGCGGCGGGACCATGCCGGAGGCCATGACGGCTGCCATGATCTGCCACGGTGCCTGGTTGGTGATCGAGGCGGCACCCAGGCCGGCCACGGCGAAGGAGTAGGCAACCTTGTTGACCGGACCGCCGAGGTCGAAGCACATCATCAGGCCGAGGACAATGCCCAGGGCGATGGCGCTGGCACCGGTCAGGCTGGACAGCCAGTTGTTGAGCCCGACGGTGACCGCGGCGACGTACCTGCCCAGGAAAATGAAGAGCAGGCCGGACGCCGCGATGGACGCCACGAGCGGGATGATAACCACCGGCATGAGGCCGCGCAGCCAGCGGGCCACGGTGAGCTTGCCGATCTCATGTGCCACGTAGCCGGCGATCAGGCCGCCCACGATGCCGCCAAGGAACCCTGCGCCCATGAAGACGGCTACGGCGCCGGACACGAAGCCCGGGGCGATGCCCGGCCGGTCAGCGATGGCGTAGGCGATGTAGCCGGCCAGTGCGGGAACGAGGAAGCCGAGGGACAGAGCGCCGATCTTGAAGAACACGGCACCCAGGAAGGCGCCCAGCGGGCCCCACGCCAGCGCCGGGTAAACGGTGGGCAGGTTGAAGAGGCTGTTTTCCGCCAGGATCTTGTCCGCGAAGGCCGTGATGTCGTAGCCGCCCAGCAGGAAGCCGAGGGCGATCAGCAGACCGCCGCCCGCCACGAACGGGATCATGTAGCTGACACCGGTGAGCAGCGCCTTCTTCAGTTTCGTGCCGATATGTTCGCCCTTTTCCTCGGCGTTGTGTTCGGCCTGGTCCTCCGCGAAGTGCGGGACGCGGCGGGCGTGCGGGTTGTCCGCGGCCGCCAGTGCTTCCGCAACCATCTTGTCCGGTTCGTCAATGCCGCGCTTGACCGGCGCGTTGATCACCGGCATGCCCGCGAAGCGCTCCTTGCCGCGCACATCCACGTCCACGGCGAAGATTACGGCGTCGGCGGCGGCGATCACGGCGGGGTCAAGGGCCTTGGCGCCTGAGGATCCCTGGGTTTCCACCTGCAGGTCCACGCCGACTTCTTTGGCCGCGGCGACGAGCGAGTCGGCGGCCATGTAGGTGTGGGCGATGCCGGTGGGGCAGGCCGTCACCGCGACGAGACGCTTGGGGCCCTTGGCCTTCCCTGCACCTTCCGCACCTGCGCCCGCGGCGGCTCCTGCTGCGGCACCCGCAGCACCCGCGGAAGCGGCCGCAGCGGCTTCGGCAGGGGCGTGGGCGGCCGGCTTGTCCGCCAGGGCGGCTTCGACGAGCTCGACGATCTCCGCCGGGGAGGTCGCGGCGCGCAAGCTGGCTGTGAAGTCCTTCTTGATCAGCGACCGCGCCAGCTTCGAGAGCAGCTTCAGGTGCTCCTGGTCCGCACCTTCAGGGGCGGCGATAAAGAAGATGATGTCCGCGGGGCCGTCCTTGGCGCCGAAGTCCACCGGCTGGGACAGCCGCGCCATCGCTAGCGTGGGTTCGGTGACCGCCGTCGAACGGCAGTGCGGGATAGCGATGCCGCCCGGCACACCCGTGGCGGTCTTCGATTCCCGGGCAAAGGCGTCGGCGAAGAGGCCCTGGGCCTCCGTGGCGCGTCCGGTGCCGGCAACTCTGCCTGCCAGATGCCGGATCACGTCCTCGGGCGAGCTGCCCAGATTCTGGTCGAGCTCGACCAGTTCGGTAGTAATGAGCTGTGTCACTGTCAATCCTTCCGGAGGGCCGTGATGGTTACGGCATCAGGGGTGGTTTGGTTGACTGCCGGGACAGTGGAGCCAGGCAGGGAAGCGGCGGCGGCACCATGGGCCACCGCCTGTCGGAGACAATCGACCGGGGCGGCGCCCTGGCTGGATGCGAGCAGGTATCCGGCCAGCGACGAATCGCCGGCGCCGACAGTGCTGACCGCGGTGACCGGCGGATGCGTGGCCAGCCACGCGCCGTCGGCCGTCACAAGAACGGCACCCTTTGAGCCGAGGGTGGCCAGTACAGCACCCACTCCGGAGCGCACGACGGCGGAGGCGGCCGCTGCTGCAGCCTCCGGGTCCGCTTCTAGCTCCTCGGCGGATTTGTTCGTGGCGAACCCGGCTGCTGCAGCCAGTTCCACCAGTTCCTCGGCGTTGGGCTTCAAGAGGTCCGGCTTGCCCGAGGTATCGCCGGAGACCGCTGCGGCGAGGGGTTCGCCGGATGAGTCGACGGCGACCCGTGGTGCGGCCTCGCCGTCGAACATGGAGCGCAGCCGCCGGGTGACGGTCGCGTAGAAGTCGGCGGGAACCCCGGGTGGGAGCGAGCCGGCAAGGACCACCCAGGCGGCGCCGCGGGCGTGGTCCAGCAGGAGGCTGATCAGGGCTTCCTGCTGGTCCCCGCTGAGGACCGGTCCGGGTTCGTTGATCTTGGTGGTGACGCCGCCGGGCTCGGTGAGGGCCACGTTGCTGCGCAGCGGCTCGCCGATCGGGAGGGCCGCGAACGGCACCTCGGTCTCCCGAAGGCCGTTCAGGACCGGGTCGGCCTCGGCGCCGGGGAGGACGGCGATTGTCTTCAGCCCCGAGGCGACCAGGGCGCGGGAGACGTTGACTCCCTTGCCTCCGGATTCCTGGCGGACGGAGATGGCCCGCTGGACTTCGCCGCGGAGGAGGGGGCCGGGCAGCGCTACGGTGCGGTCCAGGCTGGGGTTGGCGGTGAGGGTGACAATCACGCGACCACCACCTCCACTCCGGCTTCCGCAAGGGCGTCGGCGAGTTCCCGGCTGGGTTGCGTGTCTGTGATCACGGTGTCCAGATCTTTCAACGAGGCGAACTGGACAAGCGTCTCCGCGTCCAGCTTGGAGGAATCAACCAGCACCACAATGCGGCGGGCTGATTGGACGAAGGCAGCCTTGACCGCGGCTTCTTCAGGATCGGGTGTGCTCAGCCCGAAGGCTGCATGAATGCCGTTGGTGCCGATAAAGGCGATGTCCGGGCGGATCCGGCGGGCGGCCTCCACGGTGGACTGGCCGACGGCGGCCTGGGTCAGGCCGCGGACCTTGCCGCCGAGCAGGTGCAGTGCGATGCCGGGCTCGCCGGACAGGCGGGACGCGATGGGCAGGGAGTGGGTGATGACGACGAGTTCGGCGTCGGCCCCGGACGCCGGCAGGCTGCCCGACGCGGCGGCTCCGGCGGCCCGGGCGGACAGGAGTTCGGCGAGGGCCTCCGTGGTGGAACCGGCGTCGATCAGGATGCTGCCGGTGAGGCCCGGGGGCATGAGGGCCAGGGCGGCCTCGGCAATGCGGATCTTCTCGGGCTGCCGCTGCACGGTCCGCTCGAGGATGCTTTCTTCGGTGGTGCTGAAGCGGTCTGCCGAGACGGCGCCGCCGTGAACCCGGCGCACGCTGCCCGCGGCTTCCAGTGCGGCGAGGTCCCGGCGGACAGTTTCGGTGGTGATGCTGAAGCGCTCGGCCAGGTCGGTGACGCTGGCGCGGCCGCTGGCGGAGATGAGCCCCACGATCAGCTGCTGGCGTTCTTCGGCGAACACTTACCCTCCATTGCGTACTGCGTCTGTCCCGGTTATTGCCGTAGTGCCGGAGCGTTGGTTCTGCGGAACGTGCTGCCGCGGGATTCGCCCCTGCCGCTTCGGTGACTCCCGTCACATGAAGTGGAATTGTTTGACTTTATCTTCGTTCGTGTTGGTTTGTCAATGAAAAACCACACGAACGCAGAAATCTGTTTCCCGGGGCCGGGGGGCATGTCCAGTGGCGGGGCGGGGAGTGGCGGGCTGGGTGCTGGGTGACATGTCCAGTGGTGGGGCCGGGGAATGGGCAGGTTGGGGTTATGTCCATTGCTGGCCGCGGGGGCTGGGCATGTGCCGTGCCCAGGGCGTGGCTTAAATGGCGGAAGCCGGGACCGGGCAGGAGGCCCGGCCCGGCTTCCGGGTCGTCGAATTCCACGCTGCGACGGGAGCGCGGGTGGGGCTCAGATGCCCGCGTCGCGGCTCTCATTGCGAGTGATGGTCTCGCCGGTGTTGGGGTCCACAACCGTCCGGCTTTCGCTGACCCGGCGCGTGCGGCCGCGTCCGGGGGAGGCGAGGACAAGGGACGCGATCAGTCCAATCACGCCGACCGCCATGAGGATGTAGCCGATCATGGCCTGGTTAACGTTGGGAATCAGCCCGGGAGCGACGGCCCAGGCGAGGATCGCGCCGATGGCAATGAGGAAGATTGCGGAACCGATTCTCATAACGTGCTCCTTGGTGCCCCCGGGGGCCGATTTGGTGATGATAAGCATGCTGTCCAGCGTCACGCTACAACCCCGCCCCCGCCGATTCAATGAAACGGCCTCCGGCTGGCCGGGATTTCCGCACCGATTCCAGACATCCGCCCCGGTTTCGGACGGCCGCGCCGCGGATCCGGGGGCGGAAGTCCGTTTCCGCCGCGGAACCCGGGGGCCAGGGATCCCGCGCCGGACCTGCTGCGCGGAGGGCGCGGCCGCGCTGGATAGGCTGTGCCCATGGAGACGGTCGTCTGGTCAAAACCCGAACACGAACGCGCCGGCACGCCGCTGCTGGTGATGCTGCACGGATACGGCACTGACGAGTCCCGGATGTCCAAGCTGTTCAGCGCCCTGCCGCCGGAGTTCAGCTGCGCCGCCCTGCGCGGGCCCAAGGACATTGGGGACCACCACGGCTGGTTCCTGCTGGACTACTTCCTTACCCACGACTTCGCCGATGTCATCGCCTCCACGAACGCGGTTTTCGCGTGGATCGAGTCGGTCAAGGCCCGGCACAGCAGCGTCAGCCTGTTCGGATTTTCGCAGGGGATGGCCATGGCCAGCACGCTTCTGCGGCTCCGGCCGGAACAGTTCCGCGCGGTGGTCGGGCTCTCGGGCTTTGTCCTGGACAACGAACTGCTGGCCATGAGCGAATCCTTCACCTCCCGGCCACCGTTCTTCTGGGGCAGGGACAAGGGGGACGTCGTTATCAACGACGCCGCCACCGAACACACCGAGGAGTGGCTGGAGCGGAACACCCAGCTGACGGCCCGGACCTACCCCGGCATGGGGCATTCGATTTCGAAGGCCGAACTTATCGACGTCAGCGCCTTCCTGCGGCACTACATCCTGCACTGACCTGCAAGGACCTGCGTCCCCGCGCCGGCTCCCGCGCTGCTCAGGCGCCGGATCATCCACTTGCATGCCTAATTTGTAAGCGTTTACAATCGACCTCGGCCATGAACACCGGGCCCACTACTTCGGGGGGAGAAAGGGCTGAGCCCGTGCCGCAGGCCAAGACCCCGCGCGTCACCATCCAGGACGTCGCCGCACTCTCCGGGCTCTCCATTTGCACCGTATCCCGGGCGCTCCGCCAGCTTCCCAACGTCTCCGCGCAGGCCAAGGCGCGGGTCGGCGACGCGGCGGCCCAGCTGGGCTACAAAGCCTCGTCGGCAGCCTCCCGGTTGGCCGGCGGCAACACCGGCTCCGTGGCCATCATCGCGCCGTCCGCCACGGCATGGTTCTTCGCCCGGGCTGTGGAAGCTGCCGAGGAAGTCTTCGCAGACAGCGGCTATGACACCGTCCTGATCAGCCTCCGGAACCGGCCCAGCGTGCAGCAGAAGCTTTTCGGCGACCTCGCGGCCCTGGCGCAGCGCGTGGACGGCGTACTGCTGCTCAACATCGCCCTCGGTGAGGCCGACATGTCCGCGCTCGCCGCGTCGGGGCTCGCCGTGGCCAGCGTCGGGATGCACGGCGTGCCGTGGGACAACGTGGGCATCGACAACGCCGAAGCCGCCCGCACCGCCACCAACCACCTGTTGGATTTGGGCCACAGAGACCTTGCCATCCTCGCCGGCAGCGAGACCGGGGCGCCCTCCCTGGTGACCGCCGGCGAGCGGCGGCGCGGCTTCGAGCTGGCCCTGGCCGGCCGCGGCCTCGCGGTTGATCCGGACCTCGTGCTCGACGCCGGCTCCAGCATCGAAGGCGGCCGGCTGGCCATGGTGGAGCTCGTGGAAAACCGTGGAATGCCGTCCGCGATCTTCGCCGGGTGCGACGAAACAGCCTTCGGTGCCCTTATGGCCCTGAGGGAGCTCGGTTTGTCAGCGCCGGAAAACGTGTCCATCATAGGAATAGACGATCATCAGATGAGTTGGTTCCTGGGCTTGACCACAATTGCCCAGCCGGTGGCCGACCAGGGCGCTTTCGCGGCCAACCTGCTGATTGACAGACTTCATCGCTCGGGACTTCCCAATCCACCGCTTGCCAGCCCGCCGTCGAACCATGTGCTGGACACCAAACTGGTGGAGCGCTCGAGCACCGGCCGCCGTTGATTCTGGCGGCGCCCGCCGCGGAACGGCCCAAACAGGGCAGCGACCACCACGGCCGCCGTCGCGCCGGAAAATGATGCCTTGACCTACAGCCCCAAACCACAGCTTTGAACAAAACCCTCTTGCCTGCCCGTCGTCTGAAAGGACTTTGACTCATGACTGCAGCACCCGACACCTCCGGCCTCGCCGGTGCGCTCTCCGGCGCCTCCGCCATCCTTTTTGATCTCGACGGCGTACTGACGCCCACCGCGGTGGTGCACGAGCAAGCCTGGAAGCAGCTCTTCGACGGCTACCTGGCCTCGGTCCCCGGGGCGGCGCCGTACAGCGAGAGCGACTACTTCGACCACATCGACGGCAAGCCGCGGTTCGACGGAGTCCGGGACTTCCTGGCCTCCCGCGGAATCGTGCTGCCCGAGGGTCCGGCAGATGACGAGCCGGCGCATGAGACCGTCCATGGACTGGGCAACCGCAAGAACAAGGTCTTCAACGACATCGTGGAGGCCGGCGGAGTCCAGCCCTACGAGGGCTCCGTCCGGCTGGTCGACGCCGCGCTGGCCCGCGGACTCAAACTCGCCGTCGTCTCCTCCTCCCGCAATGCCCCGGCCGTGCTCAAGGCTGCCGGGCTGTCCGATTACTTCCCCGTCGTCGTTGACGGCGTTGTCGCGGTCGCCCAGGGGCTGCCCGGCAAGCCCAGCCCGGCCACCTACGAATATGCCGCCCGGCTCCTGGACCTTCCGAGCCAGGACTGCGTCGTGGTGGAGGACGCCGTCTCCGGCGTCCAGGCAGGCAGCGCGGGAGACTTCCGCTCGGTGATCGGCGTCGACCGTGGCGCCGGCCGCCAGACCCTGCTCGACGCCGGTGCCACGGTAGTGGTCAACGACCTCGCCGAACTGCTCTAGCCCGGCGCACCGCCGCCCACCAGCACTGCCCACACCCGCCGAAGGAACCCCCCCAAACCATGGCTCTCATCACCTCGGACCGCGCCCGGTTCCCCAACGATCCCTGGCAGCTGGTCGAAACCGTCCATCTGCCCGGCAACGCCGGCACCCTGGAGACCCTGTTCAGCCTCGGCAACGGGCACCTGGGCATCCGCGGCGCGCACTGGGGCGCCGCCGACGCCGAACTTCCCGGCAGCTTCATCAACGGCTTCCACGAAACCTGGGACATCAAGCACGCGGAAAACGCCTACGGCTTCGCCCGCACCGGGCAGCGGATCCTCTACGTCCCGGACGCCAACAACTTCACCGTCATCATCGACGGCGAGCCGCTGAGTCTGGAGGAGTCCACCGTGCTGGACTACCGCCGCAGCGTGGACTTCGCCACCGGAATCTACGAGTGCCGGATCACCTGGCAGTGCCGCTCCGGCGCCACCGTCACCACCACCGAACGCCGTGCGGTGGGCTACGAATCCCGCGGCGCGCTCGGCATTTCGCTCGAACTCGTCGCCGACAGGGATATCTCCGCGGATGTCACGTCCTCGGTCATCAACCGCCAGGACCAGCCGGTGGAGGACCACTCCGCCCACGATCCGCGCCGCGCCGGCCGGCACGCCGGGCGGGTGCTGCTGCCCTTACGGCTCGACGGCGGGGACGGCTCACTGCGACTGTCCTGGGAAGCCTCGGAATCCAAGCAGCGGCTCGGGATGGCCGTGGACCACTGGACCTCGGCCGATGTGCAGCCGTTCGACACCCAGGTGGACCAGGACGACAGCAGCGTCCGCTACGTCCTCGCCGTCAGCGCGGACGCACCGTTCGTGCTGGAGAAGAGCGTCAGCTACGCCGTGGGCCAGGCCGTCGAGGACCTCGCGGACAGCGCCGAAGCCGGCCTCAAACCGGTCAGCGAAATCTTCACCCAGAGCGAGGACCACTACCGCGCCTACTGGAGCACCAGCGACATCGTGGTGGCCGGCCAGCCCGAACTGCAGCAGGGCGTCCGCTGGAACCTCTTCCAGCTCGCCCAGGCCACGGCCTGCGCCGATGTGGCCGGCATCCCGGCCAAGGGCGTGTCCGGCTCCGGCTATGACGGACACTACTTCTGGGACCAGGAAGTGTACCTCCTGCCCTACCTGACCTACACGAACCCGGGCAACGCCCGCCAGGTCCTCGAATTCCGCCACAACCTCCTGCCCGAGGCGAAGATCCGCGCCAAGGAGCTCAGCGTGGACGGCGCCCTCTTCCCCTGGCGCACCATCAACGGGCTCGAGGCCAGCGCCTACTACGCGGCCGGCACCGCGCAGTTCCACATCGCCGCCGCGATCGCCTTCGCGACCAACCGGTACATCTGGGCCAGCGGGGACAGTGAATTCCACGAAACCCTGGGCTCCGAGCTGCTGATCGAAACCGCGCGCATGTGGGTGTCCCTGGGCTTCTTCGGCAAGGACGGGCTCTTCCACATCCACGGCGTCACGGGCCCGGACGAATACACCGCGGTGGTCAACGACAACCTCTATACTAACGTCATGGCCCGCTTCAACCTCCGGGCCGCCGCCGCGCTGGACCACCCCGAGATCGGCGACGCCGAGCGCGAGCTCTGGGAACAAGCCGCCACCCGCATGCACATGCCCTATGACGAGGACCTCCAGGTCCACTCCCAGGACAACGACTTCATGACCCTGGAGCCGTGGGACTGGGCCACGCCCCGGTCAGAGTACCCGCTCCTGCTGCACTTCCACCCGCTGGTGATCTACCGGCACCAGGTCCTGAAGCAGGCCGACACCGTGCTGGCCATGTTCCTGCAGTGGCAGGACTTCACGGCCGAGGAAAAGCGCCGCGCCTTTGATTTCTACGACCCCATCACCACCGGCGACTCCACCCTGTCCGCCTGCGTCCAGGGCATCATGGCCGCCGAGGTCGGCTACGGCAAGGCCGCGCTGGACCACTTCACCCACGCCCTGTTCATCGACCTCGACGACACCCACGGCAACACGATCGACGGCGTCCACATCGCCTCCACCGGCGGGGTGTGGAGCTCGCTGGTCAGCGGCTTTGCCGGGCTCCGGGACCAGGGCGCGGTACCGTACTTCGATCCGCGCCTGCCTGCCGAATGGGACGGACTCGAATTCCACCTGAAGATCCAGGGCCGACTCCTGCACATTGGGCTGGAGCAGGGATCGATCACCCTGACCGTCCGCGACGGCGCACCGCTGGAAGTCGACGTGCGCGGGGAACTGCTCACCGTCGACGCCGGCCCGGTCCGCGTCGCGCTGGCGCCCGTAACGGCACCCGAGCCCACCATCTTCCCCAGCGGCCTTCCGACGGCGTCGATCCCGGTGGTGCGCGCCGCAGTCTGAGGCGCCCCAACGGGCCGGAGGGAACCCGGCATGCCCGGGCCGTGCCCTAGTGTTAAGTGAACTTACTTTCCGGTTCCGACGAGAGGCGATCATGGCCAAGCGCAGCAACCCGGCAATCAAGGTTGCCCAGCAGACAGCCCACAGCGCGATGTTCGACGCCGCGGGCCGGCCCCGGCCCGGGCTCCACAAGGTGCTCCTGCGGGCCGTTGAAATCCAGCGGCCACTGGTGCTGGCCAACATCCGCAGGCTCCAGCGCAGGCACCCGCAGGCCACGGCGGCGCAGCTCGCAGCCATCCTGGAGCGCGACTACCTGCTGGCCGTCACCGGCGGCGGGGCCCTGGTAGGCGGAGCGGCCGTCATCCCGGGCGTCGGAACTGCCGCCGCCCTCGGCCTGTCGGCCGCCGCGGCCGTCGGGTTCCTCGAAGCCACCGCCCTGTTCTCCACGGCGCTTGCGGAACTGCATGGCGTGAGGATGGTTGATCCGGACCGGGCCAGCACGCTGGTCATGGCGATCATGCTGGGCGAGGAAGGAACCGAGCTTCTGAGCTCGTTGAGCGGGCAAGTAGCCGGCCGCGGCAGGGGGCCGTCCCAGGCCTGGACCGCGGCTTTCACCCGCAGTGTCCCCTTCGCCGGCTTCGGCGCGGTGCGCGCCAAGATCCAGACGATGTTCCTGCGCTCCCTGCTCAAGACCCAGGGCACAGCCTGGCTGGGCCGCGCGCTGCCCTTTGGCATCGGCGCCGTCGTCGGCGGCGTCGGCAACCGGGTCATGGGCCACGCCGTCGTCGCGAATGCCCGCGAAGCGTTCGGCCCCATGCCGGACACCATTCCCGGAGAGTTGCGTGCCCTCGCGAAGACCACCGGGCCGCTGGCGCTCTACGACACTGAACCGGACCCGGCCCCGGGCCCGCCGGTGGTGACGCCGCCAGACAGCGGCGCCCCGAAGGCTACAACGAAGGATGGCGGCACGTTTTGGATCTGAACGCAGACCTGGGGGAGTCCTTCGGGACCTGGACCAAGGGCGAGGATGCGGCGATGTTCCCACTCGTCACGAGCGCCAGCGTGGCCTGCGGGATGCACGCCGGCGACCCCGTGACCATGCTGGACACCTGCCGGGCCGCCTACGAGCTTGACGTCAAGGTCGGCGCCCACCTTGGTTACCCGGATCTGGCCGGCTTCGGCCTGCGCTCGCTGGAGATGACCTTTGATGATCTGTTCGGCGCGGTGCTGTACCAGCTCGGCGCGCTCGACGGCGTGGCCCATGCCGTTGGTGCCTCGGTGGACTACGTCAAGCTGCACGGGGCGCTCTATGACCGCACCGTGCGCGACCCCGAGCAGGCCTCCGCCGTGATCGCCGCCATCCAGGCCTACGATCCCGGGCTGCCCGTCCTGGGTTTCCCCGGCTCGGCGTTGCTGGACATCGCACGGGAGGCCGGGCACCCCGTCTTCGCCGAGGCCTTCGCCGACCGCGCCTATCTCCCGGACGGGACCCTGGTGCCGCGGGCTGAGGAGGGTGCCGTGCTGCTCGACGCCGGCGAGGTCACCGAGCGGGCGGTCCGGCTCGCGACCAAGGGTGAGGTCGTGGCGGTGGACAGCTCCGTGATCACGGTGCGGGCAGATTCGCTGTGCCTGCACGCGGACACCCCCGGCTCCGTCAGCGTGGCCGCCGCCGTGCGGGCCGGGCTGACGGCTGCCGGCGTGGAGCTCGAGAGCTTCGCCTGAGCACTGAACATGCAGCACTGAACATGCAGGACTGAAAATTGGACGCCCGAATACTGAATCCTACACACGGCGTCCGGGGACCATATCCGGCACCGGGCGGGGTCCACCCAGTGTCATAAGGCCCTATCTAGCCCGGAAAGTGCCTCATAGCTTGAAGGCATGACTGCCGGAGGCGCCGCGGGGTTGGACGGACCCGCCTCGGATGCAATGTTGAAGCTGGGCCGATTTTTCACGAAATGGGACCAGACCGGCGACGGCAGGGCGGTGTTCCGGGAAGGCGGCCGCAAGGGCGACATCTTCTACCGGGACCGCTGGAGCCACGACAAGGTGGTCCGGTCAACGCACGGGGTGAACTGCACCGGCTCCTGCTCCTGGAAGGTGTACGTCAAGGACGGCATCATCACCTGGGAATCCCAGCAGACCGACTACCCGTCGGTGGGTCCGGACAGCCCGGAGTACGAGCCGCGGGGCTGCCCGCGCGGGGCGGCCTTCTCCTGGTACACCTATTCGCCCACCCGGGTGCGCTTTCCCTATGCGCGCGGAGTCCTGATCGAGTTGTACCGAGAGGCAAAGGCCCGGCTGGGTGACCCGGTGCTGGCCTTTGCCGACGTCGTGGGGGACCCGGAACGGCGCCGCCGCTACCAACAGGCGCGGGGAAAGGGCGGCCTGGTGCGCGTCTCCTGGCAGGAGGCGATCGAAATCGCCGCCGCAGCGCACGTGCACACCATCAAGGCCTACGGTCCGGACCGCTGCGCCGGCTTCTCGCCCATCCCGGCCATGTCTATGGTCTCGCACGCCGTAGGGACCCGATTCATCCAGCTGATCGGCGGGGTGATGACGTCCTTCTACGACTGGTACGCGGACCTGCCCGTGGCCAGCCCACAGGTGTTCGGGGACCAGACCGACGTCCCGGAATCGGGTGACTGGTGGGACGCCGGGTATCTGATGATGTGGGGCTCCAACGTCCCGGTGACCCGCACCCCGGACGCGCACTGGATGGCCGAGGTGCGGTACCGCGGCACCAAGGTGGTCACGGTCAGCCCGGACTATGCGGACAACACGAAGTTCGCCGACGAATGGCTCCCCGCCCAGGCCGGAACGGACGCCGCACTGGCGATGGCCATGGGGCACGTGATGCTCAAGGAATTCTTCGTCGACCGCGAGGTGCCGTTCTTCGCCGACTACGTCCGCCAGTACACCGACCTGCCGTTCCTGGTCCGGCTCGAACGGCGCGACGACGGCTCCCTCACCCCGTCGAAGTTCCTCACCGCGAAGGACCTCCCGCTGGACTCCGGGGCCGAGGACGCGGCCTTCCGCACCGTCCTGTTCGACAAGAAGACCGGCCTGCCGGCCGTCCCCAACGGCTCCATGGGGTTCCGCTACTCCGGCAGCGGCGAGGGCAAATGGAATCTGGACCTTGAGGGAATCGAGCCCGCACTGTCCCTCCGCGAGGTCTCCGGGGACAGCGCGGAGATCCTGCTGCCGTGCTTCGAGGACGCCGACGGGGCCGGCAGCGTGCTGAAGCGCGGCGTGCCGGTCCTCGAGGTGGAGGGCCAGCTGGTCACCACCGTGTTCGACCTCATGCTGGCCCAGTACGGGGTCGGCCGCCACGGGCTGCCGGGGGAGTGGGCCGCCGGCTACGAGGACGCCTCGACGCCCTACACCCCGGCCTGGCAGGAGGAAATCACCTCCGTCCCGGCGCAGGCCTGCATCCGGGTGGCCCGGGAATTCGCCCGCAACGCCGAACAGTCCAAGGGCCGGTCCATGATCATCATGGGTGCCGGGATCTGCCAGTGGTTCCACGGCGACACCACCTACCGGGCCGTGCTTGCCCTCGTGATGCTGACCGGCTGCATGGGCCGCAACGGCGGCGGCTGGGCGCACTACGTCGGCCAGGAAAAGACGCGCCCGGCCACCGGCTGGGTCTCGCTGGCCAATGCGCTGGACTGGTCCCGGCCGCCGCGGACCATGATCGGCACCGGCTACTGGTACATGCACACGGACCAATGGCGGCAGGACGGCTACTCCGCCGACGCACTGAAGTCCCCGCTCTCCACCGGAAGCCTGGACGGCATGCACACCGCCGACGCGCTGGCCCAGTCCGCACGGCTGGGCTGGATGCCGTTCTACCCGCAGTTCGACCGGAACCCGCTGGACCTCGCGGACGAGGCGGAAGCCGCCGTCGCCGCCGGCACCGCGAAGGACACTCCCGGCTACATCGCGGACGCCCTGAAGAACCGCACCCTGAATCCGGCGATCGAGGACGTGGACGCCCCGGAAAACTGGCCGCGGACCCTCGTGCTGTGGCGCTCCAACCTGTTCGGCTCCTCGGCCAAGGGCAACGAGTACTTCCTGCGGAACCTGCTGGGCACCCACAACAACGTCCTGGGCCCGGACCATGCCGACGGGCTCAAACCCAAGGACGTGAAATGGCACGAGCAGGCGCCGGAAGGGAAACTGGACCTCCTGGTCTCCGCCGACTTCCGGATGACCTCCACCACGCTGCTGTCCGACGTCGTGTTCCCGGCCGCCACCTGGTACGAGAAGCACGATCTGTCCTCCACCGACATGCACCCGTTCGTGCACGCCTTCAGCCCCGCAATCGACCCGCCGTGGGAGACCAAAACGGACTTCGACGCCTTCCACCTTCTCGCCCAGGAGTTCTCCAGGCAGGCCAAAACGCACCTGGGCGTCCGCCGGGACCTGGTGAGCGTGCCGCTGCAGCATGACACCCCCGGCCAGCTCGCCCAGCCGGGCGGGATCGTCCGGGACTGGCGGGACATGTCCATTCCCGCGGTCCCGGGCCAGAACATGCCCATTTTTTCCGTGGTGGAACGGGACTACACCGCCATCGCGGACAAGCTGGCGGCCGTCGGGCCGCTGGCCGACAAACTGGGCTTCACGGTCAAGAACGTCACGTACAAACTTGCCGGACCGCTGGAGAGGCTCAGCCGCTCGAACGGGGTGATGCTCGGCGGCGCCGCGGACGGCCGCCCCGCGATCGACACCGACGCGAAGATGGCGGAGGCCATCCTGGCTTTCTCCGGCACGACGAATGGCGCGCTGTCCGTGCAGGGCTTCAAGGACCTGGAGATCCGCACCGGGAGGAAGCTCGCGGACCTGGCCGAGGGTTCCGAGGAAAAATTCATCACGTTCGCCCAGACCCAGGCCGCCCCGGTCCCGGTGATCACCTCGCCGGAATGGTCCGGCTCCGAGACCGGCGGCCGGCGCTACGCACCGTTCACCATCAACATCGAGCGGCTCAAGCCCTTCCACACGCTGACCGGGCGGATGCACTTCTTCCTCGACCACGACTGGATCCGGGACATCGGCGAGGCCCTGCCGCTCTACCGGCCGCCGCTGGACATGCACCGGCTCTTCGGCGAGCCCAGGCTCGGCCAGGGCGGGTCAATGGAGGTGGTGGTCCGCTACCTGACCCCGCACTCCAAGTGGTCCATCCATTCCGAATACCAGGACAACCTGCTCATGCTTTCGCTCTCCCGCGGCGGCCCGACCGTCTGGATGAGCCCGGCGGACGCGGCGGCCATCGAGGTCAAGGACAACGACTGGGTGGAGTGCCTGAACATCAACGGCGTCCTGGTGGCCCGGGCGATCGTCAGCCACCGGATGCCGGCGGGCGTGGTCTACGTCCACCACGCGCAGGAACGCACCATCGACGTGCCGAAGTCTGAGGCCACCGGCCGGCGCGGGGGCATCCACAACTCCGTGACCCGGCTGCTGGTCAAACCCTCGCACCTGATCGGCGGCTACGCCCAGCTGGCCTACGCGTTCAACTACCTCGGCCCCACCGGAAACCAGCGCGACATGGTGGCCACCGTCCGGCGTCGTTCCCAGGAGGTGCAGTACTGATGCGTGTCATGGCTCAAATGGGCATGGTCATGAACCTGGACAAATGCATTGGCTGCCACACCTGTTCGGTGACCTGCAAGCAGGCCTGGACCAACCGTGCGGGCACCGAATACGTCTGGTTCAACAACGTCGAAACCCGCCCCGGCCAGGGGTATCCGCGCCGCTACGAGGACCAGGACAAGTGGCGCGGGGGCTGGGTGCTGAACAAACACGGCAAGCTGGTCCTCAAGGCCGGCGGCCGGGTGAAGAAGCTGCTCGGAATCTTCGCCAGCCCGGTCCAGCCCGAGCTCAAGGACTACTACGAGCCGTGGACCTACGACTACAAGACCCTTGTGGACGCTCCGCTGGGCGATGATTTCCCGGTGGCCCGGCCGAAGTCCCTGATCACCGGGGAGGACACCAAGATCACCTGGTCCGCGAACTGGGATGATGACCTGGGCGGTTCCGCCGAGAACGGTCACCTGGACCCGATCGTGGAGAAAGTCCGGCGGGAGTCCGAGGACAAGATCAAGTTCGCCTACGAGCAGACCTTCATGTTCTACCTGCCGCGGATCTGCGAGCACTGCCTGAACCCGTCCTGCATGGCCTCTTGCCCATCGGGAGCGATCTACAAGCGGGTGGAGGACGGTATTGTCCTGGTGGACCAGGACAAATGCCGCGGCTGGCGCCAGTGCGTCACGGGCTGCCCGTACAAGAAGATCTACTTCAACCACAAGACCGGCAAGGCCGAAAAATGCACCTTCTGCTACCCGCGCGTGGAGGTGGGGCTGCCCACGGTCTGCTCGGAAACCTGCGTGGGCCGGCTGAGGTACCTGGGATTGTTCCTGTACGACGCCGACGCGGTCACCGGCGCTGCCGCCGTCACGGACCCCCGGGACCTCTACGACGCCCAGATGGACGTGCTCCTGGACCCGGACGACCCTTCCGTCCAGGCCGAGGCCCGCGCTCAGGGCATCCCGGAGGACTGGATCGACGCCGCCCGGCGCTCGCCGGTCTACGCCCTGGCCAAGGTCTACAAGGTGGCGCTGCCGCTGCACCCGGAATACCGGACCATGCCGATGGTCTGGTACGTGCCGCCGCTCTCGCCCGTGGTGGACCTGCTGCGCGACCAGGGACACGACGGCGAGGACGCCGGCAACCTGTTCGGCGCCATCGACGCGCTGCGCATCCCGGTGGAATACCTCGCCGAACTCTTCACCGCCGGCGACGCGGACCGGGTCACCGCGGTGCTGAAGAAGCTGGCGGCGATGCGCTCCTTCATGCGCGGCATCAGCCTCGGCAACGACCCCGACGACTCCATCCCCGAGGCCGTGGGCATGGACAGCCAGACCATGTACGAGATGTACCGGCTGATGGCCATCGCCAAGTATGACGAGCGCTACGTCATCCCCAAGGCCCATGTGGAGCAGGCCCACGACCTCGAGGAGATGGGCTGTTCCCTCGATTTCGAGGGCGGACCGGGCATGCAGGATTCCGCCCCGTTCGGCGAGGCCAGCGGCCGGCCCGTCCCGGTGGCTGTGGAGACCTTCAACGCCCTCCGCGACCGGCAGACCTCCGGCTCCGCGCCCGGCGAGTCCACCCTGCGCGGCAGGGTGAACCTGCTGAACTGGGACGGCACCGGTGCGCCCTCCGGGCTCTTCCCTCCTCCAACTAAGCCCGCTGGTTCCGCGGCGGTCCCTCCGGAGGGGGAGCAGCCATGACCCGCCGCCAGCAGATCCTCTACCTCGCCGCAGCGTGGTGCCTGTCCTACCCGGATGAGGAACTGATCGGCCGGGTCCCGGTGATGCGGGCCGCGCTGGCCGAGTTTCCGGGGGCCGCGGCGGACTTCGCGGAAGTCCTGGACCTGTTGGAGTCCACGCCGCCGATGCAGCTCCAGGCCCACTATGTGCGCGAGTTCGACCTCGGCAAGCGGCACGCCCTGCACCTGTCCTACTGGACGGACGGGGACACCCGGCGCCGCGGCGAGGTCCTGGGCAACTTCAAGAAGACCTACCGGCAAAGCGACATCCTGGTGGACACGCACGGCGAACTTCCGGACTACCTCCCGATGGTCCTCGAGTACGCGGCCCTGGTGGACCTCGCCGCCGGCCGCGAGCTGCTGACGCGCTTCCGGGCGAGCCTTGAGATGCTCCGCTTCGGGCTGCTGCGGGACGAGCTTCCGCACGCCCGGATCCTGCAGGCCATCTGTGCCACGCTGCCCGGGAAATCCCCGGCGGACGAGCAAGCCGTCATGCGGATGGCGGGCTACGGCCCGCCCACCGAGGCCGTGGGCCTGGACCCTTACGATCCGCGCCTGCTGCCCGTGAAAGGGGACTGACCATGCTGCCATCCGAAGCCGAGCCCGCATCCGCCGTCGAACTCTCCGCACTGGACATCCTGCTTTGGGGCGTGCTGCCGTACATCATGGTGGTGGTCCTTGTCGGCGGGCTGGTCTGGCGTTACAAATACGACCAGTTCGGCTGGACCACGAGATCCTCCCAGCTCTACGAGTCCAGGCTGCTGCGGATCGCATCCCCGCTGTTCCATTTCGGCCTGCTCGCCGTGATCGCCGGCCACTTCTTCGGTCTTGTCATTCCGATGGTGTGGACCCAGGCGGCAGGCATGAGCCAGGAGTTCTACCACTTCAACGCCCTGCTGGTGGGCGGTGTGGCCGGGGTGGGGACCCTGGGCGGGATTATCCTGCTGATCTACCGCCGCCGCACCACCGGGCCCGTCTTCATGGCCACCACCGGGAATGACAAGACCATGTACGTGGTGCTGACGGCGGCGATCGTCTTCGGCCTGTGGACCACGCTCGCCAGCGTCTTTGAGGGCGAACACGGGCACAATTACCGCGAGACCGTAGCCCCGTGGTTCCGCTCGCTGTTCATCTTCCAGCCCGACATCGCGGCCATGGCCGCGGCGCCGTTCTCCTTCCACCTGCACACCCTCGTAGGCATGGCGCTGTTCGTGATCTGGCCGTTCACCCGCCTGGTCCACGCCTTCACGGCACCGTTCCACTACCTCTTCCGTCCCTACATCGTCTACCGATCGCGGGACAGGGACACCGGCGGGGTCGGAGCCAAAGGGGCAGCCGGCTCCACAGGCGCCCGGAGCTCCACGGTCGCCACGCGGCGCGGCTGGTCCGCCGTCGGGACCCGGGACCGGGACACCAGGAACCGGTAGAACGGGCGCTATTTGGAGTGCGTTGGAAACCCGTATCGCTGAACTGAAAAGGAGACCATCGTGGCCGGAGCAGTGTCCCCGTCCGTCGCTGCCCCCGCCGGGCGGACGCTCAACCTGGTGCTCGCCACCTCGGCGTCGGTGGCGGGCTTCTGGGCCTGGAACTCCATCGCCACGCTGGGCTCGTACTACACCCTGAACCTGCACCTCAACCCGGCCACCACCGGGGTGCTCGTGGCCATGCCCGTGTTCGTGGGCTCGCTGGGGCGGATCGTCGTCGGCACCCTGACGGACAAGTACGGCGGACGCGTCATGTTCACGTTTGTCCTGCTGGCCTCCATCCTCCCGATCATGCTCGTGGCAGTGGGCGGCACCATCAACTCCTTCGCACTCGTGCTGGGCGCCGGGGTGCTGCTGGGGGTCGCCGGAACCGTCTTCGCCGTAGGGATCCCCTTCGTCAGTGCCTGGTACGAGCCCGCCCGGAGGGGCTTTGCCACCGGCGTCTTCGGCGCAGGCATGGGCGGAACGGCCCTGGCGGCCTTCCTGAACCCCCGGCTGGTCGCGAGCATCGGCTACTTTCCCACGCACGTGCTGATTGCCGCGATCCTGGCGGTCATGGCCGCCCTCGTCTGGTTCCGAATGAAGGAGGCACCGGGCTGGACCCGCAGCAACGCGCCCGTTATGCCCAAACTGGTCGACGCCGCGAAGACGCCGGTCACGTGGAAGTTGTGCTTCCTCTACGCCGTCCTCTTTGGCGGCTTCGTCTCTTTCGCCACGTATCTGCCCACCTACCTGCGGGATGTCTACAGCTTTGATCCCAGCGCGGCCGGCGCCCGCACCGCAGGATTTGCGCTTGCCGCCGTGCTGGCGCGGCCCCTGGGCGGGGTGCTGGCGGACAAGGTCGGGCCCAAACCCGTGGTGATCGTCGCGCTCGCCGGCGTCGCTGTGCTCGCCTGGGTGGTGAACCTGCAGCCCGACGGCGACGTCCCCGCCGGCCTGACGTTCGTCGCCATGGCTGCCGCGCTGGGTCTGGGCGCGGGTGGAGTGTTCGCCTGGGTGGGCGCGCTTGCGCCGCAGGGCAAAGTGGGCAGCATTAGCGGGGTGGTCAGCGCGGCCGGAGGCCTGGGCGGCTACTTCCCGCCGCTGATCATGGGTGCCACTTACGACGCCGCAGCGCACAGCTACGCGATCGGGCTGCTGCTGCTCGTGGTCACAGCGCTCGGGGCGCTGGCCTTCACGATCTTCGCCATGCAGGGCCGGACCAAGGCGAAGGTCGCGGCGGCCTGAACCGAGCCGCGAACCTGAAGGTAGCTAGCCGAACAGCAGGGTCGCCACCGTGAAGATGGCCAGCCCGGCCAGGGCGCCCACCACCGTGCCGTTGATCCGGATGAACTGCAGGTCCTTGCCGACCTGAAGTTCGATCTTCTGGGACGTTTCCTCGGCATCCCAGCGCGCCACGGTGTCCGTGATGACCCCGGCGATGTCCGAGCGGTAGGTCTTTACCAGGTAGCCCGCCGCGTCGCCGATCCAGGCGTTCACCTTGCCGGCGAGCTCGGGATCGACCACCAGCCGGGTGCCGAAGTCATGCACGGCGGCCTTGAATTTGACGGTCAGTTCGCTGTGCGGGTCATCGACGGCGCTGAGCAGGGCCGACTTGATGGTCTCCCAGGTGCGGGAGGCGAGTTCGCGGACCTCGGGATCACCGAGGACCTGCGCCTTGACGCCCTCGGCGCGGGCGATCATCACCGGGTCATGCTGCAGGTCCTGTGCGAGTTCCTTGAGGTACTTGTCGATCGACTGGCGGACCTGGTGGTTCGGATCTGACTGCACGGCGCGGGTGAACTTCAGGATCTCCACGTACACCTTGTCGCCCACCAGCCCGTCCACGAACGAGGGCACCCACGTCGGGGAACGGTCGGAGACCACCCTGTTGACCGTCTCCTGGTTGTCCCGGACCCAGTCCACGGTGCGGTCTACCAGCAAATCCACCAGCGCGTGGTGATGGCCGTCGGCGAAGATCCGCTCCGCGAGCCGGCCAACGGGCGGCCCCCACGGCGGAGTGAGCAGGTGCTTGCGGACCATGGACTCGATCACGGCCTGGACGTCGTCGTCGTTCAAGACCTTGAACGCGCCGCGGATGACGGCGGCACCCTCCTTGGCGACGCGCTCCGGCCCGCCGGGGCTGGACAGCCACGCCCCGGCCTTGCGCGCAATGTCCGCGGACGCCAGCTTCTCCTTGACCACCTGTTCGGAGAGGAAGTTGGTCTCCACGAATTCGCCCAGCGAGGCCCCGATCTGGTCCTTGCGGCGCGGGATGATCGCCGTGTGCGGAATCTTGATTCCCATGGGGTACTTGAACAGGGCCGTGACGGCGAACCAGTCGGCGAGGGCGCCCACCATGCCGCCCTCGGCGGCGGCGCGGACGTATTCGAACCCCGGATACTGCTTCTGCAGGGCGAACGCGATGACGAAGATGACAGCCATGACAACCAGGAGCGAGAGCGCCAGGAGCTTCATCCGGCGCAGCGCCGCCGCCTTGTCGGCGTCGCTGGACGTGGCGGGCCGCCGCCCGGCGGGGCCGTCCGGAGTGCCGCCTGGACGGTCCGAGGCGCGGGTCGGGGCAGTTGGCTCAGTGTTCACCTGCATGAGCCCAGCCTAGTCCCGCCGGGGGCCCGGCAGTCCGCTAACGTGGCTCCATGACCACTGAGCAGTCCGCCGCCGCCCGTCCACTGGTCTATGCCCACCGGGGCTCCAGCGGGGCCTTCGCCGAGCACACCCGGGCCGCGTACCTGCAGGCAATCGCCGACGGCGCCGACGGGGTGGAGTGCGACGTCCACCTGACCCGGGACCAGCACCTTGTGCTGCTGCACGACTCCACCCTGGACCGCACCTCGGACGGCACCGGGCAGGTCGCGGACCGGACCCTGGATGAGCTCCGGCTGCTGGACTTCTCTTCGTGGAAGGGCGCCCGGATCCCGGAAACACACGGCGCCAAATCCGAGCAGTTCCTGACGCTGCCGGAATTGCTCGACATCCTGCGCGCGGCCGGCCGCCGGATCGGCCTGGCGATCGAGCTCAAACACCCCAGCCCGTTCCACCTCGGACTTGAGGACCGCGTCCTCGAGGTCCTGAGGAACGAGGGCTGGGACCCGGCGACGTCCATGCTGGAGAACATCAACGTTTCCTTCATGAGCTTTAGCCCCGACGCCGTGCGGCATCTGCTCGAGTCCGTGCCGGCAGAGGCCGTCTGCCAGCTCGTCGACGACGTCAACGTGGCGGAACTCCGTGAGGAACTGGGCCTCGGCGCCCTGACCGGCGGGGCACTGGCAAACGTCATGCGGGCCGCCCAGACCGAAGGCGAACGGATCCTGGACGCGGCCGAGGCAGGCATTGCCGGCCCCGGCATCGGCTACGTCCGCGCGCACACCGGGACCGTTGAGCGCTGGCTCGGTTCCGGTCTCCGGTTCCGCGTTTGGACCGTCGACGCCGCGGACGACGTCGAAAAGTGCCGGGAGCTTGGGGTCCAGGAGATCACCACCAACTGGCCGGCCCAGGTCTTGTCCCAGCTCATGGCGGACAGCCAGCCCCTTCGGTAAGCGTCCGGTCCGTCCGGCCCGTCCGGCCCTTCCGCGGGACGCCGTGTGGACGCCCCGCGGATCCCTTGTGGATTACGGACGGCGGGACCGCTGTGGTTGAGTGGTTGCATGCCATTTCGCTGGTCCGGCCGGGACCTCCAGACGCTGTCCGCGGCAGCGATGAGTGCGCTGCTGCTCACAAGCGCCGCCAAGCACTTCCGCGAGCCCGAATTCTTCCACCCGGTGGTTCCCGGCTACCTGTGCCGTGACGACTCCGGCGCGCAGCCCAACGGCCCCCTAGCCGTCCTGTCCCGCGAGGAATGGGTGGCAGCGAGCGGCCTGCTGGAAGCGGCCGCCGCCGTCGGGCTCCTGGTCCCGGCCACACGGAGGGCCGCCGCTGGCTGCGTCACAGCAATGTTCGCCGCGTTCCTCTCCGGCCACGTCGATGCACTGCTCACTGCCTACGGGCCGGAAGGCACGCCGCGCCGGCGGCGCGTGCATACGCTGCGGCTCCCGCTCCAGGCACCCCTCATCGCGTGGGCCTGGACCCTGACGAGGCGGACCCGGCGGCCGTGAAAATCCTGCAGTCGCCGGCGGTGCGGATCGGGTTGTCGATCAGCATTGCCACCGGTCTCTACGGCGTCTCCTTCGGCGCGCTGTCCGTCACCTCGGGCCTCGATTTCTGGCAGACCATGGCCCTGAGCCTGCTGCTGTTCAGCGGCGGCTCGCAGTTCGCCTTCATCGGCGTGGTGGCCGGAGGCGGGTCAGGCGTCGCCGCGATGAGCGCCGCGACGCTGCTCGGGATGCGCAACGGAATCTACGGCATGCAGATCAACGCCCTGCTGCAGCCGCGCGGGTGGCGCAGGTTTGCCGCGGCCCAACTGACCATCGACGAGTCCACCGCCACCAGCACCGGGCAGACTGACCCGGACGAGCAAAGGCGCGGTTTCTGGACCGCCGGCATCGGCGTCTTTGTCCTGTGGAACCTGTTCACGGCGCTCGGGGCGCTGGCCGGCGGGGCACTCGGGGATCCCAAGCAGTGGGGACTCGACGGCGCCGCCGTGGCTGCCTTCCTGGGCCTGCTCTGGCCGCGACTGAAGGGCAGGGAACCCGTGGCCATCGCGGTTGTCTGTGCGCTGGCCACTGTGCTGGCCGTGCCGTTCGTACCCCCGGGAGTACCGATCCTGGTCGCCGCCGTGGTCGCCGCCGGAATTGGCTGGTTCAGCCACGGCCGCAGCGACGAGGGCCTGGAACCGGACGTCGATCCCTATGCGGAGGACCACTCACACCACCACGATGCGACCGGCGACCATCACGGACACCGCGGTGAACAGCCCGGACACCGCCCTGGAGGTGGCGCATGAACCTTTGGATGTGGCTGCTGCTCTCCTGCCTGCTCGCCTACGCCTGGAAGCTGCTCGGATACCTGGTACCGGCCAGCCTGCTCCAGAACCCGCGGATGTCCAGGATCGCCGGAACCATGACGATTGGGCTGCTGGCGTCCCTGACAGTGGTCAACGCCGTCGCCTCGGGCCAGTCGCTCGTCCTGGACGCGCGGCTGGGCGCATTGGCCGCTGCGGGCATCGCCTTGTGGTTCCGGGCACCGTTCCTGGTGGTGGTGATCGCCGGCGCGGCGGCAGCGGCCGGGCTCCGGCTGCTGGGCTGGAACTGACCGGTTTCCTCCGCCCCTGCCTGCGCGGCGGCACCCCCGGCAGGTGTAGCCGGCATGGTCTTTAGTCCCTACTTGCCACCGGGCACGCGTGGGAGCATTCGACCATGAGCGAACATGACGGCGGGCAGGACGCTGCGGCCAAAAACGCCGCCGACCCGGAGGCTGCCGGGGACGCTGCTGCCGACCAGGACGCTGCGGACCAGGACGCTGCCGACCAGGACGCTGCGGGGCCGCGTAAGGATCAGCGCGCCAAGCAGCACGAGCCGTTTGATTCCGGCGGGGCCGAGTCCACGAGGGAAATGCGCGAGGTGTCCCGCCGCCGTCGGGACGCCGAAGGGAAGCTGCAGCAGCACCTTCAAGAGGCCAAGGAAAAGCCGGCCGAAGACTAGCGACGGCCGAAAGCGGCTAGCCGAGAACGGCGTCGAACGCGGTGCCCGGCAGCGGTGCCTGCGGCGGCAACGCCCGGTCCGGCCGCTCCGTCCGGATGGCGTCCTCAACCAGCGCAACGGGCCGCCGCCACGCGTCAGAGCCGGGCTCCATCGTGTCCACGACGCCGATCAGCATGGCCAGCAGGCGGATCATGTCCGTCATGGAAATATCGCTGCGCAGGGTGCCCTGGCCCTGGCCGCGGCCCAGCAGCACGGCGATGGACTCAATCAGCCCGCCCGTGATGCCGGTCAGCAGCCCGCGCCGGCCGGCGACAGCCCCCAGGAGGTTGGCTTCCTCGCTGGCGACATGCATGGTGGCATCGATGACCCGGAAGAGTCCGGCAGCGGCGTCGGGATCGGCCAGGGCCTCATCGATGGCCGGATCCACCTGGAGCCGAAGCTGACGGTTCAGGGCCGCGAGCACCAGTTCTTCTTTGTCGGCGAAATTCCGGAAGAGCGTGGCCGGGCCCACGCCCGCGGTGACGGCAATGGTTTGCAGCGGCACGTCGGGGCCGTGTTCGCGGAAGCACTGCCGGGCTGCGGCGATGATTTTGTCCACGTTGCGCGCGGCGTCTGCGCGGAGCGGCCTGCCCTCTACTGCCCGGTTCATTTGCCTAGGTTAGCAACGCACGGCCTGCGCGAACCGGTTACCGGCGGGTAGTGATTAATGTGACGGATTCGGAGGCAAATCCGGGCGCCGCCGCCGGGGAATCCCGTGAAAGACTGATGCGGGACAGCCCGGAATTTCGGCCCCGCTGTCCGGACTGAGTGAAGGGAACCACTACATGCTGGTCGCATTCTCCGTAGCACCCTCCGGTGACCCCGCCAACGGGCTCGCGCCCGGCGACGCGTCGGTCCACGACGCCGTCGCAGCCGCTGTGCGGATTGTCCGGGAGTCCGGTCTGCCGAACCGGACGAGTTCGATGTTCACCGAGATCGAGGGGGAGTGGGACGAGGTCATGGACGTCGTCAAACGGGCCACGGATGCGGTGGGCGCCTACGGTTCCCGCGTCTCGCTGGTGCTCAAGGCGGACATCCGGCCCGGTTACAGCGGCGAGCTGACCGGCAAGGTGGAGCGGCTTGAAACCGCCATCGGCGGACAGGGCGGCGGATCCGTGCCGGACGTTTCAACCCAGCCCGGCACGTAAGGCCCGGTCCACGCCCAAAACCCGGACGGAAACCGCGCCCGGAGGCTACCGCCGGGCCCGGGCGGCTGGAACACTGGGGGACATGATCGAGCATCAGTCCACCCCCGGCTGGGTCGCCGTCGAGAACTTCCTCTCCGACGTCGTGGTCCGCCCGGACCCTGCGCTCAGGCGCGCCGTGACCACCGCCCTCGAAGCGGGCATGCCGCCTATCGAAGTGGCCCCCAACGCCGGCAAACTACTGAAGCTGCTGGTCCAGCTCTCCGGCGCCCGCCGCGTGCTGGAAATCGGCACATTGGCCGGCTTCAGCACCATCTGGATGGCCCAGGGACTGCCCGACGACGGCCGGCTGGTCACCTGCGAGTACCTCCCCGCGCACGCCCGCGTGGCACGCGCCAACGTCGACGCTGCCGGGCTGGGCCACAAGGTGGACATCCGGGTCGGCGCCGCGCTGGACACCCTGCACGAGCTTGAAAGCGAGGCCGGACCGCCCTTCGATTTCGTGTTCATCGACGCCGATAAGGAAAACAACCCCCACTACCTGGACTGGGCCATCCGGCTCGGCCGGCCCGGCACCACCATCGTGGTGGACAACGTCGTGTGGGAAGGTGCCGTGCTGGACGCGTCGATGGACCCGGTGAACGCTCCCGGGATCATCAGCGCACTCCAGATGATCGGCGACGACCCGCGGCTGGACGGCACCGTCATGCAGACCGTCGGCTCGAAAGGCTGGGACGGATTCGCCCTCGCCACGGTCCTCTAGCAGGCAAGAGACCCTCCGCTGGCGGGCACAGGATGGCCTGTTAGGGCCCTCCCTTCTGTCCGCCGGATCCTGCCGCCTGCCGCCGCCTGCCTGCCTGCCGCCTGAGGATTCATTGACGCTGGAACCTGGCCGCTCCACACTGAAGGAATGGATGCCGCGGAGAACGAGCCCAGCATTGATAAGGTTGTCGACCGCCTGGCTGCCCGGTTCCCGCACGTACCGCGGCCACACATTGCCGGAGTTGTCGGCGAGGAATTCGACGCCCTGAGCGCCGGCCGGATCAGGACATTCATACCCACGCTGGCCGAGCGCGGAGCCCGCGTGCGGCTCCAAAGCGAGTTCGGGATTAGGGCCGCCAGCGACTGACCAGCCGCGAATTCGCCGGATACCTGCCACATCGCCGGAACGTTCCGGCGAGCCCGCACCTCTCCGGCGATTTCGACGTCGGGGTCGTGGACGTCGGGGGCAGGTCGAGGGGCGCCGTGGGGCCTAGAGCGGGGTCGTCGAGGCAGACCGACGGCTACTCCGGATCCATGCGCAGCACGGCCGCACCCGTGATCCGGTCCTCCGCGAGGTCCAGCAGGGCCTGGTCCGCGGCCGAGAACGGGTACGCCACGGTGGTGGGGCGGAGCGGGATCTCGGCGGCGATCCGAAAGAACTCCTCGCCGTCTGCCCTGGTATTGGCCGTCACGCTGCGCAGCTGGCGCTCCTGGAAGAGCTCGTCGGAGTAGTGCAGCGGCGGGATGTCGCTCAGGTGGATGCCCGCGACGGCGAGCGTCCCGCCGCGGTCCAGGGCGCGGAGCGCAACCGGCACCAGCCCGCCTGCGGGGGCAAAGAGGATCGCGGCGTCCAGCGGATCCGGCGGCTCCTCCTCGGCCCCGCCGGCGAACGTCGCGCCCAAGATGAGTGCCAGCTTGCGCGCATCCTCGGACCGGGTCATGACGTACACCCGTGCACCGCGGTAAAGGGCGATCTGGGCGGCCAGATGCGCGGAACCACCGAAACCATAGATGCCCAGCCGGCCGCCGATCGGCAGCTCCGCCCGGCTCAGCGCACGGTAGCCGATGATGCCTGCGCACAGGAGCGGCGCGGCCTCCTCGTCGCTGAACGCGTCCGGAATCCGGTAGGCGAAGTTCTCGGCCACCGTAATGAGCTCGGCGTACCCGCCGTCGCGGTCCCAGCCGGTAAACGTGGGGGACAGGCAGAGGTTCTCCTGTCCGCGCAAACAAAACCGGCACGCGCCGCATGTACCGCCCAGCCAGGCCACCCCCACGCGTTCGCCGAGGCCGAACCTGGCCGCCCCCGGGCCGTTCCCGATCACCTCGCCCACAACCTCGTGGCCCGGGATGATCCCCGGATGCCGCGGCGCGAGGTCGCCTTCGGCCAGGTGCAAGTCCGTGCGGCACACACCGCAGACCCGCACTTTCAGCAGGACTTCGCCGTGGCCCGGCACGGGGTCCGGGCGCTCGACGGCCACGAGGGGGCCGCTGGACATCGGCCCCGGAAGTCCAACTTGCCAGGCTCGCACCGCGGCCTCCTTCTCTGCAACCCGTGCAGTTCGAATCCGTTCGTTCGCGGCGGCTAGCGGGTCACCAGCACGTTGAAGCCCGCTTTGTGCAGCACCCCGGACACGGTGTTGCCGGGCCCGGCAAGGGGGCTGTGGGTCCCGAGCACCAGGACATCGGAGTAGGCCCCGGCGGCGAGCAGCTCCCGGGCGGCGCTATGGCCCTCGCGCAGGACCCCCGAAACCTCGATCCCGGAGCCCAGTCCGCGGGCCTCGTCGACGGCGTGGTCCAGCAACTCCTGGCCGTGGAGCGTGCCGTGGCGGCCGTGTTCTTCCCGGGCCCCTCCCCGCTGCGTAGCGACGTGGACCAGCTGCAGCGGTGCACCGAGGACGTCAGCGAGCCGGACAGCCTCGGCCACGGTGGCCGGGCTGCGGGGCGACGCATCAACTCCCACCACGACGAGGTGCCCGGGGCTGCGCCGACGCCGGACCACCATCACGGGGCAGGGCGCAGAGCCTGCCAGATCAAGACAGACCGAGCCGGCCACCTGGTCCAGGACAATGCCAAGGCCCCGGCTGCCGACCACCAGCAGCGTTGCGCCGCGGGCTGCATCGCGCAGAACGGGCGCCGGGAGTCCGGCTTCCATGACGCCGTTGACGTCGGGTCCCCAGCGTTCCTGCTCATGAGCGGGAACGGCAGGTTCGACGACGGGCGGCGAGACGCCGGCGGCGTTAGGGGCCGAGTCAGGGGGCGCTGCGTCGCCGCGTGCTGCTTCAGGACCTGCGGACGGGAGCGCCTGCCCGGGAATTGCGCCGGTCTTTGTGTCGGGATCCGCGACGCCGGACGCTTGTCCGGGGCGCGTGGCGCCGCCTGCCTCGAGAACCGCGGCGCGGGCCAGTTCGATGCCCTCGGCCAGGATGGCCTCCGCGGAGTGCCGCAGCCCGCTGCCGGCCACGCCCTTGACGGGGCCCAGGTTCTTGGTGAAGACCGGCCACACCCATGCGTGGACCACCAACAGGTCAAGCCCGGCGGCGGCCGCGTAGCCGGCGGCCCACTCAAGGGCGAGCTGGGCGGCCTCGGACCCGCCGTAGCCGACGGCCACGAGGCCGCCCTGCTTCCCTGCGGGTGCCGACATTTTCCCTCCCGGCTCGGCGGACGCACCCGTTGGCCCAGCACCACGTGCAGGCCCAGTACAACCCTGCTCCCCGGGAATGGCTAGGGGCTTTGGTCCCGCGGATTCTCCTCGTCCGGCGGTCCCGAAAGGGGAGCGGGGCGTTCCGACCGGCGGCGGGGACCGGGAAGCGGGCGCGGGGGCCGGCCTGCCGGTGAACTAGGGTTGAATCATGCACAATGCGGGGGATATCTGATGGCCAAGCGGGGCAGGGGGCGGGGCGCCGGGACCGCCGAGCCTGGTGTGGTGGAAGTGCCCAAGGGTTCCCGCCCGGCCGGTCCCGTGGCCGGGGTGTATTACATCGACACCGGGGACTGCGAGCTGATCCCGGACCAGGACAATTCCACCGGCTGGCTCCTGCGCATCAACGGCGTCATGAGCTCCCACATTGACCTCGCGGACCCGTTGTTCCTGGACTTCGAGTACATGCGCTGGATGGCCGCGCTGGTGGAGTCGCGCTGGCCCCGCGATTCAAAGCCCAAGCTGCGCGCCCTGCACCTGGGCGGCGGAGCATGCTCACTGGCCCGCTATTTCCACGCCGCCTACCCGGACGCCCGCCAGGTCGTGGTGGAGCTGGACGGCAAGCTTGCCGACTACGTCCGGGGCTGGTTTGACCTGCCCAAGGCCCCGCTGCTGCGCCTGCGCGTGGGAGAGGCCCGGGAAGTCACCGAGAGCCTGACACCGCAGACCCGGGACCTGATCATCCGCGACGTCTTCGCCGGCTCGCTAACCCCGCGGCCGCTCACCACCCGGGAATTCGCCGAACACGCCAAGCGCGTCCTGGCGCCGGGCGGAATCTATGTGGTGAACTCCGGCGACGCTCCGGACCTCAAGAATGCCCGCGAAGACGCCGCCACGATCGCGGACGCCTTTGCCCACACCGTGATCATCGCTGATCCGGCCATGCTCAAGGGCCGGCGCTACGGCAACATGGTCATGGCCGGCAGCGACCACCCGTTCGACGACGATCCCGCCCTCGCGCGCCGCCTGCTCGGCGGTGCGGTTCCCGCCCACATCTGGAACGACGGGAAGGTTCGGGCCTTCGCGGCCGGCGCCACCGTCCGCCGCGACCCGAAGCGCTTGATCCTGGAAGAGCCGGCGGCTGACACCACGGCTGACTCATCCACTGCCCCGTAACGGCCCTTTTGCGGGCTCATAAGGGCGCCTACGGAGCAATCGATGCATCAATCGATGCGCCAGCCGACGGCGGCACTCCCCGTCCCAGCAGCGCGTCGCGGTGCGCCGCCGTCTGCTCCCGCAGCGCCTGCACGAGGGCCGCCACTGCCGGCCGGCGCATCGAATCGGGCCGCAACACCATCCAATAGGGGAGCAGCTCCGCGAATTCCTCCGGCAGGAGCCGGACGAGGTCCGGATGCAGGTCGGCGGCGAAGCAGGGCAGGAACCCGATCCCGGCCCCGGCGCGGGTGGCCTCCACATGGACAAAGACGTTGGTGGAGCTCAGCCCGTCCCGCATGGCCGGCACCAGCCGCCGCGGGGCGTCCAGATCGTCCACCTGCAGCATCGAGTCGACAAAATACACAAGGGAATGCTCCGTCAGTTCCTTCACCGTGGCAGGCGTGCCGTACTCGGCCAGGTAGCCGCGGGAGGCGTACATCCCCAGCATGTACTCGCCCAGCTGGGCGGCTTCCGCACGGTGCACCTGCGGCTCCCCGACCACCACTTCGATGTCCAGGCCGGAACGCTGCTGCAGTGCCCGGCGCGTCACGGTGATGATCTCGACGCTGAGGCCCGGATGGTCGCGGCGGAGCCGGGCCACAGCCGGTGCGGCAATATAGGCGCTGAAGCCATCCGTTGCAGTCATGCGGACGACGCCGGTGATCGGATCCGGGGTGTGCCCGGGCTGCTCCAGGGTGCGCACGGCACTCTCCACCTGCTCGGCCACCCGTACGGCCTCGGCACCGAGCTCGGTGAGCTCCCACCCGCCGGACGCGCGGGAGAGGACCCGGCCGCCGAGGGCCTTCTCCAGCGCCGCAATCCGCCGCGAGACGGTGGTGTGGTTAAGCCCGAGAGTCTGGGCCGCCGTCGTAAATTTCGCCGAACGGGACACGGCGAGCAGGACCAGCAGGTCATCAGGATTGGCGTTCATATCTGCAATTCTGCACATACTTGGTGCCGGTTTGGCCATTGAATCGCCGCGAATGTGCAGCAATACTCAATGGAGCCATTTCAGTGCTGTGCGTCACAGCGCGTGTCACCGTGGACACTAAGGAGAATCAGATGAGCGTAAACGAACGCTCTGCAACATCGCCCGCCGCACCCGCATCCAAGGGTTCCGGGCTCAAGAAAATCGTCGCAGCATCGATGGTGGGAACCGTCGTCGAGTGGTACGAATTCTTCCTCTATGCCACCGCCGCCACCCTGGTGTTCGGCAAGTACTTCTTTCCCCCCACCGGCAACGAACTGGACGGCATCATCCAGGCATTCCTGACCTACGCCGTCGGTTTCGTGGCCCGCCCGCTGGGCGGCGTGGTCTTCGGCCAGATCGGCGACAAGCTCGGCCGCAAGCCCACCCTGCAGCTCACCATCATCATCATCGGTGTCTCCACCTTCCTGATGGGCTGCCTCCCGGGCTTCGCCACCCTCGGCTACCTGGCGCCGGCACTGCTGGTCTTCCTGCGCTTCATCCAGGGCTTCGCCCTCGGCGGCGAATGGGGCGGCGCTGTCCTGCTGGTCGCCGAGCACAGCCCCAACAAGTCCCGCGGCTTCTGGTCCAGCTGGCCCCAGGCAGCCGTACCCGTCGGCAACCTGCTGGCCACGCTGGTCCTGTTCATCATGTCCAACGTGCTTAGCTCCGCCGACTTCCTTAGCTGGGGCTGGCGCGTGGCGTTCTGGCTCTCCGCCGTGATCGTGTTCGTCGGCTACTACATCCGCACCCACGTCTCGGAGTCGCCCATCTTCCTCGAGGCCAAAGCCCAGATGGAAGAAGAGCAGTCCGTCAGCTACGGCGTCCGCGAAGTCATCCGCAAATACCCCAAGGGCATCCTGCAGGCCATGGGCCTCCGGTTCGCGGAAAACATCATGTACTACCTCGTGGTCAGCTTCGCGATCGTCTACCTGAAGAGCGTGCACAAGTACGACACCTCCTCGCTCCTGCTCGCCCTGCTGATCGCCCACGTCATCCACTTCCTGGTCATCCCGCAGGTGGGACGGCTCGTGGACAGCTGGGGCCGGAAGCCGGTCTACCTCGTCGGTGCCATCGCCGGTGCCACGTGGCCGTTCTTCGCCTTCCCGATGTTCGATACCCGCAACCCGGTGATCATCGTCCTGGCCGTCACCATCGGCCTCTGCCTGCACGCCTTCATGTATGCCGGCCAGCCGGCCCTCATGTCGGAGCTCTTCCCAACCCGGATGCGCTACGCCGGAGTCTCCCTTGGCTCGCAGGTCACCTCGATCTTCGCCGGTTCGCTGGCGCCGCTCCTGGCCACCCAGTGGCTCAAGGACACCGGCTCCTGGCTGCCGACCGCGATCTACCTGGTGGTCGCCTGCGCCATCACCACCGTGGCAGTGCTGAGCCTGAAGGAAACCAAGGGCATCGCACTGGAGGACGTGGACCGGGCCGACGCCGAACGCGAAGGCCTCCCCGTAGCGGCCATGCGCTGAGCTGCTTGAGTTGCTGAGCGGCCTGAGCCACTGGGCTGCTTGAGTTTTAGGCCGGCTCCAGCCACGCTGGAGCCGGCCGCCTCATCGAATTTTTGATATGGAAGGCAGAGTTATGGAACAGACGCTGAACGGACGCAAGGCCCTGGTCACCGGCGGAGCCGGCGGGATCGGCGCAGCCAGCGTCCGCGCCCTGGCAGCGCGCGGGGCCAAGGTGGTGATCGCGGATATGGACGAGTCCGCCGCCGCCGCGCTCGCCGACGATGTCGGCGGCACGTCCTGGGCGGTCAACCTGCTGGACGTGGAGTCCCTCGAATCGCTCAGCCTGGACTGCGACATCCTGGTCAACAACGCCGGAATCCAGCGCATCAGCCCCATCGAGGAGTTCGATCCTGCCGACTTCCGCCGCATCATCACCCTCATGCTCGAGGCGCCGTTCCTGCTGATCCGGGCTGCGCTGCCCCACATGTACGCCAACAACTTCGGCCGCGTCATCAACCTGTCCTCTGTGCACGGGCTCCGGGCCTCACCGTTCAAGAGCGCCTACGTCTCCGCCAAGCACGGACTCGAGGGCCTGAGCAAGGTAACGGCCCTCGAAGGCGGGGCGCACGGCGTCACATCCAACTGCATCAACCCCGGCTACGTCCGGACCCCGCTGGTGGAGGCGCAGATCGCCGACCAGGCCAAGGTGCACGGCATCCCGGAGTCCGAGGTGCTGGCAAAGATCATGCTGACCGAATCAGCGGTCAAGCGGCTCGTGGAACCCGAGGAAGTCGCCTCCCTGGTGACGTGGCTGGCCTCGGACGACGCCGGCATGGTCACCGGCGCCAGCTACACGATGGACGGCGGCTGGTCCGCGCGGTAGGCCCCGCCACTCAACACCAGCACGGGGTCACTTAGTGCCCATTCGGTGGGCATTGATGGGTGCTAAGACCCCGCGTTGTGCTGCTCCTGGATCAGGGTGCTAGTCCTTGTTGCCCACCAGGGCCAGAGTGCTGCCCAGCCCGATCATCATCACGCCGCCGGTGGTGCTGAGTGCGGCGATCCGGCGCGGGGAGCGGGCGAACCAGTGCCGGGCCGTTCCCGCTGCGAGGGACCAGGTACTGTCTGACACCAGGGCAATCAGCAGGAAGACCACGCCCAGGGTTCCGAGCTGGACAGGAATCGCGCCGGCGGAATAGTCCACAAACTGCGGAAGCACGGCCACGAAGAACACAATCGACTTGGGGTTGGTCGCACCCACAATGAAGCCCTCCCGCAGCACCCGCGCGGTCGAGGACGGCCCGGCGGAGGACGCCCCCGCCGTCCCGTTGCCACGGTGCCGGATTGCCTGGATTCCGAGGTAGACAAGGTAGGCGGCGCCGGCGAATTTCACCACGCTGAACAGCAGCAGGGACTGGGCCAGCACCACCCCGACGCCCAGGGCCACCGCGGCGATCTGCACCAGCTCGCCTGCCGCATTCCCCGCAACGCTCAACAGGCCGCCCCGGCGGCCCAGGGCAAGGGTCCGTCCGATCACGAACAGCACGCTGGGCCCCGGGATGGCGATCAGGACGAAGGCGGCAAGGGCAAAGGCCAGGAGGTTGGCGACTGGAACCATGCCTGATCTTAACCCCGCGGGGCCGCTCGCGGCAGGCGCGCCGGGGGATCTCCCGGCAGACCGCCCGGCAGACCGCCCGGCAGGCTGCCGGGCAGCGTGCCGGGCGGCCGTGCTACCGCCCGGCGGGGACCTGCGGCAGCTGGGCCGTTTCGTCGGTGAGTTCCGCCCGCACCCGGCCGTGGCCGCGGACCCAGAGCCGGTAGGCAACCACCAGGACGCCCAGCCACACGGCGCCCACATACAGCGCCACCCGCGTGTCCTCGAAGGCGCCAAGGATCACGATCACCAGGGCCATGAACGCGATGGTCAGCACCGAAGCGGCCGGCCACCACGGTGAGGGGAACTCCGACGCCGGGAGGCCCTTGCGGGCGATCTCGCGTTTCATGGCGACATGGGAGGCGAGGATCATGGCCCAGACCCACACAGTGGCGAAGGTCGCGATCGAGGCGATCAGCAAGAAGACATCCTCCGGGATCACGGCGTTCAGGACCACGCCCACCAGCAGGATGCCCGTCATCATCACCACGGTCATCCACGGCACCCCGTGGCGGGAAACCTTGCCGAAGCTCGCCGGGGCGTGGCCCTGCCGGGCCAGGCCGAAAAGGATCCTGCCGGCACCGAAGATATCGCTGTTGACGGCCGAGAGCGCCGCTGTGATCACCACGGCGTTGAGGATGTGGGGCGCGGCCGGGATGCCCAGGCCGCTGAAGATCTGCACGAACGGGCTGCCGTTGCTGCCAATTTCGTCCCACGGGAACAGGCTCATCAGCACGCCGAGGGTCAAGACGTAGAACAGCAGGACCCGCACGGGCACGGTGTTGACGGCCTTGGGGATTACCTTTTTGGGATCGGCGGCCTCACCGGCGGTGATGCCGAGGGTTTCCACGCCGCCAAAAGCGAACATGACCACCGCGAAGGAGGCGAGGAGCCCTTCGAACCCGTTGGGGAACAGGCCCCCGTGCTCCACGAGGTTGCCCAGCCCGGGCGCCACCGTCGCGCCGCCGGCCTGGAAGCCGAAAACGATGATCGCCGCGCCGCCCGCGATCATCGCGATGATGGCCGCCACTTTGATGATGGAGAACCAGAATTCGAGTTCGCCAAAGACCTTGACGCTGAGCAGGTTCAGGGCCGCCAGGAAGAAGATGATGGCCAGGATCCAGACCCAGCGCTCCACGCCGGGGAACCAGAACCCCATGTAGATGCTGAATGCCGTGACATCCGCGATGGCCACGATTGCCATCTCGAAGACATAGGTCCAGCCGGTCACGAACCCGGCCAGCGGGCCCAGGTAGCGGCTCGCGTACTGGCCGAAGGAGCCTGACACCGGATGCCGCACCGCCATTTCACCCAGGGCGCGCATCACCATGAAAACTGCGGCGCCACCGATCATGTAGGCAAGCAGGACGGCGGGCCCGGCCTTCTGGATGGCGGAGGCGGAGCCGTAGAACAGCCCCGTGCCGATCGCCGAGCCCAGCGCCATGAAGCGGATGTGGCGGACGTTCAGTCCCCGGCTGAGTACGGAGTCGACGGCGGCGCCGACGGCGGTGACGGCGCCCCCGGCGTTGCCGTTGCCTGCTGCGTCGGGTGCCGTCTTCGTGGCGGTTTGGGCTTGTTGCATGCGAATACCTTCTCGTCATTGGGAGGGGGATCGCTATCCAGCAGACCATGTCCGGCCGTGCTGTGATGAGGCTCACGAGGACTTCGTGTCTTTGATTTCAGACTGTGCAGTGCCACGGCACCCGCTGCACGGCACCGGCACCGGCGGCGCCGGCCGCCGTCGTCGCCGGACCCCACCGGAAGTGAGCCGAACCTCTTGACACCGCGTCAGGTTTTCCTTAGAGCTTGAAGCCGCCGCTCGACCACGTCCTCCGGTACCCGACCTTGAAGGAGAAGCACCATGAAAGCGATCGTTCAGGATGTCTACGGTTCCGTTGAGGTGCTGGAACTGCGCGACGTCGAGGTCCCCGTCCCTGGCGATGACGACGTGCTGATCCGGGTCCGGGCCGCCGGCGTGGACCAGGGCGTCTGGCACCTCATGACCGGCCTTCCGTATTTGACCCGCGTGGTGGGCTACGGGCTGAGGAAGCCGAAGACCCGCATCCGGGGACGGGCCGTGGCGGGCCTGGTGGAGGCCACGGGGCGGAACGTCGTCGGTTTTCGGGCGGGGGACGAGGTGTACGGCACCTGCGAGGGATCGTTTGCCGAGTACGTGTGCGCCAAGGAGGACCGGCTCGCGCAGAAGCCGAAGAACCTCAGCTTCGAGCAGGCCGCCGCCGTCCCGATCTCCGCTGTCACGGCCCTCCAGGCGCTGCGCGACTCCGGCAGGGTCCGGGCCGGGCAGGAGGTCCTGGTCATCGGCGCGGCCGGCGGCGTCGGGGCATACGCCGTGCAGCTCGCCAAGGCGTTCGGGGCACAGGTGACCGGGGTGTGCAGCACCGCCAAAACAGACCTGGTCCGCTCGATCGGCGCGGACCACGTCATCGACTACAAGCACGACGACTTCGCGGACGGGGCCCGGCAATTCGACCTGATTGTCGACACGGCCGGCAACCGCCCGCTCAGCGTCCTCCGGCGGGCGCTCAAGCCGAAGGGAACCCTCGCGATCGTCGGCGGGGAAGGCGGCGGACGCCTGGCTGGCGGTATTGGACGCTCGCTTGGCGCGGCAGCCCTGTCCGTGGGTGTCGGCCAGCGGCTGCTGGGCGTCATGTCCACGGAGCGCGCAGAGGACCTTCGGGTCCTGACCGGGCTCATCGAGGCGGGCGCCGTGACCCCGGTCATCGGCAAGGTCTACGCCCTGGCGGACGCACCCGCGGCCATCCGGGACCTGCGCGAGGGCAAGGTGCGGGGGAAGGCCGTCGTTACCGTGTGATCGTCTTTGGGTGTGACCGTCGTTGGGTGTGACCGTCATTTTGGTGGCCGCGACGGCTACGGCGTCCCCGCCCGGAACCGGGCGACGTACTGCCGCTGCCACGGAGTCTCCACCGTCCGGCGCCGGTACTGGCGGCGCACGTAGGACACCGCCTGGCCGGGAGGGACACCATCCAGGATGGCGATGCAGGCCAGTGCAGTGCCGGTCCTGCCGATGCCCCGCCAGCAGGCCACTTCGACGCGTTCGGCCTCGGCCCGGCGCCAGGCCTCCCGGAACGCCTCAAGGGCATCCGGATGGTCGGCCGGCAGACGAAGGTCCGGCCAGAGCACCCACCGGGACTCCCACCCCACGGGCGGCGGCTTCTTGCCCAGCAGGTACACGCCGAACTCGGGCGACGGCCCCGCCGGAACCGGGTCGTGCAGGCCGCGGCCACGGATGAGCCGGCCGGAGGGAAGGCTCATGACGCCGTCTGCGGAAGCTTCCCACGTCTGCTTCATGTTCCAGATCGTAGTCTTTCCCGCCTTGTGTTGTCCGTGGGCCGCACCTGCCGCACTCTGGCCGGCAGTCAGCGGTAGCCGGTGGCATCTGCGGCGAGTCCGGCTTCCTGGACTTCCACGAGGTATCGCCAGCAGTCCGGCTGCGAGCCGTCGGCGTCGGTGAAGCCGTACTCGCGTGCCAGGGCCCCGGAGGAATAGGAGCCGCCCGCGCGGCCTTGCACGTTGGGGTCCGCCGCGAGGGCCGCGACCGCGCGCCCGACAAACAGCGGGCTTTCCGAGATCGCCGCAAAGTGCGGTTGCGTGCCTGCCGCCTCCCGCCAGTTCGCCTCGGTGACGCCAAAGTGTTCGAGCATCATTTCGGAGCGCATCCAGCCGGGCGTGAGGGCCAGTGCCGTGCACCCGGAGGACTTCAGTTCCTCGGCCTGGCTGAACGCCAGGCGGAGCACCGCGGACTTGACGAGGTCGTAGAACACGGAGACCCGGTAGTGCCGCGCGTTGTATTCGCGCGTGCCGTCGGTCATCTCCACCACGAGGCCGCCGGGCACGCGGGCAAGGAGCGGAAGCGCGAAGTGGCTCGTTATGAGGTGGGTGTCCAGGCCAAGGTGGAGCATCTCCAAGCCGGCGTTCAGATCGTGGGCCCAGAGCGGAGTGTTCCATTCAATGAGGTCCTCCCCGCCCCAGATGTCGTTCACCAGGATGTCCAGCCGGCCCTGCTCGGCCTCGATCCGGCGCACGAGGGCTTCCACCTGGGCTGCCTCGCGGTGATCGACCCCGACGGCGATGCCCTTGCCGCCCGCGGCGCTGACGAGGCCAGCCGTTTCCTCGATCGTCTCGGGCCGGTTGTAGTCGGAGCGGTGGCGGGAGGTCGTGCGGCCGGTGCAGTACACCACCGCTCCCGCTTCGCCGAGGGCGACGGCGGTGCCGCGGCCCGCGCCGCGCGTGGCCCCGGCGACGAGCGCGACCCTGCCCGACAACGCTGAATCCATGAACTTCCCTTCCCTCCGGACTATCCCTCCGGACTATCCCTCCGGACCGTCCGGCGATGGAGCGAATGGACTGCCAAGGTACTGCCTTGACCCGTCTCCTGGCCCATCCGAACATCGAGAGCCGGGCGGCGCCAGAGGCAGAAGGCCCCTGCCCTGGCAACAGGAGCTTGTCCGGAATCCCAGACAATGGATCCCGTGCGGGACTGTCAGCGGACCGCGGTAGGGCGCATGCTTAAGTACGGGATACCGGACACCGCCCGAACCCTGAAGAAGGATCCATGCCAGCCACCAGCACCGCCGAGAGCACCGCCGCAGCGACACAGCCCGCGGCAATGCCCGTTTTCCAGCCCGCAGTTCAGCCGCCAGTTCAGCCCGCCGCTCAGGCGCCAGCTCAGCCCGCAGTTCACCCCGCTGGGCCCGAAGCGCTTGGGGCGCCTGAGGCGCCGGCTGAGTCCGCCGTCGTCGAAAAGCCTGCGCCCAAAGCCGTGCACAGGACCGCCGGGGCGAAGGTGGCGTCGAAGGTGCCGGCCGCCGAAAACACCCTGCGCATCCTGAAGCTGCTGGCTTCCAAGCGCGGCCCGATGGCGGCGTCGAACATCGCCACGGCACTGGGGCTGCCGCGCTCCAGCGTCTACCACCTGCTCGGCGTGATGGAGGCGAACGGCTTTGTCCTGCACCTGCACGAGGAGCAGCGCTACGGCCTGGGCATCAGCGCCTTCGAACTCAGCTCGGCCTATTCCCGGCAGGAGCCTCTGTCCCGGCTGGGCCGGCCAATGCTCGCCTCGCTTGTGGATGTGATTGGCGAAAGCGCCCACCTGGCCGTGCTGCACGGCCGCGACGTGCTCTACATCGTGGAGGAGCGGGCCAAGAACCGGCCGTCCCTGGTGACCGACGTCGGGGTCCGGCTGCCGAGCCACCTCACCGCGAGCGGCCGGGCGATTCTTGCCGCGCTGCCGAAGTCCCAGGTGCGGGCTCTGTACCCGAACGCGGCAGCGTTCTCGGCCCGGCACGAGACCGAGTCGCCCATCATGAAGTACTCCGCCCTGTCCTCCCACCTGGACCAGGTGCGGCAGCGCGGCTACGCCACCGAGCATGGCGAGGTGACGCCCGGGTTCGGCTCGATCGCCGCCGCCGTGACCGACCACGTGGGGTGGCCCACGGCCGCCGTCGCCGTGACCTTCCTGGAGGAGAAGCTGCCCGCGGACCAGTGGCCGGTCCTGGCCGCCCGGGTCCGGAAGGTCGCCGACGAGCTCTCGATCCGGATCCACGGCCGCCCCTCCTGACCCCACCCTCTGACCGCCACCCCAGGTTGCGCTATCACTTAGAGCTCCCATTCGCCCGTTTTAGCAACCGGAAGTGATAGCGCAACGGGGGAGAACGGGGGAGGGGGAGGGTCTGGGATCCCGGACAGCACCCCTGCGATCGGTCTGTTTCCAAGGCCGTGAAGGGGCTTTAGTTGATACAGAACCTCATTCCTCCCGATACACCCGGCACAGAAGCAAGCTGGCACAGACGCCAGCCATCCAGACACCATCCAGCACCATATCCAGCAACAAAGGAGACCCTCATGGCACCCGCCGATTTCACCACCGGTGCCCGCCCGGTCAAAGCTGCCCGCGGCACCGAGCTCACCGCCAAGAGCTGGCAGACGGAAGCCCCGCTGCGCATGCTCATGAACAACCTCGACCCCGAGGTCGCCGAACGCCCCGATGACCTGGTGGTCTACGGCGGCACCGGCCGCGCCGTCCGGTCCTGGGCCGCGTTCGACGCCATCACCCGCACCCTGGAAACCATGGAAAAGGACGAGACCCTCCTGGTCCAGTCCGGCAAGCCCGTCGGCGTCTTCCGCACCAACGAATGGGCCCCGCGTGTGCTGCTGGCCAACTCCAACCTCGTCGGCGACTGGGCGAACTGGCCGGAATTCCGCCGGCTCGAGGCCGAGGGCCTGATGATGTACGGCCAGATGACCGCCGGGTCCTGGATCTACATCGGCACCCAGGGCATCCTGCAGGGCACCTTCGAGACCTTCGCCGCGATCGCCCGCAAGCTCACCGGGGACGAGAACGGCACGCTCGCCGGCACCCTGACCCTCACCGGCGGCTGTGGCGGCATGGGCGGCGCCCAGCCGCTCGCCGTCACCCTTAACGAGGGCGCCTGCCTGATCGTCGACGTCGACGAGACCCGCCTGCGCCGCCGCGCCGGCAAGCGCTACCTCGACGAGGTCGAAACCGACCTCGACACCGCGATCGCCAAGGTCCTGGCGGCCAAGGAAGAGCGCCGCGGCTGGTCCGTGGGCTACGTCGGCAACGCCGCCGAAGTCTTCCCCGAGATCCTGCGCCGCCACAACGCCGGCGAGCTCACGGTGGACATCGTCACGGACCAGACCTCAGCCCACGATCCCCTGAGCTACCTCCCCGAGGGCATCACTGTCGAGGAATGGCACCGCGAAGCCGCGGCGGACCCGGAAGGCTTCACCAAGAAGGCCCAGGCCTCCATGGCCAAGCACGTGCAGGCCATGGTCGAGTTCCAGGACGCCGGTGCCGAGGTCTTCGACTACGGCAACTCCATCCGCGACGAGGCCCGCATTGGCGGCTACAACCGTGCGTTTGAGTTCCCCGGCTTCGTCCCGGCCTACATCCGCCCCTTGTTCTGCGAGGGACTCGGGCCGTTCCGCTGGGTTGCCCTCTCCGGTGACCCCGAGGACATCGCCGTCACGGATGCGGCCATCAAGGAACTCTTCCCCGAGAACAAGCACCTGCACCGCTGGATCGACGCGGCGCAGGAACGGGTCGAGTTTGAAGGCCTGCCCGCCCGCATCTGCTGGCTGGGCTACGGCGAACGCGCCAAGGCCGGCCTGCTGTTCAACCAGCTCGTCAAAGAAGGCAAGGTCAAGGCGCCCATCGTCATCGGCCGCGACCACCTCGACTCCGGCTCCGTCGCCTCCCCGTACCGCGAAACCGAGGCCATGGCCGACGGCTCCGACGCGATCGCCGACTGGCCGCTGCTGAACGCCCTGCTCAACACCGCCTCCGGCGCCACCTGGGTCTCCATCCACCATGGCGGCGGCGTCGGCATCGGCCGCTCCATCCACGCAGGCCAGGTCTCCGTCGCCGACGGCACCGACCTCGCCGCGGAAAAGCTGGAGCGCCTGCTCACCAATGACCCCGGCATGGGCGTCATCCGCCACGTCGACGCCGGCTACGACCGCGCCGTCGAGGTCGCCAAGGAACGCGGCGTCCGCATCCCCATGTCCGAGTCCCGCTAACAAAGCCCGCGAAACCTCGTCGATTGCTCCGTAAGTGCCGTTTTGAGCCTTGAAAAGGGCCATTACGGAGCAATCGGCGGGGGCGCCCGGCTCAACCATCAGATTTAGGTAGATAACAATGACCATCACCACCCACTCACCGCTCACCGTCACCCTCGGCTCCAGCGGCGTGACCCCCGAGGACGTCGTCGCCGTCGCCCGCCACGACGCCCAGGTGACCATCGCCCAGGACGCCCTCGATACGGTCGCCAAAGTACGCGCCCACATCGACGACCTCGCCCACAGCGAGGTCCCGGCCTACGGCATCTCCACCGGATTCGGGGCGCTGGCCAACCGGCACATCCCCAACGCGCTGCGCACCCAGCTCCAGAAGTCCCTCATCCGCAGCCACGCTGCCGGCATGGGCCCGGCCGTGGAACGCGAAGTGGTCCGCGGCATCATGTTCCTGCGCGCCAAGACCCTCGCCTCCGGCCGCACCGGCGTCCGCCCCGTGGTCCTGCAGACCATGGTGGATGTCCTCAACGCCGGCATCACCCCGGTGGTCCGCGAATTCGGATCGCTCGGCTGCTCCGGCGACCTCGCGCCGCTCTCGCACTGCGCCCTGGTCCTCATGGGCGAAGGCGAAGCGACCGGCCCCGACGGGGAACTGTACGGCGCCAAGGGCGGCCGCACCGTCGCGGAACTCCTCGCCGAACACGGGATCGAACCCGTCACCCTCGCCGAGAAGGAGGGCCTGGCCCTGGTCAACGGCACCGAGGGCATGCTGGGCATGCTCCTGATGGCCATCGCGGACATCCGCCAGCTGCTCACGACGGCGGACATCACCGCCGCGCTCAGCGTCGAGGCGCTGCTCGGCACGGACCAGGTGTTCCTGCCCGAACTGCACGCGGCGCTCCGCCCGCACCCGGGCCAGGCCGCCTCCGCGGACAACATGCTCCGGGTCCTGTCCGACTCCCCGATCGTGGCTTCACACCGGATCAACGACACCAAGGTCCAGGACGCCTACTCGCTGCGCTGCGCACCCCAGGTGGCCGGCGCCGTCCGCGACACCGTGGACCACGCCGCCCTGGTCGCCTCCCGCGAACTGGCCGCCGCGATCGACAACCCGGTGGTCCTGCCCGACGGCCGCGTCAGCTCCAACGGCAACTTCCACGGCGCCCCGGTGGCCTACGTGCTGGACTTCCTGGCGATCGCCGTCGCGGACCTCAGCTCCATCGCGGAGCGCCGGACCGACCGGATGCTGGACCCGGCCCGCTCGCACGGGCTGCCCGCCTTCCTGGCCTCGGACCCCGGCGTCGACTCGGGCCTCATGATCGCCCAGTACACCCAGGCCGGGCTGGTCTCGGACAACAAGCGGCTGGCCGTCCCGGCGTCGGTGGACTCGATCCCGAGCTCGGCGATGCAGGAGGACCACGTCTCCATGGGCTGGCACGCGGCCCGCAAGCTCCGCCGCGCGGTGGAGAACCTGCGGCGCGTCCTGGCGGTCGAACTGGTCACTTCGGCGCGGGCACTGGACATCCGCACCCAGCTCTCCGACGGCGAACTGACGCCGGGTCCCGCGGGCGCGGCAGTGATCGCGGCGCTGCGCGAGGTCGTCGACGGTCCGGGCACCGACAGGTTCCTGTCGCCGGAACTGGAGGCGGCGGACGCCCTGGTGGCGTCGGGCAAGGTCCGGGCGGCGGCCGAATCCGCCGTCGGAAATCTGGCCTGATAAGAAACAAAGTGCACGGCAGCTGAACAATTCCCGGCGTCCCCGAAATCTTTGGCGACACGGAAGGCGGGGGCCCGGGAACTGTAGTACAAATGGAAAGTCACACCAATGAAGTTGTGGCAAAGAACACATACAAAGGGGTAAAAGTTCTATGAAAGCACGCGGCACGGTTCTGTCCAGGCGCCTTGCATCCGCAGCGACGGTTTCCGACTGGAGCGGCCTCCGGGTCGGCGAACGGGTCGAAATCGTCAAGCACGCTCAGGTCATTGCGGCCGGCGAGGTCGAAGAAGTCTCACTGAGCGGAAATGTGCTCTGGCTGGTCCCCGCGGGGCCGTCCGAGACGCAGCTTTTCCTGCAGTCCGACGGCGTGCAGGTGCGCCGGGCGTAGCTTCAACACTTCAGCTTCAACACTTCAGCTTCAAAACTGCAGCAGGGAACCGGGGCTCGTTCGCCGTTCCGCACCAGGTGGTGCGGTCAGGCGAGTGGGCCCCGGTTTTCTCTGTGGGGCCTGCCTAGCGGCTGACCACGGCCCGCAGGGACAGGGAATGGGCCAGCAACCCCAGACGTGACGGCGGGATTCGAACCCGCGTGCGCTGCTTTGCAGGCAGCTCCCTGGCCGCTCGGGTACGCCACGTACATCGAGAGTAGGCAGGCCAAGGGGTCCACTCCAAGATTGGTTTCGCCCGGTTGCCCGCCATTGAGAACTGTGACCTTCCGCGACACCCGGCCGACCACGCTGGGCCGGACGCCGGCCGGCACCGGGCCGGTGCCTCCGGACCCCTGCGGGCCTAGCTCAGCAGCGTATTGACCAGCCGGGCGGCCACCTTGGCGGTGCGGCCGTCGATATCGAACTCCGGGTTCAGTTCAGCGATATCCAGGTGCAGGAGCTTCCCGCTCGCGGCCACCTGCCGGCACACGGCGCTGATCACCGGCAGCGGCACACCGTAGGCCGCCGGGGCGCTGACACCGGGGGCCACCGAGGCCGGCAGCACGTCCAGGTCGATGGTCAGGTACAGCGCGTCCACTTGCGCCAGGAACTCCGCGACAAACGTCTGTGCGGCCTCCGCCGAGCAGTCCTCGTCCAGCAGGTAGTCGACGCCGAGCTCCTCCGCCGTTCCGAACAGCGCCCGGGTGTTGTTCGGCTCGGAAATTCCGACGACGGCGTACCGCAGTTCGCGGCCGGCCGCGGCTTCCGCCCGGGCCATCTGGAGGAACGGCGTGCCGGAGCTGGGCACGGCTTCGTCGCGGAGGTCGAAGTGCGCGTCGAGGTTCAGCACCCCGACCGTGAGGCCTTCCCGGACTGCGGCGGACCCGGCCACGCCGAGGTAGCTCGCAAAGGCGGTCTCGTGCCCGCCGCCCAGCACCACGGGGAGCCTGCCGGCGTCCAGCAGCCTGGTGATGGCCAGCCCGGCACGTGCCTGGCCAGCCTCCAGCGCGTCGCCGGCCACGGTGACGTCACCGGCGTCGAGCACGTCCCGGGACAGGTGGAAGGCCAGCGGGCCGAGCGCGGCGCGGATGGCGGCGGGGGCGGACGCGGCGCCGGTCCGGCCCTTGTTGCGCCGCACGCCGGCGTCGCTGCCGAAGCCGAGGATGACTGCAGGCCGCCGGCCTGTGCCGGCCGCCGCCGGATCCGCCGGGGGAGTGAGCGTTGGGGGAGTGAAGGGTGTGACGGCCTGCCACCAGCGCCGGTGCTCGTCGCCGTCGCCGTCGAACCGGCCCGTCCAGGGCTGCGGCGGGACATCAACGGGGAGCGCGGGAGAAACCATGCCCCTAGCTCACCGCAGCCCGGGCCGGAAAACCAGCGGCGCCGCCGTCGGGCTGTCCGGAATCCCGGAAACTGCCCTTAAACGCCGCCGAGGGGGCCCATGCCCGCAGGGTTCCCTGACCGAGCTTGCGAGGTTAGGGCGCGGGTGGGGAGGCACTTCGCGGCAGTGTTTTCGATAAACGTCGAAAACGTTGCGCGCGAAGTGCCATCTCGGCGGGCGGAGGGGGCTGGCCGGCGAACGGACCCTAGTGGATGCCGAGGGCCGCCTCGATGGGACCGATCGCGAAGAATAGCAGGAACGCGCCCGCGACAGCCCACATGAGCGGGTGCACCTCGCGGGCCCGGCCCTGGAACAGGCGGATCAGCACGAAGGAGATGAAGCCCGCGCCCAGGCCGTTGGCGATCGAGTACGTGAACGGCATGAGGGTGAATGTCAGGAAGGCCGGGATCGCGATGCCCCAGTCCTGCCAGTCGATCTTGCCCACCTGGGAGACCATCATGAAGCCGACGATCACGAGCGCGGGGGCCACGGCCTCGAACGGCACGAGGTTGATCAGCGGGGTGAAGAACATGGCCACGAGGAACAGCAGGCCGGTCACGACAGAGGCCAGGCCGGTGCGGGCGCCTTCGCCGATGCCGGCGCCGGATTCGACGTAGATCTGGTTCGAGGACACGGAGGCTCCGCCGCCGATGATCGCGCCCAGGGCGTCGACCTGCAGTACACGGTCGACGTTGGGGATGTTGCCGTCCTTGTCGATGGTGCCGGCCTCGGTGGCCAGGCCCACCATGGTGCCCATGGCATCGAAGAAGATGCTGAGCAGGATTACGAACGCCAGCAGGGTCGCCGCGACGAAGCCGAGGTGCTCAAAGGCGCCAAACGGGTTGGCCTGGCCGAGCAGGGACAGGTCCGGGGCCGCCCATTCGGAGAATTTCGGCGCCACCAGGGACCAGCCCTGCGGGTTGTGGTTCGTGCCGTCAAAGCTGGGGCCGATGTGCAGGGTGGCTTCCAGGATCACGGACAGGATGGTCGAGGCGACGATGCCGATCAGGATTGCGCCCTTGACCTTGCGGACCACCAGCGCGATGGTCAGGACCAGGCCGAAGACGAACACGAAAGTGGGCCAGCCCAGGAGCTTGCCGTCGAAGCCCAGGCCGACCGGGACGGTGGTGCCGGCGACATCCGGGATGCGCCGCACGAAGCCCGCGTTGACGAGCCCGATCAGGGCGATGAAGAGGCCGATTCCGACCACGATCGCGGTCTTGAGCCCCTCGGGGACGGCCTTGAACACGGCGGTCCGGAAACCGGTGAGGACCAGGATCAGCATGGTGACGCCCGAGAGCATCACGAGGCCCATCATGTCCGGCCAGGACAGTCCGGGGTTCGTGGCCACGGTGACGGCGACGAACGCGTTGACGCCGAGCCCGGTGGCCATGGCGAAGGGATGCTTGGCCCACGCGCCCATGAGGATGGTGAGGATGCCTGCCACGAAGGCGGTGACGGCGGCGACAGCGGGGAAGCCCAGCGTTGCGCCCGTGGAGTCGGGCCCGGAGAGGATCAGCGGATTCAGCACCACGATGTAGCTCATGGCGAAGAACGTGGCGAACCCTCCGCGGATCTCGCGCGAGAAGTTCGACCCCCGTTCGGAGATCTTGAAATACCGGTCGAGTGCGGAGCCCTGCTTGAGCATTAGGTCTTGCATTAGTCCTCCGGGGGTGATGGGTGTTGCCTTAATCCTATTTGGAGCCCAACGGCCAACCCGGCGTTTTCGCCTAGTCTGTAAGGAAGCCAACACTAGGAGTAGCCTGCCCATGCGCCGTTTCCGCCAGCTTCGCAGTGCCCTGCTGGGCGCCGTCGTCCTCATGGCCGTCCTGTTGGGAGCAGTGAGCCCGGCGTCGGCGCACGACACCCTGGAGTCCTCCAGCCCGGCCGACGGAGCAACCCTAGCGGCGCCGCCGGAGCAGGTCGCGGTCACGTTCAACCACAATCCGCTGGCCCTGGGCTCGCAGATCCTGGTCAACGACGCCACGGGCGCCAACTGGGCGGACGGCCCGGTGGAGATCGTGGACAACGTCGCCGCGCAGAAGCTGAAGTCCGGCGCCCCGGCCGGGAAATACACCGTGCACTGGCGGGTCGCCAGTTCCGACGGCCACCCGATCGAGGGCAGCTTCACCTTCACCGCGACGGCGGCTGCGTCCAGTACGACGACGGCGGCCGCGGTCCCCACGATGGGAACCGCCCAGCCGGGCACCACGCCGGCGGCCGCCCCGGCGCCGGCCGGTTCACAGCCGTTCCCGTGGAGCGTCATGGTCTTCGTTGCCGTCGCGGTCGGCATCCTGGTGGCCCTGGGCCTGATGGCCAAGCGCCGGCTCACGCCGGGCAACGGCAGCGACGCAAGCGACACCGAGGTCTGACCCCGCGTTGGGGTAGGAAGCTGGAGTCAGGCCGGGGCCGCCAGGGCGAAGCCGCCCGGCAGCAGCGTGGGGACGCCGTGCGGGTGGACCTTGGCTGAGATCGCCTGGCCCACCACTTTGGCCTGGCGCAGGACTTCCTTGGGCGTGGGGGTAATGAGCTCACCAACCCCCACGAGGTACATCCCCAGGGCATGCATCGCGGCCATGAGGTTCGCCCCGGCGGCCATGCCCAGGTCCGAGAGCATGCGGCGCAGCTGGCTGTGCGCGCAGCGGGTCAGGACAAGGTGATCGGCCAGCAGGACGCCGCCCGGGGTCTGGACGGCCCATTTCTCGGTGGGTGCCCCGTCCGTGCCGGCCTCAAGCAGGTCCAGCTGCAGGGCCCGGATGTTGTTCCGCACGTCGAGCTTGTGGCTTGCGGCGTAGTTCCGAAGATGCCGCAGGATTTCATTGCGCTCCCGCAGGCTGGCGGCGTCCGCCGCGTCGCAGCGCTGGAGCGAGGAGGTGTTGGCGGGGTGGCCCGCACCCAGGAGGTCGAGACCGTCCACAATGATGGACGCGACACCGCGGCGCTGGAGCTCGCTGGCCACGGCCAGGCCAGAGAGCCCCGTCCCGATGACCACGGCGGTGGTCCGCTCAATCCCGCCGTACAAAGGCATGCTCGACACTGCAGGGTCCCTCCTCGAAATGGTGCCAGTCGCGGGGAAAACCCCGGACGCCAACCCAGGCCTGGTCAGGCAGCCTCAGCGGCTGCGTTCTGAAATACCAGTCTCGGTTCAGCAGTGCCTCGAAGGATACCTAAGATTCCCGCCCGTGGATAGAGGAGGTAGGACATTGGCCGTGGTGCCGAATTTCTGGGGTTTTCGGGCCCTGAATCCCGTCGAAACCGTCCCGAAAGCCCGGGATTCCCGGCCGCTGAACGGCGTGTTAACTCTGCGTAAATCCTTTTGCCGCCGCCCGGCGGGGACGCCCGGGGGCCGTCTTGAATGTTGGCAATTAACCGAGAATAGTGAGAAAAATCAGGGGTTCTAGCGCACAAATTCCGGGCCGCCTCGCCGGTGGACGCCGGGCGCCGGTACTTCTGGCAGAATAGCCGAAACATCAGGCAAGTATCGCGAGGAGGCGGACCCAATGGGCCGTGAACAGGTGCATCCGGACCCGGCATGGGAGGCCGGCGGCGAACCGGCGCCTCCCCGGGGAATCGTCGTGGGAGTGGATGGCTCGGACCACAGCCACTGCGCCCTCGTGTGGGCAGCCCGCGAGGCAGAGCGCCGCCGCCGCCCGCTGCACATAGTGACCGCCTACTCGGTTCCGATTTTCGCCGCTTCCGGGCTCGACGGCGGCTACGCCACCGTGGACGACTCCGTGATCCGGGAGGGCGCCGAAGCCATTCTCAAGCACGCCCTGGACAAAATCGCCGGCTACAACATCGACGTCGACGCGTCCGTCGAAAACGGGGACGCCTCAGGTGTGCTGCTGGAAATCAGCGAAACCGCCGAGCTGCTGGTCTTCGGAACCCGCGGCCGCGGCGGCTTTGTGGGCCGGCTGCTCGGTTCCGTCAGCAGCGCCCTGCCTGCCCACGCCAAGTGCCCCACGGTGACTGTGCCACTGATCTGCGCGGACCGGCTCGGCGAAACCACTGACGACAAACACGTCCTGGCCGAACGCGCGAAATCCGGCCGCCAGCCGGTCGAAAACGTTGTGGTGGTCGGCGTCGACGGTTCCGAACAGGCCCGGGTCGCAGTGCTGGAAGCGGCAGCCCAGACCGAACGGCTCGGGGCCCGGCTGCGGGTCGTGTGCGCCGTGCCGCAGTACACCGGCTCGCTGGCCTGGGTGCCCACGCCGATGGACCGCGACGCCCTGTTCGCCGACATCAAGGTCCAGCTCGACGCCGGCGTGGCCTGGCTGCGGAGCCACTTCCCCGCGCTGCAGGTGGAGACTCAGCTCGTGGACGGCTCTCCGGTCGACATCCTGGTCGAAGCCAGCCGGCACGTGGAGCTCGTGGTGGTCGGCACGCGCGGGCGCGGAGGCTTCGCCGGAATGCTGCTCGGATCCACGTCCGACGGCGTCCTCCACCACGCCAAGGGGCCGGTCATGGTGGTGCCGGACCGCGACGACCCGCGGCTGGCTGACAGAGCCAGCTTCGGCCCGATGCTCGGCGACTCCTAGGTCCCGGGCCCAGATCCGGCGTCGGAAGGACGGTTTGCAGATGGAGCACCGCGAGACGCCGGATCCGGGCGAGGTCGGCCCGGTCCTGGCCTTGGAGCGCCTGAGGCAGGACATGCTGGCCCAGGCCGGCGGCAAGGCGGCCAACCTGGGCGAGCTGACGCGGGCCGGACTCCCGGTTCCCCCCGGCTTCTGCCTGACCACCCGCGCGTACCTGGACGCCACGGCCTCCCCGGCGCTGGCCGACGTGCACCGCGCCCTCGCCGCGACGGCCCCCGATGACCTGGCGGGGCTGGCCGCACTCGCCGCGAAGGCCCGCGCGCTGGTGCTCGACGCCGACGTCCCCGCCGGCATCGACGCCGCCGTCCGTACCGCTTATGCCGCGCTGGGCACGGACACTCCGGTCGCGGTGCGGTCCTCCGCGACCGCCGAAGACCTGCCCTTTGCCAGTTTCGCCGGCCAGCAGGACACCTACCTGAACGTCGTCGGCGCGGACGCCGTACTGGCCGCCGTCCGCCAATGCTGGGCCTCCCTGTGGACGGACCGCGCCGTGACCTACCGGGCAGTGCAGGGGATCGATCCGTCCGCGGTGTCCCTCGCCGTCGTCGTCCAGCGCATGGTGGACGCGGCCGTGGCCGGAGTGCTGTTCACGGCCAACCCCGTGACCGGCCGGCGGCACGAGGCCGTCATCGACGCCAGCCCGGGGCTGGGGGAGGCCGTGGTCTCCGGGGCCGTCAACCCGGACCACTTTGTGCTCGACGGCGCCACCGGGCGGATCCTCGAGCGGCGGATAGGCGACAAGGGCCTGCTCATTCGCCCCCTGCCTGGGGGCGGCACCGAGCGTGTGGCACAACCCGACGCCGGATCGGTGCCCAGCCTGGACGATACCCAACTGGCGGCGCTGGAGCTCTTGGGCCGCCGCGCGGAACTGCACTTTGGCTCGCCGCAGGACCTCGAATGGGCCATCGGCCAGGACGGCGCCGTGTGGCTGACCCAGTCCAGGCCCATCACAACGCTCTATCCGATGCTGGACAAGCAGCCGTCCGGGCCCGGACCGCGGGTCTATCTGTGCTTCAGCCTCGCCCAGGGACTGACCCGGCCGCTGACGCCGATGGGTCTCGCCGGCATCCGGCTGATCGCCTCCTCCGTCGCGGAGGCGGCGCATTTCCCGGTGCCGGCGCGCCGGGAGGGGCCGGCTCCGTACCGCGAGGCCGGACAGCGCATCTTCTTCGACCTCACGCCCGTGGTCCGCAGCAGGGCCGGCCGGGCCATCGTCCCCCGGGTTTTCGACGTCATGGAGGCCCGCTCCGCGGCCGTGCTCCGCAACCTCTTCGCCGACCCCAGGTTCTCCGTCACCATCAAATCGCCCTGGCCGCTCCTGCGCCACGTCGCCCCGGTGGCGGCGCGGGCCAGAGTTCCGGAGACCCTGGTCCGCGCCCTCATCCGGCCCGAGGAGGCGCTGCGCCGGGCTGACCGGGTGGGCGAAGAACTCAGGGCCGCACTCGAGGTCCCGGCCGGCGCCACCGCCACGCAGCGCCTGGACCACGTGGAGCGGATCCTCAGCCGGAGCGTCTTTCGCGTGGTCCCCGCCGTCCTGCCGCTGCCCGCCCTGGGGTTCGCCCTGCTCGCGGCGGCCGGAAGACTCGCGGGGAGCCCGGGGAACGGGGCGCTGCAGGAGGTCCTGCGGGGCCTGCCCAACAACGTGACCACTGAAATGGACCTGGACCTCTGGTCGCTGGCCACGGCCATCCGGACGGACCCGGCGTCGGCGGCCGTGTTCGAGGAGGCCGAGCTGCACGAGATAGCCCGGCGTCACCGGGCAGCGGAGCTTCCCGGGGTCGTGCAGTCCGGGCTGGCGGACTTCCTGGGCCGGTACGGCCACCGCGCCGTGGCCGAGATCGACGTCGGCATGCCCCGCTGGTCTGACGACCCGACCCACATCCTCGGGGTCCTGGCCAACTATCTGCGCATGGACGATCCCGTGCTCGCCCCGGACCGGCAGTTCGCCAAAGCGGCTCGCGATGCCGAAGCGCAAGTGGGGCGGCTCGTGGCAGCGGCGGGGCAGCGCAGCCGCCTTCGTGGAGCACTTGCGAAGGCCGCGCTGCGGCGGACCCGGATGTTCGCCGGGCTGCGTGAACTGCCAAAGTTCTATCTCGTGGAAGCCCTGGGCGCCGTCCGGCAGCAGCTTGCGGCCGTCGGGGCCGAACTCGCCGCGGCGGGGGCCATCGATGCGGCGGACGATGTTTTCTTCCTTGACCTGACCGAGGCCCACGTGGGGCTGCGCGGCGCCATGCTGCAGGGTCTCGTGGCACAGCGCCGGGAGGCCTACGGGGCTGAACTTGGCCGGCGGCACATTCCCCGCGTGCTGCTCTCGGACGGCACCGAGCCCGAAGCGGTGCAGACCGGCGGCCGTGGCCCGGCGGACGCGGACGGTTCGGCAGGACGGCTCGCCGGGACGCCGGCCTCGGCCGGCATCGTCACGGCCCGGGCCCGGGTGATCCTGGACCCCCAGGGCGCGCACCTGGAGCCCGGCGAGATCCTCGTGGCTCCGTCCACGGATCCCGGCTGGACGCCGCTGTTCCTGACGGCCGGTGGCCTGGTGATGGAAATGGGCGGCCCCAACTCCCACGGCGCCGTCGTCGCCCGGGAATACGGGATCCCCGCGGTGGTGGGGGTTCCCGACGCAACCGCGCTGATCGCCACCGGCCACAACATCACGGTCGACGGCGCCGCCGGCACCGTTACGCCGGAAAGCTGACCCCGGAATGATGGAGCCGTAATGAAGGCGACGGGGCGGCCCGCCGGATCGCTACAGTGGGGCCATGAGCGAAGTGCGCGGTTCCGAGGGTAAGGATCCCGGAGCCACCGGACGTCCCGCCGCGGGCAGCCCGGAACCTGATGCCCGGCCGCCCGAAAACCCCGGTGCCGCGCCCGGACCGGCCGCGCCCGGACCTGGCGCTCCCGGATCGGGCACTCCCGTCGCCGCCGGGGCGGAAGAGCGGGACGCGTGGCTGCCGGCGTGGCTTGTGCAGCGTCCGCTCACGGCCGGGTGGGCCTGGACCGGGGCCTGGGCGGTACTGATCGTGGCCGATGAATTCCTGGATCTGGCCGGCTGGTCCTGGTACGTGCTGGTCGGCATGGCCGCGCTGCCCACTCTGCTGGCGAGCCTGGCCCTGCTGCACGCCACCCCTCGCCGGTACCTGAAGCCGAGCAGGGACACGGTCCTGGGCCACTTCTTTGTCCGCTTCCTGGCCCTGATCGCCGCCTTCCTCGTGTGGGGCGTATCCATTGTCATGAGCGCCTCGATCTCAACAACAGTCCAGTCGCTCGTTGGCGAGTCCGAACGCGAGGTCACGGCGGTGGGCTTCAACCTGCTGCTGGCCGGGATCCCGCTGGTGGTCTCCGTGCTGTGGCTGGCCTTCATCATCCGCTGCGCCTGGTTCCTGCGGCGCCTCCGGGGCTGGAAACAGACGCCGGAACTGGGGACCGTGCCCAAGAAGTTCCTGCGGGACAGGCCGCGGCTGAAACGGGTGGTGGTGGGCCTCGCCCATCCCGGCCTGCTGCTCGTGGCGGGCCTGGGCACCTCGGTGCTCGCGCTGGTGCTGGGCGCCGTGGAACTGACCATCAATGTGCTGAAGTAGGCCAACCGGGCCGGCCGGGCCAGGCGTACTGTTGACCTATGAGCTGCACTGAAGCGAGCACCCCTCAGGCACGCATTTTTCAGACACGGATATTTGGCCCATCTCTTCCTGGGGCGCGGTCACTATGACGCGCACATGGCTGCGCTGGCTGCCCGCCGTCGCCGTGCCGGCCGTGATAGCCGCCGGCGCCCTGGCCGGATCCCTGCCCGCCAGCGCCGGGGATCCGCTGCCGTCCAAGACACCGGAGCAAGTGCTGCAGCTGATCGCCCAGCACCGCGAACCGGCCCTCTCCGGAACACTCGAACAGTCCTCCGAGCTCGGTCTTCCGGAGCTGCCCAAGACCGGTGCCGGCACGGACTCTTCCAGCACCGCCTGGCTGGAACTGCTGACAGGTCCGCACACCGCACGGGTCTACCGAGACGGCCCGGACAACGCCCGCATCCAGATCATGGACCGGCTGGCCGAACGCAACGCCGTCCGCCACGGCAACGACGTGTGGTTCTACAATTCCAAGGACAACACCGCCTCCCACCTCCAGATCCCCGCTGACGCCGCCAGCCACACCGGCCGCCATGACGCCGGCAAGGAGGCCACGGCCACGCCCGACGAGCTCGCCGCGATGCTGCTGGCCAAGATCGATCCCAGCACGGACGTGACGGTGGGCGCCGACGTCCAGGTGGCAGGCCGGCCCGCCTACAACCTGGTGCTCACGCCGAAGACCGAAGCCACCTTGGTCGCGTCCATCGCGGTAGCCGTTGACGGCCAGACCGGGCTGCCGCTGGGCGTCGAAGTCAAGGCGCGCGGACAGTCCGAGCCGGCCTTCCGCGTCGCCTACACGAGCCTGGCCCTCGGCGCACCGGACGCGTCGGTCTTCACCTTCAGTCCGCCGCCCGGCGCCACCGTCAAGGAGATCCAGGTACCGCAGCACAAGCACGGTAACGACGCCGCGAACGCCACACCGCCGGCCGCCAAGGACAGCGCGGGCAAGCCCGCCGTCACCGGCTCCGGCTGGGACTCGATCGTGGAGTTCCCGGCGGGAACGGCAAGTCCGGCGTCGGACGCCACGGCCCTGCTCCAGCAGGCCACTGTTCCGGTCCAGGGCGGCAGGCTCCTGTCCACCGCGCTGGTGAACGTGTTGGTGCTCGACGACGGCCGGGTCTTCGCCGGCTCCGTCCCGCCGGAGCGGCTCCAGGCCGCCGCAGCGCAGAAGTGATTGCGGGCGCGGCATCGGGCCGCCATCCAGTGACGGCCGCGTGAGCGCCGCCGGGCCGGGTGCGGCGCCGGATGTCGAACCGGGTGCAGCGCCGGATGTCGAACCCGGTATCGAGCTGAGTATCGAGACCAGAGGCCTGACCAAACGGTTCGGCCAGCAATTGGCGGTCGACGGCGTCGATCTGGTCGTGCCGAAAGGCGCGGTCTTCGGCTTCCTGGGCCCGAACGGCTCGGGGAAGACCACCACCATCAGGCTCCTGCTCGGACTTGCCACGGCCACCGGCGGCTCCATGCGTGTCCTGGGCAAAGAGATGCCGAGAAAGCTGGATGACGTGCTTCCGCGGGTCGGAGCGCTCGTCGAGGGGCCGGCGTTCTACCCATTCCTCTCCGGCGCCGCCAACCTGCACCGGATGGACGCCGCGGATCCCTACGGTGCGGCCGCTACCCGGCGCGCCCGGGTCCACTCAGCCCTGGAACGGGTGGGCTTGACCCACGCCGCGGACAAGCTGGTCCGGGCCTACTCGCTGGGCATGAAGCAGCGCCTCGGGATCGCCAACGCCCTGCTGGCCCCGCGGGAGCTCCTGGTGCTCGACGAGCCCACCAACGGACTGGATCCCCAGGGCACCCGGGAGGTGCGGAACCTGGTGCGATCGCTTGCCGCGGACGGCGCCACGGTGTTCGTCTCCAGCCACTTGCTGGCCGAAGTGGAACAGATCTGCACGCATGCGGCCATCATGAGTGCCGGCCGGCTCGTGGCGCAGGGAACCCTGGCGGAACTGCGCGGGGCGGGCCAGGCAAGGATCCGCGTGCTGACGCCGGACCCCGGTACCGCGGTGCAGGTGCTGGCCGGCCTGGGCCTGGCCGCGACGATGACCCCCGACGGCGGCACTGCTGATGCAGGCGGCCCGGACGGCCGCGGCGGCCCGGGACGGGACGCTGTCCTGTTCGCGTCGCTGGTGGGGGCTCCGCCAGCCGGGCCGGACGGCGCGGGGCCTGGCCGGGACGTGGCACCGGAAGCCGTCGTTGCTGCCCTTGTGGCGGCGGGGGTCCGGGTCCGCGGCTTCGCGACCGAACAGGCCAGCCTCGAGGACCGCTTTGTGGCGTTGACGGGGGAGGGGTTCGACGTTGTCCAGTAGCAGCTCACCTTTGCACGATCCATCGGACGCACCCCCGGGCGGCGCGTCAGCCCGGCGCGGGTCCCAGACCGCCGGGCTGCTGGCGTCCGAGATCGGCGTGCTGTTCCGCCGCCGCAGGACCTGGGCCATGTTGTGTGCGCTGGCGGCGATCCCGGTCCTGATCGCCGTGGCCGTGCGTGTCTCCTCGGCCGTGCCGCCGGGCCGCGGGCCTGCCTTCCTGGACCGGATCGCCCAAAACGGCCTGTTCGTCGGCGTCACCGCCATGGTGGTCTCCGTTCCGCTGTTCCTGCCGCTCACCGTCGGCGTGGTGGCCGGTGACACGATCGCCGGCGAGGCCGGGCAGGGAACCCTGCGGTACCTGCTCGTGGCTCCGGCCGGGCGGATCCGGCTGTTGATCGTCAAATATGCCGGCACGGCCCTGTTCGTCGTCGTGGCGCCGCTCGTGGTGGCCCTGACGGGGGCGGGAATCGGCGCCGCGCTTTTCCCGGTGGGGCCGGTGACCCTGCTTTCCGGCGACACTATCGGCACCGGCGAGGCCATGATCAGGCTCCTGCTGATCGCCGCCTATCTGGCGGTATCGCTGCTCGGGTTGTCGGCGATCGGCCTGTTCATCTCCACCCTGACCGACGTTCCGGTGGGGGCCATGGCGGCCACCGTAGTGCTCTCAGTCGTCGCGCAGGTCCTGGACGCGCTGCCGCAGCTGGACTGGCTGCACCCGTGGCTGTTCAGCCATTACTGGCTGGACTTTGGCGATCTCCTCCGGCAGCCCGTTTCCTGGGACTCCTTTGCCGTCAACGCCCTCCTGCAGGGCGGCTATGTCGCCGTGTTCGGGGCGCTGGCCTACGGCAGGTTCATCACCAAGGACGTGCTCTCCTAGTCTCCGAAGAGAACGGCCACGGGCCGAGCTTTAGGAACGGCGCGCCGGGGACGGGGCTCAGTAGCGGGCCACGTAGCCGTAGAGCTGCATCCCTGACATGGCGGCAACATCGGTCACCGTAATGCCGGCGTCGGGATTGAGGGCCTGGACCACGCGGCCGCCGCCCAGGTAGATGGCCACATGGTAGAAGCCCGGTGCCGAACCCCAGACCAGCAGGTCGCCGGGGCGCGCCTGCGAGAGCGGGACGTGGACGGGGGCCTGGGCAAACTGCTGGGATGCGGTGCGGGGCAGGTACTTGCCGGCGGCGGCAAACGCGTTCTGCACCAGGCCTGAGCAGTCAAAGCCATAGGCTCCGGTTCCGCCGTACTGGTAGAAGAACGGCGATCCGGTCTTGCCGAGTGCGACTGAAATGGCGGTCTGGTTTGACCCGCCGGAAATCGGCGCGGGAACGGGAACCGGCGCGGGGACGGGAATGGGCGCAGGAACCGGAACCTGAATCGGGACAGGAGCAGGAGCAGGAGCCGGAGCAGGCGCAGGAGCGGGATCCGGCGCGGCGACGGGTGCCGGTTCGGGAGCGGGCGCCGGTGCTGCCGGCTGCTGCGCGGCCGAATCGTCACGCCCCGGTGATGCAGGAGCAGGCTCCGGGCCCGTGGCGGGCTGCGGCGCGGCGGCGGCCGCAGCGGTCAGCGCCGCCAGCCGGTCCTGCTGACGTTGACGGTCCAGGGCATCCACGCGGGCCGATTCCAGTGCCGCGGTGGTGTTTTTCAGGGTTGCCAGCTGGTCCACGAGCGCGCTCCGCTGGGCTTTGGCATCAGCCACGGCCTGGCGCTGGGCCGCGGTGGCGCGGTCGGCATCGGTCTTGCGCGCTTCCGCCATCGTGGCAGCTTCATCGGCGGCACGGTTGGCGTCCGCCGCTGCTTCGGTCAGCGACTTTGCGGCGGAGGCCGCGGTTTCTGCCGACTGGAAAGCCCGCGCGCGTCCGGCCGTCACGGCTTCGAGGGTCGCGGCGTCTTCGAGCGCATGCCCGGTGCCGCTGACAAAGCTGCTGAGGGCAGGATTCAGGCCGCCGTTGCGGTACAGATCGCCGGCCAGCTGGCCCACCTGCTTGCGGGTCTTGGCCTGGTCCGCCTCGGCGGCGGCAGCCCTGGCGGCCGCCACAGCCGCCGCGTCACGGCGCGTGGCCAGCTCCACGAGGGCCTCGCCATACGCGTTGTTCGCCTGCAGGGACGCGGCGAGGCTGGCTTCCTGGCCGGCCGACGCATCGGCCAGAAGCCCATCGATCCTGGTGACCTCCGCCGCCGTCGCGCTTTCACTGGATTTGGCCGCTGCGATCTCTTCCGGCGAGGGGATCTCCGGCGACGCCGGAACGCGGACTGCGGCCGCCAGCGGCGCGGAAGCAAGCGGTGCGGCCTTTGCCGGGAGCGCGAGCGTTCCAAGAAGGACGACGGCGGTGCAGAGCACAGCAGTCTTGCGACCGGATCCGATCCAGCTCATGGGCAAACCTCGAAGTCTCAGGCTGGAATGAGCGAGGTCGGAATTTGACACATGAAAAGCCCCTCTGCGGATCACCCAGCAGGCATGAGGCTACGTGCCAAAGACCACTTTGGCAACACGAGTCACATTAATAACATAAACAACACTGGTGTCATTTGGCCACGTCCGCGCGGGGTGTGTCTCGCGAGCGGCGCAGTGAAGTCTCCGCAGCCGGCCCCCGCAGATCGGCGCCGCCGCTCAGGCGTGCTGGTGGGCCTCGTGTTCCGAGTGGGTGGCCGGCTCGAGCTGGAAGGTGCAGTGCTCGGTGTCGAAATGGGAGCCCAGGCAGGTGGTGAGTTTGTCCAGGACCCGGTCGGCGCCGCGGGCTCCGAGGGCCGCATCCTCCACCACCACGTGCGCGGAGAACACGGGGACGCCCGAGGTGATGGTCCAGATGTGGATGTCGTGGACGGACACCACGCCGTCCACCGCGAGGATGTGCTCGCGGATCATCTGGACGTCCACGCCCTTGGGGGTGGCCTCGAGGAGCACGTCCACCACGTCGCGCAGCAGGTGCCAGGCCCTGGGCAGGATCATCAGGGCGATGAGGATCGACGCAATGGTGTCGGCCGCCTGGAACCCGGTGACCATGATGACCACCGCGGCCACGATGACGGCAAAGGAGCCCAGCAGATCGCCCAGGACCTCCAGGTAGGCGCCGCGGACGTTCAGGCTTTCCTTCTGGGCGCCGCGCAGGATCAGCAGGGACACCAGGTTGGCGACGGCGCCGAGGACCGCCGCGGCGAGCATGATGTCGGTGTGGACCTCCGGGGTGGAGCCGAGCCGGCGGATGGCTTCGGTGAAAATGACCACGGAGATGACGATCAGGACCAGGGCGTTTGCCAGCGCCGCCAGGACTTCTGCGCGCTGGTAGCCGTAGGTGCGCTGGTCGCTGGCCGGCCGGGCGGCGATCCACGCGGCCAGCAGGGCGATGAAGACGCCGGCGGCGTCGGAGAGCATGTGCCCGGCGTCGGCGAGCAGGGCCAGGGATCCCGAGACCACCGCGCCAATCGCCTGCACGAGCACCACGGCCAGCGTGATGGCCAGGACGGCGACCAGACGCTTCCGGTGTTTTGCTGTGCCAGTGCCAGAGGCGGAGATGCCGTGCGAGTGGCTGTGGTCGTGTCCCATGCCTACAAGGCTATCCCCAGCCGAGCTCGTGCAGGCGCGCGTCGCTGATGCCGAAGTGGTGGGCGATCTCGTGCACCACGGTGACGGTGACTTCCTCGATCACGTCCTCGCGGGAGGCACAGATGTCCAGGATGGGCTGGCGGAAGATGGTGATGCGGTCCGGCAGAGAACCGGCGTCCCACCAGGAATCCCGCTCGGTCAGCGGGACCCCCTCGTAGAGCCCCAGCAGCACGGTGTCCGGATCCTCCCCGGGCTGCGGGGTGTAGTCGTCCTCGATGAAGATCGCCACATTGCTCATGGTCTTCGCCAGCTCCGGCGGGATCCGGTCCAGGGCGTCGGTCACCGCGGCCTCGAAATCGGCGTCGGACATCGGAAAGGGTCCGTCGCCATCGGCATCGCCGCGTCCGTCGCCTTGACCCTCTCTTTGACCGTTGAAGGGCCCGTCGTCGCCATTTGGAACGATCGGCAGGCCAGGCGGGAGCGACGGGGACATAGGGAAACCCTAGCGGGACCGGCGCCGGGTCAGGGCCACGCCCACCAGGCAGATCACGCCGCCCACCAGACCCCAGATGGTCGGAATCTCGCCCAGCACCAGCCAGGAGATCAGGATGGTGGTGCCCGGGACCAGGTAGGTGGTGGCGGCGAGGCGCCCGGCGTCAATCAGCGAGAGCGCATAGGCCCAGGTGGTGAACGCGATCGCCGTCGGGAAGATGCCCAGGTAGACCAGGCCCAGCGTGGCCGGCAGTGGCGCGGCCTGCAGTTCGGCGATCAGCTGGCCGCTGAAGGGCAGGCAGCAAAGCGCCCCCACCATGATGCCGAACCAGGTGGCCTGGGCGGCCGGGAACTTGCGGAGCACCGGCTTTTGGACGATCACGCTCACCGCGGCAAGAGCTGCAGCAAGCAGGCACAACAGCACGCCGGCCACGTCCGCCGTCGACTTCTGGCCGGAACCCAGCGCAATCACGGCGACGCCGCCGAACGCTATCAGGCTGCCGATGATCAGCCAGCGGGGGAACCCCTCTTTGAGGATGATCCCGGCCATCACGGCGACAAGGATGGGGTTGACGTTGATCAGCAGGGCAGCGGTGCCGGCGTCCAGCATGTGCTCCGCCGCGTTGAGGGCCACGTTGTAGCCGCCGAACCACATGACGCCGTAGGCCAGGATGGGCCACCATTCGCGGCCCCGGGGCAGCCCCTTGAGCTTGGGCACCACCAGGAGGCCCAGCGCGACCGCGGCAACCGCCAGCCGGCCGAGGGTCAGCGGGCCGGGGGAGAAGCTCGGGCCCACGGCCCGGATGCCCACGAAGGCGGAAGCCCACAGGACCACAGTGACAACGACGGCGGCGATGCCGAGCCTGCTGATCGTGGCCGGCTGTCGGGGAGGGGTTGGTGCGGGTTGCGGGGCGGGAGCGGGGGCAGCGTGCGGAGACCCTTCGTGGGGGCCTGCGGACGGAGTGGGGCCGGATGCGGCGGTGGTAGCCATGCTGCCAATCTAGCCCGTGCCGCGCCCTCCCGGCTGGCGGGAATCGGCCACGTCTAGTCGAGATCCTGCCAACATGCCGGATTGCCTCAGCGCAGGAGCCGCGCCGCCGCGCGGACAGCGTCCGCGACCTCGGTCAGCGCTACCGATCCGCGACGCCATTGCTGCCAGTAGAGGGCAACGTCCACCTGAGCGCGGGGCGAGAGCCGCTCAAGCGTGCCGTTCGCGAGGTCTTCACCGATTTCGATCTCGGGCATCATGCCCCATCCCATGCCCCAGCGGATGGCATCGCCAAACTCCTGGGAGGCCGGAACGTAGTGCCGCGGCGGCTGAAGGGTCGCGCGGCGGAACCGGCGCAGCCAGCGGTCCTGCAGATCGTCTTTGCGGTCAAAGAGCACGACGGGTGCTGCGGCCAGGGTCGCGGCGGTGACCCCGGCCTCAAACCAGCGGGTGGCGAACTCCGGAGCGCATACCGGCAGATAGCGCATGACTCCCAGCCTGGTGGAGGAGCAGCCGGGCACAGGCTTGGCTGTCTCGGTGATGGCGGCGGCCGCGGCGCCCGCGCGCAGGAGGTCCAGCGAGTGTTCCTGGTCTTCGCGCAGGATCTCCAGCTGGATGTTGCTGCTGGCCGCCGCGAGGCCGGCCAGCGCCCAGGTGTGCAGTGAATCGCTGTTGATCACCAGCGTCAGGCGCGTCCCGCCCCGGGGTTCCGCCGGCTGCAGTTCCTCGGCCAGGTCCGCGGAGAGCAATTCCAGCTGCCGGGCGAACCGAACCACGGCCTGGCCGGACTCGGTGAGTCCGGGCGGACGCGCACGGGTCAGGACGGGCCGGCCGACGGCGGTCTCCAGGGCCCGGATCCGCTGGCTGATGGCCGACGGCGTGACGGACAGGTGGGCGGCTGCGGCGTCGAAGCTTCCGTGCGTGAGGATGGCGGCCAGGGTCCGGGCCTGCTCGGGGGCTATTTCCATCATTAGATCATCTTATGTATGACCAAGAACTTTAACTGGTTTCATCTCCGGCCGGAGCCTACCGTGGAGTGGTGATCCTCCCCCTGTTCTCCGGCCTTTCCGCCGGACTGTCCCTGATCGTTGCCATCGGCGCGCAGAACGCCTTCGTCCTGCGCCAGGGCATCCAGCGCTCGCACGTCGCCATGGTGGTGGCGGTCTGCGCCGTGTCGGACCTCGTGCTGATCCTGCTGGGCGTCGCCGGCATCGGAGTCCTTTTGGACCGGGCGCCCGCCGCGCTGGTGGTGATCAGGTGGGTCGGCGCCGCGTTCCTCCTCGCCTACGGGGCGCTCGCGGCTCGGCGTGCGGTCCGGGGGGAGCAGATGGAGCATCCGGGCGACAAGCCGCCAGGCAGCCGGGCGGCTGTGCTGGGCACCTGCCTGGCCTTCACGTGGCTGAACCCGCACGTCTACCTGGACACGGTGCTGCTGCTCGGATCCCTCGCTGCCGCCCAGGGCCCGTCCGGACGCTGGTGGTTCGCCGCCGGGGCCGGCCTGGGCAGCATTGCCTGGTTTGCCGCCCTCGGCGCCGGCGCGCGTTTGCTGACCACCCTGTTCCGGCGCCGGGCGGCCTGGCGCGTGCTCGACGCCGGCATCGCCGTCGTGATGTTCACGCTGGCAGTGCTGCTGCTCGCCTGAGTGCCCGTGTGCGGAACCGGTCCCGGACCATGGGCCGGCGGGCCCTTGTCCGCCCAGCGTGGCGGGTTCACGATGGGCGGTATGGCAATATCCCCAGCTTCGGCCCGCGAAAGACGGCGTGCGGCCATCGGTACCGCCGTCTTCGCTGTTGCCCCCGCAACGGCCGCCGGCGTGGTGCCGTGGCTTCTGACCCGCTGGGAAGTGGAGGACCCGGTCCCTGGAGGGGTTCCCGCACAGATCACGGGCGCCCTGCTGATCGGCGCGGGCGCCGCGGTGATCGCGAACTCCTTCGTGCATTTCGCCGTGGAGGGCATCGGGACTCCGGCGCCGTTCGCCCCACCCAGGAAGCTGGTGGTTGGCGGACTCTACCGGTACGTGCGGAATCCGATGTATGTGTCCATTGCCGCGGCCATCGCCGGGCAGGGACTCCTGCTCGGTCAGCCGAAGCTCTTCGTGGCCCTGGGCATCGGCGCCGTCCCGGTGGTGGCCTTCGTCCGGCTGTACGAGGAGCCGGCGCTGACCCGGAAGTTTGGTGCGGACTACGAGGAGTACCGCAGTAACGTCCCGCGCTGGCTGCCCCGGCTCACGCCGTGGCGGCCTGAGGATCCGGAACGGGCGCGGGGCTAGGCCGCTATTTGCCTCGTCCGGCCCACTCCAGCAGGCGATCCAGCGGCCAGGTGGTGACGATCCGCTCGGCGGGCACGCCGTTCGAGGCCGCCCGCTCGGCGCCATACTGCAGGAAATCCAGCTGGCCCGGTGCGTGGGCGTCACTGTCGATGCTGAAGAGGCAGCCGGCATCGAGGGCAAGCCGGATCAGCTCGTCCGGCGGATCCTGCCGTTCGGGGCGGGAATTAATTTCGACCGCTACGTCATTCTCGGCACACGCCGCGAACACCTGCGCAGCGTCGAACTCGGACTGCGGCCGGGTGCCCCTCGAGCCCTGCAGCAGCCGGCCTGTGCAGTGGCCGAGGACGTTCATCTGCGGATCCTTGATGGCGCCCAGCATCCGCTCGGTCATGGTGCGCCGGTCGGAGCGGAGCTTCGAATGGACACTTGCCACCACTATGTCCAGCCGCTCCAGCATGTCCGGGGACTGGTCCAGGGTCCCGTCCTCCAGGATGTCCACCTCGATCCCGGCCAGGAGCCGGAAGCCCCCGCCGTCCGCGTTGATGTCCGCGAGCACGTCCAGTTGTTCCAGGAGGCGTTCGGCGCTCAGTCCGTTGGCGATCTTGAGGCTGGGGGAGTGGTCCGTCAGGGCGAGATACTCCCGGCCCAGCGTCCGGGCGGCGTCAGCCATGAGCCCGATCGGGGACCCGCCGTCGGACCAGTCGCTGTGGCTGTGCAGGTCACCGCGGAGGGCGGAGTGCAGTTCCGCGCCGCCGTCCGCGAGGGGCTGCTGCCCGCGTTGCCGCAGGCCCTCAAGGTAGTCGGGCACGCCGCCGTCGACAGCCTGCCTGATGACTTCGAAGGTCCTGTCCCCGATCCCCTTCATGCTTTTCAGCCTGCCGTTGCGGGCCCGGGCCGCGACCTCGTCCGGTTCCAGGGCGCCGATAATCCCGGCCGCCTTCCGGAACGCCTGGATCTTGAACGTGGGGGCCAGTTCCCGTTCCAGCCAGAACGCAATCTCATTGAGGGCATCAACGGCATCCATCCGTCCATCTTGCACCCACCGTGCGCCCGCGCGTGGCCCGCGCGGGGGCGATTTTGGATAACCGGGGGTCTGCCCTTATAGTTTTATAGTCCCGTTCGGAGGAACCCGAGAGGACAAAAACGAAAGGCTTCGGCCCTTAATTTTTGCCCTGATGAGTTCAACCGGATGGCGTTCTGGCCCCCATCGTCTAGCGGCCTAGGACACCGCCCTTTCACGGCGGCGGCACGGGTTCGAATCCCGTTGGGGGTACGCAAGGAACTGGTCAAACCGGATCAAAAAGTCTGGTAGGCTAAAGGCCTTGAAAAATTGCGGAAGCGAAACCGCAGGCGGCAAGAAACGCAGTACAAGCAGTAACAAGCAAGGCCCTGTAGCGCAGTTGGTTAGCGCGCCGCCCTGTCACGGCGGAGGTCGCGGGTTCAAGTCCCGTCAGGGTCGCTCTGATTGCCGGAAGAAATTCCGGCCTTCAAGGTGACACGTCACCTAGGCTCTGTAGCTCAGTTGGTAGAGCGTTCGACTGAAAATCGAAAGGTCACCGGATCGACGCCGGTCGGAGCCACCAGCTAGAACCCCGCAGTTCCCAGTGTTTACAAGGGATCTGCGGGGTTTTTTGTTGTTGCGGAAAGCTGGCGATTCAGTCTGAATCAGGCGGAATCAGCCAAGATCGTGGGCAAACCTCTGGTATCCCTCTGGTAGATGCTCGCACTCTGTGTAGTACCGCTGGCGTAGACTCACGAGCGGCTCGTCTCATTACGTCTCGTGGCGTAGGTCCGTCCCTGCTGGAACGGGAGAGGGCGCGAACATGGCGACAGGCGCTCCCCCATCGACTATTGCCCTTCTAGAAGGCGAACCGACTCCGCAGCTCTCTTTTGCCTAGACCGGAGAGCCTTGGCGCAATCACCATGTCTATGTTGGCCCGGGCGGCTTCCGTCCATTCCGAGCCCGCAACGGCTGCCAGACGTTTGTCCAGCCGCACGAGGACGGAAAAGTGGGTGTACGGGAGCAGGACCGACTCGACGCCGAAGTGGCGCGGAATGCCAACCGTGACACCCAGGAACTGTTCATCGAAACCGGGACGGGCGGAAGGATCCTCCAAATTCAATGCGAGCTGGGCTTGCACCAGGTCATCCATCGCCAGACCGTACCCCTGCCCAGGGCAGAAGGAGGTACATGTCGCGATCACTTTCGGGGCTTCAGTGCTTCTTCTCGAAACTTGATTGGGTCTGGGGTGCCCCGTGCCCTGGAGCTCCGGTGGTGGGAGTCGCAGATAAGTGGATTCGCCGCCAACGGCGCTGCGGCCGATTCCCGATTCGGAGTGCGCTCCAAATTCCTTGGTTTGCGGCCGCCGCGGCGGCACGGACGAATGTATCGTCGGGGCCATAGTGCCTTGCTTTGGGCTACCAGAGACTACGACAATGACCAGCGAGCCGGGCCTCCGCCACCGTTCTGAAGGATTAGCACCCAGAGGACACGGGGCGGGAGCAGGCAGGGGAGATGAGGTTCGGGCCGGCGCTCAAGGGTTGCGATGTCCCAGGTCCTGAACCACTCAAGGTACGCAAGACACTCCAGCCCTCTACGGGGCTTGCAGTTGTATCGGGGATGACCATTTACGCAGGCCGACTATGAGGCTTCGGCCATCTCCAAAAGCGGGTGCCAGGAAAACCAGGTGCAACAGGAACCAATAGTGCACAGACAGTCCAGGCGCTGTGAGCAACAATAGGGCCCCTGCCAGGCAAGACGAGAAGGGGCCCACCAGAGAAATCAGAGCAACCTGCCAGCCGAACAGGGTTCCTACCGGGGAGAGCGAAAAGCGAAAGATGTTGACAGATACGTGGAGATCGACCACGCCCGGGCAGATCCGGGCGGTGACCGCGTGGCCAAGCTCATGGATGACGAAGCCGGCCAAAAGGCAACCGAAGTGCAATGCCAGCCACACACCCATCTCGAACAGATAGGAGTCGGCCGTTAGTAGTGCCGCCACAAGACAGGCGGACATCATTGCCGTGAGTCCCAGCAGGGGCCATTTACACCATGCCAGAACCTGCCGCAGTATCAACTGCGGCGAGGGCCTGACTGGCGCGATACTAGGCAGGATGTGAACTCTGCCGCTGTAGAGACTTTTTGTAGGATTTCAACCGATCGAGCATCACGGCAGTGGCTATTGAAAATACCGTGATGACTACAAAGAGGACAAGGATCGGCAGACCATTGGATACGCCGATTTCCAGTCCGGTGGCTCCGTTTTCCAGCTGATGTGGCTCAAAGAATAGTGCACCAAAAAGTCCGGTTTTTCTTACACCGATCTCGGTAGCAGAGAACATAGTCATGATGAAACTGACGACCACCACGGCCATGGTCAGAAAAAATGACACGGTAATGCCTGTCAGGGATCTAAACAGCCACTTCATTGCGTGAGATCAACTCCATTCTTTTCATTCCCAAAATACTGTAGAACACAACTGCGGCATTCAATAGAGCGAGAATCACAATATTGATGGTGATGCTCAGATTAAATATATTCAGACCCAGGGCGACAATCATGATGATAATTAATGCCAGGACAACACCGATGAGAACCGTGAAGGGATTTCCCTTCTCGGGAGGGAAGGCTATGCCGATTAGTGTCGATATAAGGATGTTGCTCAGGCAGAAACCCACAATGGTCAGGATCAGAGTAAATTCTATCCCTTGGAACAATGAGAGGGCCACTACAGGAATCGCTACCGCCATGAAAAGCACGGCTTGGGAGCCAATGAGGCACAAATAGTTATGGCTGAGTTTTCCGGTATGTACTGCCATGCGCCTCAATGGTTCGGAGTTTGAGTAGGCATATATCCCCTGAAAGGTAATCAGAGCCAGGACGAAGGGCGGGATGACAATGTTCTGCAACAGCGTAAACAGTGCGTAGATGATCAAGAATGACACAGCGACTGTGGTCTCGAAACTGCGGACGAGCACGAGCAGGTACGCGCCGAACCTATGCCGGGCCAACCCCGAGGGCAGCACCTTGAAGAACCGTCGGACGGCCACATAGCCCTTGGGGGCGGCGGCAACTATCAGCGCGAGAAAGGCTGTCGATGAGGTGAGGAAAACGAGAATCGCCAGCCAGATACCTTGGTGGGCCTGGAGCGCGGCGTAGACGAGAGGCGGGGCGAAGACGTCATTGTTGTACAAGTAGCTCTCAACGATCCGGTTGCTCAGCTCAGTCGAGTACGGGAAGAGCAGAACCAGCGCGAGTGCGAGAACCATCGGTACCAGAAGGCCGCGGAGACGCGCCAAGCCGGTGACCAGAAGTAGGCGTTCGAGCAGGAAGTAGCCCAAGCTTATGGCAAGGTATGTGGATACGGCCGGGAGCCATATGGATGCCAGGACCTTGGGTATGTAGCTGGCTCCTTCGAGGAGCACTGTTGATAGTGAGAACGCACCGAAGATGAATACCGTCAGACACAATACGATGGTGGATTCGAAGAGGGTGAACGCGAGCGTTCTTTCCTTATTTGTCACCGGCAGCGTGAATGTCAGGCGAAGAAGCTCGTCTGCTTTGAGGAAGAGCACGCGAATCAGTGTGTAGACGATGAGTACCCAGAACCCGACTGATGCGTTGGCTACCTGGAGGACCGGATCCAGCAGTCCTGTTCCGCCAAGATACTGCCGGATTATCACATAGCTCATGAGGCAGAAGCCGGCAAAGGCGAACACCACCAACAGTGCAGCAGACAGCCGGGCGGCCCGGCTTCTGAGCACTCCGCGTCCAAGAACCCGGCGCAGTATAAATTGCCAAAACATCTTAGATAGCAGCAGAACGCTTGTGATTCTCATCTAGGCGATGTCCATTGCTTGAATCAATTCGCGTGTCAGGGCGCCTAGGGATCCACTGGTCTCAAGAATCTCGCGGGTCGGGGACTTCGTGATCAGTGCCCCCATGTTCAGGACCATGACCTCGTCCGCCACATGCTCGAGCATGGCGAAGTCATGACTGCAGAGCAGGACGGACCTGCCGTCGCTCGCAAGGGCCTCAACGTCCTTTTCGAAAGTGTAGACCGCATCCAGATCCACGCCGTTGAGGGTCTCGTCGATCACTGTGAGTTTGCGTTTCAGCGCAAAGGCGCCGATCAACTGGACCTTCTTTCGCATGCCGTGCGAGTAGTCCTCGATGAGATCGTGCTGCCTTCCGTTCATCGAATAACGCTCGAACTGGTCCGCGATATCAGGAAGGTTCATCGGGACGCCGTAAAGGCCGTGGATGAAGCGCAGGTATTCTTCGCCGGTCAGGAACTCGGGGAGGTAGTCGTTGCTCGACAAGTAGATCGAAGCCATTTTTGCACCGCGGTCCTGGCTGCTGCCGGCGTCGATGGTGATCTTCCCATGCTGTATCTTCAGCAAGTCCAGAATGACCTTGATCAGTGTTGATTTGCCGGATCCGTTGGGCCCGATCAGTCCTACAATCTGGTTCTCACGGATATCGAAGGAGACGTCGTGCAGCACCTGCGTGCGGGAGTTATATGAATAGTCGAGATTCTTCACGCTGAGAAGCATTGATTTCCTTTGTTAGCCCACCGTGGTGGCACCCGTAATGCTGGCAGATGCCACCACGACGTTCAGGCTATGAGCGAGTTAGCGGCATTCAACTAGGACGGATACGCCCCACTGGCTCCACTGCCAGTTGCCAGTGAAGCGTCCCTTCCCCTGCGCCAGGCACCAAATTGCCATGGCTGCGAGCAGTACGAAGGCCAGGACCATGAGGACGGCGAGGAGGACGAGGAACCAGGCGTCATACCTCACAATCATGCCGTCAAGCTTAGCCCGCGCCATCGTCATTGTTGCGTCCAGATTGCCTGCAGTTGCTGCGAGCATTGTTCCCCCATTTTTCGGTTTTCATCAAATGCCACGCCATTGTTGATGTGGCAAAGAGGAGCATAGCACCTTTTAATAAATACGGTAGATTAACATTTTGCGAACAACTCTCATGAGTCGATAGCAAAGGTTGGAGACGGCATCGACCGCAGTTCCGGGGACGTGGGGCGGTATATCACTCTTTAACACAATGCCAGATTTATATTGGTCGTCACTGTCGATTCATCCGCCGTATGCCGCCAACATGTGATCTGACCGCACAGTCTAAGAGCAGGGAATACCTGAAAAAGGATTAGGGTTCGGCATCTGTGATCCGGGGCGACTTATTGCGCGTATTCGGGAAGCCGCAAAGGCGACCTGGTCCCGTCAGATATGGTCCGGGCTCACGGCGACGATCGCTTGCTTAAGATCCGGTTAGCTGAAATATCCATTTGTCCCCCAAAGAAAATGTTGCTCGAAATCTAGCCGAAGGGCCGAAGGGTGGTCAAGTCAAACAGACCGTTCCCTGCGCTTGAACGCGCACGGCCATGGAAGACCGTGATCCTTTCGCGGCCGCCTTGGTGCCGTTGCCCGGACCCTATCGATGCTTATGCCTAGCCGGGCGCGATGGTCCGGTTGTCGAGTCCGCGCTAGATTCTGGCGGATTTGTGACGGAACAGGTCGCCGACTTGACACTCCAGGACCTCGCAGAGTGCCGTCAATGTAGAGAACCGGATAGCCCGTGCCCGGTTGTTTTTCAGAACCGAGAGGTTCACCAAACTCACGCCGACCCTGCGGCTCAGCTCCGTCAGGCTCATATCGCGTTCGACAAGCAATTCGTCGAGTCGGCAGTGAATGGCGGAGTAGTCCTCGGCCGGCATCAGACAAGTCCCTCGGTATCCTCTTGCAGCCCACGACCGAACTGGAAGATTCCTGCGACAAGGACAAGGGCAATTCCGGCGAGGAAGGGTGCGACGTTGAAGTTGGACGCGAAGAGAAGAGTTTCGCCGGTGGCTACCTGGCTCGCACCAATGAGCTCTGCGATCCGGCTTCGAGCAGCCGCATCCAGCGTCTGAGCAGCGCTTGCCGAAACGGCGAGGACTATGCCGCTGGCCCCGACAATCCATGCCGACGCCGGGGTAAACAGATTCTCTCTGCGGAGCCGAAAAGCTAGGAGGAAAAGCAGGCCCGCGACAGCGATGAAACTTACCTGATGCAGAACGCCGGCCCAAGCCAAAAGCGCTGCTTCGCCCGATGGAACAAAAGGAAGGGTGGCTTCCATCGCGCTGAATCGTGCGACTGCGTCTGTTCCCAGCCCTGTCGGAAGTTGAGGGGAAGAACGTAGGGGCAGAGTCAACGTCACCGGACCGGTGAACGTTTCAATGATCCCGCAGACAGTCGTGACGGTCGTGACGACAGCTGCCGCGGCACTGGCGATCATGATCACAAGAGCCTCAATCCTGGAGACGATTTTCTTGCTTCTGGCACGCGGGCGCTTCTTGGTCAACTTCACGTCTCCCCCAGTTTTTATCGATGATCGTTAATAACGAATATCGATACCATAGCGGCTTTTTGATGCATGCGCCAGGCCGTGACCATGGGCGGCCTCCCGTCCGGGAAGCGCTCAAAGACCGGCCGTGAACAACTAGGCGCCAATATGAGCTAGGGGCCAAGTCGAAGATTCACCAGTGCTTAGCTCCGAGGGCGGCTCAATTCCGAGGACCAGGCGCATGGATTTCCAGCACTGCCCCATGGTGAGGTCTCGAGCAAGGGCTGGGCTGGTGCGCGCGGACTACCGGGGGCAGGGCGTGGGGCAACAACTGCTGAGAATACTCGGAGCATCGCTGGCGGGAACGGACCTCGAAGGAATCTACGCCTGGGGTAAAAACCCAGGGCTCACCGGCAACGCATGGGAACAGGGGAACGAGCTGACGCTGCGTCAGCTTCGTCTTGATGAATCGGAGATGTCGTCGCCCTATTCCGTCGATGCAAATGTTCCAGTCCTGGATTTCTGCAACATACAGCAGCAGCTGGCTGCAGAGGTCCCGGGTGGTCTGTTCTTGGATGCCACCTACTACGCCAGTCTTTGCTGCGGCCCAAGTTCGGAGATTACCAATTTCGTCGTCCGGTGCGATGGCTCAGTGATCGCCTGCGGATGGGGTATCTCGTCAATCACCGCTGGATCCATAACTGTCAGTGATATTTTTGTCGCTCCCGGGCATACGGTGCGCAGTGTCCTTCTAGCTGTGCACCGAAGCGGAAGCTACGTGACCATGCGCATTCTCGACGGCGGCAACTGGGGGCACCTTGACGATTACGAGACGGAACGGGTTTTTGTGGCATACCTATACAGTCACTTCACCCGAGACGAATCGGGTGTCCGGGGCATTCATCTGAGGACACCCTTCTACTTTTAAGGCTAGGGCTGAGGGGCTACGGTGCCGGGACGGGTACTACCGCTTCCGGGTTGTCTTGTGAGTGGACGTCGAGTGCCTCGGGAAATTTCGTCCAGGACCGAATCGGTGAGAGAAGGATGGGGGTGGCGGACGCGGCGGCAACCAGCGCCCATACCCAAAGCACGGGAATGACGCCGGTTGCGAGTGCCAGGACTCCGCCGCCGATACTGGCCACAGGCATGATACCTAGGGAGAAGAGCCGGTAGGTGGACATAACTCTTCCCATCAGGTGGTGCGGAACGAGCCGGGGAATGATGCCGGCCCCCGCCAACCCGGACAGAATGACGAAGAAGGACCAGCCAAATCCCGAGACACCAATCCACACGACCGGAGCCAGCCCCAGAAAGGGTGCCACAGGGACGAGGATGACGAATCCGGCGCTGGCCAGGCTCGCGGCGATCTTGGTTCTGCCGACGCCGAGACGTCGTGTGATGCGAGTGGCCGTCATGGAAGCGACCAGACCCCCTGCTGCTGACAGTGCGCCCAGCAATACGAATTGATCCATGGGGATGTTCAGGATTTGCAGGGCGAAAATGACTTTGGCAGCGGCGCCGAACATACTTGCGGCATTGACCAGCGCAACGGAGATCATCAAGGAGCGAATCAAGGGATGGCTCAATGTGTAGCCGAGGCCATCGCGTGCCTCGGTCCAGAACTTGTCGGGGGCTTCTGCTCGTGACGACCGATCTTGTGGGAGTCTGCCGGTCATGACCGCTGAGAACAAGTAGGCTGCGCCCGCAATGAAAAGCAGGGCAGGAGCGGACACGACTTTGACAATCAGTCCCACAATCCCAGGCGTGGCTATGGCCAAGCCGCTCTGCACGGACTGCACTTTTGCGTAGCCGTCTCCCAGTTCGCTTCCTTTCAGCAGCGTCGGCATCATAGCGGACTGCGCAGTCGTGAAAACGACGTCAGCTACGCTGACGACGGCAGCGACTGCAAAGAGGTGCCAAATGCTGAGCATTCCAAGGAAATAGGCGATCGGCACCGAGGCAACTGCAGCGGCACGGAAAACATTGACTATGACCAAAGTCGATTTCTTCGACCACCGGTCCACTAGAACGCCGGCCGGCACTCCGAGCAGCAAGAATGCCGCCATGCCCAGCGCGTTCAGAACACTGGTCTGGAACGCCCCGGCGCCAAGAACGCCAACGGCGATAACCGGCAACATCGAACGAAGCACGTCGTCGCCGATTCCGTCGCCGATGCTCGCCATGAACAACTTTCGAAAAGCCGCAGGCATAACGAATTTGGCCTGTCGATCATGCCCTCCCCAGGCGCTGCTTCGATTGGCCGTATTCTTGATGAAAGCTATGAGACGTAAGGTCATACCTGACTATAGTCAGGCTGAACCTGACATTCATGCCAGGAACCCGCTTGTTTGGAGAACGTGTCGATGCCCGGAAATAACCGTCCTCGCGATTTTTGCGCCTTCTGCGGGCTGACGCCGTCCGAGCACCAGCGCCTCGTGGCCGGACCGGGCGTCACCATATGCGAACCGTGCGTGGCCGCAGCCGTCAAGATCCTCAGCGACACCAGCACCCGACGGTTACCCCAATCGATAGGTCCCGTCTGGGAACAAATGTCCGACGGGGAAATACTGCAGCACTTGCCAGAAATTTCTCGGGTAAGCGTCAAAGTCGAAGAGCAACTGCGGATCTGGGTCCGAGCCGCCCGAGAACGAAAGATTACCTGGTCCCAAATAGGAGAGGCTCTGCACATCACTCGCCAATCGGCTTGGGAGCGATTCAAGGACCATCTATGATCGCCCGAAGCAGCAGAAGCGTCGCCCCGCCAATTGCGTCAACTCTGATTAGTACTATCCGGAAATTGCCCGTTTGAAGCTGTGTGCGAGTCAGTAGGAGTGTGTGCGGGTTTCGATGATGGTGCCATTCGGTCGGCCGGTTTCTTGCTTGAATATGGGGACATGGATTTCCGGCCGCCGGTGTTCCATGATCTGAGGCACACGGCCGTCAGCCTGTATCTGTCCGTGACCAAGAACGTCAAGCATGTGCAGCGTATAGCCGGTCACAAGGACGGTACGACGACGATCAACACCTACGGCGCACTGTTCGATGACGACTTCTTCAAGGCCGCGGCCGGGCTGGATTCGCTGATCAAATGACGAAAGCCGGGAAACCTCCTCTGGTAAACCTCTGGTAGGCCGAGGGCGTTCCTTTAACGCCATCGATTGCTCCGTAGGTGCCCTTCTGACGGGTCGAAAGGGCGCTTACGGAGCAGCCGATGATGAGGCGGGCGGCGAATTCCACGGCGGCCGCCGGTTGGGGGCCGGGCCGCCGGCCGGGCTAGACTCGCACGCTGGGGAAAGAACACCAAGGCCGCCGGCAGCCCGGTCCGGGCGGGCGGCGCAATCTCAACCGAAAAGTGATTCTGCAACGTGACTTCGAAGAAAATTGCCCGTCCTCTCACAGCAGCCGCCCTCCTCGCAGCCCTGGCCCTTGCCGGCTGCTCGGCCCCGCAGGCCGGCAGCGCGCCGTCGTCCGCCGCGGCAACGTCCAGTGCCTCGGCGTCCGCTACGCCGACCCCCAGCAAGACCTCCGGGCCGTTCGGCGGTTTCACCAGTGCCGCGGAGGCGTGCGCCAAGATCTCGGAGCAGGCCACCGGTGCCACGCTCCTTCCGATGTCGGCGGCCCAGGGCAAGACGGCGGAACTGGAACAGTCCAAGGCGGAACTGGCCCAGACCGCGGAGCTCGTCCCGGACAGCCTCAAGGCCGATTTCGCCAACCTCAAGGACGTGGCCATTGCCGGCGTCACCGACCAGACTGTCTTCTCCAGCGGCAAGCTCCAGACTGCAATGGCGCCCGTGACAACCTGGATCGCCACGAACTGCAAGTAGCCCGCCCGGGGCGTCGGCGCTGATCCGCCCCCGCTGCTGACAGGCGGACGCTGATCGTGCTCCCCGCCGCACACCGCCCGCTCCCACGGCCCTCACCTGCGACGGCTGTGGGGACGGGCGCTGCAAGATTCCCCCGCGCGGCCCAAGTCAGGGACTAGGGTTGTGTCAAAAGAGAAGGGGGAGTGCGTTATGGAATACCAGAATTCTCAACCCGGGGCCGGACCTGCGGCTCAACCCGGGGCCGGACCTGCGGCCGAACCCGTGGCCGGGCTGCCGGCTGCAGCCGGTGTCCACGTTGCCCGCGCCGAGGCCGAACCCGCGCCCGGGCTGCCCGTTCCGGTGGGCACCGGGCGCACCGTCATTTCAGAAGCCGCCGTCGCCAAGGTCGCGGGCATTGCCGCCCGATCGGTACCGGGCGTCTACTCGCTCGGATCGGGACCCTCTCGCGCCCTGGGCGCCATCCGCGACGCGGTCGGCAGCGCCGACCACGCAGCGGGCGTCCGCGTGGAAATCGGCGAAACCCAGGTGGCCGTGGACATCGACCTCGTCGCGGTGTACGGCACCCCCCTGCATTCCCTCGCCAACCAGATCCGCGCCGCCGTCTACTCCGCCGTGGAGGAACTGGTGGGGCTGGAGGTGATCGAGGTAAATATCGAGATCAATGACGTTTATGTGCCCGGCCCGGCCAAACCGGCCGCGCCCGCCGAGGTCCGGCCGGTCAGGGAGGCCATCCAATGAGTCTGACGGTAGTGGGAATCGCCATCGGGGCCTTCGTGGCTTTCATGTCCTTCCAGTTCGGTGTGTGGGGCTTCCTCGGCGCCCTGTTCTTCATGGGCATCGGCGCGCTCTTTGGCCGGGCGGCCGAGGGGAAGCTGGACCTGCGCAGTGTGCTCGACGCCCTCACGGGCCGGCGTTCCTCTTCATGAGCATCACGGCTGGGACGCCGACCCGCGGCGCCGCGTTGGCCGGGCATAACCGCATCAGCACCCAGGCCCTGACCAGCGTGGCGCGGGCGGCGGCGGGTGAGGCCCTGGGTGTACCGGCGCACGACGTGCGCGCCGCGTGGTCCGACGACGACGGGCTGCTCGCCCTGTCCCTGGTCATGCCCGTCGCCGTCCCGCCCCTCACAGTGGTCCTCCGGGATCCGGGCCGTGTCGCGGGCTTCGGCGGTTCCATTTGGGAGCGTGCCGTGGCCGCCAAGGCCGAAATCCTGAGTCGCGTGACCGAACTGACCGGAGCGCAGCTGAGCCGCGTGGACATCCGCATCAGCGGTGCAACTGTGCGCGGGGGAGGTCGGGTGCATTGAGCCAGGACACCCAGAACGCCGGCATCGGCTCCGGCCCGGACGGCGCCGGCGCGGCGCCGGAGAGCGGACCGTTGGGTTCCGGTGCCGCGGGCATGGACCGGGTGCTGAAACGGGAGATGCACTCCTCGCGGGCCGTCGTCTCCGTGATCGCGGCAGCCCTGGTCATGGCCGTCTGCGCTTATGCGCTGCTCGAGACGGCGGTCCGCGCGATCGGGCAGCCGCCGTGGCTTATCGATCCGCAAACGGCAGCCGAACGGGTGGTCGCCCTCCCGGCGGGTGTCCCGCCGCTTTTGCTCTTCGTCACCGGCGCGGTGATCGCGATGGTGGGATTGTTTTTCTTCCTCAACGCCGTGCTGCCGGGCCGGAAGGCACGGCACCTGCTCCCGGACCGCCGGGCCGCCGTCGTGGTGGACGATGAGGTGATCGCCGCCGCCCTGGCCCGCCGGGCCCGGCTGGCTGCCAACGTGGCACGGGAACAGGTGATGGTGACCGTGTCGCGGAACCGGGTCATGGTCAGCGTCCGGCCAACCTCCGGTGTGCCGCTGCGCCCGGACGCCGTCCTTGAGGCCGTGCGCCGGGAATTGCAGGAAATGGGGCCATGGCCCATGCCAGAAGTGCGGATCCAGGTATCCACCGCCGGGGTGGTGGGGGCATGAACAACACTCCCCGGGTCCTTAACCGCATCCTGATCGGCATCCTTGGCATCAAGGTTTTCGCCGTTGGCATCCTCCTGATTCTGCTTGTCAGCGTCCCCGCCGTCGCCGCGTGGTGGCACGTTTGGGCGGGCGGCGTCTTGATCTTCTGGTTCGATTTGTTTGAACGGACGCAGTTGCCCCGCAGCCAGGAGAGCTGGCTGTGGATTGCCATCTGCCTGGGGCTGGTGGTGGTGCTTGGCCTGATGGTGGCTTGGGTGGCCCAGCAGGGCAAAGGCCGGACCAGCCTGATCGTGGCCGAGGAGGACCCGGGATCCGTTCCTGGCAGCGTCGGAATCGGCGGCGGCGTAGCTGAGCAGGCGATCCGTGCGGCCCTCGCGGACCGGTCCGATCTGGCCGGCGTCACGGTGGGCGCCTACGAAATCCGGGGCGAGCCGGCCCTCAAAATTTGGGTGGAGCCACGCCAGGGGGTCGCCCCGCACGCGCTCGCCGCCGAACTCTCGGCCCTGGTGGAGGCGCTCGACGCCGTGATCGGCAAGCGCACCCCGGTCCTGATCCACATCGGATCCGGGGCGAGATCGCGGTTCGGCCGGGCCGAACGGGTCCGCTGAGGCGGGTCCCGACGGGTCCCACGCAATCTCCTTTGCATAAAGGTTTCATGTAAACGCTTGCATTCCTCGCCATCTGTTGATTACTGTGATGGTCGGCACACAGACTACACGGCCGTTTTTCACCGGTACTCAGCGAGGAGCACTCCAGTATGAAAACCCGCAATTTCCTACTTCCCGTCGCCACGGCAGGCATTTTGGCTATTACCCTCTCGGCATGTGGCGGCGGCGGTGGCGGCACTACTGGCGGCAGCGACGCCGCCTCGCAGGGCCTGGACGGACGCGGCCCCATCACCTACGTTCAGGGCAAGGACAACAGCAACGTTGTCCGTCCGCTGATCGACAAGTGGAACGCAGCCCACCCGAATGAGAAGGTCACCTTCAAGGAGCAGACGGACCAGGCCGACCAGCAGCACGACGACCTCGTCCAGCACTTCCAGGCCAAGGATGCCGGCTACGACGTCGCGAGCGTCGACGTCGTCTGGACTGCGGAATTCGCTGCCAAGGGCTGGCTGCAGCCGCTCAAGGACAAGATGGCGCTGGACACCTCGGCCATGCTGAAGCCGACCGTTGACGCCGCCTCCTACAAGGGCACGCTCTACGCGGCACCGGAATCCTCCGACGGCGGCATCCTGTACTACCGCAAGGACCTGGTCCCCACGCCCCCGAAGACCTGGGACGAGATGGTCAGCATGTGCTCAGTAGCCAAGGCCAACAACATTGGCTGCTACTCCGGCCAGTTCAAGAAGTACGAGGGACTGACCGTCAACGCCTCCGAGGCGATCAACTCCGCCGGCGGGTCCGTGCTGGACAAGGACGGCAAGCCCAGCCTGAACACCCCCGAGGCCAAGGCCGGCCTGGAAAACCTGACCAAGGCCTACGCCGACGGAGACATTCCGAAGGAAGCCATCACGTTCCAGGAAGAGGAAAGCCGCCAGGCATTCCAGGACGGCAAGCTGCTCTTCCTGCGCAACTGGCCCTACGTCTACAACCTGGCCACCACTGAAGGCTCCTCCAAGGTCAAGGACGTCCTGGGCATGACCGCCCTCCCGGGCAAGGCCGGCCCGGGCGCCTCGTCCCTCGGCGGCCACAGCGCCGCTGTCAGCGTCTACTCGAAGAACAAGGCCACGGCCCTGGACTTCCTGAAGTTCCTCACCACGGAAGAGACCCAGAAGTTCTTCGCCACGCAGGGTTCGCTCGCTCCGGTGCTCGGCAAGCTCTACGACGACAAGGAACTCGTCGCCAAGCTGCCGTACCTGCCGGTCCTGAAGACCTCGATCGAGAACGCCGTGCCGCGTCCGGTTACCCCGTTCTACCCGGCCGTTACCAAGGCCATCCAGGAAAACGCGTACTCGGCCATCAAGGGTGAGAAGACCGTAGACGCTGCCCTGTCCGACATGCAGAAGTCCATCGAGTCCGCTAGCGCGGGACAGTAGGTCCATCATGGCAACTGAATTAGGCCCGACGTCGGTCAAGGCACCGACGTCGGGCGGGGCCCCGATCCACCACGCACCCAAGGGTGTTGGGGAGGACAACCGCATCGCGACGCAGGGGCGCTGGGCAGCCTGGCTCCTGGCGCCGACCATCCTCGCACTGTCGGTCGTGATCGTCTACCCGATCATCACCGCCATTGTGATGTCATTCCAGAAGGATGCCGGCCTGGACCCCGCCACGGGTCTCTTCACCGAAGGCGGCCCGGCCGGCCTCTCGAACTACTACAACTGGATTTTCCAGCAGTGCCCGGCTCCTGGCGGCGGAACGGTTGACTGCCCGCCGGGTACCCTCGGCGCACAGTTCTGGTCCGCCACCGGCACCACGTTCTTCTTCACGATCGTCACGGTGGCACTGGAAACGGTGCTCGGCTTCTGGATGGCCGTCATCATGGCACGGGCCTTCAAGGGCCGCAGCCTGGTCCGTGCAGCCGTCCTGGTGCCGTGGGCCATCCCCACCGCCGTCACGGCCAAGCTGTGGCTGTTCATCTTCGCCTTCGAAGGCATCGGCAACAAGCTCTTCAACACCACAGTCCTGTGGACCGGCAGCGAATGGCCGGCCCGGTGGGCAGTGATCATCGCGGATGTCTGGAAGACCACCCCGTTCATGGCGCTGCTGATTCTCGCCGGCCTGCAGATGATTCCCGCGGAGGTGTACGAGGCAGCCAAGGTCGACGGCGCCTCAGCCTGGCAGCGGTTCCGGATGATCACCCTGCCGCTGGTGAAGCCGGCGCTCATGGTGGCCATATTGTTCCGCACCCTGGATGCACTGCGCATGTTCGACCTGCCGTACATCCTGACGGGCGGAGCCAACAACACCACCACTTTGTCCATCCTGGTGATCAACCAAATCAGGCAGGGCTTCAACGCGGCGGCGGCCTTGTCCACCATCACGTTCATCATCATCTTTCTGGTGGCTTTCATCTTCGTACGCTTCCTTGGAGCGAACGTGGTGGAGCAGCAGACCGGCGCAGGTAAGGGGAAGAAATGACCGCCGCGACGAGCGCCGCAACCGAGCTGCGCGCAGAGCAGGACCGGGGGCGGAAGGTCGCGCAGAACCGCGAGAAGTGGGCCCAATCACGGACCTATATCAGTGCGGTCGTGATCCTCTTCTGGTGCCTGGCTCCGGCCTACTGGATGGTGGTGACGGCGTTCCGCGATGTCGGCTACACATACGACACCTCGATCCTGCCGACCCACGTGACGCTGGACAACTTCAAGACGGCGTTCGACACCTCCTTCGGCAACCACTTCGGCCAGGCACTGCTCAACAGCCTCTTCATCGGTACCGTCGTCACCATCGTTTCGCTGGTGATCGGCGTGTTTGCCGCCTACGCCCTGGCCCGCCTGAACTTCAAGTTCAAGTACCTCGTGCTGGGCTTCATCCTGGGAGCGTCCATGTTCCCCGGCGTCGCCCTCATCACACCGCTGTTCCAGCTGTTCACGAACATCGGCTGGATGGGCACCTACCAGGCCCTGATCATCCCGAACATCTCGTTCGTGCTGCCGCTGACCGTCTACACCATGACCTCCTTCTTCCGGGAGATGCCCTGGGAGCTGGAAGAATCGGCGCGGGTCGACGGATGCACGCAGGGTCAGGCCTTCCGGAAGGTCATCATGCCGCTGGCCGCCCCGGCAATCTTCACGACGGCCATCCTGGCATTCATCTCCTCGTGGAATGAGTTCCTGATCGCCAGCCAGCTCTCCAGCGACGCAACGCAGCCGGTCACCGTGGCCATTGCCAGCTTCGCCGGTGCGCAGCCCAACCAGATCCCGTACACCGCCATCATGGCGGCGGGCACCATCGTGACCATTCCCTTGGTCATCCTGGTGCTCGTCTTCCAGCGTAAGATCGTCGCCGGTCTCACCGCCGGTGCGGTTAAATGACAGAGGCGACATGACGGACGAGCAGAACCAGGGCCACGTCCCGGCGACGCGCCGGAAGGTGCGTTCGGGCGAGGACTTCGACATCATCATCGGGTTCCTCGGCTTCTGGGCCGTCGTGCTGCTGGTGGTCACCGTCTGGATGGAGGTGACCGCCCAGCCGGCCCTCTTCTGGGCCCTGGGTCTGCTCGCCATGCTGCTGGCCCTCTACGGGATGATCCGGCTGCGCCGGCGCTTGCCGCGCCGGACGGCCAGCCGGCGCGGCTAGGCAGCCAAGAGCAGGGACTATCTAACTGCCGCGGGGCGGCAGGGCGCAGCACGTCTGCGGGCAGCCGCCAGGCTCCCGCGGACCGTCAATAAGGGGATAAAAGGTGGCACGGACAGAAAGGGCGCAGCGCGGCGGCCATTCCGGCGTCAGCATTGAGGATGTTGCCGCCGCTGCCGGCGTATCCACGGCCACCGTCTCCCGGGCCGTCCGCGGGCTGCCCCGCGTATCCCCGGCGACCCGGGAGAAGATCCTCGCCATTGCCGAGTCCCTGGGCTACGTCGCCTCGTCCTCGGCGTCCGGGCTGGCGACGGGGCGGACCAAAACGATCGGTGTGCTCGCCCCGTTCGTCAGCCGTTGGTTCTTCTCCAAGGCCATCGAGGGCGCAGACCGGGAACTGCACTCCCGCCAGTACAACCTCTCCCTCTTCAACCTCGGGGGCCACGGCAGCCACCGGGAGCGGCTGTTCAGCAAGACCATGGTCTACAAGCAGATCGACGCCCTGCTGGTCCTCTGTATGGCGCTTACCCATGAGGAAATCGATCATCTGCAGAAGATCGACATTCCGCTGGTGGTGGTCGGAGGCCACGTCGAGGAGTGCCCCTATATCGGCATAGACGACTACGCCGCGGCCGCCACCGCGGTCCGGCACCTGATCGGGCTGGGCCACACCGACATCGCGCTCCTGCACGGCGACGACGAAACCGACCTCAACTTCGACGTCCCCAGGGTGCGGATCCAGGCCTTCCACGACATCATGCGCGAGGCCCGGCTGCCCATCCGGCCCGAATGGGATGTGTGGGGGGACTTCACCGTCCGCAGCGGCCAGGAGGCGTTCCGGCGCCTCTGGACCGCCGCCGGGTCCAAGCCCACTGCAATCTTCTGCGCCTCGGACGAGATGGCCATGGGCGTCATTTTTGAGGCCAACAAAGCCGGTGTGCGGGTGCCGCATGATCTGTCGGTCATCGGGATTGATGACCACGACTTCGCCGAGGCCATGGGGCTGACCACGGTGGGGCAGCGCCCGGACCTGCAGGCCGAACTGGGCACCAAGATGCTGCTGGACGAGCTCGACGGCATTCCCGGGGCCGTGCAGTCCGCGGTGGCGCCGCACCAGCTGATCGTGCGGACCACGACGGCGCCGCCGCTGCGCCGGTCGGCCGGCGTGGCCTAGGGATCTGGCCCAAAGCGCGGTCTAGGAAGCGCGGGCCTAGGAAGAGCGGGCCCAGGAAGCGCGGGTCTAGGAAGCGCGGGCCAGCTGCCGGATCGGCACCCAGCGCGAGGCCAGCCGGCGGTAGGCCGCGGCGGCGCCGGTCATGTCGCCCTCCGCCAGGCATTCGATGCCGAGCCGGACGTCCAGCGGCGAATCGTCCGGATAGACCTTGTCCGCCACCCCGCCATAGTCCAGTTCCACCGCCGAATCCGGGTGGAAAAGCTCAAGCCATTCCGTGAGCTGGGTGAGGTCCTCGAGCATGTCCAGATCGGGCGCGGCCAGGGCCAGGTGTGCCACCGCGTAGCTCACCCGCTCCAGCGCCTTGCCGATGCCCGCGCGCATGCGGACGGTCACAATGTGGCCTTCGGATTCGACCACGTCGGTGGGATCCGATTCCTGGAAGAGGCAGAACCAGCTGAAGGGAATGCCCCACGTGGACGCCCGGGTGTGGACCCGGCTCAGGCCATCGTGGGCCCGGACCTCGTCGATGCGTTCCTGGTGTTTGTCCCGCTGTTCTTCCGGGATCAGGAGCTGCGCCAGGGGCCCGTGGATGCCTTCCATCAGGGCATTGGCGGCCAGTCCGGCGCGCAGGACCAGTTGGCTGGGGCAGTACAGCAGCTTGTCGGCCTGTCGCGGGGCAGCCCCCGGGCCGGGATCGGCGGCGTCGCGCGCTGCGCCCGAGGACGCCTGCCGCGCCGGGCCCGGGACGACGCGCACGAGGTCGGTCCGGCCGGTGGGAAAAGGGTCCCCGTCGGAACGGGTGATGCGGCCCAGGGAGGCCAGGAGCTCGGCATTCTCCACGGCGGCACGGGAGGCCTGGCCGGCGCCCGCGGCCCGCAGGGTGACCTGCTGCTGCTCGGGGAACGCCTCGAGGGGCTCGTAGATCCGGAGCGCTGAAGAGAACGGCAGACCGACCTGTCCGCGGTAGATGTTCCCGGTCATTGGATCACGACGCTTCCCTGGGCGGCAGCCACTAGCCCGCCAGTTCCGCAATCACCGGAGCATGGTCCGAGGCGCCCTTGCCCTTGCGCTCCTCGCGGTCGATCATCGCACCGGTGACCCGTGCCGCCAGGGCCGGGGAGCCGAGGATGAAGTCGATCCGCATGCCCTCCTTCTTCGGGAAGCGGAGCTGCGTGTAATCCCAGTAGGTGTAGACGCCAGGTCCCGGGGTGTGCGGGCGGACGACGTCCTGGAAGCCGGCCTCCTCAAAGGCGTGGAAGGCGGCGCGTTCGGGCTCGCTGACGTGGGTCATGGCGTTGGCGCGGAAGAAGTCGATGTCCCAGACGTCCTCGTCCTGCGGGGCGATATTGAAATCTCCCATCAGCGCGATCTGCGCCTGGGGATCTTCCTTCACCCAGGTCCCGGCGTGGGTTTTCAGGATGTCCAGCCAGTTGAGCTTGTAGGGCATGTGCTCGTCATCGAGGGAGCGGCCGTTGGGGACGTAGAGGCTCCAGACCCGGACGCCGCCGCAGGTGGCGCCGATCGCGCGGGCCTCCTGCACGGCGTCCTTGCCGTTCTTGCCGAACACGGGCTGGTCCAGGAACGTGCGTTCGACGTCGTCGAGCCCCACCCGGGAGGCGATCGCGACACCGTTCCACTGGCTCAGGCCAAAGTGCGCCACCTCGTAACCCATGCTCTCGAAAAGCTCCCACGGGAAGTTCTCGTCCTTGCACTTGGTTTCCTGGATGGCCAGGACGTCACAGTCCGTGCGCTGGAGCCAGGCCTCCACACGGTCGGCGCGGGCACGGAGGGAGTTCACATTCCAGGTAGCAATCTTCACAGTCCCTAACTTACCGAACTTGGCCCCCGGGCGAAGCAGCCGGCCGATTCTGTCCTCTGGAAATTAGTAGGAAGTCCGAGTATATTCGGCTTCAGAGATGATCTGGGTCACATGCAAAGGAGCAGTTGGTCATGGTTCGAGAGCTATCCCATTACATTGGCGGGCAGCGGGTGGAAGGCACCTCCGGCCGGTTCAGTGATGTGTACGATCCCTGTACGGGCGAGGTCCAGGCACGGTTGCCGCTGGCAAGCGCCGAGGAAGTGCGCAACGTGATTGCCAACGCGGAGAAGGGGCAGGTGGAATGGGCTGCGATGAATCCGCAGCGCCGCGGCCGGATCCTGCTCAAGTTCGTGGACCTGGTCAACGAGCACATCGATGAACTCGCCACCCTGCTCTCATCTGAGCACGGCAAGACCTTCCTCGATGCCAAGGGCGACATCCAGCGCGGCATCGAAGTCGTCGAATTCTCCGCCGGCGCCCCGCACCTGCTTAAGGGCGAGTTCACCGACAGCGCCGGAACGGGCATCGATGTCCATTCGATGCGCCAGCCGCTGGGCGTCGTTGCCGGCATCACGCCGTTCAACTTCCCGGCCATGATCCCGCTTTGGAAGTCCGGACCGGCGCTCGCCGCAGGCAATTCCTTCATCCTCAAGCCCTCCGAACGGGACCCGTCTGTTCCGCTGCGCCTGGCCGAGCTCTTCACCGAGGCAGGCCTTCCCGACGGCGTCTTCAACGTGGTCAACGGGGACAAGGAAGCCGTGGATGCACTCCTGGAGGACCCGCGGGTCCAGGCCATCGGTTTCGTCGGCTCCACGCCCATTGCGCAGTACATCTACGCGACCGCCGCAGCCAACGGCAAACGCGCCCAGTGCTTCGGCGGCGCCAAAAACCACATGGTGATCATGCCGGACGCGGACCTGGACATGGCCGCGGACGCCTTGATCGGCGCCGGCTTCGGCTCGGCCGGAGAACGTTGCATGGCCATTTCGGTTGCAGTGCCCGTCGGCCGGAAAACCGCCGACGTGCTGGTGGAGAAGCTGCAGGAACGGATCGCGGACCTCAAGGTCGGCCACAGCCTCGCCAAGGACTCGGACTTCGGCCCGGTGGTTGCGGCTTCCGCGAAGGAACGGATTGAAGGCTACATCGCCTCCGGCGTCGAGGAAGGCGCCAGCCTTGTGACCGATGGCCGCGGACTGAAAGTCGAAGGCTACGACGGCGGCTTCTGGATCGGCCCGACGCTCTTCGACAACGTCACCAAGGACATGAAGATCTACAAGGAAGAGATCTTCGGCCCGGTCCTCAGCGTGCTCCGCGCCGAAGACTACGACGAAGCACTCCGGCTTTGCAGCGAACACGAGTTCGGCAACGGCGTGGCCATCTTCACCCGCGACGGCGACGCCGCCCGCGACTTCGCCAGCCGGGTCCAGGTGGGCATGGTGGGCATCAACGTGCCCATTCCGGTGCCGATCGCCTACTACACCTTCGGCGGCTGGAAGGCGTCGGGCTTCGGGGACCTCAACCAGCACGGCGCGGACGCCTTCCGGTTCTACACGAAGACCAAGACCGTCACCACCCGCTGGCCCTCGGGCGTGCGCAGCGGCGCCAGCTTCGTCATGCCGGAAGGCAGCTGATGAGGGCGGAAGTTGCGCGGGGAGTGGCCAGTGGAGCAGCGGCCGCCGAACGCGTGCCCGGGGAAGCAGAGGAAGTCCTGTTTGAGCGGCGCGGCAGCCTCGGCGTCGTGACCCTGAACCGGCCCGCGGCCGTCAACGCCCTGACGGCCGGGATGGCTGCCGCCATGCTGGAGCAGCTCGCGCTTTGGGCCGACGACGACGCCATCGCCGCGGTGCTGGTCCGCGGCGCCGGCGACCGGGGCCTCTGCGCTGGCGGCGACATCGTCGCCATCTACCGGGACATGCTCGACGGCGGGGATGCCACCGCGGACTTCTGGGCGGTCGAGTACCGGCTGAACCTGCTGATCTCCGAATACCCCAAGCCGTACGTGGCGTTCATGGACGGGCTGGTGCTGGGCGGCGGCGTGGGGATCTCGGCGCACGGCTCGGTGCGGATCGTCACCGAACGTACCCGCATGGGCATGCCCGAAACGACCATCGGCTTCGTGCCCGACGTCGGCGGCACTCTGCTGCTCGCCGGCTCACCCGGAGAGACCGGCACGCATGCGGCCCTGACCGGCGACCACCTGAGCGGCGCGGACGCGCTGTTCCTGGGCCTTGCCGACACCTTCGTGCCCTCCGAGCGGTTGCAGGAACTGGCGGCAGCGCTCGAAAACGAAGATGCGGGGGCCGCCGTCGGCCGCTTCGCCGAGCCGGCTCCTGCGTCAGTGCTCGCCGCACAGCGTGAATGGATCGACCCCTGCTACTCCAGCGACGATGCTGAGGAGATCCTGGGCCGGCTGCGCACGGTAGGCGGAGAAGCCGCCGGGGCCGCCGACACGATCGAGGCGAAGTCGCCGACAGCGGTGAAGGTGGCGCTGGAGTCCCTGCGCCGCGTCCGCGGGCTGAGCCTGGCGCAGGCGCTCGAGCAGGAGTACCGCGTGGGCCTGCACTTCCTCGCCGGACCGGACTTCCGCGAGGGGATCCGCGCCCAGGTGGTGGACAAGGACCGTAACCCGCACTGGAAGCCCGCCGTCCTCGCGGAGGTCACTCCTGGCGACGTCGCTGCCTACTTCGCCCCGCTGGACGGGCGCGAACTGAAGCTCTCTCCGAAGGAGAAGAACACGGAGAAGAACAGGGAGAAGAACAATGTCTGACGCAGGAGCCCCTGGTACGGGGACCATCGCCTTCCTGGGCCTGGGGCACATGGGCGGGCCCATGGCCGTGAACCTGGTCAAGGCCGGCTACCGGGTGACCGGCTTCGACGTGGTTCCGGCGGCCCTGGACGCCGCCCGGGAGCACGGCATTCCCACCGTCGGGACCGCAGCCGAGGCCACCGCGGGCGCAGCTGTCGTGCTGACGATGTTGCCCAGTGGCAAGCACCTTCTGGACGCCTACCGCGGCACCGGCGGCGGGCCGGGCCTGCTTGAAGCCGCCGCCCCGGGCACTATGTTCCTGGACTGCTCCACCATCAACGTGGACGAGGCCCGCGAGGCCGCGGAACTCGCCGTCGCGGCCGGGCACCGGGCAGTGGACGCGCCCGTCTCCGGAGGCGTTGTGGGAGCCGAGGCCGGGACGCTGACGTTCATGGTCGGCGCCCTGCCCGAGGACTTCGAGGCCGTCAAACCGATGCTGGAAGTCATGGGCAAACGGGTGGTCCACTGCGGCGCGCACGGAGCGGGCCAGGCGGCCAAGATCTGCAACAACATGATCCTGGGCGTCTCGATGATCGCCGTCAGCGAGGCTTTTGTGTTGGGCGAAAAGCTCGGGCTGACCCACCAGGCGCTGTTCGACGTCGCTTCCGCCGCCTCCGGGCAGTGCTGGGCGCTGACCACCAATTGCCCGGTGCCGGGGCCGGTCCCGGCCAGCCCCGCCAACCGGGACTACCAGCCAGGCTTCGCCGGGGCGCTGATGGCCAAGGACCTGAACCTGGCCCTCAACGCGCTCCAGAGCACCGGCGTCGCGGCCCGGCTCGGTCCGCTCGCCGCCGAAATCTACGATACGTTTGCCGCGGAAGGCGGCGCCGGCCGGGATTTCTCCGGCATCATCACCGACATCCGAGAAAAGTCGGAAGCAGGCAAGTCCGAAGCAGGCGAACCGGGGTCCGGCACCGCCGGGCAGTAGCCTCCCGGCGTCGCGGGCTTAAGCCCGCCACCGAGAACAAGGGTCCGGCGCCGGGCCCGCAACCAGCACCACCGAAGGGGACCACTTTCATGACGGAACAGTACGCGAACATCCTGGTGGAGCGCCGCGGCCGGGTGGGCCTGGTGACGCTCAACCGTCCCGAAGCCCTCAATGCCCTGAACCAGGCCACCATGGTCGAGCTGGTGCGGGCCGTCACCGCCATGGATGCGGACCCGGGAGTTGGTGCCGTGGTGGTGACCGGTTCGGCGAAGGCGTTCGCCGCCGGCGCGGACATCAAGGAAATGCAGTCCAAGGGCTACATGGACATGTACGCGGCGGACTGGTTCCGCGGCTGGGAGGACTTTACCCGGCTCCGCATCCCGGTGGTGGCAGCCGTGTCCGGCTTTGCCCTGGGCGGCGGCTGCGAGCTGGCGATGATGTGCGATTTCATCATCGCGGGCGACAACGCCAAGTTCGGCCAGCCCGAAATCAACCTCGGCGTGCTCCCGGGCATGGGCGGCTCGCAGCGGCTGACCCGGGCGGTGGGCAAGTCCAAAGCCATGGACATGATCCTGACCGGACGCTTCATGGACGCCGAGGAAGCCGAACGCGCGGGCCTGGTCTCCCGCGTGGTCCCGGCCGCCGACGTCGTCGAGGAAGCGCTGAAGGCCGCCGAAGTCATCGCCTCCAAGTCCAAGCCCGTGGCGATGGTGGCCAAGGAAGCGGTGAACGCGGCCTTTGAGACCGGGCTGGCCCAGGGCGTGCTGTTTGAACGGCGGGTGTTCCACTCGCTGTTCGCCACCGAAGACCAGAAGGAAGGCATGGCCGCCTTCACCGAGAAGCGCCAGCCAGAGTTCAACCACCGCTAGCCCCACGTGCCCTTCGCTCCGGGGGGCCGCCGCGGGGCCGGCAGGAAGGCAGCCATGAACACCGGATTCCTGGGCGTCGCTGCGTCCCCGGCGGAGGTTAGCGCCTTAGTCCCGGGCGACGCGCTGGTCCCCGCCCCGGACGTGGTGATGGACCGCGGCTTCGACCTGCCCGGCCCGCCCGGCGCCGTCTGGCCCTGGATCATCCAGCTGGGCAAGGAGCGCTCCGGCTGGTACCTGCCCCGGTGGGTCGAAGCCCTGATCCCGGCCAGGCGCCGGGCCCTGCGGACCATTGACCCGGCGCTCCAGGACCTCAGCGCGGGTGACGTCATTGCGGACTGGGGCGGGCCCGGAGCCACCTTCGAGATCGTGGCGGTCGACCCGCCGCGGGCACTGGTGCACCGATCGCAGCGCGGCGCGCTGGCCGTCAGCTGGGCGATCATGCTGCGGCCGGCGCCGGACGGGGTGGCCGGAACCCGTGTTCACCTCCGGCTCCGGCTTGCCGGCGTCAAGCGCCGGCGCCTCGTGGAGCTCGGCGGCGGCCTGTTCGACCTCCTCACCATCGCAGGGCTCGCGGCCGGGCTGCGGGAGCGGCTGAGCCGCTAGCCGGATGCAACCGCCAGCCGGATACAACCGCTAGCCGGATACAACTGTGGGCGGGGCGGCGGCCCACAGGCCAAGGCGGCCGTCACGTGAAGATGTCTGCGACGTACCTGCCGTGCGTGCGTTCCACTTCGTCCATCCACGCCTCGGCGTCGGTCTTTGAGGCACCGGTCGCTTCCTGATAGATCAGGATGCACGTGTCCCGGACCTGCGGCGCCATGTGCTTGCCGTCGCCGCAGACGTAGACCGTGGCGCCCTGCCTGACCAGTTCGACGACGTCGGCGCGGTCCGCCCACAGCCGGTCCTGGACGTACTTCAGGCCGTCTTCGGGCGCTGTGGAGAAGACCGGCCGCAGGTCGAGGCTGGCCTGCTCGGCCCACGACGCCAGTTCCCCGCGGTACAGGAAGTCGGTGTCCGGTGCCCGGCAGCCGAAAAACAGCAGGGCGGGCGCCGGCGTCGTGTCCTCCGCCTCGGCCCGCAGCGCCCGGTCCTGGACGAAGCCACGGAACGGTGCCAGGCCGGTCCCCGCACAGACCATGATGAGCGGGACCTCCAGGGACGATGGCGGGTGGAAGGCCGCGTTCGAGGGGCGGACCGTCACCGCGACCCGTGACCCCGGCCTGGCCTGGGCCAGATAGGTGGAGGAGGCTCCCTCGAAGACGCCGCGGCCAGACCAGGCCGGAGCCTGGATGACGGCAAAGGTCAAGGTGGCGTGGTCGGGGCTCCACAGCGGGGACGAGGAAATGGAGTAACGCCGCGGGGTCAGCTGGGTCAGCAGTTGCAGGAACGAGGTGAACGACAGCTGGCAGGACGGATACGTTTCCAGCAGCTCCAGGAGTGAGACCCGTTTGTCGAGGATCTCCGCCGCGTACCGCGCGCGGTCCTGGGCCAGGGCCTCAAGTTCGGTGCGGTGTGCCGGATCCGCCGCGACATCCGCCAGGTCCTCAAGCTGGATCCGGGTGGCAGGAATTGCGAGCTCGACGTAGCTGCCGAGCAGTTCGCCCACGGCCACGGGGGCGCCCGTGGGCAGGAACGTGTCTCCCCGCTCCATGCTCAATTGGACGTGCGAGTCGTAGTCGAGGTTGAACCGGGCCAGGGCGCGCTGCACGAGGTCGCTGGGATTCAGCGGCAGCACGGCCAGGTAGTCCCCGGTCCGGTAGCTCATCCCCTCGGGCAGGGCGATCTCGACGTGCCGCTTGGACCGGGCGCCGGGTTTGGCCAGATCGACCAGTTCCCGGTTCGCCACGACGGTGCCCAGGGCCAGCCCGTTCTGGCGCAGCAGCGGGTCCCTGACGTTGCCGACGAACTGCAGTTCAAGCTGGGGCTGCGCGGTTGGGTTGCTGGTCCTCTGCCCGAGGGCGGCGTCCACGGCCGGCCAGAATCCGGCATACCACTCTTCAAAATCGCCGAAGAAGTCCCCGCGGGCGTTGGCTTCGCCCCGGGCATAGATCCGCGCGGCACCGGCCGCCTCGAGCCGGGCGTCGAGGGCTTTGGGCACTTCCTGGTACGTTCGCGCCCAGTCCTTGTTGCCGTTGCCGAAGACCGCATACCGCACACCGGCGAGGCTGCCCGGCTGCAGGCCCTCGGTCCAGGCCACGAATTTCCGCGCGTTGTCTGGCGGCTGCCCCTCGTAGGAGGACGTCACGATGGCGACGAGCCCCTCCGACGGCAGCCCGCCGGCCGCCTCGTCGAGCGGACCGATGGTGGGGCTGTAGCCGCGCCGTCCGGCGTCGTTGGCGATGCGCTGGGCGAAGTCCTTGGACGTGCCTGCATTGGAACCGTAGAGCACGCGGATGGGAACGCCGTTGGGCGTTGCGTCCACCGCTGCAGCTTCCGCCTGCGCGGCTTGTTCGACGGCGGCCTGCGGTCCGGCCGCGATGGCGATGTCCCGCCGGCGCACGTGGATGAACAGCCCTTCAGGCTTCATGGTCAGTGTGTGCTTGATGTGCAGTTCATAGCCCGGGTCCGCGGACGTGACCTCGAATCGCTGCAGGAGTTTGGCCAGGAACAGCATGGCCTCCTGCAGGGCAAATCCCCGGCCGATGCAGGAGCGCTGCCCGTTGCCGAAGGGTTTCCAGGCGTTGGCGGGGATTTCCGCGGCCCGTTCCGGGGAGAACCGGTCCGGGTCGAACATCTCGGCGTCCTCTCCCCACGCCACCTTGTCCCGGTGCAGCCGCGGAATCAGGACCAGGATGGGCTGGCCGGCCGGGAGGTCATAGCGGCCGCCAAGCGTGGTGTCCTGGAACGGCGCGAGGTTGAACGCCGGTGCGGTGGGCCACAGCCGCAGCGTCTCCTTGAGGATCTGGTCCAGGTATCCCAGCCGGGGGAGGTGCTCGAACCGGGCGCTCTCGGTGCCGAGCACCTCGTCCACCTGGGCGCGTGCCTTGGCCAGGACGGCGGGATGGCGGAGCATTTCGTAGAGGGCAAAGGAGAGCAGGCCGCTGGTGGTCTCATGCCCGGCCACGAGGAACGTGACCATCTGGTAGCGGATGTTTTCCTCGTCCAGCCGCTCGCCGGTCACCGGATCCGCGGCGTTGAGCATGGTGTCCAGGATGTCTTCGCTCCCCGCCGGGCTGGGGTTGCGCCGGCGTTCGCTGATCATCTGGTCGGCGACCTCGAACATGAGCGCATGGTCTTCTTCGAGCTGGTGGCGCCTGCGCAGCATGATCTTGTTCTGGACCGGGAGCCTACGCGCCCGGCTTCCGGATTCGACCAGGGACCGGACCATGGCCCCGACGAAGGGATGCAGCTCTTCGCGGTAGAGGCTGTTGAAGCGGTAGCTGAACGAGCACAGGGCAATGGTGTCCAGGGTCAGCCGGGTGGTGTTGTCCGGGACGTCGATCCGGGCCGTGGGGCCGAGCCGCTCCCACTTCAGGAGCAGCTGCTCGGCGATGTCGTCCATGCCGCTGAACATCCGCTTAAGCGCCGCGGGCCCGAACGCCGGCATCAGGATCCGGTGCGCCTTTTGCCAGTTCGGTTCTTCTGTCCTGGCGGTGAACAGGCCGTCGCCGATGAAATCCCGCACCTCCCGAAGGGACACGCCCAGCACCTTGCCGAAACGGGACTCGTCGCACACTTCGTTGACGAGCTCCTGGGAAGAGATGGCGATGACGCTGCGGTTGAAGAACTGGATGCGGACTATGGGGCCGTACCGCTCGGCCACCTCGACTATTCCCAGAATCCCCTTGCTGGAGTCGATGTCCGGCAAGTTGCCGACCACCGGCTTCGGGGGAGGCTGCGGTATGGGGACGCTGGGCGAAGTCATGGCCCCTCCTAGGCGATTGCCAATCGACGCTCCGTGAGCACTAATTGCTGCCTGGCCGGACGGCACTGTCCGGCTCCGAACCACGATACTCCCGTCGGATTCAGGGCAACATAGGCTCCCGCCGCAGTGTGGTCCTGGCGGCAGTCGCAAGGTTGTGACGGATGATTTCCCTGTGACAGATGATGCTCATGATTCCCTGCTAGCATCCGGTCGATGGGCAGAGGACAACTTCACCGGACAGTAGGACTGGTCATCGCAGTGATCGCCGGCACGGCCGCGGCGCTCCTGTGGGCCGCCGTCGCCGCGGGCGGCCACGCCCAAGTGGAGGGCCCGCCGCACGACGTCGTCCTCGGTGTGTGGAACCTGCTCTACAGCACGAACGCTCCTGAGGCCCGGATCCTTGGCGCGGCGGTTGCGCTGGCTGTGCTCCTGGCCGCCGGCGTCGCGCTGCTGGAGCGCCGGATCAGCACCCGGTCACGGAGGTCGGCGAATGTGCGGATCGCCCCGCTGGCCCCAAAGATCGTGATGGAGGCCACGCGCGGACTCTATGCGGGGCCGGTCACCGTCACGGTGCTAATCCCGGCCCACAACGAGGAAGTCTCGCTGCCTTCCACGATCGCCTCGCTGCGGGCGCAGTCCCACAGCCCCGAGCGGATCATCGTCGTGGCGGACAATTGCACCGACAGCACCGTGCAGATTGCCCGCGACGCCGGCGTCGAGCTCTATGAATCGGTCGGCAACACGAAGAAGAAGGCAGGCGCGCTCAACCAGGTGCTCACCCGGATTCTCCCCTCCCTCGGGGCCAATGACGTGGTGATGGTCATGGACGCCGACACCGCGCTCGACGACGGCTTCCTCGACGCCGCCGTGAGGCGCTTCGTGGATGACCGGGCCCTGATGGCGGTGGGCGGCCTGTTCTACGGCGAGGAGGGCCATGGTGTCCTCGGCCAGTTCCAGCGCAACGAATACCTCCGCTATGGCAGGGAGATCAAGCGCCGGCGGGGGAGGGTGTTCGTGCTGACCGGTACCGCGTCGCTCTTCCGGCCGGTGGCCCTGCGCACCATCGCGGAGCAGCGCGGCGAGTCGATTCCCGGGACGAAGGGCGACGTTTACGACACAGCGGCGCTGACCGAGGACAACGAGCTGACCATCGCGCTCAAGTCCCTCGGCGCCCTGATGATCTCCCCGACGGCGTGCACCGTGGTTACCGAACTCATGCCCACTTGGTCCACGCTGTGGTCCCAGCGGCTGCGGTGGCAGCGGGGGGCGCTGGAGAACATCGGCGCCTACGGCGTCACGGCCCAGACCACGCGCTATTGGGTGCAGCAGCTGGGAATCGGCTACGGCGTGATCGCCCTCAGCGCCTACCTGCTGCTGATCTTCCTCATGGTCTTCTCCCTGGACGTGTGGGTCTGGTTCCCGTTCTGGCTGGGCCTTGGCGGGGTGTTCATGATCGAACGCGTTGCCACGGTCTGGAAGGGCGGCTGGCGGGCCCGGATCCTGGCCCTGACCCTCTTCCCCGAACTTTTCTTCGACATGTTCCTGAACATGGTCTACGTCAAGGGCATCATCGACATTTCGCTGGGCCGGACCGCGAACTGGAAACACGTCACCCACACCCCTGCCGCCGACACTGTCAAGGAGTCAGCATGAGCCTCACCGGCGTGCCCGTCCCCACGGGCCTTCTCTTCCCGCAGACCCTCCTGAACACGGAGTGGTTCGCCATCCTGGCGACCTTCGTCGCGATCAATACCGTCATGTACGCGGCCCTGGCCGCGGCGAAGGTGCTGCCGAAGATCTACCGCCCCAGTTGGCTGCGCTCCCGGCATGAGCGCGGCGAAACCCGCAGCATCCACCCCGACGCCCCGCGCTGACACACCGGCAACCCGGTGGTCCCAGCCGGGCGGCTGCCGCAGTACGGGCCATTCGTTGGCCTCGACGAGGGCCAGCACGGGACGTTGTCCGGCCGGCCTGATACCTGCATGCGGCCTTGACGTTCCGCGGTGCCATGGCGGCCAGACTCTGGGCACCGGACACGGATTTTCTGTCTAGGTTTTTTCAACCCATTGGGCACGCCACTCTGGTGGGTCGAATGCCTCGCTCCAGTAGGCCGTCTCCTTGGCTATTTTGCCCTCGCGAAATTCAAAGATGAACACCGTTTCGTACTGTGGGCCGCCGTAGTCCAACAACGCCTCGGCGACTACCAGCTCCCCGCCGCTGGTCAGCCGGCGCGGGGTGATGGTTGGCAGCTGTGGGAAGGCATTGTAGATTCCCCTCCGGTTCTCGGCGCCGCGCACGAGTTCTCCGGATTGTGGCCAGTGCATGACCGCGTCGTCATGAAACAACTCGTCCATGACCGCAACCTGACGGTCATTGATACAACTGATCAGCCGGTTGACTACCTTCTCGTTTGCATTCGTTTCATCCACAGTCTTGACCTGATTTCTGGGGGAGCATCAGTTTCTGCATTGGGCTCGTGTCATGGAGGGGCGGATGTGGCCCCTGTATGAATCCTGTCGTCTTCATGGTCGGAGGATCAGCCGATGGCGGCCAGTGCCCAAAGTCCCCCCGTCCCCGGACCTGCCGTGTCCAGGGGGCACTTCGGCGCCGATGCCGTAGCTCCAGCCAGAGTCGAGGGCGCTCGAGCCCGTCGAGCTGGCCGGGCTCGAGCGCCCTCCGGACCTGAGGGCCGATTGTCTGGGGCGGCCTCAGCCGCTGAAATCCCCGGCGTTCTGGCGGAACGTGCCCAGGATCCGGATCAGCTGGTCCACGTCCTGGTCGCCGAAGCCGGACTGGCCGAAGACCTCGGAGTTGAGCACCGCCGTCGCCCGCTTGGCCAGGGCGCGCCCGTCCGGCGTGAGCTCGATCAGGGTGGTCCGGCCGTCCGTGGGATGCGGCGAGCGGACCACCAGCCCGGCGTCCTGGAGCCGGTCCACGGCATTGGTGACCGAGGTGGGGTGGACCTGGAGCAGTGCGCTCGCCTTGTTCATGGGCAGTGCCCCGCTGCGGGCGAAGCTGAGCAATGCCAGCAGCTCGTACCGGGCAAAGGTCAGCCCAAAGGGCTTGAGGACGGCCTCGATCCGGCCCAGCAGTATCTGCTGGGTCCGCATGATGGCAGTGATGGCGGCCATCGGGGCAGCGACGTCGGACCAGCCGTGGCGCTCCCAGTTCAGCCGGGCGTCGGCGATCGGATCCCGCGGGAGAGGTGTTCCCATGCTCAACCCTGAGCCTTGAGCCCGGGGAAATCGGAGTCGGAGTACTCGACGCCGAAGCCCTCGGGAACGGGTCCGCCGCCGTGCCGCAGTTCCTCGCTGTGCCGCAGCTCCACGCGCCGGATCTTGCCGGAGATCGTCTTGGGAAGCTCGGCAAACTCCAGCCGTCGGATGCGCTTGAACGGTGCCAGGTGCTCCCGGCAGTACCGCAGGATGTCCTCGGCCAGCTCCGGGCCGGGCTGGTGCCCGGCCGCCAGGACCACAAACGCCTTCGGCACTGACAGCTTCAGCGGGTCGGGGGAGGGGACGACGGCGGCCTCCGCCACCGCCGGGTGTTCAATCAGCACGCTCTCCAGCTCGAAGGGGGAGAGGCGGTAGTCGGAGGACTTGAAGACGTCGTCGCCGCGGCCCACATACGTGATGATGCCGCGCTCGTCCCGGCTCGCCATGTCCCCCGTGTGGTAATAGCCGTCGCGGAAAGCCTCCGCCGTCTTGTCCGGGTCGCCGTAGTACGCCTTCATGAGCCCCACGGGGCGGGGGTCCAGGCGCAGGCAGAGCTCGCCGTCGTCGGCCTCCTCGCCGGTGGCGGGATCCACGAGCACCACGTCATAGCCGGGCAGCGGCTTGCCCATGGCGCCGATCTTGATCGGCTGGCCCGGGGTGTTGGCGATCTGCACGGTTGATTCGGTCTGGCCGAAGCCGTCGCGGATGGTCTGGCCCCAGGCGCGGTGGACCTGGTCGATCACCTCGGCGTTGAGCGGTTCGCCGGCGGACACCACCTTGGTGGGCGGGTTCTTTAGCAGGGTGAGATCGGCCTGGATGAGCATCCGCCAGACCGTGGGCGGGGCGCAGAAGCTGGTCACGGATTCGCGGTCCATCTGTTCCATGAGCGCCCGTGCGTCGAAGCGTTCGTAGTTGTAGATGAACACGCAGGCCTCGGCGATCCAGGGCGTGAACACGTTGGACCAGGCGTGCTTGGCCCAGCCCGGCGATGCCACGTTCAGGTGCACGTCGCCCGGTTCCATCCCGATCCAGAACATGGTGGAGAGGTGCCCCACCGGGTAGGAGGTGTGCGTGTGTTCCACGAGTTTGGCCTTGGACGTGGTGCCGGAGGTGAAGTAGAGCAGGAGGGTCTCATCGGCCAGGGTGGGGGCGTCCGGGGTGAAGTCCACGCCGGCGGCGGCAGCGGCCGCATACTGCAGCGAGTCCGGGGCCCCTGCGGGATTCCCGGCCGGATTGGCCGCGCCCGTGCCGATTTCAATCAGCCTGTAGTCACCCGCGACGTCGGCGAACTTGGCGATGTTGGCACTTCCGACGGCGGCCCAGGCCGCGCTGCCGCGCTCCACCCGGTCCTGGAGGTCGGCGGGGCCCATCAGGGTGGTGGTGGGGATCATGACGATGCCCAGCTTGATGCCGGCCAGCATGAGTTCCCAGAGCTCCACCTGGTTGCCGAGCATGATGATCATCCGGTCCCCGCGCCGCACGCCCTGGCCGCGCAGCCAGTTGGCCACCTGGGAGGAGCGCCGGGAAAGGTCCGCGAAGCTGCGCCGGGTGGCGGATCCGTCCTGTTCGACGATCACCAGCGCCGGCTTGTCCGCCTTGGCCGGGTCTGCCGCGAGCTGGTCGAACCAGTCCAGCGCAAAGTTGAATTCCTCGAAGCGCGGCCACTGGAACTCGCTGCGGGCGGCCTCGTAATCCCCACGGAGGGCCAGCAGCCGGTCCCGCGCGGCCCGGAATTCTTCAGTCACGGTCATGGTGCACCTTTCGAAGTCCTCTGGCGCAGCCCTTCCGGAAAATCCGGCGCCGGCGCCGTTGCCTGGGATCCCGCCGGCCCGGCGGGCGCCTGCCTAGTGATCCCCGTCACTGTGCAATATACTAGGACATCCAAGGGTTTGGAAGAGCGGCGCTGCTCTGCGGACAGCGCATGAGGAAGGGATACGTGCCCGTGCAGCCACAAGGACGTGCCGGCGGAGCGCCAGTGCTAACGGAATCAAACACAGCCGTAGCAGACACCGCATCAGCTGCAACACCGGCGGACCCGGCGCCGCCGCCGTTTCCGGACGCCGACCTCATGTACATCGTGGACCTGCTGCCGCCGGAGGAACAGCTCCGCTACCAGGAGGTCCGGGAGTTCCTGCAGTCCCGGGTCCGGGCCGCGTCGATCGACTACTGGAACCGCGAGGAATTTCCCTTCGGCCTGCTCGCGGAACTCGGCAAATACGGCCTGGGCGGGCTGCAGACCGACGGCACGTCCAAGCTCTTCAAGGGGCTCATGTACGTCGAGGTGGCCCGCGCCGACGTATCCCTCTCGGCGCTCGTGGGCATCCACAACGAGCTGATCGTCGGCATGATCGATGAGCTGGGCTCGGAGGAGCAGAAGGCACGCTGGCTCCCGGGCCTCACCGCGTTCACCCAGCTCGGAGCCTTCGCGTTGACTGAGCCGGACCACGGCTCGGACATCGCAGGCGGCCTGGAAACCACCGCCCGGCTGGAGGACGGCGAATGGGTCATCAACGGTGCCAAGCGGTGGATCGGCGCCGGCACCATCGCGGACTTTGCCCTCGTGTGGGCCCGGGACGTCGCCGACCAGCACATCAAGGGCTTCATCGTCGAGACCGACCGTCCCGGCTACACAGCAACGAAGATCGCCAATAAGATCGGCCTGCGCATCATGCAGAACGCCGACATTGTCCTCGACGAGGTCCGCATCCCGGCGGCCAACCTGCTGCCCGGCGCCACCGACTTCTCCAAGGCCAACGAGCTCCTGCGCGACTCGCGGGCCTGGGTGGGCTGGCAGGGCGCCGGCATCCAGCTGGCCGCGTTCGACGTCGCGCGCGCCTATTCGCTGCGGCGCCGCCAGTTCGGCAAGGAACTGGCACGCTTCCAGCTCATCCAGCAGCAGCTCGCCGAGATCCTGGGCAACGCGACCGCGTCCCTGGCCCTGATGGCCCAGCTGGCGAGAATCCAGGAGGACGGCAAGCTCGAGATGGTCCAGGCCGCCATGGCCAAATCCACCACCACGCGGCTGGCGCGCGCCTCGGTGGCGATGGGCCGGTCCCTCATGGGCGGCAACGGCATCAGCAGCGACTACGAGATGGGCAAGCTCTTCGGCGACGCCGAAATCCTCTACACCTACGAGGGCAGCTACGAAATCAATTCACTGATCGTGGCCCGGGCCGTGACGGGAAAGTCCGCCTTCGTCTAGGCTCCCCGCGTGGTCTGGGCTTCCCGCGCGTCAGCGGCGCCGGGCGCCTGTTCCCGGGCGGCGGCGGTGGGGTGGCCGTACCGGGACGTGCGGTTGCGGCCACCGTTTTTGGCCTCGTACAGGGCCCGGTCCGCACAGTCCAGGAGGGAGCCGGCCTCGGCGTCGCGCTGCTCGCAGACCCCGGCCGAGATCGTCAGGTAACCGACCTCGCCGAACGGCTCGGACGCGATGGCCTTCCGGGCACGTTCGGCGGCGAGCAGGGCCTCGGCGCCGTCGGTCCCCGGGAGCAGCCACACGAACTCCTCGCCGCCAAACCGGGCCACGATCTCCTTCGTGCGGGCGACCGTCCGGAGCCGCGCGGCGACCTCCGCCAGGACGACGTCGCCCATCAGGTGGCCGTAAGTGTCGTTGATCCGCTTGAAGTGGTCGATATCCAGGACGATCGCGCTCAGGTAAGTCCCGCGGCTACCGGCCAGCGCAATCTGTTCGGCGAGGTGCCGTTCCAGGGACCGCCGGTTGGGCAGGCCGCTCAGGGCATCGGTCGTGGCCTGCTGCTCCAGGTCCGTCCGGGCCTCCGTGTTGCCGATGGCGATTTCGACGAGCTCCGCGAACTGGGCCAACCGCTCCATCATGGCTTCCGTGACCCCGGTGCGCGACTTCGAGGTCAGGGTCACCGCGCCCCACAGGCCGCCGCGGACGCGGATCGGCGCCGCCGCGGCGGACTGGAAGCCGCCGGCGCGCATCTGCTCCGCTGCCGGTCCGCCCTCCGCCCCGTAAACGACGAGGGCCGGTTTGCCGGTCACGGCCACCCGGACGGTGGCGGATTCGTCTGTCGGGGCGAAGATCTGCCGCCGGCTCAGCGTCGGCGGGAGCGTCGGGGCCATCGCAACGATTTCCGCCGAGGACGCGCCGGTGAAACGAACGACGGCGGCCGAATCGACGTTGAACAGCTCCCGGACGATCGCGGCGACCCGCTCCGAGATGGCCTCGGGGGCTGCGTTGCGGGCGACTTCGGTCGCCAATTCGTGCAGGGCCTGCCACACCTGCTGTTGCTGCAGGCGCTCGGTGACGTCGACCGCCACCACCATGCCGGCCGCGGCGCCGTCGTCGTCGGAATAGACCGGGCCGGCCTTCAGCCGGTATGTGCGGTGGCCGATCTGCCGGCTCCAGGAGACCTCGCGGCCGGCCAGGGCCGCACGGTAGCGGGGCTCGAGCTCGCTGGCGAGGTCGCCCTTGAGCACGTCCTGGATGCGCTGGCCTTCGAGCTCTTCCCTGCGGTAGCCGAAGGTCTCCAGCTCCTGGCCCTCGGCGATCAGGTAGCGCAGCTCGGCGTCGAAGAGGAGTACGAAGACGCCGGGAACGCTGCGCGCCAGCGCCCGGTACCGGTCCATGTCCCGTTGCCGGCGCCGGTCGGCCAGCACCCGTTCGGTGATGTCGGTGATCACGACGAAGTAGCCCTGTACCGCGCCATCGCGGGCATCGGGGGTGTACGTGACCTGGGTGTGGCGCGACTCGCCTTCAGAATCCACGAGGGTCCGCTCAAACTGCTGCGCCTCTCCGGCGAGCACCCGCTCGATGAGCGGCCGGGTCGTTTCGAAGGCCACATCCCCGATCACGTCCCGGACATGCAAGCCATTGAGCTGCTGGGGTTCGAACCCGAACCACTCGCAGTAGGCGTCGTTGGCCAGGCGGTTGCGCAGTTCGTTGTCCCAGTAGCCCACGAGGGCCGGTATCCCGTTGAGGACGGCCCGCAGCTGCGCCGGGATCTCAGGCAGTGGCGACGGATCGGCATCGTCCCTGCTGAGCGGGCTGCAATTAGTCATTGCCCCAGTATCCATTGCCGGTCACGGCATCGGAAAACCAACAGGCGAAGCTGCCGGAAAAACTGTCAGGGCATGAACCGGTAGCCGATTCCGGCCTCGGTGAGCAGGTGGCGGGGGTTGGCCGTGTCCGGTTCCAGCTTGCGCCTCAGCTGGGCCATGTAGACCCGCAGGTAGTTCGTCTCCTTCGCGTACGCCGGCCCCCAGACCTCGGAGAGCAACCGCTGCTGCGTGATCAGCTTTTCCGGATTCCGGACCAGCACGTCCAACATTTTCCACTCCGTGGGGGTCAGCCGGACGTCGTGTCCGTCCCGGACCACCCGGCGCTTTCCCAGATCCACCGTGAAGTTCTCCGTGCTGACCACGGCCTCGTGTTCCGGTTCCGTGGTGCGGCGCAGCAGCGCGCGGAGCCGGGCCAGGAGTTCATCCAGGCCAAAGGGTTTGGTGATGTAGTCGTCCGCGCCGGCGTCGAGGGCCTGGACTTTGTCCTCGGAGCCGTGGCGGGCGGACAGCACCAGGACGGGAACGCTGCTGAATGCGCGCAGCTCCCGGATCACCGCCGTGCCGTCCAGATCCGGCAAGCCCAGGTCCAGGATCACCACCGACGGCGGCTCCTGCCTGGCCTTGAGCAGCGCGGACCGGCCGTCCGCCGCCGCGGAAACGTCGTAGCCGTGGCCCTGCAGAGTGATGCGCAGTGCCCGCAACAGATGCGGATCGTCGTCGACCACCAGGACGGCGGTCATGGCGCGTCCCGCCCGGCCGCCGACGGCGACGGTGCCGGGGACGATGCTGGGGACGGCGGCAGCGGGCGTCCATGGTGGCGGCCGGTCAGTGCCGATTGCGGTTCCAGCGGGGCCTGGCCCGTTTGGGCGTCGAAGGGTTCGCCGCTGGAGAGCGGGAGCGTGATGACCATGGTCAGGCCGCCGCCCGGCGTCGGCTCAGCCGTCAGGCGTCCGCCCATCGCCTCGGTGAAACCCTTCGCCACCGCAAGGCCGAGCCCGACGCCGGCGGCCTGGGCGGCGTCGTCGAGGCGCTGGAACGGGCGGAACATGTCCAGCACCCGCTCCGCCGGGACGCCGCGGCCGTGGTCGATGATGCGCAGCTCGCCGGCCGGGCGCCCGGCGAGCGTCGCCTGGCTCAGCCCGCCGGCGGTTCCCGCCACCACGATGTCGGAGTCGGGTGCGTACTTGACTGCGTTTTCGACAATGTTCGCGACGACCCGCTCCAGCATGCCCTGGTCGGCGTCGATCTCGGGCATGTTGGCGGGAAGCTCCACGCGCACCCGGCCCGGCGGGACGCCGTGCAGGGCGCCCGGGATGACTTCGTACCAGCGGAGGGGACGCAGCTGGGGGCTGGCCGAGTCCGAGGTGATGCGGGACATGTCCAGCAGGTTGCCGACCAACAGGTCGAGCCGGTCGGAGCATTCCTCGATCGTGGCCAGCAGCTCCTGCTCCTCCTGTGGGGAATAGCGGGCCCCGGGCTGCCGGAGGCCGCCGACGGCGAGCTTGATCCCGGCCAGCGGGGTCCGGAGATCGTGGGAGACCGCGCGGAGGATGGAGGTGCGCATGGTGTTGCTCTCGGCCAGGCGCATCATTTCGCGCCGGCTGGCCACGAGCTGCTGGCGCTCCAGCTGTGCGGCCACGTGCACGCCGAACGCGGCGAGGAGCCGCCGGTCGCTGGCCGGCAGGATCCGGCCGTAGAGGACCAGCCGGGTGGTGGAGTCGATGTCCTCGATGTTCTCGCCGTCGGGACCTTGACCATCTTGACCTTGACCATCTTGACCTTGACCATCTTGGCGTTGGCCGTCCGGGCGGTGGCCGTCGGCCGGGACCTCGCCGGCGGAGGCCAGGAGCCGCCAGTCTCCCTCGCCGTCGGCCGCCTGGCCGAACAGGGCCGTCCCGCGGACCTGGAAGACTGTCCTGGCCTGCTCGAGCAACGCCTGGACAGTATCGTCCGAGCCGGCCGCCCCACGGGTGAGGTCACTGAGGGTGGTGGCCTCGGCCCTGGCCCGGGCGGCCTCCTTCGAACGGCGGGCGGACAGGTCCACCACCACGGCCACGGCCGCCGACACCCCGAGGAAGACGAACAGCGCCAGGAAGTTCTGCGCGTCGCTGATGGTCAGGTTGCCCAGCGGGGGAGTGGAGAAGTAGTTCACCAGCAGGCTGCTCCACAGAGCGGCCAGGACTGCAGGCCACAGGCCGCCCACCAGGGCGACGGCCACGGAGCCGCTGAGCTGGACCAGCATGGCGGTGGCCAGGCTGTGGTCCGGATTCACGATGGAGAGCAGCAGTTGCAGGACCGCAGGCACGAGCACGGCCAGGATGAAACCCACGGCAACCCTGGCCCTGCCCAGATCGCGGGGGCGCGGCACGCCCGTGCCCTGGCCGCCGAGCGGATGCGAGACCATGTGGACATCGATGTCCCCGGAGCCGCGCACCACCCGGGTGCCAACACCGCCGCCCAGGAGGCCGCCCAGCAGGCTGCCCAGCAGGCTGACGATGTTTTTGTGCCGGGAGATGCCGACCACGATTTGGGTGGCGTTGACGCTGCGGGCGAAGTCCAGCAGGGCGGTGGCCGGGTCCTCTCCGGCCACGACGTGGTAGCTGCCGCCCAGGTCCTGGACCAGCCGCCGTTGCCGTTCCAGCGCCTGCGGCGACTCCGAGGCGACACCATCGGCGGCGCGCACATGCACTGCCAGGAGGTCCCCGCCGCTGACGCGGGTCAGGATGCGCGCCCCGCGCCGGATGAGCGCCTCGCCCTCAGGTCCGCCGGTCAGGCCCACGACGATGCGCTCGCGGGCGGGCCAGCTGTCCTGGATCCCGTGCTCGGCCCGGTACTTCGCCAGGCCCTCGTCCACCCGGTCGGCCAGCCACAGCAAGGCGAGCTCGCGCAGCGCGCTGAGGTTGCCGAGCCGGAAGTAGTTGGAGAGGGCCGCGTCGATCTTGTCCGCGGCGTAGATTTTTCCGTCGCTGAGCCGTTGGCGCAACAGCTCGGGCGGGATATCGACCAGATCGATCTGGTCGGCGCGCCGCACGACCTCGTCCGGGACCGTCTCTGCCTGCCGGACATCTGTGATGGCGCTGACGACGTCGCCGAGGGACGCCAGATGCTGGATATTGACAGTGGAGAGGACATTGATCCCGGCGGTGAGGAGTTCGTCCACGTCCTGCCAGCGCTTCTGGTTGCGGCTGCCCGGGACGTTCGAGTGGGCGTATTCGTCCACCACCGCGGTTTCGGGGGCGCGGGCCAGGACTGCGTCCACGTCCATTTCCTCGAAGTCCGCGCCCCGGTAGCTCAGCGCCCGGGGCGCAATGACCTCCAGGCCCGCCATGAGGGCCCTCGTGTCGGCACGGCCGTGGTCCAGCGCGAAGGCGACGGCAACGTCCTCGCCCCGCTCACCGAGTCTGTGGGCTTCCTCCAGCATCTCGTAGGTTTTGCCCACTCCGGGCGCGGCCCCCAGGAAGATCCGCAGCGTTCCACGTGCCATGTCGTCATTCTGTCACTTGGAGGCGGACACGGGCGACGCGGCGGCAACTGCCAGGTTCAGCGCGGTCACGTTCACGGCGGGCTGCCCCAGGAATGCCGCGGGGCCGGTACTGGTTTGCCGCGCCACGAGCTCTGCCACGGCCTCGGTGCTGAGGCCGTGTGCGGCGGCCACACGTGGGACCTGGAGGCGGGCGTAGGCCGGGGAGATGTCCGGGTCCAGTCCGGAACCGCTGGCGGTGACGGCGTCGGCCGGGACCTCTGCTTCGGGGACAGATTCTGCCTGTGCGACGGCTGCGCGGTTGGCCGCGATCGCCTCCGCCAGTTTGGAGTCGTTGGGGCCAAGGTTGCTGGCCGAGGACGACGCAGGGTCCCACTTTACGGCGGAGGGCCGGGCATGGAACCAGCGCGGGTCCTGGGCGCCGGCGTCGTCGGCCGGCGCCTGGGCGATCAGGGAGGACGCGGCGGGGTGTCCGGCCGGGTCCTTGATGATGGAGCCGTTGGCCTGCGCCGGAGCGATCAGCTGGCCCGCGCCGAAGACGGCCAGGGGATAGCAGAGGCCAAGGACCACGGTGGCGAGCGCGAGGAACCGCAGCGCAGTCCCGGCCTGCCGGAGATAGCCGGTGAGTGTATTCATGGGGAGTTCCTAGCCGATTCCGGGGATGAGGGCGATGACGAGGTCAATGATCTTGATGCCGATGAACGGCGCCACAAGGCCGCCCAGGCCGTAGATCAGCAGGTTCCGGCCGAGGGCTTTGTTGGCCGAAACCGGGCGGTATTTCACGCCGCGGAGCGCCAGGGGCACCAGCGCGATGATGATGAGGGCGTTGAAGACCACGGCGGAGAGGATCGCCGAGGACGGCGAGGCCAGGCCCATGATGTTCAGCAGCCCCAGCCCGGGGAATACCCCCGTGAACAGGGCCGGGACAATGGCGAAGTACTTCGCGACGTCGTTCGCCACCGAAAAAGTGGTGAGGGCACCGCGGGTGATGAGCAGCTGCTTGCCGATCCCGACGACGTCGATCAGTTTGGTCGGATCGGAGTCGAGGTCCACCATGTTGGCTGCTTCCTTGGCCGCGGGGGTGCCGGAGTTCATCGCGACGCCGACGTCCGCCGCCGCGAGGGCGGGGGCATCGTTGGTGCCGTCACCGGTCATTGCGACCAGGCGGCCCTGGGACTGTTCCCGTTTGATGACCGCGAGCTTGTCTTCCGGCGTCGCCTCGGCCAGGAAATCGTCCACCCCGGCCTCGGCGGCGATTGTGGCGGCCGTAATGGCGTTGTCTCCGGTAATCATGACGGTCCGGATCCCCATCTTCCGCAGCTCGGCGAAACGTGCGTGCATGCCTGGCTTGACGACGTCGGCCAGGTGGATCGCGCCAAGGACTTCCGCGCCGTCGGAGCCGGCCCGGGCCACAAGCAGCGGGGTGCCGCCCTGTGCGGCGATGGCGTCGACGTGCCGGAGCATGTCGGCCGGCGTGGATCCGCCGCGGTCTGCCACGAAGGCCGACACCGCCGACGCAGCGCCCTTGCGGATCTGCCGGGCATCGGTGTCCAGCCCGCTCATGCGGGTGCTCGCGCTGAACTCGACCACTTCGAAGACTCCCGCGCGCGCCTGCAGCTGCGCGAGGCTGGGTCCGGCCAGCCCGCGGCTGGCGGCGAGGTCGGTGATCGACCGGCCCTCCGGTGTTTCATCGGCCAGGCTGGACAGCCACGCCGCCTCGGCAAGGGCAGCGGGTTCCGTGCCGTCCGCCGGGAGGAAGTCAACGGCCCGGCGGTTGCCGAAGGTGATGGTCCCGGTCTTGTCGAGCAGGAGGGTGGTGATGTCGCCGGCAGTTTCCACCGCCCTGCCTGAGGTTGCCAGCACGTTGTGCTGCACCAGGCGGTCCATGCCGGCGATGCCGATGGCCGGGACCAGGGCCCCGATGGTGGTCGGGATCAGGCAGACGAGAAGAGCGACCAGCACGATCGGCGACGGCGTGGCCCCGGCGAGGGACGCGAATGGCGCGAGCGACATGGTCACGGCCAGGAAGACGATGGTGAGAGAGACCAGCAACACGTGCAGGGCGATCTCATTCGGGGTCTTCTGGCGTACCGCGCCTTCCACGAGCTTGATCATCCGGTCCACGAATGTCTCGCCGGGGGCGGCGGTGATCCGGATGAGGATCCGGTCCGAGAGGACCCTGGTTCCGCCGGTCACGGACGACCTGTCGCCGCCGGATTCGCGGATCACGGGCGCGGATTCGCCCGTGATCGTGGATTCGTCCACACTGGCGACGCCGTCGATGATTTCACCGTCGGAGGGGATGACGTCGCCCGCCTCGCAGACCACCACGTCACCGACGCGCAGCTCCGTGCCCGGGACATCCTTGAAGGACCTGTCGGCCTGCCGGAGCCGCGCCATGACGCCTTCCCGGCTGGCGCGCAGGCTGTCGGCCTGTGCCTTGCCGCGGCCTTCGGCGATGGCCTCGGACAGCGTGCCGAACAGCACCGTGAGCCACAGCCAGACAGTGACGGCGACGCTGAAAACGGAGGGACGGAACACGCAGATGATGGTGCAGAGCAGCGCCCCGGCTTCGACGACGAACATGACCGGGGAGTGGACCATCTGCCGCGGGGCAAGCTTCTTCAGGGCCAGCGGCAGGGCCGTGGCCACGCTGGCAGCGGTCAGTTTCGCGGGGGCCTTGGTGTGGTGCTTGTGCTCGCCCGGGGTGCCGAGCAGGTTGCCGTCAACCAACGTGGCGGCGGTTTTCGAAGGGGTCGGGGTCATTGGAGGAGTCCTTCTGCGAGGGGGCCAAGTGCCAGCGCCGGGAAGTAGCTCAGTGCTGTCAGGATGACGGTGACGCCGAGCAACAGGGCCGCGAACAGCGGTCCGTGGGTTGGCACGGTGCCGGAGGAAACGGGGACTTTGCCCTGCCGGGCCAGCGAGCCGGCAAGGGCCAGGACCAGCGCGATCGGCAGGAAGCGGCCCAGCAGCATGGCCACGCCCAGCAGGGATGAAAGGTATGGGCCGGAGCTGGTGATCCCGCCGAACGCGGAGCCGTTGTTGTTGGCCCCCGATGTGAAGGCGTACAGCACTTCGCTGAACTGATGCGGTCCGGAGGCCGGGGCATTGGCCATGACGTCAGGCAGCAGCACCGTGACTCCGGCGAGGGCGAGCACCAGCACCGGGGTGACCAGGATGTACATGGCGGCAAGCGTCATTTCCGTGGGCCCGATCTTCTTGCCCAGGTATTCGGGGGTGCGCCCCACCATCAGGCCCGCGATGAACACCGAAATGATCGCGAGGACCAGGATGCCGTACAGCCCCGAGCCGGTCCCGCCGGGGGCAACTTCGCCAAGCATCATGTTCACCATGGCCATACCGCCGGCCAGCGGGGGCAACGAATCGTGGGCGACGTTGACGGCGCCGGTGGAGGTCAGGGTGGTCGACGCTGCGAAGATCGCGCTCGGAGCGCCGCCGAAACGCTGTTCGAAGCCTTCGCCCAGCCCGCCCGCGGCAGCGGTGGCGGCACCCTGTGCGCCGGCGACCGCCCAGCCGGTCATCGTCGTCGACATGAGCCACAGCGTGCCCATGACGGCGACCACCGTGAAGCCCTGGCGGCGGTCGCCGACCATGCGGCCGAAGGTGTACGGCAGCGCCGACGGGATGAGCAGGAGCAGGAACACCTGGAACAGGCTGATGACGGCGTTGGGGTTTTCAAAGGGGTGGGCGGAGTTGGCGTTGAAGTAGCCGCCGCCGTTGGTTCCCAGGATCTTGATGGCTTCCTGGGAGGCCACGGGGCCGCCGGGAATGAGCTGGGAGACACCGGTGGCCTGGTTGGTGACCTCGGTTGGCCAGAAGTTCTGGACCACGCCGCCGAGGACCATCAGGATGGCCGCCACGAATGCCAGGGGCAGCAGGACCCGGAAAGTGGTCCGGGCGAGGTCCACCCAGAAGTTCCCCAGCCGGTCGGTGCGGGTCCTGGCGATGCCGCGGATCAGGGCGACCGCGACGACCATGCCGACGGCGGCGGAGAGGAAGTTCTGCACGGCCAGCAGCGCCATCTGCACGAAAATGCCGACGGTCGTTTCGGGGACGTACGCCTGCCAGTTGGTGTTGGTGACAAAGGAGATGGCGGTGTTCATGGCCACCCACGGGTCGACGCCGGGCAGGGCCCCGGCCCCGGGCAGGACGGCCTGGGCGCGCTGGAGCCCGAAGACGGCCAGGATCGACACAGCCGAAAAGACCAGGACGCTGCGCAGGTACACGGACCACGTCTGTTCGGTGCCTGCGTCGACACCGGACAGGCGGTAAAGGATCCGCTCCGCCCGGGTGGACGTGGTGGATTCATAGACGCGGGCAAGGTAGAGGCCCAGCGGTTTGTGGACGGCGGCGAGGGCAAGGACCAGGGCCCCGAGCTGGAGGAGGAAGGAGGCGGTGTTGAACGTCATGCCCGGCTCACCACTTCCCGGGTTGGATCAGGGCTGCCACCAGATAGCCGAGCAGGCCCAGCCCGGCGAGCAGCAGTGCCAGCCACATGAGTGCGTCGGCGTTCACTGCCTTCCCTCCCGACGTTCGCCGGTCCCGCCGACCATTCGGGGGAGCAGTTGCCCTATCCACATCACGAACCCCATGGAAGCCATGAAGATCCCGATCACAGCCATGTCGGCCATTGCGCGTTCCTTTCCTCGGTACCCCGCTGCGGGGGACAGCACCAGTCAAACCCCGCCAAAGGCGCGAAGCGCCGGTTTTAACGCTTCTTTGATGGTTATGGCCCGGATCTTGACGCGGCCTTAGCGCTGCCCCGCCGCGGGCTGGGGCATACCCGAACCCCGGCCCGGACGGGCCCCGCGCAGCCGCGTTAAGCAGCCGCGTTAAGGAAGCATCAGGATTGCCCGCCGGAGGGCTGCAGAGGTTGCGGGCGCTGGTACTGTCCCGGATGGAAGCGGTGCTGTGCGCCGCGTGGAAAGGACATCATGACCACCCTCAGCCGGCCCCCGGCAGACCCGTCGGCGCCGAGGCCCGGCGCAGGAGAGCACTTCAGGAACTGGCTGCTGTTCGGCCTCCAGGATGCCAAGGGAGTCCATCAGGGCCCCGGGGCCGTGAGTGACAGCCACCTGAAAAAGCACACGTGGTGGCAGGTCATGTGCCTCACCGGCGTGGACTACTTCTCCACCCTCGGCTACCAGCCCGCCATCGCCGCGCTCGCGGCCGGCGTGATCTCCCCGCTGGCCACCCTGGTGCTGGTTGCCGTGACCCTGCTGGGCGCGCTGCCGGTGTACCGCCGGGTGGCCGGGGAAAGTCCGCGCGGCGAAGGCTCCATCGCCATGCTGGAGCGGCTGTTGCCGCGCTGGGGCGGGAAACTGCTGGTCCTGGTGCTCCTCGGGTTCGCCGCCACGGACTTCATGATCACCATGACGCTTTCCGCCGCCGACGCGACGGCGCACGCGATTGAGAACCCGTTCGCCCCCGCCTGGATGCAGGGCCAGAACGTCGCGGTGACGTTGTTCCTGCTGGCGCTGCTGGCAGCGGTGTTCCTGCGCGGCTTCAAGGAAGCGATCGGCGTCGCGGTCGTCCTAGTCGGCATCTACCTGGGCCTGAATGTCGTTGTCGTGATCACGACCCTCTTCGAAACGTTCACCCATCCCGTTGCCGTGGATGACTGGTGGGTGGCCTTGACCACCCAACACGGCAGCCCGCTGATGGTCGTGGGGATCGCGCTGCTGGTGTTCCCGAAACTGGCCCTGGGCCTCTCGGGGTTCGAGACCGGCGTCGCCGTCATGCCGCAAATCCGCGGCCGCGCCACGGACACCGAGGAGAACCCCGCGGGCCGGATCCAGGGCGCCCGCCGCCTGCTGACCACGGCCGCCGTCATCATGAGCGCATTCCTTGTCACCACGAGCTTCACCACGGTGGTGCTCATCCCGGCGCAGGACTTCCAGCCCGGCGGCCCGGCGAACGGGCGTGCCCTGGCATACCTCGCCCACGAATACCTCGGCAACGGCTTCGGCACCGTCTATGACCTGAGCACCATTGCGATCCTGTGGTTCGCCGGCGCTTCCGCCATGGCCGGGCTCCTGAACCTCGTGCCGCGCTACCTGCCCAGGTACGGCATGGCCCCTTCATGGGCCCGCGCCGTGCGGCCGCTGGTCCTGGTCTTCACACTCGTGGGGTTCATGATCACCTGGCTGTTCGACGCCGACGTCGACGCCCAGGGCGGCGCCTATGCCACCGGCGTCCTGGTCCTGATGACCTCGGCGGCGGTCGCGGTGACCTTGTCCGCGCGGAGCCGGCGGCAGCGCAAGCGCAGCATCGGGTTCGGCGTCATCGCCGTCGTGTTCATCTACACCACGGTGGCCAACATCTTCGAGCGGCCCGAAGGCATCCGGATCGCGGCGTTCTTCATCCTCGGGATCATCGTGATCTCGCTGCTTTCGCGCCTCCGGCGCTCCTTCGAGCTCCACGCCACGCACGTGCGGATGGATACGCCGGCCCTGGAATTCCTGGCCGCGAACGAGACCGGACCCATCGCGATCATCGCCCACGAGCCGCTGTGGCTCACCGCCGAGGCGTACCGGGACAAGCTCACTTCCGCCATCGAGGTCAGCCATCTCCCGGTGGATTTCCAGGCGCTGTTCCTCGAAGTCGTGGTGGATGATTCCTCGGACTTCGAGACCGCACTCGAGGTCCGCGGGGTGGTCCGGCACGGGTATCAGGTCCTGGAGGTCCACGGGCCCGTGGTGCCGAACACGATCGCCTCCGTGCTGCTGCACATCCGCGACGTCACCGGCCTGATGCCGCACATCTACTTCCGCTGGACCGAGGGAAACCCGTTCACCAACCTCCTGCGGTTCCTGGCCTTCGGCGAGGGCGAGATCGCCCCGGTGACCCGGGAAGTCCTGCGCGAGGCCGAACCGGACGTCACACGCCGCCCCTGGGTCCACGTCGGCTGACCCTGCCGGGAACGCGCAGGCCATGGAACACCAGCGCCCGGGAACACCAGCGCCCGGGAACACAAACGCCCCTCCGGAGGAGTCCTCCGGAGGGGCGTTGTGGTCTTCGGGGAAAGTGTCCCGGCCGGGCGGCCGGGGCAAATCCTGAGTACTTAGAGCGGGCGGATGTTCTCAGCCTGCGGGCCCTTCGGGCCCTGCGTGACGTCGAATTCAACCTTCTGGTTCTCGTCCAGCGAGCGGTAGCCGCTGGTGGCGATTGCCGAGTAGTGGGCGAAAACGTCGGCCGACCCGTCATCCGGGGCAATGAAGCCAAAACCCTTTTCGGCGTTGAACCATTTAACTGTGCCTGTAGCCATGCCTTTATCCTTCTGAAATGCTGCTGATCTCCGGCGGCCATGAGGCCAACGGCTGCGGAGACATTCGTCCGCTGTCCCCAACGTACGGTGCGACGGGCCGCGGTGCAAGGGTCTAATGCGGGTCTTCGTCTCGGTAGTTTGCATTCGTCATGCCGAAGCCGAGGCTTCGAACAGCGCAATCAGGTCCCGGCTGATCTGGTATGGCGACGTCTCGCTGGGGCTGTGGCCGCCGCGGTAGACCGCTATCCGTGCCCCGATCGACTGCGCGAAGTGGCGGTGCAGTGGCAGGGGCCAGAGGTCATGTTCGCCGACGGCGACGAACTTCGGCACCGTCGCCGCGGCCAGGACCCGGCGCAGATCCGGGGTGTGCTTCATGAGGCCGATGATGTCCACCACCGAGGAGCGGCGCGTGAACGCGAACCGGCTTCTCACAAACCGCAGCCGCTGGGGCGCCACCCTGGCCACGTTGCTCCGGATGCCCCAAATCATCAGGGCGGTGCCGACCCTGCTGTTGACCAAGCCGCTGAACCAGCCGATGAACCGTAGCCCGCGGAAACACTGCCCGGGCTCCGGCGGGCAACTGATCAGGGTCAGGCTCAGGAACTTCTCCGGCCGTTGCCTGAAGGCCAGTTGGGCGACGGTTGCGGCGAAGGAGTAGCCCACGACGTGCGCCGAGCCTTCCGCGGCGTCCAGCATGGCCAGGAGGTCGTCGCGGAAGAGCTCGTAGTCGTAGCGGCACCGCGGTGGAACGAGGTTTTCGGGCCCGGCCCGGGCGGATTCATACTGTCCGGCAATGTCGCAGCTGAGCGCAAAATATCCGGCCGCGGCGAGTTCGGGCAGCATCAGGACGAAGTCTTCCTTGGAACCGGTGGCGCCCGGGATGAGCACGACGCGCGGATTCCCGGGATCTCCGGTGGCAATGGTCGCCAGGGTGCCGCTGGGCGCCTCGAACTCCCCCCGCACCACGCCGTCGGGGAGGAGGGACCAGTCGAAGTCGGGCAATGCGGCGTCCCGGCGGGCGGCGCCATCCACCAGCCCCGAACCGAAACGCTCTGGCTCTGGGTGGGGCGTGCCGTGTGGGTTGCTGCCAGCAGACACCATGAACTTAACATAGCCCCTTCGTCGGGTCAGCCGGCCAGGCTGCCGGCGGTTGCCGCAGGGAGCGGGGCGTCCACGTGCCGCACCGTTCCGGCGGATCCGTCCACGGTCACCCGCTGGCCGGTCCGCAGCCGGGTGGTCGCGTCCGGCACGCCCACGACGGCCGGGATGCCGTATTCGCGGGCCACCACGGCGCCGTGCGAGATCACCCCGCCCATTTCCATCACCAGGGCGCCGGCGGTCATGAACAGCGGTGTCCAGCCCGGGTCGGTGGAGGGTGCCACAAGGATTTCCCCGGGCTCGAGGCGGGCTCCCACCGGATCCAGGATGACCCGGACCGTTCCGGTGGCGGTGCCTGCCGACGCCGGTGTCCCGGTGAGGGCGCCTGAAGCGGGGGACTTGGCCATGACGGCGGCCTCCACGTCCGTTCCGTCGGAGAGCAGGAGCCGGGGAATCCGGCGTCGGCGCAGTTCGACGTCGTAGAGCCGGCGGCGGTCCGTGACGATGCCCTGGAGATTGGCGCCCCGCAAACCCACGCGGACCTCGTCGGCTTCCAGGAAATACACATCGTCCGCAGCGGCGATCGCACCGGAGCGGGCCAGTTCGGTGCCGATCGCGTTGAATTGGCGGTGCATCTCCGCCAGCGCGAGGACGATGTAGAACTTGGGCAGTTCGCGCAGCCCGGACAACTGCCGGGTCCGGTGCAGGCAGAATTCCACCAGCCGGGCGCGGAAATGGCTCCGGGCCCGGGTCCGTTCCACCAGGGTGCGGATCCTGGCCTCGGCATGTTCCTCGGCGCGGGCGAACTGCCGGTCGGGGGCCTGCTCGGGGTCCTCCACGTGCAGATAGTTCGAGAGCATGCCGAGGATGTGGTCCGGTTTCTCCGACCACCGCGGCATGCCGAGGTCGATCTCCGCCACGGCGCGGTGGCCATAGCGCTCCAGGAACCCGTGCAGGCCAGTCTGTGCCACCCCGGGCAGCGTGCCGGCCGCGTACATGCCGGCGAGCTCTTTCGGGCCGTGGGCCAGGAACGCCTCACGGGACGCATCATTCGAGCGGATCGTGACGGCCAGCTGCCAGAGTTCAAGGTCCATCTCGGTGGTGACGTTGTTGGGCAGCCCCCGCAGAACAGCCTCGAGTTCCCTCGGTTCGGCGATGCCGCGCAGCAGCCTGCGGGCCCCGGCCAGCAGGAGGTAGCCCACGGACGGCCCGGGCAGTGTCGCCGTGATCAGCCCGTCCACGGTTTGGTCCAGGATGCGCTGGGTATGGTCGAGCCGGCCGAAGGCGGTGGCCGGCTCGGGAAGGGCGAGCTCGGCTTCGAGCTGCTTTCCGTAGTCGAAGGCGTGGCGCAGTTCGGCGGCCGGCCGCACGGCGGCCCTCACCATGGATGGAACCAGCCGGACCGTCAGGCCCAGGCCTCCCAGTGCGCTGGGTCCGCGCGCTGCGGGCTTCCGTGCCGCGGGGCTGTCCGCTCCCGGCTTTCGGAGTGTCCTGCTCGCGGCTGCGCCGGGTCGTGCCCGCCTCGGCCGCCGCTCGCGCACGCCGAACCGCGGATCCTCCAGGAGCGCCGGGAAAACCGCGCCCGACCTCCCGTCAGCGAGCGGGAGTATCCGCAGCAGGTAGCGGCGGCCGTACTTGCTGCGCACCATGGCCGTCACGTCCACGTACATGCGCAGTCCCGGGTTGACGTACTGCCATGGCCCGTTGCGGTTTCGCATGGAGCCCAGCGCGGAGAGCCCCATGGGGGTCAGCGGCCGGGTCAGGCCCTGGAGCAGGCTGCCGCACAGGTACACGCGGGGTTCGACGGCGGCCCCCGACTCGGCGCCGAGGGGTTCCGCGGCTGCCGGGTCCGGCAGCGGATACAGCGTGGTGATGGGCCGCGATTGTGTCACCCAGATCTTGCCCGCGCCGTCGATCACCCATTCCACATCCTGGGGTGCGCCGAACAGCCGCTGGATGGTCTCGCCCAGGGCCGTGAGTTCGCGGATCCGGGCGTCGTCCAGGCTCGGACGCCGCCTTCCTGCGGTCCCATGCAGTGAGCGGAGCAGGACGCGTCCGGTGGCCGTGTCCGCGACGAAATGGTCCGGGTTGACGCTGCCGGAGACCACTGCCAGGCCCGGACCGGCGCTCGCATCGATGACCGTTTCGGTCCGCGTGCCCGTCACGGGGTTGGCCGTGAACAGCACGCCGGCTGTGGTGGCGCCGATGTAGTCCTGGACGACGACGGCGAGCCCGGCGTCGCCGTGGCTGATCCCGTTCGCGGAGCGGTAAGCCACGGCCCGTTCGGTCCACAGTGAGGCCCAGCAGCGCCGGGCCGACTCGACCACGGCGTCGGCCCCGGAGATGTTGAGGAAGGAATCCTGTTGCCCGGCGAAGCTGGCGAAGGGCAGGTCCTCGGCAGTGGCGGAGGACCTGACCGCCACGGTGGCCCTGCGGCCCAGCCCGGCATACGCGGCGCGGAGCGCGGCGTCGACATCGGCGGGAATAGGCGCGGTCACGATCATTTCCCGAGCCTGCCTGGCCAGTTCGCCCAGATCGGTTCCGGGGTCCAAGCCCGTGTGGCCTGGGCTGCCATTTTCTGGTGATTGCGGTGCTTCCTGCTGTGCGGCGTCCAGACGTGCGGCCAGTGCGTTCAGTTCTGCCGGGGCAGCCTTCCGGTAGGCGGCCGTGGTGAGGCAGAAGCCGCGCGGCACCGGGAATCCGGCCGCCGTGAGCCTGCCGAGGTTCAGGGCCTTGCCGCCCACGAGCGGCAGGGGAGCGGATCCCAGTTCGCTAAGATCCACGACGAGGCTTTCCGGTGCCCTGCCCTCTGCAGAACCCATATCCCTGCTCCCACGTCCCGTCCGCATGCCTAGGCCGCGTATTCAAGCCACGTCAATCAGCCAAGTTAGCCAAGATTCCAAGCCGCGGCCGGTCCGGTCCCCGGTCGCGTGTCCGGTGCGGCGCCTGTTCGGCTTCCGGGCCGGCGCGGCCACCTGTACCGGGCGATACTGCAGGCCTACTGGCCGGCGTCGTCCCCGCCGGTGTCCTCCCACATGACATCGAGGTTGCGGAAGACCGGCGGCCCGTCGCACAGGGCGGCCATCTTCGCGGCGAACTCGGAGGTCTCGGGCCGGTTGGAGTTCTCCATGGCCGACTCGTAGGACTCGAATTCAACGATCGTGAGGTAGGTGCCGGGGCGGTCGCGGTCCGCGGTAGCAAAGATGCGGCCGAACGTGGGGGCCGTGCTTCCCTCCGTTCTGGAGGGCCGGCCGAGTTCTTCAATCTCCTCGATGCGGGAGGTCTGAAATTCGATGATCTGCACAAACCTGGCCATGACGGCTCCTCGACGGCGGCGGATGCTGATGCGCTTCACGCTAGACCCTCGTCCTTGACCGTGCAAGGGCGGGCGCAAGGGCAGGTGGAAGAGGCACCTGTAAGGCAGGGACAAGCGGCGGCGCAGCAACCGGCGCCGCCGCCGTCGAGGGTCCTGCTACGGGGTCAGCAGGACCTTGATGGCGCGCCTCTCGTCCATGGCGCGGTAGGCCTCGGGCGCCTCTTCAAGGGGCATGACCGAGTCGAATACCCGGCCCGGATTGATGGTGCCGTCCAGCACGTCCGCCAGCAGTTCCGGGATGTAGGTCCGGGCCGGGGCCATGCCGCCGCCGATCGAGATGTTCGTGTCGAACAGGAAGCGCAGCGGGGCCTCGGCGCCGCCGGTGGGGACGCCCACAAAACCCAGGGCGCCGCCGGGACGGACACTGTGGAGGGCCTGCTCCATGGATTCCTTGGTCCCCACGCACTCCAGCACCGAGTCGGCCAGGACGCCGCCGAGCAGTTCGCGGACCTTGGCGACGCCTTCGTCCCCGCGTTCGGCGACGATGTCCGTTGCCCCGAATTCGCGGGCGATCGCCTGGCGGTCGGCGTGCCGCGACATGGCGATGATCCGCTCCGCGCCGAGGCGCTTGGCGGCCAGCACGCCGCAGAGCCCGACGGCGCCGTCGCCCACCACGACCACCGTGCGGCCGGGGCCGGCCTTGGCCGCGAGGGCCGCGTGGTGGCCGGTGGCCATGACGTCGGAGAGCGTGAGCAGGCTGGCGCGGAGGGCGTCGTCCGGGTCGGTGACGCCCGGGACCTTGACCAGCGTGGACTCGGCGAGCGGCACGCGGACGGCCTGGCCCTGGCCGCCGTCGATAGCCAGGCCGGTGTCATCCTTACCGCCCCAGCCGGCCAGGTGGTCGCAGGCGACCGTAACGCCGTCCAGGCACTGGGGGCACGCGCCGCAGCTGACCACGAACGGAGCGATCACGAGGTCGCCCACGGCAAGGTCTGTGATGTCCTCGCCGATGCTTTCAACGGTACCGATGAACTCGTGCCCGATCGCCGACGGCTTGTGGGTCGGCTTGACCCCGCGGTACGGCCACAGATCCGAGCCGCAGACGCAGGCGGCGGTGACCTTCACGACGACGTCGGTGGGCAGCTGGATGGTGGGGTAGTCGCGGTCTTCGACTCGGATGTCGCCGGGACCGTGGATGATGGTGGCGCGCATGGGTGCTCCTCGCATTGTGGTGGATGGGCTGGGAACGAGTTTAGTCCTCCCTGCCCGGCTGGCCATGTCGAGCCCTGCCTGCGTCCCTGGCCGAGGACGGCGCTAGCGCATGCCCTCTCGGCGGATCGCGGTGGCGATCGCCGCGGCCCGGGTTTCCACTCCGAGCTTGGCGTAAATGTGCGCCAGGTGCGTCTTCACGGTGGCCTCGGAGATAAACAGCCGCTGGCCGAGCTCACGGTTGCTGAGGCCTTCGATCAGCAGGCTCAGCAGCTCCGCTTCGCGCGGCGTCAGGATCTCGTCCGGGTTCCGCAACTGCTGGAAGAGCCGCGATGCCACCGGGGCGCTCATCACACTTTTGCCCTGGACCGCCCCGCGGATCGCGGCGAAGATCTCCTCCGGCGCGGCATCCTTGAGCAGGTAGCCCATGGCGCCGGCGTCGACGGCGCGGACAATGTCAGCGTCCGAATCGTAAGTGGTGAACACCAGCACGGCCTGCGTGCTGTTGCGGCGGCGCAGATGCTTGATGGCCTCGATGCCGTCCATGCCCGGCCCCATGGCGAGGTCCATCACCACCACGGCCGGGCCGAGCTGGTCCACCTGGACCAGCGCCTCCTCGCCGGAAGCCGCCTCGGCCACCACCTGGATATCGGGCTGCGTTCCCAGCAGTGCCCTGAGCCCGCTGCGGACTACCAGATGGTCGTCCACCAACAGCACGGTAATCGGACTCACTGTTCCTCCGCTGCAGGCAGTTGCGCGGCCACGATTGTCCCAACGCCTGGGGTGCTTTCCACCGAGAATACGCCGCCCAGTTGCTCCACCCGCTGGCGCATGGCCCGGAGCCCGTAGCCTCCGGCATCCGACGGCGGTGCCAGCGACTGCGGGTCGAAGCCGGCGCCGTCGTCGTAAACATCCAGGGTGACGGCGCCGGGCAGGAAGCCCAGCGTCACTGTGGCGCTGGCCGCCGCCGCGTGGAGCTTGGTGTTGGCCGCGGCGCTCTGGACCACGCGGAGCAGCGCGTGCCGGACGTCCGCGGGAACAGGGCGCGGCTCGCCCGTGACCAGCAGGCGCGCGCCCGGGACGTACTGGGACGCCGCCTGAAGCAGGGCATCGGGCAGCGGTGCCGTGTCCAGCCCGGGGGAGGCGAGCTCGTGGACCAGGCTGCGGGTGTCCGCCAGGTTCCGGCGCAGCATTCCGCTGGCATTCAGGACGTCCGAGCGGGCCGCCGGGCTGGGCCACGACCTGTTCGCGGCTTCCAACAGGAGGAGGCTGCTGGCCAGGCCCTGCGTCACGGTGTCGTGGATTTCCCGGGACACTCGCTCGCGCTCCTCGATGGTGCCGGCCCGGCGCTCGCTGGCGGCCAGCCGGCCCTGGGCCAGCGACACCTCGGCGTGCAGCCGGCGCTGCTCGGCGGTGTCCTGCTCGATCCGGTCGTAGATCAGCGTCAGCATGACGCCGACGGCCAGCGGCCCCAGGAGCATGGCAATATCGCTGCCGCCGCTGAGCCGGAACAGCCCCACTGCGGTGGCCGCCGCCGTCGCGCCGCCCGCCAGATAGGCGACGGTGCCGCTGAAGGCGGTCCGGCACAGGAAGAACAGCGCGAACGAGCACCATGCGAAGCTTGGCGCCGCGATCACCAGCACCGCCCACAGCGCCACCAGGACGAACATCCACACCGCCCACGGCCGGCGCCGCTGCGAGAGTACGGCGATCACGGCGTACAGCGAACACACCGCCGCGGCGAGGGCCAGCACCCACAGGTTGTCCGCGGGGCTGTGCCGCATCACGTAACGGACCGCCGACGCCACCAGCAGGACGGCAAAACCAAGATGGACGACGGCGTCAATCCGGCCCAGCGGCCCGCTTCCGGCAGCGGTGTTGTGCGGGACGGGCGCGGGGTCCGGTGCGGGGAGGGCTGGTGGAGAGGAGGGCGTGGGGAGGGCTGGCGGAGTGGAAGTCATGGGGTCCGGTTCGGGTGGGGGAGTGCTACCCACCATGCTAGGCGGGCCTGCCGTTCCTGGTCTCTCATCCATTCGGCTGATACGCCCAGCCCGATGGGGGAGGCTGCGGCAGACTAACGCCCGATGCCCTGCCAGGGTCCCGGGCGGAAGCATGGATTTCAGGCCCGGGGCACGAATCCGGGCAGTCCCCAGAACCTGATTCCAAGGAGTACCCGTGAAGATGTCCAAGAAAATCGCCGCATCCGCTGCTGTGGGAGCGCTGCTCCTGACGGGCGGGCTGACGGCCGCGGCCAACGCCGGCACCTCAGCCGTTGCTCCTGCGGAGGCGGCCGCTCCCGCCGCCGCTCCCGCCGTCGACATCCAGCCGGTTCCCGAAACCGTGGTTGCCCAGAACCGGATCAGCGTCGGCGCCTCCGCGGACGCGGTCAAGGCCGCGCTGGCCAAGTGCCAGGCGGACAAGCTGCCGTTCGTCACGGTGGCCGTGGTGGACAGGTTCGGGACCGTGCAGGCTTTGCTCCGCGGCGACAACGCTGCCGAGCACACCATTGAAGCGGCGCAGCAGAAGGCCTACACGGCTGCAGCCTTTGGCACGCCCACCAGCGAACTTGCCAAGCGCATTAACGGCAACGGTCCCAGCATCGCGGACCTCCCCGGCACACTCTTCCTGGCCGGCGGAGTCCCGCTCAAGGTCAACGGGGTCTCCGTGGCCGGGATCGGCGTGGGCGGCGCCCCGGACGGCATGCTGGACGAAGCGTGCGCAACGGCCGGCGCCCAGGCGATCGCTGCCGGGACCTCGAAGTAGGCTCCGGGTTCATGAAGCGGTTCCGGACATGGCGGCGGGTGCGGAAGGCATCCGTGGCATTCATCGCACCGGCAGTCCTGGCCGCCTGCCTGGCATCGTGCCGGGCCGGCGGAGATCCCGGCCCGCTGGAGTCACCGCCGTCGTCAGGTCCTTCAACGGTGACGGCGCCTTCAACGGTGGCGGCGCCGGCCGCCAGTACGCGTCCCGCCCTGTCACCAGAGGCGCAGGCTGACCTCGACCAGCGACTGATCCGGGCCGCAAAGTCCAATGATGCCGGGGCCGTGGCGGAGCTCATCCGGGCCGGGGGCAACGTCAACGCCAAGGACGCCATCCAGGACTCGGCGTTCCTCTACGCCGGGGCGGAGGGGTTCAACGAGGTGCTCCGGCTGACGTTGGCCGCCGGCGCGGACGTGCGGAGCACCAACCGCTACGGGGGAACGGCACTGATTCCGGCGAGTGAACACGGGCACGCTGACACCGTACGGATCCTGATCGCTGCGGGCGTGCCCGTGAACCACGTCAACAATCTGGGCTGGACGGCCGTGCAGGAAGCCATCCTGCTCAACAATGGCGGGCCACCCCAGCAGGAAGTCGTGCGCCAGCTCCTCGATGCCGGCGCGGACCCCGGCATCCGCGACCCCCAAGGCCGCACAGCCCTGGACAACGCGGAACGGCTGGGGTTCCGGGCCATCGCGAAGCTGATCCGGGAACGGAGCCAGCCGCGGTGAGTGCGGAATCTCCCCACCTTCGCGGCTCCGGTCCGCCCGGCGACGCGGAACACGCCGGTGGAGTGCGTCAAAAGGTGGGGATATTCGGCGGCGCCTTGGTGTCCGCGGCCCAGTCCCTTAGGCGGCCGAGTCCTTAGACGGCTTCGAGGACGCTGACGTAGTTCGCGATGCCCACACCGCCCATGTTCTGCACCGCGGCCCGGCGCGGGTTGGCCAGTTGCATGGCTCCGGCGGTGCCGGTGAGCTGCATGGCGGCGATGACGTGCTGGGAGACGCCGGTCGCGCCGACGGGGTGGCCTTTGGCCTTGAGCCCGCCGGAGACGTTGACCGGCAGCTTGCCGTCCTTGAAGACCCAGCCTTCCTCGAGCGCCCGGGCGCCCTGGCCGCGTTCGGTCAGGCCCATGGCCTCGTACATCAGCAGTTCGGCGATGGTGAAGCAGTCGTGGACCTCGGCGAAGTCGAGGTCATCCAGCCCGACGCCGGCCATCGCCAGGGCGCGCTGCCAGGAGGCGCGCGTGGCGGCGAATTCGGTCGGGTCCCGGCGCTCGGCCGGGAAGAAGTCGTTCGCCTGGCCGAAGCCGGCGAGCCGCACCGGGGCGGTGGTGCCGCCGGTGGGGGCAACGCTGAGGACGACGGCGGCGGCGCCGTCGGACACGGGGGAGCAGTCGGTGCGGCGCAGCGGGTCTGCCACCATCGGGTTCTTGTCCGAGACGGTGCGGCAGAATTCCTCACCGAGGTCCTTGCGGAGCTGGGCGTAGGGGTTGTCGACGCCGTTGCGGTGGTTCTTCGCCGCGATGGTGCCCAGGACGTCGCCGAGGGAGCCGTCGCCGAGACTTCCGTCGCCGTAGCGTTTCCCGTAGTGCTTGGCGACCTCGGCGAAGAGTCCGGTGAACCCCGTGGTGGAGGCCTTGCCGGCCATGTCGTAGTCCGCGCCGAGCAACGCCGCGCCCACGACGTCGGCCCCGGCCTGGGTCATCTTTTCGGCACCGATGACGAGCAGGGTCTTGGCGGTGCCGGCCAGCAGGGACTTGGTGCCCTGCTGGAACGCGGCGGAGCCGGAGGCGCAGGCGTTCTCGACCCGGGTGGACGGGACGTTGGCCAGCTGCTCCGAGACCTGGAGCGCGAGGGAGGAGGGGAAGGCCAGCGGCATCATGCCGGAGTTGAACTGGCCCAGGTAGATTTCGTCGATCTGGCCCGGCTCGATCCCGGCGTTGCCGATCGCCTCCGTGGCCACCTGCACGATCAGGGATTCCAGGGTCTCGTCCGTGAGTTTGCCGAAGCGGCTGTGTCCCCAGCCGGTGAGCAGGACGTCCTTGCCGAACTGTTCCTTCAGGCTCATGCCGTGGCTCCTTCGAATGCTGTTGTCTCTTCGGTTACTTCAAGTGCTTCGAGGGCGACATCGAACGCCGCCTCGGTCTTTTCGCGGATCTCTTCGACGGTGACGCCGGGCGCGAGGCGGGTGAGCGTGAGCTGCCGGCCGCCGCCTGTTTCGTTTTCAGGCTTGTCCAGGTCGAAGACCGCGAGGTCGCTGATGATGCGGTCCACGCAGCTCAGGCCGGTGAGCGGCAGCGTGCATTCGGTGACGATCTTGGCGGTGCCGTCCTTGGCGTTGTGCTCGGTGAGCACCACGACGCGCGGGGTGCCGGCCACCAGGTCCATGGCGCCGCCCATGCCCTTGACCATCTTGCCGGGGATGGTCCAGTTGGCGAGGTCGCCGTTCCCGGAGACCTGCATGGCGCCCAGGATCGCGACCTTCACGTGGCCGCCGCGGATCATACCGAACGAGGTTGCGGAGTCGAAGATGCTGCCGCCGGGCAGGACCGTGACGGTCTGTTTGCCGGCGTTGATCAGGTCCGCGTCTTCCTCGCCCTCATAGGGGAACGGGCCCATGCCGAGCAGCCCGTTCTCGCTCTGCAGGACAACGCGGACGCCGTCGGGCAGGTTGTTGGCCACCAGCGTGGGGATGCCGATGCCAAGGTTGACGTAGTCGCCGTCGTTCAGTTCTGCGGCCGCGATTGCAGCCATTTCATCTCGGGTCCAAGCCATGGTGGTTCTCCTAAAACGTGGGGTTGGGGGCGGCGCTCAGGCCCGGTTAGACGGCGACGGCGGATGCGGCGTGCGCCGCTTCCGCTGCCGCTTCAGGGCGGGCGCGGACGGTCCGCTGCTCGATGTCCTTGACCCGGGCGCTGGCCTGGACCAGGCGCTGGACGAACACGCCGGGGGTGATGATGTGGTTCGGGTCCAGCTGGCCGGGCTCGAGAATCACCTCGGCCTCGGCGACCGTCACCGCGCCGGCCGTCGCCACCACCGGGTTGAAGTTCTGCGCGGTGTAGCGGTAGATCAGGTTGCCGTCGGTGTCGGCCGTGTGTGCGTGGACCAGCGCGACGTCGGCCTTGATTGCGCGCTCCAGGACGAACGTCTCGCCGTCGAACTCCGCGAGCGGCTTGCCTTCGGCGACGAGGGTGCCCACGCCGGTCTTGGTGTAGAAGGCCGGGATGCCGGCACCGCCGGCGCGCAGCCGCTCGGCCAGGGTGCCCTGCGGGGTGAACTCCACCTCCAGCTGGCCGGCGAGGTACTGCTCCGCGAAAAGCTTGTTTTCCCCGACATAGGACGCGATCACCTTGCGGACCTGGCCGCCTTCGATCAGTACGCCGAGGCCCTTGCCGTCCACGCCCATGTTGTTGGATACCACCGTCAGGTCCTTCACCCCGGAGTCCCGCACGGCCTCGATCAGGTCAGCGGGGATCCCGCTGAGGCCGAAACCGCCGACGGCGAGCGTCATACCGTCCCGCAACACGTCCTGCAGCGCGGCCGCCGCCCCGGATTTCACCTTTGACATTGCATCTCCTCATTGAGCTCTTCTTGATTCCACTTGGTCCCACGTTGCAATCCACTTTGTGGACTCCATGTCTGATGAAGGAGCCTATGGTGTGTCGCGGACCACTGTCAATGCGAAAAATTCCCGCAAAATGGCGGAGTTTTACAGTGTGGACGCTATGCTTGCGAGTATCCACTATGTGGATATTCGCACGATGAGTTCCCGAAATGACGTGAGGTCAGAAATGAATGCGACACCGATCCAGGGCGCCCAGGTGGTCAGCCGGGCAGCCAGCCTGCTGCGCCTGGTCGGCCGGAAACCCGAGGGCTGTCCGCTGGTGGAGCTCGTGCGCGAATCTGGACTGACCCGCCCCACGGTGCACCGCCTGCTGAGCTCCCTGGCAGCCGAGGGCCTGCTGGACCAGGATCCGGGCAGCGGCAACTGGGTCCTGGGCCCGGAGATCCTGCTGCTGGGGTCCGTGGCCTCGGCGCGTTTCCCCCTGGAAGAGATCGCAAGGCCGAGTCTTCGCCGCCTCGCCGAAGAGACCGGCGAGAGCGCGTTTTTCTCCATCCGCCGCGGCAACGAGACGGTGTGCCTGCTGCGGGAGGAAGGCAGCTTCCCGGTCCGATCGTTCGTGCTGCACGAGGGCGTCCGGTTTCCGCTGGGCGTGGCCTCCGCGGGCACCGCCATTATGGCGTTCCTGCCGGACGAAGAGCAGGAAGAACTGCTCGGGAACTGGGCAGTCCACGCCGGCAGCTTTGCGGCCGCGCACACCGAAGCGCTCGTCAGGGAGAACCTGGAAGCGACGCGGCAGGCCGGCTATTCGGTCAACCCCGGACTGGTCCTGGAAGGCAGCTGGGGGATGGCCGCGGCGGTCTTCAACCAGCGCGGGCTTCCGGCCTGGGCGCTCTCGCTGACCGGCATCGAGCCGCGCTTCCGGGAAGACCGGCGCCCGCAGCTGGGGCGGCTGCTCATGGACGAGGCCCACCGCATCTCGACGCTGCTGCAGGCCTAGCGGTCAGCAGGAGCCCGGCGTCGCGGGTCACAAGCCGTCCCGGGGCACATTGGCGCGGACACGCCAGAGTGGGGCGCTTCAGCAGGTTATCCGGGGCTCAAAGTGCCCCCGGATCGCCGCCGCGCCACGAGGCTCTGGCTCAAAGTGCCCCTGGAACGACGGCTATTTCCACCAGGTGTCGAAAATCGTCACCGGGACGGTGCGCTTGTGGCGGGTCCGCAGGTACATCGCCTCGATCCGTTCGGCAGCGGCGTCGGGTACGTCGCGGCCCTCGAGGTAGTCATCGATCGTGTCGTAGCCCAGGCCGAGCTCGTCCTCGTCGGTGCGGCCGGGCTTGCCGTCCAGCAGGTCCGCGGTGGGGATCTTTTCCCAGATCCGGGCCGGAGCGCCGAGATCGGCCAGCAGCGCACGGTTCTGCCGCTTGTTCAGTCCGAACAGCGGCAGGATGTCTGCTCCGCCGTCGCCGAACTTGGTGAAGAAGCCGGTCACGGATTCGGCGCCGTGGTCCGTGCCGATCACCAGGTAGTTGTGCTCGCCGGCCAGGGCATACTGGGCGATCATCCGGGTCCGGGCCTTGGTGTTGCCCTTGTGGAAATCGGAGATCTCCGCGCCTACGGTCTTCTGGAACTCGTCCTCGAAGCCGTCCACGGCCGCGGAGATGTTGAACGTCCATTCGGTCTTTGCGCGCACGAAGTCCAGGGCAGCCTGGGCGTCGTCCTCGTCGTGCTGGACACCGTAGGGGAGCCGTACCGCCACGAAGTTGGCCTCGACGCCCTCGGCCTCCAGCTCCTCGACTGCCAGCTGGGCCAGCCGTCCGGCCAGGGAAGAGTCCAGGCCACCGGAGATGCCCAGGACGAAGCCCTTGGTGTGGGTGGCCTTCAGGTATTCCTTGAGGAACGCCACGCGTTTGCGCACCTCCCCGGCGGGGTCGATCCGGGGCTGCACGCCCATTTCCTCGATGATCTTCGCCTGGAGTTCACGCATGCCTCACAGCCTAGCCAGCGCTGTCAACAACCCTCAACTGTTGCGGCCGGCTCGGCGCGGGCTGCGGATCCGGGTGGCCGCTACGTTTTCGGACACGCGCTGCCCGGGTCCCCTGCGCAGCGGTCCGAAGCCGGCGCACCTGGCCGGAACCGCCGTGAAAACGGGGCCCCGCCGAGCCCGCCCACTCGAATCGGACTAGCGCTCGTCCTGCCGCGCCGGCCCAGTCGAGCCGCGGACCGTCAGGTGGGTGGGCATCACGGACCGGTTCCGGATGCCGCCGCCGGCGAGCGGGTTCAGCTGGGCCAGCAGCATGGAGACCGCCACGCGGCCGGCCTGTTCGATCGGGGAGGCCATGGTGGACAGCGGCGGATTGCAGAAGTCCGCGCCAAAGATGTCGTCGCAGCCCACGATGCTCATGTCCTCGGGTACGCGGATGCCGCGCTCGCGCAGGCGCTGGAGCATGCCGATGGCGATCAGGTCGTTGAACGCGATGCATGCCGTGACGCCACTGTGCACCGCGGCGTCCGCTGCCGCCGCGCCGGACTGTGTCTTGGGGGCGAACGGGCCGAGCCGGCGGACCTGCACGCCGCGCTCCTCGGCCGCCTCGGACAGCGCAGTCCACCGCCGTTCGCTGGATTGCGATGTCAGCGGGCCCGCCACATAGGCCACGTGGGTGTGTCCGAGTGAGATCAGGTGGTCCAGGGCCTGGCCGGTGGCGGACGGAGTGTCGATCAGAACCGCGGGAACGCCGGGAACGTCACGGTTGATGGCGACCATGGGCATCTTGGCCGCCGCGTCCAGGAGGGCGTCGTCGGTGAGCCGGGATGCGGCGACGATGATGCCGTCGGCGCTCTTGCGCAGCTGCTCCACGGTGCTGGCCTCGACCTCGTCGGATTCCTCGGTGTCCACCAGCAGCTGGGTGTACCCGGCCGCCTTGAGCTGGAGCTGGGTGCCCCGGATGAGGTCGAAGTAGAACGGGTTGGTGATATCCGGGACCAGGACCCCCACCGCGCCGGTGCGGCCGGAACTGAGCGCTTTCGCCTGGCTGTTGGGCGTGTAGTGCAGCTGGGCCGCGGCCGCCTCGATCCGCTGCCGCGTCCTGATGTTGACGCGGTCCGGGGTGGAAAGCGCCCGGGAAACGGTGGAGGCCGCCACACCACAGAGCGCGGCGATGTCATGGATGGTGGCCGGGCGGTCCACTGCTGCTGGTTGCGTCGTAGCCACGGCGCTCCTCTCTGAACGTGGTGGCCGGGCCGTGATGGCCGGGTCGGATGGGCGCTCCTGTGACTGTCGCCACAGAGCCGCTCAGCCAAGAATGCCACAGATTGTCAAAGTTTGGCAATCGGTTGTCAATCAATGGCGGCCCTAGCTAGACTGGGCCTTACACCGTTTGTGAACTGCGTCACCGCGCTGGAGCCGGCTGGAGCCGGAAGCTGCCCGCGGCGGCCGCGAAACCCAGGAGATCCGCGTGAGCAAAACCCCAACAGTCTGGCCACTCTCAGGCTTCGGCGACGAAATAGATCCGGATCCGGCAGTTCAGGCCGCCGTGCTGCTGGCACTGGGCGCCAGCCACATCGAGGTGCGCAGCGCGTGGGGCACCAACGTCTCCGAACTGGAGCCAGAACAGGTTGCCCGGCTCAAGGAAATCCTCGATGAGAAGGGCCTGAAGGTCTCGGCCGTGGCCAGCCCCATCGGCAAAGTGGACATCAGCTTGCCGGTGGAGCACGAACTCGAACGGCTCCGCCAGATCATTTCCGTGGCCAGGGGGCTGGAGACCAAGTACGTCCGCATCTTCTCCTTCTTCCGGGCGGAAGACCGCAGCGCTGAAGACATCCGCGGGGACGTCCTGGTCCGCATGGGCGCCCTTGCGGCGCTCGCCGAGGAATCCGGCGTCGTCCTGCTGCATGAAAATGAAAAGGGCATCTACGGCGATACCCCGCAGCGCGTTCTGGACATCATGGAGTCGGTGAACTCACCCGCGCTGCGTATCGCATGGGACAACGCCAACTTCGTCCAGGTGGGCGTTAAGCCCTTCACCGAGGGCTACGCCATGCTCCGTCCCTACCTCGAGTACTTCCAGGTCAAGGACGCGCTCGCCACCACCGGTGAAGTGGTGCCCTCCGGCCAGGGCGACGGCGAGCTCGACGCCACCATCGCCGCCCTCGCGGCGGACGGGTACTCCGGCTTCGCCTCGCTGGAACCGCACCTGGCCAGCGCGCACGAGCTGGGCGGCTTCTCGGGTCCGGTGGCGTTCGGCGTCGCGGCGCGCGCCTTCGCGGCGCTCGCGGCAAAAAACGGGGTTGAACTCTCTTGAATAAGACGGCGGCGGTCATCGGCTGCGGCGATGTTTCCGCAGTGCACTTCGAGGCGGTGGCAAAGCTCGACGGCGCCACGCTGGTTGCTGTCTGCGACTCGGATCCGCAGCGGCTGGCCGCCGCGGAGGCCGCGTACGGGGTCCCCGGATTCGCCGACCACCTGAGCCTGGTTGAGGCGGTTCGGCCGGACGTGGTGCACATCTGCACCCCGCATGACCAGCACGCCTCGGTGGCGGCGGACTGCCTGGAACGCGGCGTCAACGTCATCGTCGAGAAGCCGCTGGCGCATACCCTGGCGGAGGGCAGGCGGCTGGTTGAGGCAGCCTCGGCAGACCGGGCGAAAATCGCGGTGTGCTTCCAGAACCGCTACAACGCGACGGCGCAGGCCATGCACGCCCTGCTGTCCTCGGGCGAGTTGGGGGCCGTGGTGGGGGCGTCCGCAACGGTGATGTGGCAGCGCTCCGCCGAGTACTACCAAACCCGGCCGTGGCGGGGGACCTGGGCCGGCGGTGGCGGCGGGCTGATGATGAACCAGGCCATCCACACCGTGGACCTGCTGCAATGGCTGGTGGGCGACGTGGTCACCGTGACGGGCAATACGTCCACGCGGTTCCTGGGCGGCACCATCGAGGTCGAAGACACCGCTGAATTCGTTGCGGAGCACGCCAACGGTGCCCGCAGCGCGTTCTATGCCACCCTGGCCAATGCCTTCAACGCGCCGGTGACACTCGATGTGGTGACCGAGAATGCCGTGCTGAGCCTGCGGGGAGACCTCACGGTGACGCATGCGGACGGGCGGGTGGACCTCATCCCGGAGCGCCAGAGCGAATCCGGCGGCCGGTCCTATTGGGGTGTCTCGCACGAGCTGCTGATCAACGACTTCTATGGCCGGCTGGACGAGGCGGAGCCCTTCTGGATCAGCCCGGCAGAGGCCGAGAAGTCGCTGCGGATCATCAAGGATGTCTACCGGCAGAGCTACCCGGAGTCCGTGGCGCAGGTTTCCTGAGCCTTCAAATACAACCGGTTGCGCTTCCCTTGTGCCCCATTTGAGCTGTCCCTTTGCACATTTTCAAAAGTAATGTTGCAACTCCTTTGACAATCGGTTGCCAAGATCGGCAACACTGCGTACTCTGAATCTCACAAGGCCGGTGTGGCCCACGCCACACCGGCCTGATTCGTAAACATCAGGTCCCACAGATTCAAAGGAGCCAACAATGAAGTTAGGTCCCAAGGCGGCAGCGTCCGCCCTCATCCTCAGCGCGGCGATGGCGTTGACCGCGTGCGGTGGCACCGCCAATTCCGGCGCGGCCTCAGGCACTGCGGCAACAGCCCTGACGATCGGCACCATCCAGGACGTCCGGTCCTGGGACCCCGCCCAGGCACACGTCGGACACGTCCTCCAGCCCTACCAGGCCGTCTATGACACCCTGATCCTGCGCCAGCCGGACGGAAAGCTCAGCCCGATGCTGGCCACGGCGTGGAAGTACAACGCCGCCAACACCAAGCTGACCGTGGATCTGCGCACCGATGTCACCTTCAGTGACGGGGCCAAGTTCGACGCAGCGGCCGCCAAGGCCAACATGGACCACTTCAAGAAGGCCAACGGCCCGCAGATGGCCCAGCTTGCCTCCGTCCAGGACGTCGCTGTTGTGGACGCGGACACCATTGACATCAACCTCACTGCCCCGGACCCGGCCCTGGAATACTTCCTCAGCCAGGCCGCGGGCCTGATGGGCAGCCCCAAGGCGCTCGGCACCGAGGGCATCAAGACCGAACCGGTCGGATCCGGCCCCTACGTGATGGACAAGGCAGCGTCCGTCAAGGACTCCCAGACGGTGTTCACGGCCCGCAAGGACTACTGGAATAAGGACCTGCAGAAGTACCAGAAACTCACGTTCAAGATCCTGACCGACCTGACTGCCCGCACCAACGCCCTGGTCTCCGGCCAGGTGGACGCCACCATCCTGGACCCGAAGACCGGCAAGCAGGCCGAGGGCGCCAAGATGCAGCTGGCCGCCAACGAGGTCGACTGGCAGGGCCTGCTCCTCCTGGACCGGGACGGTGCCAAGAACCCCGCACTGCAGAACGTCAAGGTCCGCCAGGCCATCAACTACGCCTTTGACCGCAAGACCATCCTGGACCAGGTCATGCTGGGCCAGGGAACCCCGACGTCCCAGCCGTTCGGCAAGGCCAGCGGTGCCTGGACCGAAGCGCTGGAGAACTACTACACCTACGACCCGGCCAAGGCCAAGCAGCTGCTGAAGGAAGCCGGCTACGAAAGCGGCGTAACCCTGGAAATCCCGAGTGTTCCCGGCTTCGAAACCCAGATTTCGGTGGTCCAGCAGCAGCTCGCAGACGTTGGCATCACCCTGAAGGTGGGCGCCGCGCTGACCAACACCTTCACCTCCGATGTTGCCGCGCAGAAGTTCACCACCATGTACTTCTCCCTCTTCCAGGGCCAGCCGACGGTTGCCGTCAACCAGATCATCTCCACCAAAGCGCTCTACAACCCGTTCAAGAACGCGACGCCGGAGCTGGACGCCAAGATTGAGGCCGTGCGCGCCGGCGGTGCCGACGCGGGCAAGCTGGCCCAGGAGGTCAACAAGTACGTGGTGGAGCAGGCATGGTTCGCGCCCCTCTTCCGGGTGAACCAGATGTATTACCACAACGCCAAGGTGAACGTAACGCCGCAGATCCAGCAGGCGGTCCCGTCCATCTACAACTACTCACCGGCCAAGTAGGACCCCATGATTAGGTTCATTGCGAAAAGGCTGGGCAGCGGGCTGGTGGTGCTGGTTGTTGTCTCGGCACTCACCTTCTTCCTGCTGTATACCTCCAGCGGGAGCATCGGCCGGAACATCCTGGGCGACCAGGCCACCGCTGAGCAGGTGGCGCTGAAAGAACACGAGTTGGGGCTGGACCAGCCACTGCTGGTCCGCTACCTCGCCTGGGTTCTCGACGCCTTGAGCGGCAACCTTGGTGCTTCCTGGTTCACCTCGGAACCGGTGGCCAACTCCCTGGCCAGCCGGATCCCGGTGACCATGACCATGGTCTTCGCCGCAATGATCCTGATCGCCATTTGTGCGGCACTGATCGGTGTTGCCGCAGCGGTCAAGCGCGGCTGGGTGGACAGGGTGGTCCAGGTTGGCGCCATCATCGGCGACTCCATTCCAGGGTTCGTCATCGGCGTCATCCTGGTCACCATCCTGGCCATCCAGCTGGGCCTCTTCCCGGCCACCAGCACCATCTCCCCGGACGCGGGGGCCGACGCGTGGGTCTATTCCATGTCGCTTCCGGTGATTGCCCTGCTCATCAACGGCGTCACCGGCGGCGCGCAGCAGATCCGCAGCGCCGTCATCAAGCAACTCGAGCGTGACTACGTCCGCACCCTGCGCAGCCGCGGGATCGGCGAGCGCGAAATCCTGTTCAAGCACGTCCTGCGCAGCGCCGCCCCGGCCGGCCTGACCGTCCTGAGCCTGCAGCTGATCGGCATGCTTGGCGGCGTGGTGATCATCGAGCAGATCTTCGCCCTTCCCGGCATGGGCCCGCTGGCAGTCGCCGCTACCGGCCAGTCGGACCTCCCGGTGGTGATGGGCGTCGTGATGTACACGGTCGTCGTCGTCATTGTCGTGAACCTGTTGGTCGACATCCTCAATGGCTGGCTCAACCCGAAGGTACGTGTGTCATGAGCGATTCTGTAGAAACCGCGGCCACCGCCGCCGCACCCCAAGCCCCGATTCATGCAGGGCAGAGCGGAACGGTGGTCCGTTCCACCGTCATCCGGCGCCTGTTCAAGAACCCCCTGGGCATCGTGGCCACGACCATCCTGCTGGTGGTCGCGCTCCTGGCCATCCTGGCTCCGGTCCTGGCGCCCTTCGACCAGAACTACGCCAACATTGCCAAGACGCTCGCCGCCCCGGATTCGGTCAACATCCTGGGCACGGACAGCGCCGGGCGCGATGTCTGGAGCCGCCTGTTGTTCGGTGCGCAGCTGACCCTGCTCTCCGCCCTGCTCTGCGCCGGAGTGGCCATTGGCATCGGCCTGCCGGCCGGCTTGATCGCCGGCTACTACGCCGGCAAGTTCGAGGCCGTCTCCAACTGGGTGGTCAGCATCCTGATGAGCCTTCCCGGGCTGATCGTGCTGTTGACCATCCGGGCAGCCTTTGGCCCCTCGGTGTGGATCTCCATGATCGCCTTCGGCATCCTCATCAGCCCGTCCTACTTCCGGCTGACCCGCACGGCCGTCCAGTCGGTCCGCAACGAGCTGTACGTGGACGCCGCCCGGGTCTCCGGACTTTCGGACCTGAGCATCATCGCGCGGCACATCTTCTCCGTGGTGCGGGCCCCCATCATCATCCAGACCGCGGCCATCGCCGGGGTGGCCATCGCCATCCAGTCCGGCCTGGAATTCCTCGGCCTGGGCGATCCCACCAGGGCAACCTGGGGCGTCATGCTCTCCGAGGGCTTCAAGAACGTCTACCTGAACCCGACCCTGCTGTTCTGGCCGGCGCTTGCCATGGCACTGACCATCGGAGCCCTCGTCCTGCTGGGCAACGCCGTCCGCGACGCCCTCGAGGACGGCGAAAAGATCAGGCACCGCAAGAAAAAGGCAACGCTGGAAGGCTCGACGGCGGCGCCCGCCGCCGCGCGCACAGTACGTGCCGCTGGCGGGAGGCCCGCGGTCGCCGTCGAAACCGGAACCGAGCACCACCTGGTCAAGGTGACCAATCTCGGCGTCGGCTATCCCCAGGCGGACGGTTCCATCAAGAAGGTAGTGGACGACGTCTCCTTCCACGTGGACCGCGGCGAGATCCTGGGCATCGTGGGCGAATCCGGCTCGGGTAAGTCCCAGACCGCCTTCTCCATCCTCGGGCTGCTCCCGGACAATGCCCGCATTGTGGCCGGCTCCATCCAGTTCGACGGCAACTACACCGTGGTCCCGGGCGAAGAACGGGTCAGCCAGGAACGCCTGTCCAAACTGCGCGGCAAGCGGATTTCCTACATTCCGCAAGAGCCCATGAGCAACCTGGACCCCGCCTTCACCATCGGCTACCAGCTGGTGACGCCCATGGTGCGCGTCCTCGGGATCTCCAAGGCCGAGGCGAGGAAGCGGGCACTGAAACTGCTCACGGACGTCGGCATCGCCAACCCGGAACGGACCTTCGCCGCCTACCCGCACGAAGTCTCCGGGGGCATGGCCCAGCGTGTGCTGATCGCAGGAGCCATCAGCTGCGAGCCGGACCTGGTGATCGCCGATGAGCCCACCACGGCCTTGGACGTCACGGTGCAGGCCGACGTGCTGGACCTCCTGCGCGAGCTCCAGCAGCGCCTGAACATCGGCGTGATCCTGGTGACCCACAACTTCGGCGTGGTCGCTGACCTCTGCGACCGTGTGGCGGTCATGCAGAACGGCCGGCTCGTGGAGGAAGGATCCGTGCGCGACATCCTCCGCAATCCGCAGGAACCCTACACACAAACGCTCCTGGCATCGATGCTTGAAGGCAAGGAACCCATGTCCATGCTCGTTTCAACCCGGCAGAAAGAGTCAGTCGCATGAGCACCACGGATAGCGCGCCGCTGCTCGCGGTGGACCAGCTGGTGGTGGAGTACCCCAGCAAACACTTCCGGGCCAAGCCCTTCCGCGCCCTGACGGACATCAACATCACCATCGGCCGGGGCGAAACCCTGGGCCTGGTGGGGGAGTCCGGTTCCGGCAAGACCACCCTGGGCCGGGCCATCCTGGGACTGGCACCGGTGACCGGCGGGAAGATCAGTTTCGACGGCAAGGACATCAGCCACGCCACCCGCAAGGACCGGCGGGTCCTCAGCCGGGATCTGCAGGTGGTGTTCCAGGACCCGTACACCTCGCTGAACCCCGCCCTGGAGATCGGCGACATCCTCGCCGAACCCCTCGGCGTGCAGGGCATGGAGGCCGCGGCAGCCAAAAAGCGCGTGAAGGAACTGCTGGACCAGGTGGGCCTGCCCTCGGATGCCATCAACCGGCTGCCGCGCGAATTCAGCGGCGGGCAGCGCCAGCGGGTGGCGATCGCCCGCGCCCTGGCGCTCTCGCCCAAGCTGATCGTCTGCGATGAGCCGGTCAGCGCACTGGACCTCTCTACCCAGGCCCGCGTGCTGGACCTGTTCCTGCAGATCCAGAAGGACACCGGAGTGTCCTACCTGTTCGTCTCGCACGACCTCGACGTCGTCCGGCACATCAGCCACCGCGTCGCCGTGATGTACCACGGCGAGATCGTCGAACAAGGCCCGGCCGGCGTCGTCACCACCGATCCGGACCACCCCTACACCCAGCGGCTCCTGCTGGCGTCCCCAGTACCCGATCCGGACCGGCAGGAAGAACGCCGGGCGGATCGCCACCGGCTGCTGGAAATCCAGCGGCAACAGAGAGAACAGGCAGGTGCCCTCGCCTAGCGCTGCGCGCATGCACCAAGGAGAGGCATCAACTGACTGACAAGGCGGCCCTGAGGGGCCCGGAAGACCACGGAGGAATACAGTGTCCACAATTGGCGTACAAGCGATGATGCTCAAAGACAGCTTCACCGAACTCGGAGCGTTTGAAACGCTCCGCAAGGTCAGCGCAATCGGCTACAACGCCGTCGAGATCTCCCAGATCCCGATGACGCCGGAGAACGTCGCTGAACTGGACCGTTCCCGCAGCGAACTGGGCATGGACATCGCCGCCTTGTCCGTGGCCATGGAGATCCCCCAGGGCCGCCCCGGGGATTCGCTGGCCGAGCACTTCGAGAAGATCGTGGAGGACGCCAAGCGCCTGGACACGAAGCTGCTGCGGATCGGCATGCTGCCGTTCCCGGCGATGAAGTCGATCGGCGCAGTCATCGACTTCGCCAAGCAGGCCAACGAATACGCCGAACGCCTGCAGGAACAGGGCCTGGGCCTGTATTACCACAACCACCACATCGAGTTCGCGAAGTTCGACGGAAAGTTCATGCTGGACGTCATCGCCGAGAACTCCCCGGCCATGGGCATGGAAATCGATGTCCACTGGGTGCAGCGCGGCGGCCTGGACCCGGTACGCACGCTGGAAAAGTATGCCGGCCGCACGGCCATGGTCCACCTGAAGGACTACCGGATCGGCGAATTGCCGGAATCCTCCTTCGGGCTGCTGGATTCCGGGGACTTCATGGGCTTCATGGACCAGTTCAAGAACGTGGTCCAGTTCGCCGAAGTGGGCGAAGGCAACCTGGACTTCCCGTCCATCATTCCCGCCGCGCAGGCCGCCGGTGCCCGCTACCTGCTGGTGGAGCAGGACGAGCTCTACGGGCGCACCGTGTGGGACGCCCTGCAGACCTCCTACGACAACCTCGTGGCCATGGGCCACTCGAACCTTTTCTAGACCACCCCCAATGACTACGGAGAATCACCACATGAGCAAGAAAGTACGCCTCGGCATCATCGGCCTGGGCCAGCAGGGCGGCCTGTACGCCAAGTTGATCACCGAAGGAAAAGTCCCGAACATGGTGATCGGCGCGATCTGCGACACCGATCCCGCCAAGAAGGAACTGGCCGCGTCCCAGTACCCGGACGCGCCCTTCTACGAGGACTACATCGCCATGCTGGAAAGCGGCGACGTCGACGCCGTCGTGACGTGCGTGCCGCACTTCCTGCACCCGGAAATGGGCATCGAGACCCTCAAGCGCAACATCCACGCCCTCGTGGAGAAGCCGGCCGGCGTGTACACCAAGCAGGTCAAGGAGCTCAACGAGTTCGCCGCCAGCAAGCCGGAGCTGTCCTTCGCCATCATGTTCAACCAGCGCAACAACCCGCTGTACCAGAAGCTCAAGGAGATCGTTGACAACGGCGAGATCGGCGCCATCCGCCGCACCAACTGGATCATCACCAACTGGTGGCGCCCCCAGGGTTACTACAACTCCAGCGAATGGCGCGCCACGTGGGGCGGCGAGGGCGGCGGCGTGCTGGTCAACCAGGCGCCGCACCAGCTGGATCTCTGGCAGTGGATCTGCGGCGTGCCGAAGTCCGTCTACTCCAAGGTTGCCTACGGCTTCCGCCGCGACATCGCCGTGGAGGACGAGGTCACCGCCGTCGTGGACTACGGCAACGGCGCCACGGGCGTCTTCGTGACGGCCACGCACGACCTCGTGGGCACCGACCGCTTCGAGATCCTGGGCGACCAGGGCAAGATCGTGGTCGAGAACTCCAAGACCGCCACGGTGACCCGCCTGCACAAGCCCGAGCGCGAACTCAGTGAGAGCCTGGACATGGGCGATGTCCTCAAGCTCTTCATGGGCCAGATGGACACGGAGGAGTTCTACACCACCGAAGTCCTCGAGTTCGAGTCCGCCTGGGGGGCGCAGCACGCCGGTGTCCTGGAGAACTTCGCCGCCAACATCCTGGACGGCACACCGCTGCTGGCCCCGGGATCGGACGGCATCAAGGGTGTCCGCCTGGCCAACGCCATCCACCTCTCCAGCTGGACCGGCACGGAGGTAGCGCTGGACTTCGACGAGGACGTCTTCCTCGCCGAGCTGAACAAGCGCATCGTGGACGAAGGCAAGTTCCCCGAACGCGCCTAGGCACACCCCGCCCAACTGACTGGCAGCTGCGGCCGTTTTGAGCGCTCAAAACGGCTCCTGCTGCCAGTTAGTTGGGCTGATGCTCGTTAGGATGGGGCGGTGACTGAACCCAAGACCCCGGACGCGGCCGCATCGGCAGCTCCGGCCAAAAAGCCCTCCCGTGCGGGAAAGTCCAGCGCCACCATCTACGACATCGCCAAGGTTGCCGGCGTCAATCCCTCCACCGTCTCCCGGGCGCTCAGCAAGCCCGGCCGGGTCAGCGCCAAGACCCAGAAACTCATCGAGGACGCCGCCGCCGAGCTGAACTACCAGGTCAACCCGTTCGCCCGCGCCCTGCCCACCGGCCGCACCAACACCTTCGGCCTGATCGTCGCGGACATCACCAACCCCACTTTTTTCGACATCATCCGCGGGGCGGAAACGACCGCCACGCTGCGGGACTACACGCTGGTCCTGGCCGAGTCCGCCGAGTCCGCGGACACCGAGCTGACGGCGGCACGCCGGATGATGGCCACCGTGGACGGGCTCATCCTTGCCAGCCCCCGCATGGACGACGACCACATCCGGGCCATCGCCCGGGACAAGCCCGTGGTGGTCATCAACCGCGAGGTCGACGGCGTGCCGTGCGTGGTCCCGGACGTGAACAAGGGCATCAGCGAGGCTGTCCGCAGCCTGGCCGCCAACGGGCACCACAAGGTTGCCTTTGTTGCTGGGCCGCCGCAGTCCTGGATGTCCGCGCGCCGCTGGGAAGGCGTGCAGGCCGCCTGCGAATGGTCCCGGCTCGAGGCCGTGCGGCTGGAATCCAGCAAACCCACCGTCGACGGCGGCCGCCAGGTGGCGCGCGACGTCCGCGCCAGCGGCGCCACAGCGGTGCTGACCTACAACGACCTCCTGGCCATCGGCCTCATGCAGGAACTCCAGGCCGCCGGCCTGGTAATCCCGGACCAGATCAGCATCGTGGGCTTCGACGACATCTTCGGGGCCGATTTCACCACGCCGCCGCTCACCACCGTGCGCTCGCCGCTGGGGGAGTGCGGCTCGGGCGCCGCTACCTTGCTGCTGGATCGCCTGCACGGCGAACACCCGCACGGTACGGCAGCGCCTGCGCCCACGCTGCGCGTCGAGACCGAGCTGGTGCTCCGGGGCTCGAGCGGACGGCTGCTGCCCGCGGGCTAGACCCACCGCCGCAGTCACTCGCAACTTGGTGGCAATTTATGGCAACCGGTTGACAAATGCTCGGGGTGGGCCGGACCATTGAGCTATGTCACAGTCGATTGCCGCCAACCCAGACCGGCTCCTGCCCGCGGATCCCGGAACGCGCAGCATTGCGCGGGACCTCCTGCAGCGCGTCCAGGACCTCCCCATCATTTCCCCGCACGGGCACGTTGACGCCGCCGTCATCGAGCACAACACCCCCTTCCCGGACCCGGCAGCGCTGCTGGTCAGCCCGGACCACTACGTCACCCGGCTAATCCACGCCAGCGGCGTCCCGCTGGACCGACTGAGGGGTTCGGCCGCCGCGGAAGCGGACTCCCGCACGGTCTGGCGCGAGTTCTGCAAGGCCTGGCCGCTGTTCGACGGGACGGCCTCAGGCTACTGGCTCCGCACCCAGTTCGACAGCGTCTTCGGCCTCCGGCAGGAGATCAGCGCCGAGACCGCCGACGCCAGCTACGACGCGATCTCCGCCAAGCTGCTGGAACCCGGCTTCCGGCCCCGCCAGCTGTTCAAGGACTTCAACATCGAGGTGCTGGCCACCACGGATGACCCCCTGGACAGCCTCGCCAGCCACCGGGCGATCGCCGAGGATCCCACGTTCCATGGCCGCGTCCTGCCCACCTTCCGCCCGGACGCCTACCTGAACATCGCGCACCCCACATGGTCCGCGAACGTGGACCGGCTCATCGCGGCAGCGGGCGACGGCGCCACCGGCTATGCCGGCTACATCACCGCCCTGGAGAACCGGCGTCGTTACTTCGTGGAGCACGGCGGGGTCTCGGCCGACCACGGCGTCCGCACTCCCGCGACGCTCAAGCTCGACGCCGCCGACGCCGCCAGGCTGTTCGACCGCGCCCGCGCCGGCCAGGCCACGGCGCAGGACCGCGAGGACTTCGAGGCCCACATGATGTACCAGATGGCACGGATGTCTGTGGAGGACGGCCTGGTCATGACCATCCACCCGGGCTCGTTCCGCAACCACCACGAGCCCACGTTCGAGAAGTTCGGCCCGGACACCGGCCACGACATCCCGTTTGCCGTGAACTACACCGAGGCCGTCCGCCCGGTGCTGCAGGACTTCGGCACCGCCAAGGACTTCCACCTGGTGCTCTTCACCATGGACGAGACCGTGTTCTCCCGCGAACTCGCGCCGCTGGCCGGCTTCTACCCCTCGGTCTACCTCGGCGCCCCGTGGTGGTTCCTGGACGCACCGGACGCCATGCTGCGCTTCCGCTCCGCCGTGACCGAGACCGCCGGTTTCTCCCGCTCGTCCGGCTTCATCGACGACACCCGCGCGTTCTGCTCCATCCCCGCCCGCCACGACGCCTCCCGCCGGATCGAGGCCTCCTTCCTGGCCAGGCTGGTCGCCGAACACCGCGTCAGCGAGGACCGCGCCCATGAACTGATTGTCGACATCGTGGACGGCTCGCCGCGGAGGGTCTTCAAGCTGTGAGTACCGATCTGACATCCGCACCCGAATCCGAGGTGGATCCCGCCATGGACCTTCCCCAACTGAACCGCAGCCTGCGCCCCTCCGCCAAGGCACCCGTGCGGATCATCCACCTGGGACTGGGCGCCTTCCACCGCTCGCACCAGGCCTGGTACACCCACCAGGCGTCCGACGCCGCGGACTGGGGCATCGCGGCCTTCACCGGCCGCCGCCCCGACGCCGCGCTGACGCTGGCCGAACAGGACGGGCTGTACACGGTGGTGAACCGCGCCGACGATGGCGACTCCTTCGCCGTGGTCAGCAGCATCGTCGAGGCCGTGGACGGCGCCAACGTGCAGCGCCTCGCGGACCTGGTCGCCGCCCCGGCCACCGCCGTTATCACCTTGACCATCACCGAGGCGGCGTACCGGCTCCGCGCCGACGGGCAGCTTGACCGCACCGCACCCGACGTCGCCGGGGACCTTGCGCTGCTGGCTTCCGGCGGCAACCCGACGACGCCGCTGGGCCGGCTGGTGCTGGCACTGGCCTCCCGCCGGTCGGCAGCCGCCGGACCGCTCGCCGTCGTCTGCTGCGACAACCTGTCCAACAACGGCACTGTGGCGCACAACGCCGTGGTGGGCATGGCCGGGGCGTGGGACGCAGACCTGGCCGGATGGATCGACGCCAACATCAGCTTCGTCAGCACCTCGGTGGACCGCATCACACCGCGGACCACCGCCGCGGACATAGCCGCCGTCCAGTCCGCCTGCGGCTACCGCGACACCTCGCCCGTGGTGGCCGAGCCCTTCTCCAACTGGGTGCTCAGCGGGGATTTCCCCGCCGGACGGCCGCGCTGGGAAGACGCCGGTGCCGTCTTCGTGGCCGAGATCGAGCCGTACGAGAACCGCAAGCTGTGGCTCCTGAACGGCGCGCACTCGCTGCTGGCCTACGCCGGCCAGCTCCGCGGCCACACCACCGTGGCCGAGGCCCTGGCGGACCCGCTGTGCCTGCGGGCTGTCGAAAAGTTCTGGGACGAGGCGGAGGCAAACCTGTCCGGGACCGAAGCCATGGCCGCGGAACTGCAGCTCCCCGCCTACCGCGCCGCCCTGCTGCAGCGATTCAGCAACGCCAGGATTGCCCACCACCTCGCACAGATCGCGATGGACGGCAGCACCAAGCTACGGATGCGCGCGGTTCCCGTCCTGCGGGCCGAGCGGGCCGCGGGCAGGACCGGCGCGGCCGCCGCGCTGATGATCGCCGCCTGGATGGACTACGGTGCCGCCTCCGACGCCTTCCAGGACCCCCTGGCCGAGGAGGTGGCCGCGGCCAACCGGCTCGCCGGCACCGAGCGGATCCGGGCCCTGCTTGCCCTGGTGGATCCGGCCCTGGCCGCTGACGGCGCCGTCGTGGACCTCATTGAAGACCTGTGCGGAACGTTCGGGGAGCGGGCTGTCTCCCTGTAGCGCCCTCCGTGCATGCACTACTGCCCGGCTCCCGGTCACGGGGAGCCGGGCAGCAGTGTTTCCAAAACTTTCAACTAAATTTATGGCAACCGCTTGCCAACTGATTGCCAAGTGACTAGGATTACATCCAGACGAATGGGGCCACCGGATGGCTCGCCGGCACCGCTGGCCCAACCGGAAGGCCCGCCCCCGCAACGATGCGTAAGGAACTCCCACGATGCTCAAGCCCCAGGCCAGTGAAACCCGCGAGATCGTCAACCTCGACGGCCTGTACCGCTTCAAGGTGGACTTTGACCGCTCCGGCCACCGGGACGAATGGTTCAAGGCGCCGCTGGACTCGGCCCTGGAAATGGGTGTCCCGGCCAGCTACAACGACGTCTTCCCCGACAAGGCCGTCCGCGACCACGTGGGCTACGTCTGGTACCAGCGCGAGGTCCGCGTCCCGCGCGGCTGGGCCGGGGAGCGCATCCACGTCCGCCTCGACTCGGCAACGCACGAGGGCATGGTGTGGGTTGACGACACTCTGGTGGCCCAGCACGCCGGCGGCTACATGCCGTTCAGCGCGGACATCACCGAGCACGTCACCTCCGGCCAGGTCTTCCGCCTGACGATCTCCGTCAACAACGAGCTCACACAGGCCACCATCCCGCCGGGCACCATCACCGTCACCGAGGACGGCCGCCGCCAGCAGAGCTACCTCCACGATTTCTACAACTACGCCGGCCTGCACCGCAGCATCTGGCTCTTCAGCACCCCGGCGGTAACGGTCGATGACATCACCGTCGTCACCGGCTTCGAAGGCACCACTGGCAGCGTCGACTACACGATCGGCACCGCCGGTGGAACCGGCAGCGAATCGGTCACCGTATCGCTCCGGGACGCCGACGGCGCCGAGGTCGCCCGCGCCGACGGCGCCACCGGCACCCTGAACATCGCCGACGTCGTGCTGTGGAAGCCCGGCGCCGCCTACCTGTACAGCCTCACCGCGGAAATCCGCGACGCCGGCCAGCTGCTGGACAGCTACACCCTGCCGGTCGGCGTCCGCACCGTCGAAATCAGCGGCAAGGAATTCCTCATCAACGGCGAACCGTTCTACTTCACCGGCTTCGGCATGCACGAGGACCACGTGGCCATTGGCAAGGGCCACAGCAACGCCCAGATGGTCAACGATTTCCAGCTCCTGGACTGGGTGGGCGCCAACTCCTTCCGCACCTCGCACTACCCGTACGCCGAGGAAGTCATGGAGTTTGCCGACCGGCACGGCATCGTGGTGATCGACGAGACCGCCGCCGTGGGGCTGCACCTGGGCTTCGGCGCCGTCTTTGGCGGCATCGCCAAGAAGACCTACGTCGACGGCGGAGTGGACGCCAACACCGCCGCCAACCACCGGCAGGCGATCTCAGAACTCGTCGCCCGCGACAAGAACCACCCCTCCGTGGTGATCTGGTCGATCGCCAACGAACCCAACGGTTCCGAAGAGGGAGCCCGCGAATACTTCGCACCCCTCGTGGAACTGACCCGCAGCCTGGACCCCACCCGGCCCGTCGGCTACGTCAACGTCATGTTCGACACCCCGGACAAGGAACTGCTCGGGGACCTCTTCGACGTCATCATGCTCAACCGCTACTACGGCTGGTACCTCAACAACGGCGACCTCGAAACGGCCGAACAGAGCCTCGAGAAGGAACTGCGGGAGTGGGAAGCCAAGTACGGCAAGCCCATGATCATGACCGAGTACGGGCCGGACACCATGCCCGGCTTCCACTCCATCTATGAACAGCCCTGGAGCGAGGAATACCAGGCCGCGTTCCTGGCCATGTACCACCGGGTCTTCGACCGCGTGGACGCCATGGTGGGCGAACAGGTCTGGAACTTCGCGGACTTCCAGACCTCCAACGGCATCATGCGCGTGGACGGCAACAAGAAGGGCGTCTTCACCCGGGACAGGCGGCCCAAGCCCGCCGCCTATGCCCTGCGCCAACGGTGGACGGCACTGGCCGGCACCAAGAACACCACCCCCGAGGCGTAGGCCTTAACGCACATTTTTTGGCCGGACCCAGGTCCGGCACCGGGTAAAGGAGCCCAATCACATGAAAAAGCTTTCCAAGCTCAGCATCGTCGGCTATGGCGCCGGCGATGCCGCCAACAACCTCGCCTTCACCACCGCCACGATGTTCCTCCTCGTCTACTACACGGACGTGGCCGGGATCTCGGCCGCGGCCGCCGGAACACTGCTGCTGGTGGTGCGGATCTTCGACGCCTTCGCCGACGTCTTCGCCGGCCGCGTCGTGGACCGGACCTACAGCAAACGGTTCGGCAAGTTCCGCCCGTTCATCATGTTCGGCTCCATCCCGCTGCTCCTGCTGAGCGTCGCCACCTTCTCCGTTCCCCAGCTCGGGGAATCCGGCACCCTGCTCTACGCCTACGTCACGTACGCCGCCCTGGGCCTGGCCTACAGCCTGGTCAACATCCCCTACGGCTCGCTGGCCGGCGCCATGACCCAGGACCCGGGGGAGCGCGCCAAGCTGGGCTCCGCCCGGATGATCGGCGGGCTGCTGGTCGGCTCCGCCCTAGGCATCTTTGTGGCTCCGCTGATCAAGCCCGGCGCGGACCTGCAGGGCACGTTCACCGCCATCACCATCGCCTTCGTCGTTATCGGGGCGGGCCTGTACCTTTTCACCTTCCTGACCGCCAAGGAACGCGTCCACCGCGCAGTTCCCAACGTCACGTTCAAGCAGAGCATGGAGACCCTCAAGGGCAACCGGCCGTTGCTCATGCTGTGCGTGAGCTCCTTCTTCTTCCTGACCGGCTACCTGGCCCTCACCTCCGTGCAGTTGTACTACCTCCGCGATGTCCTGGGTCGGCTGGACCTGTACCCGGTGCTGTCCATCATCCAGCTCGGCCTGACCTTCGTGCTGGCCGGCTTCATGCCCAAGCTGGTCCGGACCATCGGCAAGAAGCGGGTCTACATCTTCTCCTCGCTGTTCACGGTGGTTGGCGGAGCCATCATCTTCTTCACCCCCGCAAGCCAGGCCTTGGTCGGCTTCAGCGGCCTGGTGATCAGCCTGGTGGGCGTGCTCGCGGTCAACATCGTGGTGTGGGCACTGGAAGCCGACACCGTCGAGTACGGAGAGTGGAAGACCGGGGTCCGGACCGAGGGCATCACCTACGCACTGTTCTCCTTCACCCGCAAGACCGGTCAGGCCGTCGGCGGTGCCCTCGCCGCCTACGCGCTGGCCCTGGGCGGCTACAAGTCCGGCGCCGTCCAGACCGCCGACGCCGTCTTCGGCATCCAGATCGCGGCCGGCGCGCTGCCGGCGGTCATGACCATCCTGGCCGTGATCGTGATGGCCAAGTACACGCTCACCGACGCCATGCACGCCCGGATCCTCACCGAGATCCAGGCCCGCCGCGGCGACGGCACCGTTTCGGCCGACGCCGACGCCGACGCGGACGCCGACGCCCACGCCGGCACCGTCACCGGTTCCGCCGATGCCGCTCCGCTGACGTCCAGCAAATAAGACACCCGGCGATTAAGACACCCCGAAAGACCAGAAAAGGACCTGTTGTGAAAATCATTGCTGCTGAAGTCTTCGTGACCAGCCCCTCCCGGAACTTCGTGACCCTGCGGATCACCACCGAGGACGGTGTGACCGGGATCGGCGACGCGACCCTGAACGGGCGGGAGCTCGCGGTCGCCGCGTACCTGAAGGAGCACGTCGCGCAGCTGCTGATCGGCAAGGACCCGCACCGGATCGAGGACACCTGGCAGTTCCTGTACCGGTCCTCGTACTGGCGCCGCGGCCCGGTCACCATGGCCGCGATCGCCGCCGTCGACATGGCGCTGTGGGACATCAAGGGCAAGGTCGCCGGGATGCCGGTCTACCAGCTCCTGGGCGGGGCGTCCCGCAACGGACTGCGCGCCTACGGCCACGCCTCCGGCGCGGACCTGCCCAGTCTCTTCGACTCCGTCCGGGAGCACCTGGAACTGGGCTACAAGTCCATCCGGATCCAGACCGCGGTCCCGGGCATCAAGGCCGTCTACGGCGTCGCTGCCCAGGCCCAGGCCTCCGGTGAACGCTACGACTACGAACCCGCCGGCCGCGGGGCGTTCCCGCAGGAAGAGGACTGGGACACCCGCGCCTACCTCCGCCACCTGCCCTCCGTATTCGAGGCCGTGCGCAACGAGTTCGGTCCGGAAATCCCGCTCCTGCACGACGGACACCACCGGATGACTCCGATCCAGGCCGCCAAGCTCGGCAAGGCGCTGGAACCCTATGACCTGTTCTGGCTCGAGGACTGCACCCCGGCGGAGAACCAGGAAGCGCTGCGGCTGGTCCGCCAGCACACCACCACCCCGCTGGCCATCGGTGAAATCTTCAACACCGTCTACGACTACCAGACCATCATCAAGGAACAGCTGATCGACTACGTCCGGGCCGCCTCCACCCACTTCGGCGGCATCAGCCCGCTGAAGAAGGTGATGGACTTCGCCGCGCAGTACCAGATCAAGTCCGGCTTCCACGGCCCCACCGACATCTCCCCGGTCGGGTTCGCCGCGCAGCTGCACGTCGGCCTGGCGATCCACAACTACGGCATCCAGGAATACATGCAGCACTCGGACAAGACCAACGAGGTCTTCGAGCAGTCCATGACCTTCAAGGACGGCTACCTGCACCCGGGCGACAAGCCCGGCATCGGCGTGGAATTCAACGCCGAAGCCGCCGCCGCCTTCCCGTACCAGCAGGCCTACCTGCCCTACAACCGCCTCGTCGACGGCACCGTCCATGACTGGTAAACCGGGCATGACGACTGACGAGACCACGACAGGCCACCAGAAGCCCGCCGTTGCCGGCCGCCACATTGTGGTGATGGGTGTCTCCGGCTGCGGAAAGACCACCATCGGCGACCTCGTGGCCCGCGAACTCGGCGTCCGCTTTCTCGACGGCGACTCCCTCCACCCCGTGGAGAACGTCGCCAAGATGGCAGCCGGAACGCCACTGACGGACGAGGACCGCTGGCCGTGGCTTGCCACCGTAGGCGCCGAACTCGCCGCCGCCGGGCCGGCCGGCCTGGTGCTCGCCTGCTCCGCGCTCAAGCGCAGCTACCGCGACGCGATCCGAGCCCAGGCGCCCGAGACCGTCTTCCTGCACCTGCACGGCAGCAGGGACGTGCTCGGCGGCAGGATCGAGGGCCGCACCGGCCACTTCATGCCGGCCGCGCTGCTCGACTCCCAGCTCGCCACGCTCGAGCCGCTCGAAGCTGACGAGGCCGGGACCCTCGTGGACATCGCAGGCCCGGTGGAACACGTCGTCGCCGCCGCCCTCGCCGGCGTCGCGGACCGGACCGGGGCGACTGCTGGGGCCCCGGCACCGGCAGCGGTTCCCGCCGCCGGCACGTTCGCCGTCGACCTTCAGTCCGCGCCGTTCAACCTCGACGACGACGCCATCGCGTGGGTGGAGTCCACCATCGCCGGCATGTCGCTCGAGGAAAAGATCGGCCAGCTGTTCATCAACCACAACAACGACTACGCCCCGGAGTACCTCGACGGGATCCTGGAGCAGTACCACGTGGGCGGCATGCGGTATCGGCCGGGGCCGTCGGCCGCCGTGCAGGAACACATCCGCTACGCGCAGTCCAAGACCCGGGTGCCGCTGCTGATCGCGTCGAACCCCGAAATGGGCGGAGCCGGCAGCTGCGATGACGGGACTTTCGTCTCGACCCACCTGCAGGCAGGCTCCCACCCGGACAAGAACATCGCCCGCCAGATGGGTCGTGTCGCAGGTGTGGAGACCGCCGCGCTGGGCTGCAACTGGGCCTTCGCGCCGATCGTGGACATCCACTACAACTGGCGCAACACCGTGGTCTCCACCCGGTCCTTCGGCAACACCCCGGAGATCGTGGTGGAACGGGCCAAGGAATACTTCGACGGCATCAGCGAATCGCCCACCGTGTGCGCCATGAAGCACTTCCCCGGCGATGGCATGGACGAGCGCGACCAGCACGTAGTCACCTCCTACAACACCCTCGGCTACGAGGAGTGGAACAAGACCTACGGTCACGTGTACCGGGAGATGATCGGCCACGGCGTGCAGTCGATCATGATCGGGCACATCGGTGCACCGGACTTGTCACGGCATTTCCGGCCCGGGATGGCGGCGGAGGACATCCTGCCCGCCACCCTGGCGCCGGAACTGCTCCAGGACCTGCTCCGCGGCGAGCTCGGCTTCAACGGGCTCATCCTCACCGATGCGTCCCAGATGATCGGCCTCACGCAGGCCATGAAGCGCAGCGAGCTCGTCCCGGCCACCATCGCGGCCGGCTGCGACATGTTCCTGTTCTTCCGGAATCCGGCCGAGGACTTCGGGTACATGCTGGAAGGTTACAAATCCGGGGTCATCACGGAGGCCCGCCTGCTTGACGCCCTGCGACGGATCCTGGGACTGAAAGCCTCGCTCGGGCTGCACAGGATCGCGCGGGAATCCCTCGTCCCGCCGGGCGAAGCCCTGCGGCTGATCGGGAGCCCGGCCCACCGGGAGGTTGCCGCGCAGATCGCCGACAAGACCGTCACCCTGGTCAAGGACACCGCCGGCAACCTGCCCGTCACGCCGCAGACCCACAAGCGCATCCGGCTCTACGGCATCTCCGGCGGGTCGGACTTCACCCGGGCGGATCCGCTGGCCTACCTGGACGTTGTCCGGGACGAGCTCGAAAAGGCCGGCTTTGAAGTTCACGTCTTCAAGACGGCCGATCAGCGCGAGGCCGCCGGCGAGACCGGGGTCAACTTCATGTCTGTCATCTCCGAGGAAGCCACCGCGGACTATGCGCAGAAGTACGACGCCGCGTTCGTATTCGCCAATGTGAAGGGCTTCGCCCAGGAAGCGGCGATCCGGATCAAGTGGTCCACGCCCATGGCGGCCGAGATTCCCTGGTACGTCACGGAAGTCCCCACCGTCTTCGTCTCGCTCAACCAGCCCAACCACCTCATTGACGTGCCGATGGTCAAGACAGCCATCCACGCCCACGCGGGCACGCCGGAGGCCATCCGGGCCGCGATCGAGAAGATCCAGGGCAAGTCGGAGTTCCAGGGCACCTTCAACGAGAACGTCTTCTGCGACTCCTTCGACACCCGGCTCTAACGCGGCGTTTCCTAACGGCCGCTGCGCAAAATATCCTGCGATACGGGAATCCCCGTAGCGCAGGATATTTTGCGTAGCGCCAACCAGAATGCGCCGCGAAATCCCCTCCCGCGACACCCCGGGCAGGCGTACCGTGGGGCCATGGAGAAGACCGGATGCGCGGTGGTGGGCGGCGGCCCCGCGGGGATGATGCTGGGCCTGCTGCTGGCCCGGGCCGGGGTGCGGGTGACGGTGTTGGAGAAGCACGCGGATTTCCTGCGGGACTTCCGCGGCGACACCGTGCACCCGTCCACCATCCGGCTCATTGACGAACTCGGCCTCGGCCAGGAATTCCGCCGGCTGCCGCAGAGCCGCCTGAAGAATGTTGTTTTCCCGGTCGCGGGCGGCCCGCCCGTGACCATGGGCGACTTTGATGCCCTGCCGCCGCCGTACAACTACATCGCCATGATGCCGCAATGGGATTTCCTGAACTTCCTCGCTTCCGCCGCGGCCCAGGAGCCGGGGTTCACGCTGCTCATGAGCCATACCGCCACCGGCCTGGTCCGCAACGGGGGCCGCGTCCGGGGAGTCCGCTTCCGCACCCCGGACGGCGCGCAGGACGAACTCTTGGCCGACCTGGTGGTGGCCACCGACGGCCGCCATTCCGCGCTGCGGACCGCGGCCGGGATGGCGCCCAAAGAGTTCCCGGTGCCCTTTGACACCTGGTGGTTCCGGCTGCCCCGCTATCCCTCCGAAACGGGTGAGGTGGCGGGCCTGGTGCCGGCGTTCGGCCCCGGCGAGGCGCTGCTGGCCCTGTTCCGCACCGACTACTACCAAATGGGCTACCTCGCCGCCAAGGGCACCGACGCGCGGATCCGCGCGGAAGGCGTCGAGGGCTTCCGACGGCGGGTCGCGGGACTCCGCCCTGACCTTGCGGACCGCGTCGACGCCATCGAATCCCTCGATGACCTCCACTGGCTGGACGTGCGGCTGAACCGGCTGCATTCGTGGCACATCAACGGAATGCTGTGCATCGGGGACGCCGCGCATGCGATGTCCCCGGCTGGCGGCGTCGGCATCAACCTCGCCATCCAGGACGCTGCGGCCGCCGCAGAGTACCTCGCCCCCGCGCTGCTCCGGGGCCGGGTGACCACGGCAGACCTGGAGAAAGTGGAACGGCGACGGCGGCTGCCCACGGTCATCGTGCAGACCGTCCAACGCATCATGCAACGCGCGATCTTCGCCCCGATCATGACCGGAAAGCGGACGAAGTTCCCGGCAGCGGCACTCTTCATCGCCCGCCGTGTTCCGGCGGTCCGGACCATCATTCCGCGCTTCATCGCCTTTGGGCCGCGCCCCGAGCACGCACCAGCCTTCGCGCGGCGAGCGGAAGCCCAACCCCAGCCCTAGCTGTACTGCGCCGGCCCTGCGCCGTCACACGGGCTCCGGCTGGGAACCAGCGGCGGGCCAGCCACTAAACTGGGACCCATGACTGCCACCCGTGACTTCGCAGCCGACGCTGCCGCTGCCCGTGCCCGCCTCCTGGAACTGATCAAGGAACTGGCCGTCGTCCGCGGCAAGGTCATCCTCTCCAGCGGCGCGGAAGCCGACTACTACATCGACCTGCGCCGCATCACCCTGCACCACGAGGCGTCCAAACTGGTGGGACAGGTCATGCTCTCGCTGCTGGAGGACGCCGGGATCGATTTCGAGTGCGCCGGCGGGCTCACCATGGGGGCAGACCCGGTGGGCACCGCCGTCATGCACGCCGCCGTCGACGCCGGGCGCCCCGTGGACGCGTTCGTGGTCCGCAAGGCGCAGAAGTCCTACGGCATGGGCCGCCAGGTGGAAGGTCCCTCGGTGGAGGGCCGCAAGGTCCTGGTCCTGGAAGACACGTCAACCACCGGCGGTTCCGCGCTGACCGCCGTCGAAGGTGTCCGGAAGGCCGGCGGCAACGTGGTGGCCGTCGCCGTAATCGTGGACCGTGACACGGGGGCCAAGGAAAAGATCGAAGCCGAAGCCGGTGTTCCGTACCTCTTCGCCTTCGGCAAGGACGAGCTGGGCCTGAGCTAGGCGGTCCGCCTTTAGCCCGCGCGGGTGGACGGTGGGTAGACCGTGATTTATCATTTGTCGAATACCGTCCGTTCCATTTCACCTGGAGAACACGCGCCATGCTCCCGTCCGATAAGTCCCCGATCAGCGGTGCGAATCTGGGCGCCGAAGGCCAGGGCGCCGACGTGTCAGTCGGCACGGTCGACCAGATCCAGAACCTGATCCTGGACAGCGCGGACTTCGAAGCGTTCCTGAATGAACTCGCGCGTTTTTCCGCGCACCAGGTGGCGGGCTCCGGCGACGACGCCCTGTGCGGAATTACGCTGCTGCGGGACCGCAAGGCCGCCACGATCGGGTGGAGCAGTGACTCCGCCCGCGAAGTGGACGAGATCCAGTACTCGCTGTCCCAGGGCCCGTGCCTGACCGCGGCCAAGGAGGAACGGGAAGTCTACGTCCCGGACCTCTTCGAGGAGGACCGCTGGGGCCCCGACTACGCCGCCGCCGTCGCCTCGCACGGCCTGCGCTCGGTGCTCTCGGTGCCTTTCCACCTCCAGGGCGAAGCCCAGGCGGCGCTGAACCTCTACTCCGATGTCCCGCGCAAGTTCGACGGCGACGTAGCGGCCCGGGCCCGCGGCTACACCCGCGAGATCTCCCAGGCGCTGCGGCTGGCCGTCCGGTTCTCGCTGCACACGGACAGTGCCACCAACCTGCGGGCCACGCTCGAATCCCGGACCGTGATCGACATGGCCATCGGAATCGTCATGGCGCAGAACCGCTGCGACCAGGAAACCGCGGTCCGGATCCTCACCGACGCGTCCAGCAACGGCAACGTCAAACTGCGCGATATCGCCGCATCCCTGGTGCAGTCTGTCGGCGGAACGGCAACCCGGACGCACTACGAAGAGCCGGGCAGGCGACAGCCAGCCTGAACCGGAAGTCGCCTATGACTTGTGCGCAGCCACAGGCGGGGATACGCTGGGGGCGGTTGAGCCGTCGGCCATAGACACCCTTCTTTGGAGTACCTATGGACCAGTCGCTGCAAGCCCACGTTAAACTCGATGTCGTTTCCGACGTCGTCCGGATCATTGTCCGGGGGAGCCTCACGCAAGCCTCCCGCCCCTCCCTGATGCACATCATCCAGCGCGTTCGCCGCATGGGAATCAACTCGCACATCCGCGTCGACCTCGGCCTGGCCGCCGTCGTGGAATCGACGGCGCTGTCGGGCTTGCGCAACGACCTCAACGCGGTCGACGGCGGGAGCGCCGGCCAGGACGCCGCCGGCATGACCGCCCCCGGCGGCGTCTCCCTGGAACTGACCCCGCGCGGCGATGATTCGGGCGCGCTGCCCACCCTGGACATGTCCGGAGAGTTCCTGGCCTCGGTCGACCCCTCCGGCACGCGGCAGCTGACCCGGTACTCCGACGACGAACTCCTCGCCGCGAGCGACTCCGTGTTCGGCCTGCTGGATGACCCCACTGACATGGCCCGTTCGGAACTCCTGGCCACCTATGACGAGATCGGCATGGAGATCAGCCGCCGGGAGGTCGGTCGCGAGGCGGAGCCTGCCTAGCCATTTAACGGGCGGCAAGGGAGCCAACGGGAGCCCAGGCTGCTGCCCTGTGGGACTGCCGTTTGGACCGGTTTCTCTTCCCCGCCCGTGCGTGGATACGGTAGAGATGTGCCGGCCGAGATGGAACCGAACCATCCGCGAGGCCCCGGTTCTGCCGAGGCCCGCCTGCTCCGCCGCGCCGTCGAACTCAAACGCGTTTCACGGCGCACGTTCCTGATCGGCGCGGGGTCCGCGTCGCTGCTGGCGGCGGACATGCTGTTCACCCGGCGCGTGCAGACCGAGCGGCGGACCACCCGGATCATCGAAGTACCGGATGACGTCGCCGAACGGTATTTCCCCTACGCCAGCTGGATCCTGTTCCCCGGCTACAAGACGAGCTGGGAAGAGGCCCAGTGGATCCTGAACGCACTGCGCGGGTCCCTGAACAAGCGGGGCCAGCTCGCCGCCGTCGGATATTCCAACGAGGGGCTGGACATCGACGAGGTGGTCATCGCCGTGATCGAGCACGCCCGCGCCCACAACCTCACCACGCTCTACTTCTACGGCCACAGTTTCGGCGGCATGGTGGCAACCCAGGTGGCCGCCCGGCTGCGCGAGCTGCACGGCGTGGAAGTGGCTTTCATCCTGCTCGATTCCAGCCCTGCGAGCCGGCATGACGTGCTGGACCAGAGCTGGTTCGAGGGCGTGGTGCTGCTCTACGAGAGCGGGTTCCGCTTCCCCACAGTGCTGCGCGGCGGCTACGAGCTCGGCGAGCGGATGCTGCACAAGGATGAACGCAGTTGGGGCCAGATCGTGGACCAGACCCTGGAGCAGCTCTCGCCGATCGCGCCCTCCAGCGTGCTGATCCAGTCCGAATCGGCCTACATCTACCACTTCGAGGCCAGCCGCTTCGTTGGCAAGCTCGGCGGGACGAAGATGGCGTTCATCGGCAACCCCCGGGACAAGACCGTGGACTACGAGACCGCCCGGGATACGTGGTCACTGACCTTCCAGGCCAACATGGTCTCGGATGACCTGCGCACGGACGGAGCCAGGCCGGAGCACGCGAGCCCGGGCTGGAGCCCGTTTATCTACCGGCCCATCATCGAAAAACTCCAGGACGAGCTCTTCCCGCTGCCGGGCGGCGGCGGGAAGATGACGGCGTTCTGAGGGGGTTGCCTAGATCTGGTTTTTGAGGTCCGCCACGGAATTCAGGATCTGGTTCGGCCGGAACGGGTACGCGGCGATGTCGTCCCGGTGCGTGATGCCGCTGAGCACCAGCACCGTGTGCAGGCCCGCTTCCATGCCGGCGATGATGTCGGTGTCCATGCGGTCACCGATCATCGCTGTGGTCTCCGAGTGCGCGTCGATCTGGTTCATCGCCGAACGGAACATCATCGGGTTGGGCTTGCCCACAATGTACGGTTCGCGGCCCGTCGCCTTGGTGATGAGCGCCGCGATGGCCCCGGTGGCGGGCATGGGGCCGTCCTTGGACGGGCCGGTGGCGTCCGGGTTCGTGGCGATGAAGCGCGCCCCGGCCAGGATCAGCCTGATGGCCATGGTGATGGCTTCGAACGAGTAGGTGCGGGTCTCGCCGAGCACCACGAAGTCGGGGTTCTGGTCGGTGAGGATGAAGCCTGCCTCGTGGAGCGCCGTCGTGAGCCCCGCTTCACCGATTGTGTACGCGCGGTTCCCCGATTCCGAGCCGCGGACCTGGTCCTTGAGGAACTGGGCGGTGGCCAGGGCCGAAGTCCAGATGTTCTCCTCCGGGATTTCCAGTCCGGAAGAGCTCAGCCGCGCCGCGAGGTCCCGGGGCGTGAAGATCGAGTTGTTGGTCAGCACCAGGAACCGCTTGGAGGTGTCCACCCAGCGCTGGATCAGTTCCGAGGCGCCCGGGATGGGCTGGTTCTCGTGGACCAGCACGCCGTCCATGTCCGTCAGCCAGCACTCGATTTCCTGGCCGCTGCGGTACATCGAAGCATAGGAACGTGTCTCTCCTGAGTCGGTCGCCTGCTCGTCGCGTTGATCTGCCATGGTGTCCTCCGCCGTAAGTGTGCCGCTACCTGGGTCCCAGTCTAATGTTGAGGCGTGACTGAACCCGAGATCCCCGGCGACGCCGGCGTAATGCCTGTGCCAGCGACATCAGCGGAGCCGGCAGCAGAGGCAGAGGCAGAGGCCGAACCGAAGGCGGAGGTCGGCGTCGGCCCCTGGGAAGGCGACCTTCCCCAGGGCGAGCACTGGGATCCGGACCTCCTGGCCGACGGGGACCGGCGCAATGTCGTCGACAAATACCGGTACTGGAAGCACGAGGCGATCGTGGCGGACCTGGACTCCAAGCGCCACAGTTTCCACATCGCGATTGAGAACTGGCAGCACGACATGAACATCGGCACCGTGGTCCGCACGGCCAACGCGTTCCTGGCCAAGGAAGTCCACATCATCGGACGACGCCGGTGGAACCGCCGCGGGGCCATGGTCACCGACCGGTACCAGCACGTCCGCCACCACCCCACCGTGGAGGACTTCGTGGCCTGGGCCCAGGGGGAGGGGCTGGCGATCATCGGAATCGACATCTTCCCGGACTCCGTCCCGCTGGAGACCTACGAACTGCCCAGGAACTGCGTCCTGGTCTTCGGCCAGGAGGGCCCGGGCCTGACCCCCGAGGTCCACGACGCGGCCGTGGACACCCTGTCGATCGAGCAGTTCGGCTCCACCCGGTCCATCAACGCCGCCTCCGCCGCTGCGATCGCGATGCACGCCTGGATCCGCCGCCACGTGTTCGGCCAGCTCCCGGGATAGGGTCGGGTCCGCCGAAACGCCCCGCGAGACTGCACTTCGCGGCAGTGTTTTCGCCTCACATTGCCGTGAAATGCAGTCTCGATGGCGCCTGCGGTCACGACCTGTGGAAAACGCTCACGGCGCGGGGCCGAAACGGTCACAATGGGCCATGCGCCGGGCACCGCTTCCCATTCATCTGACCACCGGTTCCTTCTCGCTGCGCGCCGCCGACAAGGCCGGCGTCACCCGCACCCGCACCGAAGCCCGGGACCTCGTTACGGTCTCACGCGGGATCCGGTTGCCCGTGGACGCTGCACCCTCGGGCGCCGCGGCCCTGCGGGCCTACACCGAGCTGGACGACGAGTCCGTGCTCAGCCTCGGATCAGCGGCGCGGCTCTGGGCGGCCCCTCTGCCGGGCCGGCTTGAGGAAGATTGGCGCATCCATCTCGCACGACGGCGGGGCCTGAGCGCGCCCCGCCGGGTCAACGTCGTGGGGCATGTGCTGACGTTGTTTCCGGACTAGGCGGTGGAGCTCGACGGCGCCCGGCTCACCTCGCCCGCCAGGACGTGGCTGGACCTGGCCTCGGTACTGGGTGTGGACGAACTCGTCGCGGTGGGTGATGCCCTGGTGTGCTCCCACGGCCCCGAGTTCCCCGTGCCCCGCGAACCCCTGTGCGGCATCGAGGAATTGCGCGCCATGGTGGCGCGACATCCCGGCTGCAGGGGCGTGCGCAAGGCCCGCGCCGCCGTCGAACTGATCCGTGTTGGGGCTGACTCGCCGCCCGAAACCCGGCTGCGCCTGACGCTCCTTCACGCCGGCCTGCCCGAGCCGGTCCTGAACCTGGTTGTGCGGGGTGGAGCAGGCGCTCCGGTGCTGTGGCCCGATGCCGCCTATCCCGAGCGGCGCATCGCGCTCCAGTATGAGGGCGCACACCATAACGGGGAGGACCAATACCTGCGCGACATCCGGCGGGCGGACACCGCCGCGTTCTGCGGGTGGCTTGAGGTGCGGGTGTCCCGGCTGGATCTTGCCGGCGAGCATCCCGCGGCCGTCCGGAAGGTCCGGGCAGCGCTGGAGAGCCGGGGCTGGCGCGCGAGATGACAGTTCGCGGCAATGCCGGGCGCGCACACTGCCGCGAACTGCAGTCTGGGCCCGCCACGGGCCGGGCCGCCGCGAGCTCACGGGGTAGGGCGCAACCGGCGGGGCGCGAGTGTTACAGGGGCACAGTGACCGGAGACACGGCCCCGGCGCAGGAATGACTAGGATGGTTCGTAGCCGACGAGGTTCCTTCCAGAATCACCAGCCCGTAGACGAAATTCACTTTAGGAGTCAGCATGCCCATTGCAACCCCAGAGATCTACTCCGAGATGATCGACCGCGCAAAGACGGGCGGCTTCGCCTTCCCAGCTGTCAATGTCACGTCCTCCCAGACCCTGAACGCCGCCCTGCGCGGGTTCGCCGAGGCCGAGTCCGACGGCATCGTCCAGGTTTCCACCGGCGGTGCGGCTTACTGGTCCGGTGCCTCCACCAAGGACATGGTTGCTGGCTCCCTGGGCTTCGCGGCCTTCGCCCGCGAGGTGGCCAAGAACTACGGCGTCAACATCGCCCTGCACACGGACCACTGCCCCAAGGACAAGCTGGACGGCTTCGTGCTTCCGCTGCTCGCAGCGTCCGAGGCCGAGGTCAAGGCCGGCCGCAACCCCCTCTTCAACTCCCACATGTGGGACGGTTCGGCCGAGACCCTGCAGGAAAACCTGCGGATCGCCCGTGAACTGCTCGAGCGCACCGCGGCCGCCAAGATGATCCTCGAAGTTGAGATCGGCACCGTCGGCGGCGAGGAAGACGGCGTCGAGAACGCCATCAACGACAAGCTCTACACCACGGTCGAGGACGCCCTGGCCACCATCGACGCGCTCGGTTCCGGCGAAAACGGCCGCTACATCACCGCGCTGACCTTCGGCAACGTGCACGGCGTGTACAAGCCGGGCGGCGTCAAGCTCCGCCCGGAGATCCTCAAGGACATCCAGGAGCAGGTGGGCGCCAAGATCGGCAAGGCCAACCCGTTCGACCTCGTGTTCCACGGCGGCTCCGGCTCCTCGGACAAGGAGATCGCCGACGCCGTCTCCTACGGCGTCATCAAGATGAACATCGACACCGACACCCAGTACGCCTACACCCGCCCGGTTGTGGACCACATGCTGCGCAACTACGACGGCGTGCTGAAGGTCGACGGCGAGGTCGGCAACAAGAAGCTTTACGACCCCCGCGTCTGGGGCGCCTCCGCCGAGGCCGGCCTGGCCGCCCGCGTGGTCGAGGCAGCCCAGCAGCTGGGCTCCACCGGCAAGACCTTCTAGCCATGTCCGATGAGTTCCGCAAGAACCTGATGGGTCCCGAGCCCACGCTCCTGCCTGCCGAGTCTGAGATCTATCAGCACCTCGCGCTCGGCCAGGAAGCCGTGGACCTCGTGGCGAAGCACCCCACGTCCTCGCTCCTGTGGGCCATCCTGGCCGAGGAGGCGTGGAACGAAGGCCGCACCATCGATTCCTACGCGTACTCGCGGGTGGGCTACCACCGCGGCCTGGACTCGCTGCGCCGCAACGGCTGGCGCGGCGTCGGGCCGATCCCGTGGGAGCACGAACCCAACCGCGGCTTCCTGCGCTCGCTCTACTCGCTGGGCCGTGCGTCCGCGGCGATCGGCGAGGCCGAGGAGCCGGAGCGGATCGAGAAGTTCCTGAAGGATTCCGATCCCGGCGCGAAGGCGGCCATCGAAGCCGAAGGCTGATCTGGGGTTGAACCAACGACGGCGGGCTCCCACCTCAAGGTGGGAGCCCGCCGTCGTTGATGCTCAGATGCGGGTGCGGGTGGTTGGGCCCACGCCCGCTGGGTTCCCTGGCCGAGCTTGCGAGGTTAGGGTCCGGGTGGGGATTAGCTGGCTTTGGCCAGGCCCGTGCGGGCCATGGCGTCCGCGTACGCGGTGCGCATTTCGGCCAGGTACTCTTCCTGGCGGGCCGGGGTGCCGGCGAACGCCCGGCCGCTGAGCGAACGGACCTTGTAGGTCTTCAGGCCGCGGCGCCAGATCATGGGCACTTCGGTCTTGAGCAGCAGGTTGGCCAGGCGGTTTGCCTCGGTGCCGTGCGCCACGATCACGGAGGCGCGCGGCACGAGGGCCAGGAACTTCAGCAGCGGCTTGAGGCCCGCCGAAATCTGGTCCGGCGTGAACTTGCCGTTAGGCTCGCCCGGGACGTGCCACGGGTGGACGTTCCACGGCATGACGAATTCGGGGCGCAGGCCCAGCTTCCACTGGATACCGAGCATGCGGGTGGCCGCCTCGTCATCGCCGGCGGTGATGAAGCCTGACGCATCCGCGGTGCCGATGTTCGAGTACAAGCTGATGATGCGGCACTCGTCGACATCGTGCATGGGGTCCACGTAGGGGACAGCGGTGCCAGCTTTGGTTGCCTGGAGGACGTCGAGGAGCTCGTTGACGGGGGCGACGCTAGGTTCGTACCGGCGGCTCAGAAGCTCTTCGCGGAAATTTTCGGTGGCCAGGGCTGTCATATGGTGCTGGGTCTCCTGCGGGATTGGCAAAGCTGCCACACCACCGCGGAGACGCCTGATTCAGGGCATGCTGAGCAACGGTGTGGTTTGAAAATGTGGTGTGGACCGATTCCTGGTCGATCCTTATCAGTCTATCAAGCCCCGCGAAATGCAGCGCCGGGTCCGGCCTGCCGTCCGGTGGTGCTACCAGAGCCGCTTGGTGGCGCGGCGGGCCCCCTCCCCTAGGGACTCCAGCTTGGCGTAGGCGATTTGCGGGTGCACCCGGCCGCCCAGCCCGCAATCTGTGGAGGCAATCACATTTTCCCGCCCCACGAGGTCCGCGAAGCGCACGATCCGGTCGGCCACGAGGTCCGGGTGTTCCACGACGTTGGTGGCGTGCGAAACGACGCCGGGGACGATTGCCTTCCCCTCGGGAAGCGTCGTGTCTTCCCAGACCCGCCACTCGTGCTCGTGCCGGACGTTGGCGGCCTCGAAGGAGTAGCTGCCGGCATTGATCTGCAGGACCGAGCCGACGATGTCCGCGAACGGGATGTCCGTGGTGTGGGGACCGTGCCAGGAGCCCCAGCAGACATGCAGCCGGATCTGCTCCTGCGGGAGGTCGCGCAGGGCCCAGTTCGTTGCCTCGACCCGGAGCTGGATGAACTTCAGGTAGTCCGCCAGGCTCGGTTCGGGGTTGATCTGGTCCCAGCTCTCGGCCAGGGACGGGTCGTCGAGCTGGACCGTCAGGCCGGCGTCGATGATGGCTTTGTACTCCTCCCGCATGGCGTCGGCGCAGGCGTACAGGAGTTCCTCGTCGCTCCGGTAGTACTCGTTGGCCACGCGGGCGCACGACCCGGGGGAGAGGGAGGCGACGAACCCCTTGGCGAGGCCTGCCGCGGCCAGGCCGGTCTTCAGGTTGGCGATGTCGGAGGCCACGAGCGCCTGGCCCGTGTACGTCAGCGGTCCCGCGATCTTCGGCTGGGTGACGGACTTGCGGTGGGCCAGGATCCCGGAGGAGGGGTCGTTGTACGCTTCATCGAACTTCTGCCGGTCCCGGCGGTCGGGGAAGGAGGTCAGGACGATGTGGCCCGGCGAGGAACGGTGCACCTTGGCGTCGGCCCAGCGGTCCACGTCGGTCGGTTCCAGGCCGCCGAGCCGGGAGAAGGAGTAGTTCCACCAGGCTCCGTAGTCCACGGAGCTGGACATCGTATGCCCGTACTCGCCGTCGTTGGGGATGTCGATCCCCAGATCCTTCTGGCGCTGCACGACATCCACCACCGAAGTTTCGAGAAGGTCCAGGAATTCGGGCGAGATGCCGTCGGTCTCCTTGGCCTCGTTCGCCGCGATCAGCTCGGTGGTGCGGGGCAACGAGCCGGCATGGGTGACGCGGATGTGGTCGGCGTTCGGGGAAACGGTGCTCCGGGTAACGGTGCTCCGGGTAACAGTGCTCGGGGAGATGGCGTTCTGGGACATGGCGCTCTTTCCTTTCCATCGGTCCTGGCGGTAGCACCGTTGCCGGCCACGGCTGCCGCGGCGAAGCGGGCCGTGTCCGGCAGGGTTGCTCCGGCGTCAACGGTCCAGGTCCCTCGGCCGCTCGGGATGGTTACTCCCACTCAATTCCACACTGGCTGCTCTTGCAAGTGGCGCCCGCAAGTCATGCCCGCTATGTGGCGGCCGCGACCTGGGTGGATGATGCAGCTATGAAGAAGACCGAATCCTCCGCTGCCGCCGTCGACGCCTTCGAAGGCGTGGCCGCAGACCTGGCCGGCGCGGGAGCAGCCCTGGGCCAGACCTTTGGCGCCCGGGCCCTGATGGTCAACAAGAAGGCCATGGCCTGCCTCAACGGAGACGCGATGGCCTTCAAGCTGGGCAGGGATTCGCCGGATCACACCGGCGCCCTCGAACTCCCGGGCGCGCGGCTCTTCGATCCCTCTGGCATGGGCCGGCCCTTCAAGGACTGGGTGGAAGTGCCGGCGGCGTCGGCGGGGGCGTGGCCATCGCTCGCGGAAGCCGCCTTGGCGTTCACCGCGGGCTAGCCGCCGCGTCCACACAAGGACCAAAAACGATATCGGCCACCAATTTCGGCTAAACTTGGGTGGTAAGAGCCCCGGAACTCTGGCGTTGGTAAAGAGCACAGCGGTAGATTCGGGGCATTCTCATGAACGGCGCTGAGCTGCGGTGATCACCTGGTGCATCAACCAGAGCTCGGCCCGAACGAATGGGGGAGGATCCCATGCCAGCAATCGTGATCGTCGGAGCCCAATGGGGCGACGAAGGCAAAGGTAAGGCCACTGACCTGCTTGGTGGCCGCGTCGACTACGTCGTCAAGCCCAACGGCGGCAACAACGCCGGGCACACCGTCGTCGTAGGCGGTGAGAAGTATGAGCTCAAGCTCCTTCCGGCCGGCATCCTGAGCCCGAACGCGATTCCGATCATCGGCAACGGCTGCGTGGTGAACCTGGAAGCCCTGTTCCAGGAGATCGACGGACTGGAAGCCCGCGGCGCGGACACCTCCAAGCTGCGCGTCTCCGCCAACGCGCACCTCGTGGCGCCCTACCACCAGGTCCTGGACAAGGTCACCGAGCGGTTCCTCGGCAGCCGCGCCATCGGCACCACCGGACGCGGCATCGGCCCGGCCTACATGGACAAGGTGGCACGCCTGGGCATCCGCGTCCAGGACGTCTTCGACGCCTCGATCCTGCGCCAGAAGGTGGAAGGCTCGCTGCGCCAGAAGAACGAACTGCTGGTCAAGGTCTACAACCGCCGCGACATCGAGGTGGACGAGATCGTGGAGTACTTCCTGTCCTTCGCCGAGCGTCTGCGCCCGCTGGTCATCGACAGCACCTATGTCCTGAACACCGCCCTGGACGAGGGCAAGGTGGTCCTCATGGAGGGCGGCCAGGCCACGTTCCTGGACGTCGACCACGGCACGTACCCCTTCGTGACGTCCTCGAACCCGACCGCCGGCGGCGCGTCCGTGGGCTCGGGCATCGGCCCCACCCGGATCTCGCGCTCCATCGGCATCATCAAGGCCTACACCACCCGCGTGGGAGCCGGGCCGTTCCCCACGGAACTGTTCGATGAGATGGGCATGTACCTGCAGAAGACCGGCGGCGAATTCGGTGTCAACACCGGCCGTCCCCGCCGCTGCGGCTGGTACGACGCCGTCCTGGCCCGCCACGCCTCCCGCGTCAACGGCTTCACGGACTACTTCGTCACCAAGCTGGACGTCCTCACCGGAATCGAGCAGATCCCGGTCTGCGTGGCCTACGACGTCGACGGCGTGCGGCACGACGAAATGCCCATGACCCAGACCGAGTTCCACCATGCCAAGCCGATCTTCGAGTTCTTCGACGGCTGGACCGAGGACATTACGGGCGCCCGCACCCTGGAGGACCTGCCGGAAAACGCCCGGAACTACGTCCTGGCCCTGGAAAAGCTCTCCGGCACCCGGTTCTCCGCGATCGGCGTCGGCCCGGACCGCGACCAGACGATAGTGGTCAACGACCTCATCAACGACTAGCGCCCCACTGACGGGCTTACGACGGCGGCGGGCCACCCTGGACGGGGCGGCCCGCCGCCGTCGCAGTTAAGTTCCTATGCCGGGCTGCTCCGCGGACGTGAAACGCAGCGACAGCCAATTCTCCCGGCAGGCCCTGGCGGTGGCTTCGGTGTCACCCAGGCGGGCGAGTCGGATGATTTCGGCGTGCTGCGCCACCGATTCCCGGGCGGCAAAGGAGCCGAAGCGCATCCGCTCCACGCGGCGCAGGACGGGGGTGGTCTGTTCCAGGAGTTCCCTAAGCACGAGGTTGCCGCCGGCCGTGACAAAGACGGCGTGAAAATCGTCATCGGCCTCGAGCGCCGACTCCACGTCGGCGTCCCGTAGGGCCTGTTCGAACCGCGCGTTGGCCTGGGTCATCGCGTCGAGGTGTTCCTTGGCCAGGACCGGGACGGCCAGGCGCGCGGCCAGCTCGTGCAGCCCGGCGACCACCTGCTGCGTGCTGAGGGTGGACGCCTGGTCGTAGGGGGCCACGATGGTCGCCTTGCCGGGCAACGCGATGACCAGGCCTGCCCGTTCCAGCCGGAGCAGCGCCTCCCGGATCGGTGTCCGGCTCACGCCCAGCCAGGCCTCCAGCTCTGTGTCTTTCAGCCGTTCGCCGGGCTCGAAGGTGCCGTCCACAATCGCGTTCCGGATCGAGTCAAAGACGTTGTCCCGCAGCAGCGGCCGCTTATGGACTCCGGAGAGCGGGGGTACGGGCATGCAACATATCGTATATCGCTCTTGTCCTTCCGGAGCCGATGTCGGAGAATGCAATATATTGCATTCTGCACGTTTAGAAAGCCGTTCCCACCGCGAGCGAAGGACTGTCGATGGCCATCACCGATTTTGAGCGCTACCCCCTGATGTTTGGACCGAGCCCCGTCCACCCGCTGCCGCGGCTCAGCGCGCACCTGGGCGGAGCGCAGATCTGGGCGAAACGGGAGGACGTCAACAGTGGTCTCGCGTTTGGCGGCAACAAGACCCGCAAGTTGGAGTACTTCGTCCCGGAGGCCCTGGCGCAGGGCGCGGACACGCTGGTCTCCATTGGTGGCTACCAGTCCAACCACACCCGCCAGGTCGCCGCGGTGGCGGCGAAACTCGGCCTCAAGGCCCGCTTGGTCCAGGAAAACTGGGTCGACTGGCCGGACCCGCTGTCCGACCGTGTGGGCAACATCCTGCTCTCGCGCATCATGGGTGCCGATGTCCGGCTGGACAGCGCGGGCTTTGACATCGGCATCCGCAGCAGCTGGGAGAACGCGATCGAGGAGGTCAAGGCCGCCGGCGGGAAGCCGTACGCGATCCCCGCGGGCGGGTCCGACCACCGGCTCGGCGGCCTGGGCTTCGCCAACTGGGCCTACGAGGTGCAAGAGCAGGAGCGGGAACTTGGCATCTTCTTCGACACGATCGTGGTCTGCACCGTCACCGGGTCCACCCACGCCGGAATGATCGCCGGTTTTGCCGGCCAGGACAAACCGCGCCGCGTGATCGGCATCGATGCCTCGGCCACCCTGGCGAAGACCCACGACCAGGTTGAGCGCATTGCCCGGAACACGGCCGAGCTGATCGGCGTGGGCAGGGAGCTCCGCGACGATGAAATCAACGTCATGGAGGGTTGGGCCGGGGACCTCTACGGAATCCCGGTGGATTCCACCCTGGAAGCCATCCGCCTGGGCGCCTCGCTCGAGGCCATGATCACCGACCCCGTCTACGAGGGCAAGTCCCTGGCCGGGCTGATCGACCTCGTGAAAAGCCGGGAGATTCCGGCCGGCAGCAACGTTCTTTATGCCCACCTGGGCGGGCAGATCGCCCTCAATGCCTACAGCGGGCTCTTCCGCTCCTAAAGAGCTGTTGCGCTCACTTAGGGTCGTTCTGAGTGCGTGTCATGTCTCATGACCTTGTGGACACTTCATGTCTCAGGACTTCGTAGACGGTTGATGTCTCAGGACTTCGTGGACGGGTGCTTGGTGGGGCCGTTGCGTCCGATGTAGACGGTTCCTTTGGGCGGGCGGGGGTGGCTGGTGATTTCGGTTCCCCGTGCGTCGAAGAACATGATGGTTTCCTCGTCGTGGAGGACGTGGACCTGTTCTCCTGCGTGGTTCGTGCCGATGTAGAAGTGCATGCCGATAACGGTGACTTCGCCCTGACGCCCTACTTTTCGTTGCACGCTCTGGCGGGGTGTGGGTTTGCGGGTTTCGGGGGCAGGGGGCTCGGGCGGCAGGGCTGTCGCGGTGGCGTTCCAGGCTTCGGCCGGGGTCGTGCCGGGCGGCAGTGCCTGGTGTTCACGCTCGGTGTTGTAGTACGTGTCGAAGGCATCGACACGGGCCTGTAGTTCCGCGATGGTCCCGGCGTGGGTATGGCGGTTCAGGTAGGTGTGCAGGGTCCGGTGGAAGCGTTCGTTCTTGCCCTGGGTGGTGGGCTTGTAGGGTTTGCCGGTGATCGGCACGACGCCCAGGGTTTTGAGGTATTCCACCAGGGCCCCGGTGCGGCCCATCCGTGTGGGATTGAACGCTGCCCCGTTGTCCGACAGGAACTTCTGGGGCACTCCGTGGCGATCGATAGCCATCCGCACCACCCGGATGGCCGCCTCGGATGTCTCCGCGTCGGCGACCAGGGATGCCAGTGCCAGGCGGGAATGATCATCGATGAGCTGGAAAATGGCCACCTTGGTTCCGCCGGCCAGCAGCCACTGCGTGGAGTCGATCTGCCAGCATCCGTTGGGTTCCGGATAGACGAATCTTTGGTAGGCGCTGCGCGGTTTCTTCCTCGGTTCCGGGACCACGACCCCGGCCCGGGTGAAGATCCGGGCCAGGGTGGCACGTGATGGCGGTTGGACCCCTTGGCGTCGCAGTCTGGCCGCGACGCTCAGCGGTCCGTGGTCATAGCCGAGGCTCTTGAGGGACTCCCTGGTGGCAAGAGCCAGCTGCGCCAACGAGGCATCGATCTGGGCCGGGCTGGTCACCGGCCTGGTCGAGGCCGTTTCCATGGCTTTGATCGGCCCCACCGCCGCAGCCGCGGCCCGGATCTTGTAAAACCAGGCCCGGGACACCTTGTGACGCCGGCAGAACTGTGTGACCGCACCCCTCTCAGCGTCCTCAGGCCATGTCGCCACCAAGTGCCGGATCTTGATATCGGGCTGCATTCTGCTCATGTTCCGAGCAAAACCGGTCCGGGTGTCCACGATGTCCTGAGACACACTGTCCACGATCTCTTGAGACAGAAACGTCCATTAAGTCATGAGACTCCACAGCTGTTCTGAGTGCTTCAGAACAGCCCTAAGTGATAGGGCAACGGGTGGGCGGTAGCGGCGCACGACGGCGGCGGGTTCCCTTGCAAGGGGGGCCCGCCGCCGTCGTCGTTAAGCCCGCAAAGCCGGGCTCAAAAAAGAAAATCAAGAAATTTCCGATTGGTGCGTAACCTTTCGGGCTCGCCCAGCGATTACCTCTTTGTAAGCGCCGCCGGAGTTCGGACCCCCCACCAGACACCGGCTGGCCTTCCACCGTAAGCGCCGACCGGCGCCTTCCCCCCATCTGGTCTCCGGTCGGCCCTTTACCGTAAACGCTTGCCGGCGCCCGCCCCCATCGGGCGCCGGCCAGCCTTCTATGGCGAGAGCGGGCTGTCGACGGCCCCCATGCGGCTTCAGCCCGCGTTCCACCCAAAAAACAAAGGATGTATTTCTGTCATGAAGAGTGTTAGCAAGACCACAAAGATCGCTGTCGGCGCCGCAATCCTGGCAGTCGGAGGCTTCTCCGGCATCGGACTGGCCAACGCGGCCCAGATGTCCGGCTCCCAGCAGTCCGAAGTGAACCACGCTACGCCCGCCACGCCGGCAACCCCGGCTGTGCCCGCCACTCCCAAGCTCCCGGCCAAGCCCGCTGTTCCGGCCGTGCCCGCCGTTCCGGCTGCGCCGTCCACTGACGACGTCACCAAGGGCGACGGCTCCGCCAAGGGCGACGCCGACGTCGACGGTACCAAGGGTGCCGGCGAAGGCTCCGTCGACGCAGACCAGGACGGCGCCACCGTCAAGGGCGATGCCAGCGTCAAGGGTGCTGCCGGCGAGGCACGCGCCAAGGCCAACGTCAAGGCTGCAGTTCCGGCCACCCCGGCCGTCCCCGCGGTCCCGGGCGCCAACGGCGTGCCGGCAACCACGGCCGTTCCGGCGACCCCGGCCGTCCCGGCCAAGCCGTCCGTCGATCTGCCCCAGCACGACCAGTAATTCCGGCTGTTCAGCCTGGACCCGGCACGGGTCCGCAAGGAAGGAAGGAGCCCTGATTTTGAAGGGCTCGGGGGTGCGGCCGCTAGACTTGCGGGGGGCCGCACCCCAGTAGTAACGGAAGGACAGCCTCTTGGCACAGCAGCTAAGCGACGACGACTTGTCAGCCGCTTTAGCTGGTGACCCATCAGGGTTCAGTGCGGTCTACGTGGCTATTTCCCCAGCCGTCCTGGGCTATTTCCGGGCCCGGGGCGTGGACGACGCCGAGGCCCTGACCCAAGACGTGTTCGTAGACGTCCTGCCGAAACTGGCCGGCGTCAGCGGCGGCCACGCGGGTCTGCGGACATTTATTTTCTCGGTGGCCCATGCGCGGCTGGTCGACTACCGGCGGCGCGCGGAGCGCACGCCGCATCTGGCCGAATACGACCCCCTGAACGACGCGCGTTATTCGGCATCCGCCGAGGACGAGGCGCTCGGATCCCTGGGCGGCATCTCTGCCACTCTCGCGAGGCTCAATGAGGAGCAACGGGAAGTGCTGGTCCTGCGCATCGTCGCGGACCTCTCCATCGAACAGGTGGCCGGCATCATGGACAAGACCCCTGGTGCCATCAAGCAGCTTCAGCGCCGCGGGCTCAGTGCCCTGCGCGAACTCGTAACCGAAAAGGACCACGCAGCATCATGACCGGCACCCGCGATCCCCAGGAGGATGGCAGCATCCAGGCGATGCTGAGCGACTCCGGCCTCGAATCCGCGGCCGAGCTCCGGAGCGCGCTGGAAGAGCTCCGCGCCGTGGTCCCGGATGAGGCTCCCGCCCTCCGCGCCGATCTCGCGGCCCTGCTCGCCGCCGGCGCAGCCGCCCCCGCCGCCCCTGACTCAGCCGCGACGACGGCGCTGCCCGCTGTCGTGTCTGCGACGAAGGCGCTGCCCACTGTCGTTTCCGCGACGGATTCCGACCCTGAAGCCAACGAAGTGCTGCCGGCAGGTGTCACCAGCCTCGCCGAGCGCCGCGGCCGGAAGCGCCGGCTGGCAATCGTGGGCGGCGCCGTGATCGGTGCGATGAGCCTGGGAGCCGGAGCCGTGGCGGCATCCAGCGAGGATTTCCGGCACAGCGTCAGCCAGACCGTCGGCGTCATCTTCCAACCCGCGGGTCACGCCACTCCAGCCCCGGAACCCGTCCGGCCGTCGCCGTCATCGGTCCCGGTCCTTCCCGCGCCAGGCCCAACGTACCGTGACGTGGCGCCCGGCGCCGCGCCTACGGGGACATCATCGCCAAGCAGCTCAAGCCAGCCGGGCTCCGCGGCAGCCGGCCACACGCCCCCGGCCGCGCCGCCCGCCGTCGGCCGCGGTGGCATTCTGCCGACACCCGGCCAAAGGCCCAGCGCGCCGGGGCTGCCGACGCTATCACTTAGGGTCGTTCCCAGCGCTGGGAACGACCCTAAGTGATAGCGCAACGGCGGGTTGGTTGCCTCTGTGGCTGTCGGCCAACTGTTGTTAGGCCAGGACCTGCCGCTTGGAGGAGATGACGCCGGTGTCGAAGCCGGCCAGGTGCAGGCCGCCGTGGAAACGGGCATGCTCAATCTTCACGCAGCGGTCCATCACGACGTCGAGTCCGGCGGCTTCGGCCTCCTTGGCAACGTCCTCATGCCACGAGCCCAATTGCAGCCACAGCGTCTTGGCGCCGGCCGCGATGGCCTCGTCCAGGACACCTGGCAGGTCATCGTGCTTGCGGAACACGTCCACGATGTCCGGGGTTTCGGGCAGGTCCGCCAGGGACGCATACGTCGGCTGGCCCAGGATTTCCTTCACCACGGGATTCACGAAATAGACCTTGTACCGCGTTGAGGACTGCAGGTAGGTGGCTACGAAGTAGCTCGCGCGCGACGGCTTGTCCGAGGCGCCCACAATCGCGATCGATTTCGCCCGCCGCAGCAGGTTCAGCCGCTCCGGCGCCGAGGGGCCGGCCCAGGTCCTGGTCTCTTCCGTGCTCATGAGCGTGCTCCGATCGTGCAGGCGGCTGCTTCATCCGGGCCGGCTGACAAGGCTTCCGCGTCGGCCTCCAGGTCGGTTTCGACGGCTTCCAGGTTGGCCGCGTCCAGCGCCTGGTCCAGGTCCCAGAGGATGTCGTCGATGTCCTCGAGGCCCACGGAGATGCGGACCAGGTCCTCGGGGACGCCGGCGGACTCCAGCTGCTCGGGGCTGAGCTGCTGGTGGGTGGTGGAGCCGGGGTGGATCACCAGGGTCCGGGAATCGCCTACGTTGGCCAGGTGTGAGGCCAGCTGCAGGGCTTCGATGAACTTCTGGCCCGCGGCACGGCCGCCCTTCACGCCGAAGGAGAACACCGATCCGGGGCCCAGCGGCAGGTACTTCTGCGCCCGCTCGTAATGCGGGTGCGAGGGCAGTCCGGAGAAGTTCACGTAGGCCACGCGCTCGTCCGCTTCCAGCCATTCGGCGACGGCCTGCGCGTTCTTCAGGTGCTCGTCCAGCCGCTGGGGGAGCGTTTCGACGCCCTGCAGCAGCTGGAAGGCCGACTGCGGCGAGAGCGCCGGGCCGATGTCACGCAGCTGCTCGCAACGCAGCTTGGTCAGGAAGCCGTATTCGCCGAAGTTCCCCCACCAGGACACGTTCCCGTAGGAGGCCACGGGCTCGGTCATGGTGGGGAACTTGCCGTTGCCCCAGTCGAAGCGGCCGCTCTCCACGATCACCCCGCCCAGGGTGGTGCCGTGGCCGCCGAGGAATTTCGTGGCGGAGTGGATCACGATGTCTGCACCGTGTTCGATTGGGCGCACAAGGTACGGCGTGCTCAAGGTGGCGTCGACGACAAGGGGGATGCCGGCGTCGTGCGCGACTTTGGCGAGTCCCGCCAGGTCCTGGACCTCCGAGGACGGGTTGGCCACCACCTCGACGAAGATCGCTTTAGTGTTTTCCCGGACTGCGGCGGCGTAGTCCACCGGGTCGGTGCCCGCGACGAACGTGGTGTCCACGCCGAAACGGCGCAGCGTGACGTCGAGCTGGGTGACCGTGCCGCCGTAGAGCTGGGAGGCGGCGACGATGTGGTCCCCGGCCTGGGTCAGCGCGGCGAAGGTGATGAACTCCGCGGCCATGCCCGAGGACGTGGCCACGGCGCCGATGCCGCCCTCCAGGGACGCGATGCGCTCCTCGAACGCGGCCACGGTGGGGTTGCCGATCCGGGAATAGATGTTGCCGTACTTCTGCAGCGCGAACAGGTTCGCGGCGTCCTGGGTGTCCTTGAACACGAACGACGTCGTCTGGTAGATCGGCACGGCACGCGCGCCGTGCTCGGCGTCGGGGGTGCCGCCGGCGTGCAGCGCGCGGGTGCGGAAACCGAACTTGCGGTCAGCCATCAGGCGGCCACCTCAACGTTTGCCACCGGGGTCTGGGACAGGTCCAGCTCGGTACCGTTCTTGCGGGCCAGGTCCGCCTCGAGTTCGCGGACGATCGGCAGGACGTCCTGGCCGAACGCGGCGACTTCCTCCTGGAAGTGCAGGTATCCGGTGAGGAACAGGTTCACGCCGATCTTCTTGTATTCAACGATCCGCTCGGCGATCTGCTCCGGGGTGCCGATCAGCTGGGTCTTGAAGCCGTCGTTGTACTGGACCAGGTCCTCGAAGCTCGAGTCGGCCCACATGCCCTTGCCGTCCTTGGTGGAGGCTCCGGCTTCCTGTACGGCGGCGCGGAAACCCTCGACGGCGGGCTTATGCGCCTTTTCGACGATCTCGCGGAGGGTGTCGCGGGCTTCCTTCTCCGAGTCGCGGGCGATGACGAAGCCGTTGAGGCCGAACCTGGGGGCGGGCAGTGAACCCTCGCGTCCGTTTCCTCCTGCCGCGGCGACAACCCCGGCGATGTTGTCCTTGAACCCTTCGAGGTCCTTGCCGTTGGAGAAGTACCAGTCGGCCACGCGGCCGGCGGTGGCCTGCGCGGCCGTGGAGTTTCCGCCGAAGAAAATCTCCGGGTGGGCCCGGCCCGGCACGTCCACCGGGGCCGGGCTCAGGGTGAAGTCGGAGATGTTGTAGTACTTGCCGGACTGGCTGTATTCCTGCTCGGTCCAGAGCCCGCGGAGGACCTTGATGAATTCCTCGGTGCGGACATAGCGCTCGTCGTGCTCGAGCCATTCGAGGCCGAAGTTCTCAAACTCCGCCTTGAGCCAGCCGGAGACGATGTTCACAGCGGCGCGGCCGTTGGAGATGTGGTCAGCGGTGATGATGAACTTCGCCAGGACGCCGGGGTGCCACATGCCCGGGTGGACGGCGGAAATCACCTTGAGGCGCTCGGTGGCGGCCAAGAGCGCCAGGCTGAACGAGGTGGCCTCGTGCTGCTTGTCCGCGCCGTAGGAGGCGGCGTAGCGGGTCTGGGTCAGGGCGTATTCGAAGCCGGAGTTTTCCGCGATCCGGGCCAGCTTCTTGTTGTAGTCGAAGTCCCAGGAGGTGCGCTGCTCGATGGTGGAAACCACCAGGCCGCCGGAGACGTTGGGAACCCAGTAGGCGAACTTGAGCGGTTCGGAAAGCCGGGCGACGTTGCTGATTTCAGTCATGAAAGGTCCTTTACTTCCGGGGCATTTCGGGTGCGCAGCACATTCTGGATGCCCGCGATGGATGGTTCGTTCTGGAGCGACGTGGTGTCCCCGAGCGTGGTTCCTTCGAACAACTGGGTCAGCAGCCGGCGCATGATCTTGCCGCTGCGCGTCTTGGGCACATCGGGAACGACGACGACGTCGCGCGGTTTCGCGATGGGGCCGATCTGCTTGGCGACGTGGGCCTTGAGAGCGCCGTGGATATCAGGGGTGTCCGCCGAATTTTTCAGCACCACGAATGCGACGATCGCGTGGCCTGTCGTGGCGTCCGCGACCGGGCAGACCCCGGCCTCCACCACATCCGGGTGGGAGACGAGCGCCGATTCGATCTCGATCGTGGAGAGCAGGTGTCCGGAGACATTGAGCGTGTCGTCCACCCTCCCGAGGATCCAGATGTCGCCGTCGTCGTCATACTTCGCGCCGTCACCGGCGAGGAACCAGCCCTGTTCGGCGTACTGGCGCCAGTAGGAATCGAAGTAGCGCCGCGGGTTGCCCCAGACCGTGCGGGCGATCGCGGGGCCGGGGGAGTCCACCACGATGAAGCCCTGGACACCCGGCGGAACCGTATTGCCGGCCTCGTCCACGATGCGGGTGCTGACGCCGGGCAGCGGGCGGGCGGCGCAGCCGGGCTTGAACGCGGTGTCCGTCGGGGCGGGGGAGAGGATGGTGGCGCCGGTTTCGGACTGCCACCAGGTGTCCACCACCGGGGCGGTGCCAGAGCCGATGTTAGCCCGGAACCAGCGCCAGGCCTCCGGGTTGATGGCCTCGCCCACAGTGCCGAGGAGGCGGATGGAGGAGAAGTCGTACGTGTCCGGGACGCCGTCGGGGAACCAGCCCATGAGGGATCGGACCAGGGTGGGCGCCGTGTAGTACTGCGTGACCCCGTAGCGTTCGATGATTTCGAAGTGCCGGCCCGGGTGCGGGGTGTTCGGCGTGCCCTCGAAGATGACCTGCGTGGCGCCGTTGGAGAGCGGGCCGTAGAGCTCGTAGGTGTGCGCGGTGACCCAGGCGAGATCGGCCGTGCACCAGTGCACGTCCTTGTCCCGGAGCGCGGGGTCGGGGTTGCTGAACAGGTGCTCGAAGCTCCAGGACGCCTGCGTGAGGTAGCCGCCGGAGGTGTGGACCAGGCCCTTGGGCTTACCGGTGGTGCCGGAGGTGTACATGATGAACAGCGGCGTCTCGGCGTCGAACGCTTCGGCTTCGTGGACGTCGGAGGCGATCCCGACGGCGTCGTGCCACCAGAGATCGCGGCCCGCGGTCATCGGGACGGTGCCGAGGTCCTCGGCCGGGGTGGTCCTGTTGACCACCAGGACGTGCTCGATCGCGTTCTCGCCGGAGACGGCGGCGTCCGCGTTGTCCTTGACCGGCACGGCGGTGCCGCGGCGGAACTGTCCGTCGGTGGTGACCAGGAGCTTGGCGCCGGTGTCCTCCACCCGGAACTTCAGGGCCTCGGCGGAGAAGCCGCCGAAAACCAGGGAGTGGACGGCGCCGATGCGGGCCACGGCGAGGGTGATGATCACGGTTTCGGGGATAACCGGGAGGTAGATGACCACGCGGTCGCCCTTGGTGATGCCCAGGTCCAGGAGGGCGTTGGCGGCTTTGGACACCTCGCGCTGGAGTTCGGCGTAAGTGACGGCACGGCGGTCGCCGGGCTCGCCCTCGAAGTGCAGGGCCACCTTGTCCCCGCGCCCCGCCGCTACATGGCGGTCGACGCAGTTGTAGGCGACATTGAGCCTGCCGCCCTCGAACCAGGTGATCTGCGGGCCGATGCCGGCCTCGACGTCGGCCGGGACGCGCCGGTGCGCGTCGTGCCAGGGCTTGCCGTTGTATGCGGGGCTGCCGGCGGTCGGGCCGCCGGGAGCGTCCGCCCAGTCGAGGCGGAGGGCCTGTTCTTCCCAGAACGCAACCGTCTCTGCCTGGACGGTTCCTGCGGTGGCTGTGCCGCTGTGGCGGGGGGTGGTGCTGCGGTGACGCGCCGGTCCGTCGGTGGGGACGCCGTGCACTGCGCCGTCCGTGGGCTCGGTCAGGGACCATCCCGACGAGCCGCGAGAGGAGCCGGGCGCGTCACGCAGCCCTGCTTCGATCGCCGTCGCGTCCGAAGAGGTTTGTGGGGTTGCCTCGGACGCAGTCCGGACAATCGTGGGCAAGGCGGAAGAATTCTCAGGGGTCATTTTTGGCACTCCATCGGTCCTGGCAGTAGCACCCTGGGTTCCTCCAGCTCCATCGAAAGAGCGGGTCGACCGAATGGTGAGGAACAGTGGCGTGGGAATGGTCGTCCCACGTCACCCGGGGTTGCTGCGGCTTCATCGATCCAGGTCTCTTGGCCGCTCGGGATGGTCCCTACCTACTAGAACGTCAAATGCAGGATTTCACAAAATCCGCTCCACCAGCGCTGTAATATTCGTTCACCGCATCGGTGCAGGCCGTGGAATCAGTCATTTATTCGATCATTGTCCGGAATGGTTGCAGGAGTAAGGTGGATGCATGGCCTACGTTAACGATCCGGCAGTCATTGACCGCCTCATGCGAACCAAAGGCACATGGGCGGTGGTCGGCCTCACCACCAATGAATGGCGCTCCGCATACGAAGTCTCCCTGTACATCCGGGACAAAATGGGCATGGAAATCATTCCGGTCAACCTCCCCGGCGACGACGTCCACGGGGAGAAGGGATACCGCTCCCTGGCGGACATCCCGGCGGGAAAGCATCCGATCGACGTCGTGGACTGCTTCGTCAACTCCCATAAAGTGGGGGCCGTCATCGACGAGGCCATCGCCATCGGCGCCAAGGCCGTCTGGCTGCAACTGGGCGTCTTCGACGACGCCGCAACGGACCGCGCCAAGGCCGCCGGGCTGGACGTCGTGGTGAACGAGTGCCCCGCCCGCGAAGGGTGGCGGGTGGGCATCTAGCGGCCCAAGGATCACGGATTAACAGATTTTGCGGGCCCGCACCGTGGGCGACTACGAAGTCAACGGCACCACCCCGGAAGGGCTGCACAGCATCGGCGACGCCCGGACTGCCGGGCAGGCCAGGGCGAGCTCAGGCCGTAGCCGGATAGGCTCGTGCCATGGACGTTGCCACCCTCCGCGGGATCTGCCTGAGCTTCCCCGGCGCCTTTGAGGACTTTCCCTTCGGCCCGGAGACCTCCGTCTTCAAAGTGCGGGCCGCCGTCGCGGGCGGCGCGCGGCAGGACGCCAAGATGTTCGCGGCTTCCGCCATGGACCCGGAAAACTGGTCCGTGAGCCTGAAATGCGATCCGGCCCTGGCCGAACAGCTGCGCGCCATCCATCCGGAAATCACCGGCGCCTGGCACATGAACAAAAGGCACTGGAACGGGGTCCGGCTGGACGGCTCCCTGCCCGATGACATGATCAAGGACATGGTGGAGGACTCCTACGACCTCGTGGTGGCCTCACTCAGCCAAAAGCAGCGGGAGCAGCTGGGCTGGGCAGGGCTCGCCCGGGGCGGGCAGGCATGAGCGGCAACCCCGCCGGCCGCATCGCGCGGGGAACACTGAACTATCCGGGCATTGGCTCCACCGAGCACGGCCACGCACCGGAAGGATTCCCGTGCCTGGTGTCCCGGGCCTACCTCGGCGACGGGCCGGACACGTATCGGCGGGTGGCGCAGGGAATCCTTGCCTGGGAGCTCCAGAAGCGCTCCGGGCTGCGCGTCCGCACCGACTCCGACGCCGTCGTGCCCGGGGCGCGGGTGGTGAGCGGATTCGGCGTCGGGCCCTTCCGGATCAACGCGCCCTGCGAGGTGGTGTGGGTGCACCAGCCGGTGCCCGGCGCCGGGCCGCAAAGCGCAGGCTTCGGATACGGCACCCTGCCGGGCCATCCGGAGCGCGGCGAAGAGGCGTTTGAAGTGGCGATCGATGCCGCGGGGCGGGTCTTCCTGAGCATCACGGCCTTCAGCCGGCACTCCAACTGGTTCTACACCGCCGGCGGCCTCGTGGCCCGGGCGGCGCAGCGGCACGTCACTTCCCGATACATTGAAGGGGCACGTCAACTCGCCGCAGGTGAAAGCTGATCAGGAGAACGTACATGCTGGAACAGAAAACCCTTGACCAACTGTGGAACTTCGAGGACCCCGCCGGATCCGAAACCCGCTTCCGGGCCGCAGCGGCAGATGAAAACTACGACGCCGACGAACAGGCCGAGCTCGCCACCCAGCTGGGGCGGGCCATCGGACTGCAGGGCCGCTACGAGGAAGCCGATGCCCTGCTGGATTCAATCGATGCCGACGAGCCCACCGTCGCCGTCCGGGTGCTGCTGGAACGCGGCCGCCTGCTGAATTCCAGCGGCCATCCGGCGATGGCCGTGCCCCTCTTTGAGCAGGCCGCGGAACTGGCCGACCACCTCAGCGAGGAATTCCTTGCCGTTGATGCGCTGCACATGCTGGCGATCGCCGACTCCGCCCACGCCGCCTCGTGGACGCGGAGCGCCCTGGAGTACGCCTCCACGGTCCATGATCCGCGGACCAAGCGCTGGATGGTCTCGCTGCACAACAACCTCGGCTGGACGCTGCATGAGGCCGGGCGTTTCACCGAGGCGCTGGTGGAGTTCCAGCTCGCCGAGCAGTGGGCGGAACGCGTCGGCACGCCCCGGCAGCAGGAGTGGGCCCGGGAGGCGATCGCCGAGTGCGAGCACTCGCTCTCGGCCAGTGCCGGCGCCGCATCCGCGCCTGCCGGACCGGCCGCCGCTCCGGCTGATGCGCCGGCTGCTGCGCCGGCCGCTTCGCGGGCTGATGCGCCGGCCGCTGCAGTGCCCGGTGAAACAATCGACTGACCGACCGCACCCAACGAAAGGCAACGCCCCGTGATCTTCATTGTCGTCAAGTTCAAGGTAAAACCGGACTGGTCCGATCAGTGGCTGGGCCTGGTGGAGGACTTCACCCGGGCCACGCGCCAGGAACCCGGCAACCTGTGGTTCGACTGGTCGCGCAGCGTGGAGGACCCCAACGAGTTCGTGCTCGTGGAGGCCTTCAAGGACGACGCAGCCGGTGACCACGTCAACAGCGCACACTTCAAGAAGGCCATGGAAGACATGCCGCAGGCGCTGGCCGAGACGCCGCAGATCATCAGCCGCCAGCTCGACGGCGAGGGCTGGGACCGCATGGGCGAACTCACCATCTAACCCCGCTCACCCCGTCGATTGCTCCCCACCGGTTCCCTCGCCTCGCAAGCTCGGCCAGGGAACCCTGCCGGCGTGGGCCCCGGCCCTTTTGAGCCCTCAAAAGGGCGTCTGCGGAGCAATCGATAGGCTAAGGGCATGTGGATCGGGTGGATCGAGTTCGACATCCTTCTGGGCGACGTTCACAGCCTCAAGGAGAAGCGCTCCGTGGTGCGGCCGCTGCTGGCTGAGCTCAAGCGCCGCTTCGATGTCTCCGTGGCCGAGGTCGGGGACCACGAGCAGTACCGGCGCACGCAGCTGGGCGCCGCCCTCGTGGCGGCAGACCGGGCGCATCTCGTGGAGGTGCTCACCGCCGTCGAACGCTTCGTCGCTGCCCTGCCTGAGCTCGAACTCCTCAGCGCCCGGCAGCGGGAGCTCCGCAGCGACGACTAAACACCCCCATCCCCTCACCGGGTGCTCTCTTACCCTTCACCCCCTGTCGATTGCTCCGTAGCTGCCGTTTTGAGGGCTCAAAAGGGCAGTTACGGAGCAACCGATGGGTATTGTGGATAACTTCTGCGGGCGGCGCGCCGATCTGCTCTCACGAAGCCATGAAGACCGCGCGCCCACTCCCGCAGGAATTCGAGGGCCGTCCCTTCACTGTTGTGGAGGCCGCACATGCAGGAGTGTCGCTGAAGCGGCTGCGGCACCGTTCCGTGAAAACTCTCGGCAGGGGAATCCGTGTGCAAAGCCCGACGCCGGGGCTCCCTTTGAGTGTCAGGGTGCGGCCTTTCATTGAGGTCAATGAGCGATGCGCCGCGTCGCACTTCACCGCGGCGGAGCTTGGTTCGCTTCCGGTGCGGCAACAGAAGGGGGCTCTGCCGATGTACCACGTGATCAGGCCCGAGGGCGCGGCCCATCTCAACCGACCACATGTCCAGGTTCACCGGATGAAGCTCTACGACGACGAGGTCACGTTGCTGGACGGGATTCCCATCACCACCCCGGAGCGAACCTGGCTGGACCTGGCCGAAATACTGACTGTGGACGAACTAGTGGTGGCCGGCGACAGCTGCGTCCGGGTGCCTCGGCCTGAGTTCGAGGGCAGGGATGTGCCGCTCTGCAGCCTCCAGGATCTGCAGAGGTCCTAGCGCAGGTACAGGATCGGCGTCGAGTACGAGGGCGAACAACACGGAGACGAGGGCCAGATAGTCAGGGACATCGCCCGTTCGGAAAAGTACACGGCACTGGGTTGGACCGAGGTCCGTATTTCCAAGCGGCACATGCACGATGACGCCCGGGCCGCGCTGGCCAAGATCCGCGCCGCGCTCGTGCAGGCGGGCTGGCGGCCCGGCCGTTAACGAACGATTGCTCCGCAACTGCCGTTTTGAGGGTTCAAAAGGGCAGCTACGGAGCAACCGATGGAAGCCCTAGCCGAAGTACTTCGGCAGAGTCGCCTCGTGGGCTTCGCGGAGGGCATCGAGGTTCATGGTCTCGACGCCGTTGATCTCCAGCGTGCCGCCCTCAGCGTCCACCACGCCGATCCGGATGTGCGCGAAGCCGCGGGCGGTGCACATGTCCGTGAAGCGGATTTCCTCCGAACGGGGCACCGCGACGACGGCGCGGCCCTGGGTCTCGGAGAACAGCGCCGTGAAGAGGTCCACACCGTCGCGGTCCAGGACGTCCTGCAACGCGATCCGGGCACCCACGCCGTAGCGCAGGGACGACTCCACGAGGGCCGCGGCGAGGCCGCCTTCGGAGAGGTCGTGCGCGGAGTCCACCATGCCGTCGCGGGAGGCGTTGATCAGGATCTGCCCCAGTTCGCGCTCGGCTTCGAGGTCAACCTTGGGCGGCAGGCCGCCGAGGTGTCCGCGCATGTTGGACCATTCCGAACCATCCAGCTCCGCCGCCGTCGTGCCCAGGAGGTAGATGGCCTGGCCGTCTTCCTTCCAGCCCGACGGCGTGCGGCGGGCGACGTCGTCGAACTTGCCCAGCACAGCCACCACCGGGGAGGGGTGGATGGGAGTGGTCCCGGTCTGGTTGTACAGCGAGACGTTGCCGCCGGTGACCGGGATGCCCAGCACCATGCAGGCGTCGGACAGGCCCCGGATGGCTTCGGCCAGCTGCCACATGACGTCCGCATCCTCGGGGGAGCCGAAGTTCAAGCAGTCGCTGACGGCCATCGGCACGGCGCCGGAGGTGGCGACGTTGCGGTAGGCCTCGGCCAGCGCGAGCTGCGCGCCGTGGTACGGGTCGAGGTAGGTGTAGCGGCCGTTGGCGTCCGTGGCCAGGGCCACGCCCAAGCCGGTTTCCTCGTCCACCCGGACCACACCGGCGTCGTCCGGGAACGCCATGGCGGTGTTGCCGCCGACGTAGCGGTCGTACTGCTTGGTGATCCAGGACTTGTCGCACATGTTCGGCGACGCGACGAGCTCGGTGATGGCTGCGGCCAGGTCCGCGGGGGCGGAGGGGCGGCCGGTGTCCTGCACGGAGCCGGTGAAGGAGTCGGCCTGGACTGCGTCCTGCCATTCGGGGCGGGCGTACGGGCGGTCGTAGACCGGACCGTCGTGGGCCACGGTGCGCGGGTCGACGTCGACGATCACGTCGCCTTCCCACGTGATGATCAGGCGGCCGGTGTCGGTGACCTCGCCGAGCCAGGAGTACTCCACGGCCCACTTGTCCATGACGGCCTCGAACGCGGCGATGTTCTCCGGGGTGACCACGGCCATCATGCGTTCCTGCGACTCGGACATCAGGATTTCGCCCGGGGTCAGGGTGGGGTCCCGGAGCAGGACGGAGGTCAGTTCGACTTCCATGCCGCCGTCGCCGTTGGAGGCGAGCTCGGACGTGGCGCAGGAGATGCCCGCGGCGCCCAGGTCCTGGATGCCCTCAACGAGAGAACCCTTGAACAGCTCCAGGCAGCACTCGATCAGGACCTTCTCGGCGAAGGGGTCGCCCACCTGGACGGCGGGGCGCTTGGACGGCTTGGTGTCATCGAAGGACTCCGAGGCCAGCACGGAGGCGCCGCCGATGCCGTCGCCGCCGGTGCGGGCACCGAACAGCACGACTTTGTTGCCCTTGCCGGAGGCGTTGGCGAGGCGGATGTCCTCGTGGCGCATCACGCCGACGGCCAGCGCGTTGACCAGCGGGTTGCCCTGGTAGACGGAGTCGAAGACCATCTCGCCGCCGATGTTCGGCAGGCCCAGGGAGTTGCCGTAGCCGCCGATGCCGGCGACCGCGCCGTGCATGACGCGGGCGGTGTCCGGGTGGTCGATGGCGCCGAAGCGCAGCGGGTCCATCACGGCCACCGGGCGGGCACCCATGGAGATGATGTCGCGGACAATGCCGCCGATGCCGGTTGCGGCGCCCTGGTAGGGCTCCACGAACGAGGGCGAGTTGTGGGACTCGATCTTGAACGTCACGGCCCAGCCGTCGCCAAGGTTGGTGACACCGGCGTTTTCGCCGATGCCCACGAGCATGTCCTTCTTCATTTCCTCGGTCACCTTGTCGCCGAACTGGCGCAGGTGGTTCTTGGAGGACTTGTAGGAGCAGTGTTCGCTCCACATCACCGAGTACATGGCGAGCTCGGCGCCGGTGGGGCGGCGGCCCAGGACCTTCACGACCTCGTCGAACTCGTTCTGCTTCAGGCCCAGTTCGGCCCAGGGGAGTTCGGTGTCCGGCGTCTTGGCCGCGTTCTCGACGGTGTCGATGTTGAACTTACGGGCGGTCTCCGCGGGCGCCGCCACTGCGGGTGTCTCCGTCATTTGTTGCCTCCCACGATTTTGTTCAGGACAGAGGTGAAGAAACCGAGGCCCTCGGTGCCGGCGCCGAGTTCGGGGCCGAAGCCGGCCTCCACGGCGTGCTCGGGGTGCGGCATGAGGCCCACCACGTTGCCTGCGGCGTTGGAGATGCCGGCGATGTCCCGGCGGGAGCCATTCGGGTTGAAGCCGACGTAGCGGAACACGACGCGGCCTTCCGCCTCGAGGGCGTCCAAGGTCTTCTCGTCGGCGATGTACTGGCCGTCCTGGTTCTTCAGCGGCACGGTGATTTCCTGGCCGGCGGCGTAGTCCCCGGTCCAGTCCGTCGTGTTGTTTTCCACGCGCAGGACCTGGTCGCGGCACATGAATTTCAGGTGATCGTTCTTGATCATCGAGCCGGGCAGCAGGTGCGACTCGGTGAGGATCTGGAAGCCGTTGCAGATGCCGAGGACGGGAAGCCTGGCGTCAGAATTGGCGGCGTCGATGATCTTGGACATCAGCGGCGCGAAGCGGGCGATGGCGCCGGCCCGGAGGTAGTCACCGTAGGAGAAACCGCCGGGGATCACGACGGCGTCAACGTCACCCAAGGTGGAGTCGGCGTGCCAGAGTTCTACGGGGGTGGCACCGGCGAGGCGGACCGCGCGGGCGGCGTCGCGGTCATCCAGCGTCCCGGGGAAGGTGACCACGCCGATCTTCGCACCGGCCAGCCGGGGGTTGGCCGCGACGGCGATGGCTTCGCCGATCAGAGGGAGTTCAGTCATCTCAGGCCTCAACGACCTCGACGTTGACGACGTCTTCGATGACCGGGTTGGACAGCAGGGTCTCCGCGGCGTTGCGGGCCTGGGCCAGGATCTCCTCGGTCACCTCGCCGTCAACCGTGAGTTCGAAGCGCTTGCCCTGTCGGACAGAGCTGAAAGCGGTGAAGCCCAGCCGGGGCAGCGCACCGACGATGGCCTTCCCCTGCGGGTCCAGAATCTCGGGCTTGGGCATGACGTCGACAACGATCCGGGGCATCCGGCAACTCCTGTGCGTGAGCATTGGGTAAGGGCGCAGCGGAGTGATGCCGTCTCACGCCGATCCGCTGTTGGTGAATACAGCGTGAAAGGGCGCTCCGCGAGCTTGCATGCCCATTCTACCGGGCGCTGTGCGTCCGGCCGCATTCGGCCCCGGGAGTGTGAACGGAGCCCCGCCGGCAGGTCTTTGACGTCGGGAAAAGCCGTTCGCGACGTCGGTAAACGCCAACGTGGGACGGCCGCCGGGGACGGCGCCGGCCTATGGTCGGTGCTGCCGCAGGTCAGTAGGATGTGCGCATGGCTGAGAAACCGAAATCCGTGGTGCTGTCTGTTGTGGCCGTTGCAGTGTTCGCCGGCCTTGCCCGGATGGTCCTGCAGAAGATCCGGGCCGACCGTGCAGCGAGGGCGACCAACGTGGCGGGTCCCGTGGACGAGAAGACCCGGGCCTGGATCAGCGACGTGGTCCGCACGCCGCGCCAGTAGGCCGGACCCCGAGGCGACGCAGTTCGTGCGCGCCCGTGCCGGCCGGAAGTTGCGTTTGACGCAGTTCAGCAGGCCCGCCATCGCATCATGTCGTGTCGCATGACAAATTTTAAATACCTTCTTGTGGTGTATGTCATATCCAGCTCTCAGTCTGTACTGTATGAATCGGCTGGTATCCGTCGGGGCAGGCCGGGCGATCGCCCGGCGTCCCGCCAGTCCGTAGGGCCCGGTGTCGCAGCCGGGCCGTTCCTTTACGAAAGGTTCATCACTCGTGACATCACCAGGAAAGAGCTTCCTTCGAAGCGGGGGACTCAGGAGGGCCGCGGCACTGACCCTGGGCTTGCCGGTTCTTCTGTCCAGCATCGCGATCGCCCCCGCCAACGCGGCCCCCGCACAAGGCCCGGCCGCGGCCGGTGTGGCACAGAAGAATGTTGATCCAAACACTTACAAGGACGGCCGCTACATTGTGGTTCTTGCGGAAAAGCCGTCCGCAACCTACGACGGCGGGACCGCCGGCATGCCGGCGACGAAGCCCGCGGCCGGCAAGAAGCTCGACGCCAACAGGGCCGAGGTCAAGCAGTACAAGACGCACCTGGAACAGAAGCAGGCCCAAGTAGCGGGCCAGCAAGGCGTCAAGATCCAGCGCCAGTTCACTGCAGCCCTCAACGGCTTCAGCGCCAAGCTGACCGCGGACCAGGCCATTAAGCTGGCCAAGGACCCCTCCGTCCTAGTGGTCGCGCCGGACACCGAGAACGCACCGGACTACTCCAGCACCGACTTCCTGAAGCTCAGCGGGCCCAACGGCACCTGGAACACGAAGTTCGGCGGCCAGGACGCGGCCGGCAAGGGCGTCGTGGTGGGTGTCATCGATACCGGCTACACCCCGTCCAGCGCCTTCTTCGCCGGCCAGGAGGTCAAGCCGCTCACCGGTGACCCCGTCGTCGGCGTTCCCTACCGCACGGCGGACGGCAAGATCGAGATGCTCAAAGCCGACGGCGAGCTGTTCAAGGGCGAGTGCCAGGCCGGCACCGACTTCGACGGCACCGCCTGCAACTCCAAGGTCCTGAGCGCCCGTTACTTCGGCGAGGACTTCGCCGCCACTGTCCCGCCGGAAAACTGGGCCCCGGGTGAGCGGCTGTCACCGGTCGACGCCGCCAGCCACGGCACCCACACTGCCAGCACGGCTGCCGGCAACGCCAACGTCGAACCCGTGGTTGACGGCCGCAGTTTCGGTAAGACCAGCGGCATGGCGCCGGCCGCAAAGCTGGCCATCTACAAGGTCTGCTGGGAAGATAACGATCCCAACACCGGCGGCTGCTACTCCTCAGCATCCGTCGACGCCATTAACCAGGCCGTCCAGGACGGCGTGGACGTCCTGAACTACTCCATCTCCGGCGCCACGGACACCACCACCGACCCAGTGTCCATGGCGTTCCTGTCCGCAGCCTCGGCCGGCGTCTTCGTGGCCGTTTCCGCCGGCAACTCCGGCCCGACGGCCGGGACCGTGAACCACGGCGCCCCGTGGCTGACCACGGTCGCCGCCACCAGCTTCTCGCAGGAGCTGCAGGGCACGGCCGAGTTCTCCGACGGCAGCAAGTACCGCGGCGCCAGCATCATGAACAGCCAGGTCACCAACGCCGGCGTCGTGCTGGCAGCCAACGTGGGAGCCGCCGGGAGCGCCAACCCGGCCCTGTGCGGCAACGGCACGCTGGACCCGGCCAAGATCGCCGGCAAGGTGGTGGTCTGTGACCGCGGGGTAGTTGACCGCGTCGAAAAGAGCGCCGAGGTCAAGCGAGGCGGAGGCGTAGGCATGATCCTGGTCAACCTCACCGCATCCTCCCTAGACACGGACAAGCACTCGGTGCCCACCGTGCACGTGAACCCGCCCGCCACCGAGGCCATCAAGGCCAAGGTCACCGCCAACCCGGCCATCACCGTGTCGCTGGTGAACAAGGACACCACGGGCCTGCCCCTCGAGGCGCAGCCGCAGATCGCCGGGTTCTCCTCCCGCGGCCCGCTGCTGGCCGCCGGCTCGGACCTCCTCAAGCCCGACGTCGCCGCCCCCGGCGTGGCTGTGCTGGCCGGCGTTTCGCCGATCGGCACCGGAGGGGACAACTTCGGGTTCCTCTCCGGCACCTCCATGGCATCTCCGCATGTAGCCGGCTTCGGCGCACTGATCCTGGGGAAGAACCCCAAGTGGTCCCCGGCCACGGTCAAGTCCGCGATGATGACCACCACGAGCGACGTCAAGAACGCCGACGGGTCGAAGAACACCGATGTCTTCGCCACCGGTGCGGGCCAGGTGGACCCGGCACGCGTGCTGGATCCGGGCCTGGTCTACGACGCCACCACGGATGACTATCTGGCGTTCATCCAGGGCACCGGTATCGACCTCGGAATCCCGGGCATCGGCACCACCAAGCCGCGGGACATGAACCTCCCGTCCTTCGCTCTGGGTAACCTGACCGGGAAGATCGAGGTCACCCGAACGGTGACTGCGCTGACTCCCGGGGTCTACCGGGCCAAGTTCAACGTTCCGGGTATCAAGGTCAACGTGACCCCGAGCGTGCTGAACTTCAACGCCGCGGGCGAAAAGCGCACGTTCAAGGTCTCCTTTGAGAACCAGGGCGCACCGCTGGGCAAGTTCGCGACCGGTTCGCTGACGTGGCAGGGCGCCAACAAGAACGTGGCGTCGCCGATCGCGGTCCGTCCGCAGTCGGTCGTGGCCCTGCCCGATGTTGCCTTTACCTCCCAGGGCGGCAACGGATCCGGCGCCATCAAGGTGGTCTCCGGGACCAACTCGCCTGTCCAGCTGACCCTCGACGGCCTGTCGAAGGCCGACTCCACCGCCGTCGAGCTCGTCCCGGGGCCGTTCACGGGCGGCACGGATGCCTCGAACGTCGTCAAGACGGTCCAGGTCCCGGCAGGATCGCCGCTGGCGAAGTTCTCGGTCATTTCCGCGGACCCCAACGCTGACTTCGACATGTATGTCATGACCCCGGACGGCCCGCTGACGGTCGCAACGTCGTCGGCCAGCGAATCGGTATCCATCCCCAACCCCTCGCCGGGCGAATACACGATCTACGCAAACCTGTACGCCAGCCCGAACAACCAGGCCACGAAGGCCTCGGTGGACTCGGCCGTGCTGGGCGTGGTGGTGGGCAAGGCCTCGCTGAATCCGAACCCGCTGCGGTTGGACAACGGCAAGGCGGGCACCGTCACGCTGAACTGGACGGGCCTGCCGGCCGGTTCCTACATCGGCCGCGTTACCTTCGCCGGTGCCAGCGAACCCACGTTCGTCTCCGTCCTGGTGACCCCGGCCGGGGCCGTGGTGGTGCCGCCGACCTCGGAGGACCAGGAATGCAACGACGGTCCGGGTGACAACCCAGGTGCCGACACCGGCCACAAGGAGAAGAAGGACAAGGGCAAGAAGGTGAAGAAGGAGATGGGCAAGATCCAGAACAGCGATCAGTCCTTCACCCCGAACAACTCCATCTAGGTTTGCTGCTTAGACGGACACAGGCACCAAAGAAACGGCAACGGCCGGCGGTTCCCACCGCCGGCCGTTGCCGTTTAAGTTGCGGGCCTTTGGCCGCGCGGCGGGTGCCGGCGCGGGCGCCGAAGCCAGGCGGCTGGCACCGGCACCGGCACCGGCAACGGCGCGTCAGTGCCGGCTGAAGAGTCAGATGGCGCCCGTGCTCCCCGCAGTGCCGCCGAGCAGCGGCGCCAGGGCGCGCCAGCGGGCGATCTCGCAGCCGTCGGTCCGGCTGAAGCGGCTGTTGACCTGGCGGCCAAGGTACCAGCCGGTCACGATGGCGGTCTGCGGACCGCCGTATTGCTGCGTGCAAAGTCGCGGCGGACCCGGTTGGGGGAAGAAGATGGCCTCGCCGTGGCGCCGGACGGCATCCAGGGCAGCAGCCGGGTCCGGCAGGGTGGAGGCGGCGGAGGGGCCGCCGTCGCCGGCTTTCAGCCGGAACATGTACTCGGGGCCGCCGGGAGCCTCCGTGAGGCGGACGGTCAGGTCCACGTCGCTGCGGTCCTGCGCGGCGTCTTGCGGGCTGGCGGTGTCGGTCATGACGGTCCCTTCGCGGTGTTGTCCGGCGCCGGATGCCGGTCTCCGGTCGCGGGGCCGGTCATGGCGGCGGCTTTGAGCAGGGGAGTCAGCTCCTGCAGCAGCCGTTCCCGGAGCCGCTGCGACTCGGCCGCGAACGCCCGCTGGTATTCAACGTACTCGGCCTTGCCGTCCGGTGTTTCAATCCGGATGGCCGGATATCCCCAGTCGGCAAGGTCGTAGGGGGAGGCCTGCATGTCCATGGCCCGGATCCGCCACGAGAGTTCGAAGCAGTCCATGACAATTTCGCTGGGCAGCAGCGGGGAAAGCTTGTAGGCCCACTTGTACAGGTCCATGTTGGCGTGCAGGCAGCCGGGCTGCTCCAGGGTTCTCTGGTTCTCCCTGCTGGGCACCAGGCTGTTGAGCGGAACAGCGTCCGGCGTGTAGAAACGGAAGGCGTCAAAATGCGAACACCGGATCCGGTTTTCCTCCACCACTTCGTCGGTGCGCCCGGACCCCAGCCGCAGCTGCAGGTACTCGTGCCGGAGGTCGAACTTGTCCTGCCGGTAGACCATAGCCCACTCGTGCAGCCCGAAGCAGCCGAACTGCGCCGGACGCGCGGCGGTCCCGGCGAGGATGATCCCCGCGAACTGCAGTGCCTCCCGGCGTTCCCGCAGGAAGGCACCGACGTCGACAGTCACCGCCGGCGAGTCCGCCGGCAGCCCGGCTGCGGCGCGTTCGGCGTCGTCGGCCGCCCGGTAGTACTTCCAGCCGGTCCGCGCCGCTGCCTCGGGGCCGGAGAGCGCGACGCCGGCGCCCGGATGCCAGCGCAGCAGCTGTCCGGGCTTCTGGGTGTAGTAGGTGAAGAGGAAGTCCTCCACCGGGTGCTTCCGCCCGGCGGAGCGCCGCTCGAGGTAGGGGTCCGCGTAGCGGCGGACGCGCTGCTGGTGGGCGGCCTGGCGCGGCAGCCATTCTTCCTGCTGGAGATGCAAGGGCCTAGCTCTTCCCGCCGGATGAGCCCAGGACGTCCTTGGCGGCGTTCCAGGCGGCGATTTCGCAGCCGTCTTTCAAGCTGAAGGTTGCCTGAACCGGGTGACCGTCCACGACGCCGGTGACGGTCGCCACCTGCGGGCCACCGTATTGCTGGGTGCAGGTCCGGTCCTTGCCGGCCGGAACCGGGCTGAGGATGGCCGGGTTGTTCTTGATGGCGATGCACGCCGCGGCCGGGTTCGGGTGCTGGCTTTCGGCCGCGGGAACCCCGTTCTGGCAGACGAGGGTGAAGTTGGTCGCGGCGGCGGTTTCGGACGGCTTGATCATGATGGCGAGCTCGGCGTTGCCCTGTCCGGGGCCGGACGGCAGAGGGACTGCGGAGGGTGACGGTGCCGGGGACGTCGTTTCTGTTTCCGGCGAAGGGGAGCCGGACGGCGCCGTTGGCGAGGGGGAGGGCGACGCGGAAGGGGTGCCCGTCGTCGTGCTGGGAGAGGGGGAGGGGCTGGGCCCGCTGTTCGGTGTGCAGGCGGTCAAGCCGGCGACGGCCATCAGGACGGCCGCCAGGACAAGTGCCGGGCGGCCCGATTGCGTACGCATCAGCAGTCCTCCTCTGTTTTGCCCAGTCTACCGCCGGGGCACCTCATCCGGGCCCGGGCGTGTGGCGGCGATCAGGTCCATCATGGTCGCGTGCAGCTCTCCGACCTGTTCCCGCGTCAGGCCCAGCCGGGCCATCATGATGCCCGGGACGGCGGTGGCCTGCTCTCGAAGGGCGGCACCGCGGGGCGTCAGCCGGACATCGAGGGTGCGCTCGTTGCCCTCCATCCGCTGGCGGGTGATGAATCCGGCAGTTTCAAGGCGGCGCAGCAGGGGCGAGATGGTTGCAGGCTCCTGGGCCAGGGCGTCGCTGATGTCGCGGACCGACCGTGGGCTCGCTTCCCAGAGGCACAACATGACGAGGTACTGCGGGTGGGTCAGGCCGAGCGTGTCCAGGACGGGTTTGTAGGCGCCTACGACGCTGCGGGAGGCCACGGTCAGGGCGAAGCAGAGCTGCTGCTCCAGAAGGAGGTCGTCCCGCTCTGCCTGTGAGTCCTGCGCTGCTTGGGTTGTTGGGGTTCTTTCGGTCACACCGGCTCCTTCGGATGATTAGTGCACTAATGATTAGCGTACACTGGGAGCATTGTCTTGTTCCCAGGAAAGGATAGCCATGGCCAAGGAAAACGCCGTCGAGAGGTTCATGCGGGCCACCGGAAAGTTCCGGGCCGTCTTCGGCCCGGCCAACCGCAGTTCGCTCGGTCACGAGATGACCGAGACGAACCGGCGGCTGCTGGCGATGCGGCAGGCCGAGACCGAACAGTGGGAGACCTTGCACCGGCCCGACGGCAGCACCTATGTGGTGCCCCGGAACCCGGACGACAAGTCCCTGCGGTAGGCCCTTTTTCCACGGCACCCACCCGGGCCATTTCGCACGTCCGGGCGTAAAATGAGGGCACTGACACACCGCTGTGCAGCTTCCTGAACCACCCGGGACGAGGAAAGGGGGTGGGACCAGTGACACAAGCGGTCAGGCGATTCATGAACGCGACCGACAAGCTGAGGCTTCTGTTCGGACCGGCAAACCGGGGCGACACCGCGGCGCCTGTTGTCCACCGGCATGACGACTTCGAGCACGCCTCCGACGATGACCTGGCAGGTTTTGAGGTCGAGACGGACTCGCACGGACACCACTATGCAGTCCGGAAGACGGACCTCTGGAAAGAAGAGGTCTGAGAAGAGATAGAGAAGGGAGCGGCAGGCGCCGCTCCCTTCTCCATCTCTGTGCGTCTCTTGTGCGGCCGGGGCCCGCCCGGGTGCGCCGCCGGTTTGTTTGTGCCGGCCCCTTGGCGACTGTTTAGCGGCCGGTGCCGCCGTAGACCGTGGCCTCGTCCTCGCTGTCGAGGTCGAACGCCCTGTGGATGGCGCGGACGGCGTCGTCGAGTAGGTCCGCGTGGGTGACCACGGAGATCCGGATCTCCGAGGTGGAGATCATGTTGATGTTGATGCCCGCCTCGGAGAGGGCGGCGAAGAAGCGTGCGGACACCCCCGGGTGGGAACGCATGCCGGCGCCGATCAGCGACAGCTTGCCGATCTTCTCGTTGTATTCGATGCTCTCGAAGCCGATCCGCTCCTGCGCGGCGTGCAGGGCAGCCAGGGCCTCGGCGCCTTCGACGATCGGGAGCGTGAAGGAGATGTCCGTCCGGCCCGTGCCGTGGGTGGAGACGTTCTGGACGATCATGTCGATGTTCGAGTGGGCGTCCGCGATGACCTGGAAAATCGCCGCAGCCTTGCCGGGGATGTCCGGTACGCCGACAACCGTGACCTTGGCTTCGGAACGGTCGTGTGCAACGCCGGAGATGATTGGCTGCTCCAAGGCAACTCCCTCTTGAGTCGTAATCTTGTCATCGGCGCCGGGCAGGACCCAGGTGCCTTCATTCTGGCTGAATGAGGAACGGACGTGCAACGGTACACCGAAGCGGCGGGCATACTCGACGCAGCGCAGGTGCAGGATCTTCGCGCCGGATGCCGCCAGTTCCAGCATTTCCTCGCTGGAGATGCGGTCGATCTTCTTCGCGGACGCGACGACGCGCGGGTCGGCCGTGTAGACGCCGTCGACATCGGTGAAAATCTCGCACACATCGGCCTCGAGCGCCGCGGCGAGGGCCACCGCCGTCGTGTCCGAACCACCGCGCCCGAGCGTGGTGATCTCGTTCGTGGTGTGGCTCATACCCTGGAATCCGGCCACAATCGCGATGTGCCCCTTGTCCAGGGCGGTGCGGATGCGGTGCGGGTCGACGGCGATGATCCGGGCTTTGCCGTGGATGCCGTCGGTGATCATGCCGGCCTGGGACCCGGTGAAGGACTGGGCCGAGGCGCCGAACTTGTTGATGGCCATGGCCAGCAGCGCCATGGAGATGCGTTCGCCGGCGGAAAGGAGCATGTCCATTTCGCGGGCGGGCGCGGAATCGGTCACCTGCCCGGCGAGGTCAAGGAGCTCATCGGTGGTGTCGCCCATGGCGGAGACCACCACAACGACCTCGTCGCCGGCGTTCTGGGCATCCACCACCCGGCGTGCGACGCGCTTGATGCCCTCCGCGTCCGCCACCGAGGAACCGCCGAATTTCTTCACGACAAGGTGCTTGGTGGTGGCGGCCGAGACGGGCAGCGTCTGCGGCTGCGATCCGGGCTGGACTTCGGTTGTGGGCAAACTCATTCGCGCACCCTCACTGGATCATCGGGGTTCTGGGCCAGGCAACCAAATGGCGCGACGGCGTAACTTCTTCTCCCAGTTTATCGCCGCCGCCCGTGCCCCGTTGAATTGTGACCGAATGCTAGACATGCCTTGCCGGGCTTCACCCCGGACATGCCCCGCGCTGAATGCCGGGAGTGAACATGCCCTCCCGTTCTGCGGGACATGCTCATTCTTGGCGGCCTGGGGTGGGCATCAGGGCATTGTGCCCATTCCTCGGCGCGAGTGCTGGACATGGACGGTGGTAAGGGGTGCGGTCGCGGGACATGTCCGGTGGTGCGGGAGGGTGGGTGTCTAGGGTAGACAACGTGGTGGTCCGTGAGCGCGGGACATGCCCATTCTTGGCGGCCAGGGGTGGGCATCAGGGCATTGTGCCCGTTCCTCGCCCCGGACCCGGGACATGTCCAGTGGTTGGTGGTGTGAGTGCGGGACATGTCCGGTGGTCCTGGGGGTGGCCGCGGGACATGTCCATGGGCTGTCGCAGGCACGGGGCATGTCCGGCAGGTCCTAGCCGCGGTCCAGCCGGTAGCGCCACGAAGGCAGTTGTTTTCCCGCCGTGTCCTCGGCAACGGGGAAATAGCGGTCCTTCCGGAAGCCCAGGCCCTCCAACAGCCTGCGCGAAGGAAGATTCGGCTCGTAGACCCCGCGAATATGGTCTCGCTGCCGCGGGTATGGAAAAGCCAGTCGACCAGGGCGCCGGCGGCCTCCCGGCCCAGCCCGAGCCCGTGATGATCCGGGTGCAGCACGTAGCCGAGGCTGGCTGCCTTTGCGGGAATCCGGCCGGGCGCCGGGGGCTCCTGCGCGTTCCAGGTCCGGCCGTCCCCGACGACCTCACCCGTGGCCCGGAGCTCGATCGCCCAGCCGAAGTGAAACCACTCGGCAGTGGAGGCCGCCGCCGCGGAAAGCGCCTGTTGGAGTCGGGCGCTGTTCTGCTCCGGGGTCAGTGGCCCGTGGGAAAGATACCGGGTGGCTTGGGCGTGACCGCGGAACTGAAGGAGGGCGCCGGCGTCGTCCGCTGTTAGCGGACGCAACAGCAGCCGCTCGGTGAGGAGTGGGGCAGGGGCGCCGCTGCCGGAAACTGCCAAGAGCCCGTCAGCTCAGCGCGTTACGGCGGCCCTCGAAGGCCCTGCCGAGCGTAACTTCGTCAGCGTATTCCAGGTCCCCGCCCACGGGCAGGCCGGAGGCGAGCCGGGTGACCGCGATGCCAATCGACTTGAGCATCCTGGCAAGATACGTCGCCGTGGCCTCGCCCTCCAGGTTGGGGTCGGTGGCGATGATGATTTCCTGGATGGCGCCGTCGTTGAGGCGGGTGAGCAACTCTCGGATCCGGAGCTGTTCCGGACCGATGCCGGCGATTGGATTAATCGCCCCGCCCAGCACGTGGTACCTGCCTCGGAACGACCGGGTGCGCTCCACTGCCAGGACGTCCTTTGATTCCTCGACGACGCAGATCACGGAGGGATCCCGGCGCGGGTCGCGGCAGATGTTGCACAGTTCCTGCTCCGTCACGTTGCCGCACACCGTGCAGAACTTGACCCGTTCCTTCACGGTGGTGATGGCATCGACGAGGCGTTTCATGTCCTGGGGATCCGCCTCCAGGATGTGGAAGGCCAGCCGTTGGGCCGACTTGGGCCCAACCCCGGGAAGGCGTCCGAGCTCGTCGATCAGCTCTTGAACTGCGCCTTCGTACACAATGTCCTCGTTCGTTTGGAGTGGGGCCGGGGCCAGCCGGCAGGGGGTTTGCTAGAAGCGGGGCGGCAGCGGGCTTCCATCCAGGGAGCGCTCCTCCACCAGTTTCCCGCCCAGAATACGCTCGACGGCGGCGCGGCCGAAGACTCCCGATTCCTCGATGGTTTCGTCGTCGGCGCTCGGGATGTCCTGAACGTACGCGGTGGCTGCGGCAGCTGCGCGGGTGGGGGCTTTCGCCCGTCCGGCCTCGGCCTCGGGGCTGTTCGACAGCCGTTGGTACAGGCTTTGCCTTCCCGCCATGGCAGCAACCTCGGGGACGGCAGACGGCGGAGCAGGAGCAGCGGCAACGGCACTTGCAGCCACGCGCGGTACGGCAGCGGCCGGAGCGGCCGGCGCCGGGGCCGCGTCCGCGCGGGAAGCGTGCTCGGAGGTCTGTCCGGACGGTGCGGACACGACGCCGGCGTACTCCGGGATCTGTGCAGCCGCCGGCTCGTAGAACACGGGCGCCGGCTCAGGCTCGGGTGCCGCGGGCTCTGCGTCCGCCGTTGAGTACGTGCCGAGGTTCGAATCCGTGCCGACGGTCCAGACGCCCGGTGACTCCTCGACGGCGCGGGCCCATGCGTCAGCCGACGTGTCCTGGCCTGCGGTTGGCTTCCCGGCGGGGGAGCCTGCGGCCTTGGCTGCCGAGGCGGACGGGGACTTGCGGACTGGAGCCGCTGCCGCCGGCTCGGGGCGGCGCGGCGCGGCGGCGGGTGACGGATCCCAATCCATCGGTGGCTCTTCGTCCAGCGGCGGGGCGTCCTCATCCCGCGGCGGTCCCCAGTCATCGTCAGGGTCGGCATAGGAGCCTGAATCCTCCGCCAGGCTGGCCGCTTCGACAGCCGGCTCAGCCGCGCGGAGCGGGGTTTTGGCTGCAGGAGCAGGCGCCTGCACTTCCGCTGCGGACGCGTTGGTGGCGGCAGGCTCCCCGGGCTGCGGTGCCGGGGCGGTGTCCGTGGGGCCGGGGGCAGGCTGCTTCTGGGCCGGTGCCAGTGCCGGCGCAGCGGTCGGGGCGGTGTCAGCCGTTGCGTTGGCCGCAGACTCCCGCGGCTGGGGGGCCGGGCTCAGGCCCCACGCAACGTCGGCCGACGTCGGCGAGGTTGCCTGTGTTGCCGGGGCCGCCGGGGCGTCCTGGCTAGCCGGAGCTTTTGGGTTTGGCTCAGCGCTCGCTGGGCTGTTGCTGCCGCCGGCCACGGCACGGATCTGGCAATCGATGCCGATCGTCTTGTGGATCGCCTGGCGGAGGTTCTCGGCGTGGTCGGCCCGGCCGAACGCACCCGCCAACCCTGTGGTGGTGAACGCGAGGGTCAGGACGTGGTCTTCGAAATGGCCCACCTGTGCATTGGGTTCCACCAGCGCCCAGGTGCTCCGCTTGATCTTGGTGAGCGTTTGCAGGATCTCGGGCCAGGCACGCCGCAAAACCTCCACATCGGCTCCAGAGCCGGAAGCAGCGGGAGCTGGGCTTGGGGCAGCGACGGGCGCCGTTGCGGCCGGAGCCGGCTCGGAACGGACGGGCGCCTGCGGTGCCGGCTCGGGCGCGGCCGCCCGTGCGGGCTCGACGTCCGGGCTGGCGGTTGGCGCGGAGGCCGTTGACGGAGCCGGGGTGGCCCGGGCCTGGGCGGGCGCTGGCCTGCCGGCGGCCGCGGGTTCGTCCACGGGCCAGTCGCTGGTGCTGACCCGGGGTGCCGTGAGCGGTTCCCGGACAGGCTCGTCCCGCCGAGCGGGCGGCGCCGACACAGGGGCAGTGGCCGGCGGCTGCTCGGCCCGGGGCGGCGTGGATGTGGCGGCGACGGCTGCGGCGGCAGGTGCCGGGTGCGAAGCCGTGTCGGGCATGTGCGCCGCAGGCGGCAGTGGAGAAGCGGTCTGTCCAGGGTGCTCAGGCGAGACGGCGGCAGGTGCGGGAGCGCCGGCGAGTGGAGCTCCGACGTCGTTCCCGGCGTAGTTCAAACGCCGCTCAACGCGGTCGATCCGGGCCGCGATGCCGCGCTCTGACTGTTCGGAGCTGGGCAGCAGGATGCGGGCGCACAGCAGTTCCAGATGCAGGCGCGGCGACGTGGCCCCGGTCATGTCCGTGAGCGCGGTATTGGTGACATCCGCGGCGCGGGAGAGTTCGGAAGCCCCGAGGTTGTGCGCCTGGTTCTGCAGCCGCGCGATCTGGTCCGCCGGCATGCCGCGGAGGATCGACTGCGCGCTTTCCGGCATCGCCTGGACGATGATGAGGTCGCGGAAGCGTTCCAGCAGGTCTTCGACGAAGCGCCGGGGATCGTGCCCGGTCTGGATGACGCGGTCCACCGCGCGGAAGACGGTGGCGGAATCCGATGCGGCGACGGCCTCGACGACGTCGTCCAGCAGGGAAGCGTGCGTGTAGCCCAGGAGGGCGACCGCGAGCTCGTAGTCCAGGCCGTTGGGTCCGGCGCCGGCCATGAGCTGGTCCAGCACGGAGAGGGAGTCGCGCACGGAACCGCCGCCCGCGCGGATGACGAGCGAGAGCACGCCAGGCGCCACGGGCACGTTTTCCTGGGTGCAGAGCAGTTCCAGGTACGCCATGAGGGGCTCCGGCGGCACCAGCCGGAAGGGGTAGTGGTGCGTGCGGGAGCGGATGGTGCCGATGACCTTGTCCGGCTCCGTGGTGGCGAAGATGAACTTGATATGTTCCGGTGGCTCTTCGACGATCTTGAGGAGGGCGTTGAACCCGGCCGAGGTGACCATGTGGGCCTCGTCGATGATGAAGATCTTGTAGCGGTCCCGGACCGGGGCGTAGGTGGCCCGCTCGCGGAGGTCGCGGGCGTCGTCCACGCCGCCGTGGCTGGCGGCGTCAATCTCAATGACATCGAGGGAGCCCGAACCGCCGCGGGCAAGTTCCACGCAGCTGGGGCACTTGCCGCAAGGGGTGTCGGTAGGGCCTTCGGCGCAGTTCAGGCAGCGCGCCAGGATGCGGGCCGACGTGGTTTTGCCGCAGCCGCGGGGGCCGGAAAAGAGGTAGGCGTGGTTGACGCGGTTCTTGCGCAGGGCCGTCATGAGAGGCTCGGTGACGTGCTCCTGCCCGATAACGTCCGCGAACGAATCGGGGCGGTATCGACGGTATAGGGCGGTAGTAACAGTCACAGATAAACCCTACCAATCGGCACAGACATAAAAGACCCCTCATGCACCCGCCAGAGCCCGTTTACCCTTGCTACCTTCCGGTCCTGGGGGAGTTCAACAGGATGACGCCACATGAGGGGCCGTCAGCAATATTACCTGACGTTTGGGTGTGCCTCGAATCGGCCCGGCCCTGCCCGTCTTCCCCGGGGGGACATACCCATTTTTCACGGTTAGGACTGGGCGCATTGGGATCATGTCCAGCCCTCGTGTGGGCCGCGGGGCATGTCCGGTCGTGGGGGCGTGCGGCGGCGGGACATGTCCGGTGACGGGGGAGAGCCGCAGGGGACATGCCCATTTTTCGCGGTTGGGACTGGGCGGATTGGGAATATGTCCAGCCCTCGTGTGGGCCGCGGGGCACGTCCACTCCGAGAGGTGTGCCGCAGGGGACATGCCCATTTTTCGCGGTTAGGACTGGGCGGGTTGGGATCGTGTCCAGCCCCCTGTGGGCCGAGGAACATGTCCCGCGGTGGGCGTGGGGGGCATGTCCGGTGGTGGGGGCAAACAGCGGGGGGCATGCTCATTTTTCGCGGGCAGGGGCGGGCAGGATGGGATTATGTCCAGCTCTCGCGCCGGCTGCGGGGCATGTCCCCGGAGGGGGCCAACGGGGACCGGGAGGGCTCAATTGGGCGATGCTGGAAAGTTCAGGTATTCTAGTATCTGCTTTTGATTCAAAAGCTACTGGAGAATTCGCCTAGCGGCCTATGGCGCACGCCTGGAACGCGTGTTGGGTTAACGCCCTCGGGGGTTCAAATCCCCCATTCTCCGCGGTTGGCCCCGGTCCTCGGACCGGGGCCTTTTTGCGTCTTGGCACCCTCGCCTTGCACCAGGCCAGGCCAGGCCTGCGGCAGCCCGGCCCGGAAGCCGGCGTCCAGCTCAGGGCCCGCCCCGCCACCCAACCCTGGCCCCGCCCGGCCACCTCGTCAGGCCCGGTAGCCCAGCCGGCGCAGGCGGGCCCGGGCGGCCTGCTCGCTCGGACCCACCCGGCCCAGGGCCAGATGCACCACCCGGAGCGTGACCCGCGTGGCCAGGGTTACCGGCAGGGGAATCGGGCCCAGCCTCGCGGTGTGCAGGCCCAGGAGCTCGCGGTATCGGGGTTCAAGGCTGGTCACGGCGGCGGCGAACAGCACCCGGTAGCCCGGCCTGAGCGCGGGGTGGAGGGGCGGGTTGCGGATGAATGCCACCGTTTCAGTGACCCGTTCGTCGCAGCGGAGCTCGCCGTCGTCGTACCAGCGGTCCAGCTGCTGCCGCATTTCCGCCTCACTCAGCGGAGGGGCCTCCACACCCATCAGCCGGCCGGCCTGGGCCCACTCGCGCACGTAGGCGTCAGGTCCGCCGGGAATCGGCTGCCCCCACAGCTTGTGGGTGGAGAGGAAGGCGTCCGTGAAGGCAATGTGAACCCAGCGGAGCAGCTCGGGATCGTTGGCGGCATAACTGCGGCGGATGCCGTGTCCATCCACGAATTCTCCGCGCACGGTGCGGTGGAGCCGGATGACCCAGTCCGACGCAGCCCGGGCCGCATCCGTGGAGCCATAGGAGACGGTGAAGATCCATCGGATCGTGCGCGCCAGCCGGCCCAGGGGGTCTTCGCGGAAGCGGGAGTGATCGTGGACGCCGGCCAGCGCGCCGGGGTGGAGCGCCTGCATCAGCAGTGCCCGGATCCCCGCCACGATGGTGGGCATGTCCCCATGCACGGCCCAGACTGCCGAGCCCGGCAGGTGGTAACCGGCGTCATCCCCCTCCGCGAGGTGCGGCACCCACTCGGGCACCGCATCACGCGTCCCGGTGAGTGCTTCTTTGAGTTCGGCCTGCCATTCGCCGAGGACGTTGCGCATGATTCATTCTTACCCGGCTCCGGGCCGCTGGACACCTGCAATTTCGCGAGGGACTACTGGGTCGCCGCGGGCCGGTTACTGGGGGCATCCGGGGATTGCGGATTGGTGCCGCAAAAGGGGCGCGCTGACGGTTCACAGACCCGGCCGTCTGTGGTCACATAGGGAGATGGGTCCGTGAAGATTGGGGTCTGGCGGACATATTGCGGGAGTCACATCGTGGGAAAACACTGGGGAAACTCATCGAGTGAGCAGGCAGTCAGGGCACGGACTATTGCCGCGCGCTGTGTGTCCGGGGGTCTTTGCCTGTCCCTGGCCGTTCTTGCGTTCGGCGGCTTTCAGGGGCTGAGCGCACAAGCGCCCTACGGGGCCTCCGCCGTCATTGCGACCGCGACCATGCAGCCGTCCGGAGCCGTGGGACCTGAAACCCTGGACCCGCTGGCCGCCACCGGCGCCACGAATGCCGCGGGGTCCGCGGGGACCCCGGGGGCCGTCACTGCGGATGCCCAGGCGCTCCTGGCCTTCAGCAGGACCACGGTGGGCACGGTAAACCGTGAAGGCGTCGGCGGCGAGCTCAATGTGGCCTCGGCGTCGCTGAGCCGGCCCGCGGCTGGTTTCCTCATGGCACCGCTGGAATCGCTGGTGCCGTCGTCCCCGTTTGGGCTTCGCACCAGCCCGCTGACGGGGGTCGCGGGCGAATTCCACTGGGGCCAGGACTTCGCGGCGCCCTGCGGCACCCGGGTCTACGCGGCCGACGCCGGTGTGGTGAGGGCCGTCGGGTGGCATCCGTGGGGCGGCGGCAACCGGGTGGAAATCGACCATGGCAACGGTCTCATCACCACGTACAACCACCTGGAGGCGATTGCGGTCCACAAGGGAGACTCCGTGCGGGTGGGGGAGGTCATTGCCCGGGTGGGGACCACCGGTTCCTCCACAGGCTGCCACCTTCATTTCGAAACGATCCTCAACGGCTCCCACACCGATCCGAGGGACTGGACGTGGCTCCCGATCAAGCAGGTGGACCAACTCGGGCCGATAGAAATGACCAGCTACGCGCCCGACGCCGGTAAGGAAACCAACGCGGGGATTGGCTGGGCGATCCCTGTCCGCGAGGACCTGACCCACGTGGTGGCCGGCGGCGTTCAGGAACAGCCTGCCGCGGTGGCCGCCAAGCCGTCCGCGAGTGCCTCCGCGGCAGCCACCGAAGCCGCGGCCAACAAGCCATCCGGCAAACCATCGCCCACGGCTAAGCCAACCGCTTCGGCCACACCGACGCCGACAGGCACCGTTTCCGCGACGCCGACGCCGACGGCATCGCCCTCCGCATCGCCGACCGGATCTGCCGCGCCTACGGGACCCGCCACCCCGACTGCGACGCCGACGCCGACGCCGTCGGCAACGCCCTCCGCCACCGCAACGAAGGCGACGACTCCGAAGCCGACACCAACCCCGACACCAACCCCGACACCAACCCCGACACCCACGCCAACTCCAACCCCGTCGGCAACGGCCGCCGCCAAGCCGACCCCTCCGGTGGCCGCAGTGCCATCAGTCACCATGTCTGCACCCGCGAAGGCGACGGCCTCTGCGACGGCGACCGAGGCTGCCAGCCGGTCGACGGCCACGAAGACGGCCACGAAGACGGCCACAACAAAGTCGCCCACGGCAACGCCTAAGGCAACGCCGACAGCAACGTCGATCCACTAGCCACCACGAGGTCCTCCCCGGCAGGGAGGCAGGCACGCCCGTCCTCGACGGCATCCGGGCGCCCCCGCGCGGCCCCTCTGCGATGCCTACCCATACAGTCGCGCCTCGGTGACGAATAATGGAAGTGACCAGTTCCGGACAATTGCTCCAGACCACAGACATCGCGAGGACACGCCCCATGACAGCCCTGCACTCCATCCCCCTGACCCTCATCGACGGCACCGAGACCGACTTTGGCCGCTTCAAGGGAGAGGTGGTGCTGGTGGTCAACGTGGCGTCCCAGTGCGGTTTCACGCCCCAGTACTCAGGACTCGAGGCGCTGCACAACAAATTCCGCGAACAAGGGTTCCAGGTCCTCGGCGTCCCCTGCAACCAGTTCGCGGGGCAGGAGCCCGCCGGCGACGCCGAGATCGCCGAGTTCTGCCAGCGTAATTTCGGCGTGACCTTCCCGCTGACAGCCAAGGCCAACGTCCGGGGAAAGAACCAGCACCCGCTCTACGCGGAGCTCACCAAGTTCAAGAACGGAATCCTTCCCGGCCTGGTGAAGTGGAACTTCGAGAAATTCCTCGTGAACCGCGACGGCGAGGTCATCGCCCGCTTTGCGCCCACCGTGGAGCCGGACGCGCCGGAAATCATCGAAGCTGTTGAGGCTGCCCTGAAGTAGGCCCGTTCGCCCAGTCCCTGAAGCCACTATCCCTAAGCATGCTTAGCGTCTAGACTGGCCGAACCCTCCACCAATCCGGGCATACCCGCGGCCTAGTCATCCTTGACGGCGGCCGGTCGGCGGTCCAGCCGAGGTGTCCCTGCGGAGGGCGCATCAAAGAACTTCGTCAATCACATCAGGGCCCCGCGTGCGGCCCGTGAAAGCAGGAGGAACGAGATGACAGGGAACAAGGCCGTTGCCTACAAGGGGCCGGGAAAAGTCGAACTGATCGACATTGACTACCCCAGCTTTGAACTCAAGGATGGTCCGGGGGTCAACCCCGCCAACGTGGGCCGGCAGGTGCGCCACGGCGCCATCATCAAGACCGTAGCCACGAACATCTGCGGCTCGGACCAGCACATGGTCCGGGGGCGCACCACGGCCCCCGCGGACCTGGTGCTTGGGCACGAGATCACCGGCGAAGTGGTGGAAGTGGGCCCGGACGTTGAATTCATCAAGGTGGGGGACATCTGCTCCGTTCCGTTCAACATCGCCTGCGGACGCTGCCGGAACTGCAAGGAACGCAAGACAGGCATCTGCCTGAACGTCAACCCCGACCGGCCGGGAAGCGCCTACGGGTATGTGGACATGGGCGGCTGGGTGGGCGGCCAGGCCAACTACGTCCTGGTGCCGTACGCCGACTGGAATCTCCTGAAATTCCCGGACAAGGACCGGGCCCTCGAAAAAATCATGGACCTGGCCATGCTCTCGGACATTTTCCCGACCGGATTCCACGGCGCGGTCACCGCGGGCGTCGGCGTCGGTTCCACCGTGTATGTCGCCGGCGCGGGACCCGTGGGCCTGGCGGCGGCGACCAGCGCCCAGCTGCTGGGTGCCGCCGTCGTGATTGTCGGGGACCTGAACGCGGACCGGCTGGCCCAGGCACGCAGCTTCGGCTGCGAGACCGTCGACCTGAGCAAGGGCGGCCCGGCGGAGCAAATCGAGCAGCTCCTCGGCGTCCCGGAAGTCGACTGCGGCGTTGATGCTGTGGGATTCGAGGCCAAGGGCCACGGTGCCGGAGCGCAGGAAGCACCGGCCACGGTGCTGAACTCCCTAATGGAAGTCACGGCCGCCGGCGGAGCCCTGGGCATTCCCGGGCTCTACGTCACAGGGGACCCGGGCGGCATAGATGAGGCGGCTCAGAAAGGCTCGCTGTCCCTCAGCCTCGGAACGGGCTGGGCAAAGTCGCTCAGCTTCACCACGGGACAGTGTCCGGTCATGAAGTACAACCGGCAGTTGATGATGGCGATCCTGCACGACAAGGTCCATATCGCCAAGAACGTCAACGCGAAGGCCATTGCCCTGGAAGATGCGCCCAAAGGTTACGCAGAATTCGACGCCGGCGCGGCGACCAAGTTCGTGCTTAACCCGAACGGCTACCTCAGCTAGCGGAAGGCCGGCCCGGCGGAGCTGCCCGTCCCCGCTGACGTGGGGATTCGGAGTGCGCCGCCGGGCGGTGGCGGCCCGCATATGCCGGCAGGAGCATGTGAGGGTGCGCCACCTGTTAATGCCCATTTTTCCAATATGCCTGTCCCAGTTTTAACATTGTTTGCCTAATGTCTGATTGGATAGTTCTTACTGAGAGGGACCCTGGGAGCACCGCTTCCACCCAACCAAGAAGGCAGCAATGGAGCGCATCGAGGCCGAACACCCCCGGCCACGTCATTTCCTACTTCACCTGAGTGACCCCCACTTGCTGGGGGGTCCGCAACCGTTGCACGGCGTCGTGGACAGCGAAGCCCTGCTCAGGCAACTCTTCGACGAGGTCCACGCCTCCGGTGCCCGCCCCGAAGCCGTGATCTTCACCGGCGACCTGGCTGACCTGGGGGAACCGGAAGCCTACGCCAAGCTCCGCGCGATCGTTGATCCGGCCTGCAAGGCCCTCGGGGCGAAGGTCATCTGGGCGATGGGCAACCACGACGACAGGGCCAATTTCCGCGCCGGGCTCCTGGACCAGGCCGACAATGACGCGCCGGTGGACCACAGCTACTTCGTCAACGGGCTGCGCATCATCACCCTGGACACCTCCGTTCCCGGCTTCCACCATGGCGAATTGAGCCAGGACCAGCTGGACTGGCTCGCCGCCGAACTGGCCACCCCCGCCCCGGACGGGACCATCCTTGCCCTGCACCACCCGCCGGTGCCCTCCGTGCTGGATCTTGCCGTGCTCGTTGAGCTCCGGGGCCAGTCGGCGCTCGCCGGCGTGCTGCGCAACTCCGATGTCCGCGCCATCCTGGGCGGCCACCTACACTACTCGACCACCGCAACGTTCGCGGGCATCCCCGTGTCCGTGGCCTCAGCCACCTGCTACACCCAGGATCTAAACGTTCCCGTGGGCGGCACCCGTGGCCGGGACGGCGGCCAGGCGTTCAACCTGGTCCACGTCTACGAGCACACGATCGTGCACTCCGTGGCGCTGCTCGGCGACACGCCGGTAGTCGGCGAGCTTGTCTCTCCCGAGGAAGTCCAGCGCCGGCTCTCGGCCGCGGGGATCGTCATCCCGGAGAAGGCCAAGCTCGAGGCGCCGTCCCGCACGCCGGCGCACCGCCGGTTCACCACCCTGAATTGAGTCACACCCTGAATTGAGTCGCACTCTGAATTGAGTCGCACCCTGAATTGAGACCCGGGACAGTTCCGTGACCTGGTCACGGAACGTTACTTCTCCCAGGGCGCCTTGATCGGGTAGTACTTCTCCAGGAACCCCGTGACCAGTTCGGCCCGCTCTTCCGCCGGGACCTCCGGGAAGCTGCCGTCGTTGAGGCAGAAGAAGTCCATGTTCCGCTTGGCCAGGAGCTTGGGCAGGTAGTTCAGGCCGGCCCGCGCCGTGGTGTCCACGTATTTCACCCTGGCCGCGGTCTGGGTTACGGCCCGGCCGGTGAGCAGCGCGTAGTAGTGGTAAAACGAGTTGGTCACGGAGATGTTGTCCGCGGCCCGGAACCTGCTCGCGGCGGTCTTGGCGAACTCGGCCGGGAACTCCTGTTCCATCTGTTCCACCACGCTGCGCCGCAGCGGCGCCGCCGTGTGCTCCAGGTGCCGGGTGGTGATCCGGCCGAAGCGGTTCCAGAGCAGCTTGCGGTTCACCCGGGCGGCGTTCTCAAAGCCGCTGCGTTCGGCGTCGTTGTCGCCCAGCCCGATCCGCGTCTCGGCCTCAATGAACTTCGTAATCCCGCCCGGGGTGAAGAACATGTCCGGCCCGACCGCGCGGCCAAAGAACATGTCGTCGTTGGAATACAGGAAGTGCTCGGAGAGCCCCTCGATGTGGTGCAACTGGCATTCCACGGCCTGCGAGTTGTGCGTCGGCAGCACCTCAGGGTCGGCGAAGAACTCTTCGCTGCGGACGATCGTCACGCCCGGGTGGTCCGCCAGCCACGAGGGCGTGGGGGAATCGGTGGCGATGAAGATCCGGCGGATCCACGGCGCAAACATGTAGATCGAGCGCAGGGCGTACTTGAGCTCATCGATCTGGCGGAAGCGGGCCTCGTGGTCATCTCCCTCGCCCACCACCACGCCGGCCATGCGCGCGCGGCGGGCCGCGATGTACTCCGGGGAGCTGCCGTCAACCCACGAGAACACGAGGTCGACGTCGAAGCTGATGTCGCTGGCATGGTCCGCGAACATGTTCTCGATGGTGGGCCAGGTGTGGCCGTAGCGTTCCACCGTGCCGCGCACGGCATCCTGGGCCAGCATGGTGCGGCGCGTCAGGGAGTTCTCGATCGGCAGGATCAGCTGGTCGCCCTCGAAGCTCCAGAGTTCCAGCTGCACGCCGGCGGAAGCGCCGAACTCAAGACCGCCTTCCGGCTCCACCCTGGGCCGGTACAGCCGGAAGATCCGGGCCTGGCGGTTCGGCGAAAGCTCGCCGTCGGCCACCAGTACGGAGGACTTCTTCTTGGCGTCCACGCTCATGGAGTAGAACGGCTCGTTGCGGCACGCCTCCACGAGGGCGTGGCGGAGTTCTTTGCGGTCTTTCCAGTCGACTGCCACGACCGGGCGGTGGTTGTTGCCGCGGACCAGCAGGTAGCTGATGCTGGCGTCGGCCAGGACGGAACGCAGGAACATCAGGTCCTCTACCATGGCCTGGAACGGCGTGCGGTTCTCGTTGATCAGTGCGAAACGGCCGCGGTGGCGGACAACGTCGGAGCGGGTCCGGAATCTGGCGACGGCGGCCGCCGACGTGATCTCGGCGTGGGCGTCCGCGGATGCCTGGCTGCCATAGTAAATCTCGTCTTGGATCGCTGCGTCGGTGATGTCTGGATCTCCCGTTTCTTTGAGTGCGTTGGCGTCTACTTGCATGATAACGCGGGCCTCAAAATTGTTGCGGAAAACCGGCCGCGGCCTGGCGTGTGTGACGGCGGAATGTGACGTCAGAAGGCGCCGGCAAACGAGCCGGCGGAACCGACGGCGGAACGGGCCTCAGCCGGTGACGACGGCCAGCCAGTGGTGCAGGAAGGCGGCACCGGCGTCGTCGTGGATCACGTCCTCGCCGAGCCCCAGATCGGCGGCGGTGAGAACCTCGTAGGGTTTCACCGGGATGCCGTCCGCGGGCCGGACATCCACGTGCTTCACGGCGTGGTCGTTGTGGTGCAGCCAGTCGGCCATGGCGTAGTCGGTGCGGGAATCGCCCACCGTCCGCCAGGCCTGCGGCGTGATGCCCTGTGCGGCCAGGAACTCCACCGCGCGGCTCGCGCCCAGGTCCTTGCCCAGCCGCACCGACTCGATGTCGGTGGAGATGATGGTCGGATCGACGCGGAAATCGACCTGGTCATCAGAATCGGGGACGTGGTGGTCCAGCCGCACCACGCCGAGTCCGTGCCGCGACATCAGGCCCATGGCGTCGGCGTCGAAGAGTTCCTGCTCGGCCCGGTAGTCCGGGTTGGCGACGGCAATGTGCTGCTCCACGGAGACCATGGCGCGCTTGGTTTCGTCGTAGAACATGTGGGCGGAGTAGTCCTCGGCCACCAGGCGGCGGACGTCGTCGCCGAAGGCCTGCGGGATGGCGAGCTCGTGATCCACGTGGACCGGGCCGGGGCCCTCCGCGGTGTAGCTGAACCAGACGGCACCCTTCTCGCAGATGGCGTGGATGAGCGTGCCGGCGGGCATGCCGGCGGCGATCATCGGGTCCATGACCTGCTCGCGGATGAACGCATCCGACCGGCCCGTGTTGAAGATGACCGGCACCCCGGCGGCGGCCAGGGCCAGGAGGTCCGCGATGATTCCGGGCTGCACATCGCGGGTGACCGGGCTCGCGATCGGACCGTCGACGTCGAGCAGCAGCGCCAGCAGAGGGGCCGACGGCGACAGAACAGGGGCAGTCTCGGGTGAAGTCATATGGCTATTCTGACAGTCGCCCGGGGCCTTTGCGTGAACTGTGCAGAAGATCGCCGGCCTGGCGCCGGATGCGAGCGGTGGCGGCCGTGTGACAAATGGTTACCGTTTGGCCACAACCTCACGCCGCCCGTGGACAGTGATTCCTTCGGGCGGCCAAGTTCCATAGGCTGGCATGGTGATATTCAAAGCTGTGGGCGAGGGACGCCCGTACCCCGACCATGGTTACACCACGCCCAAGGACTGGGCCTCCCTGCCGCCGCGCCCTGTCCGGCTCGATGAACTGGTGACCACGAAACGCACGCTGGACCTTGAGGCCCTGCTGGCCGAGGACTCCACGTTCTTCGGTGACCTGTTTCCGCACGTCGTGGAATACCGCGGCGTCCTCTACCTTGAAGACGGCCTGCACCGGGCGGTCCGCACCGCGCTGCACCAGCGCACCGCAATCCACGCTCGGGTCCTCGTGATAAATGGCTAGGAAGCCGCGAGACATCACCGTCCTGCACGGGCACCGCGTGGTCAGTGGCTCCGAGCTGCGGGCCACGTTCGTAGAGCAGGAAAATACGGAGGACAACCCGGTCCGGCTGCGCCGCAGGATCGTGCATGGCGTTGTCCTGGTGATGCTTGTGGGCCTGCTTGCGGCGGCGATAATCGTGGCCGTTGCCATCATGAACGGCCAGATCAAGCTTCCCGTGGCGGAGCGGAGCAAGGCTGCGGTCTCGGTATGCCCGGCGGCCACGTACGACTACACCCCGCCGGAGAAGGTCAACGTCAACGTCTACAACTCCACGAGCCGTCCGGGCCTGGCGCGGAGCGTCGCCGACCAGCTCGCCGCCCGGAAATTCATTGTCGGCGCCATCTCGAACACGACGTCGAGCTACCGCGGCGTGGCGCTGGTCGTCTCCGGTGCCGCCGGACAGTCGGCTGCCTTCAGCGTCCAGCGCAATGTGCCGGGTTCGGACTATTTCCAGGACGGCCGCACGGACCCGAGCGTGGACGTCATCATTACTGCCGACTTCAAGGAACTGGCCAAACCGGAACTCGTGGACCAGACGCCGGGCCGGCTCAGCTGCCCTCGCGAGGAGCGGCGGATCGTCGATGACTCCACGGTGCCCCTCTCGCCGACGGCGACACCCACCGCGGGCTAGCCGCGCTCGTCCGGCGCTCCGCAGGTAGTGGGGGGCCGGTACCGCAACCCAGCTGTCGGCGGCTAGCTGCTGGCTGCCCCGCGGACGGGGCGGCCGGCGTCGTCGAACCTGGCCCCGGCTCCCAGCTGGATGAACCGCACTGTCCGGGCGACCCGCGCCTCCGCCTCGGCATCTTGGCCGGCCCCGTCGCCCCGGGCAGCACTCGAGGAGAGCGTGCCGTGGATGAGCTGGGCGAGCTGGGCGATGTCCGACTCGGGAAGGTAGCCCTGGGCCATGCCGTCGCGCAGGATCCCCCGCAGGAGCACACTGAGCTCGCCCACGTGGTCGGCGAGCTTGGCGAACGACGACGGCGAAAGCACTGCCGCCATGGCCGGCCCCGGCGGCAGGTGGCGCCGGCTCAGGTCCTCCACTTGGGCCCGGACGTAGACGGCCAGCCGTTCCACCGGGTTCTCCAGTGCCTCGAGCGATTCGCGCAGATCTAGCAGGAACCGCTCCGTCTCGTCCAGTGCGTAGGCGATAAGGAGCTCTTCGATGTCTGCGTAGTAGTTGTAGACGGCGGTACGGCCGATCCGGGCGTGGCGCGCGACGTCCGTCATGGTCAGGCCGGGCAGCCCGTGGGTGAAGAGGAGTTCCCCGAAAGCGGTCAGGATGCGGCGCTGGGTCTCGGCACGTTGGGCGGCGTTGCTCGCGGCCGAAATCCTAGGCATACGGACACTTTAGCGCGATCTGTCACTAAATCAGGCGGGTGGTGGACTGTGACACGGCCTTCGCGGCTCGTCTCAGTCATCGCTCCCTGAATGCTTGTCGTCACCGGGCTCGGATTTGCCGTGGCCGCCGTGGTCATCCCCTGGTTCGCTGGCCCGGGGGGGAGCCGGTACCGGGACGGGGGAGCGGGCGGTGGTCCGGTCGTCGGGCGCGGGAGGGCTGGTGGGGACGGAAGTGTGGCGGGACCGGTCATCGCTGGCCGAAGGGCTCGGCGAAGGTGCCGGGCTTCGGTCTTCGACGGTGGTCGAAGGGCTGGGCGTCGACGCGGGGGACGCGGACGTGGCGCTGGTGGCGCTGGTGGAGTTCTGCGGCAGAAGCACGGTATTGGCAGGGGAAGTCGACCCGGGCTGCGGGCCGTTCAGGGTCTGAACGTTGACTGCGAGGGCCGCTGATCCGGTGAGGAGGATCCCCGCGGTGGTGAGGACGATGATTGTTTTTGTTTTCATGACTCAACCCTAGGAATTCAACGGAAAGGACAGGTCTTCGGGAAATCCAAGATCTGTCCAAGTTTGCGCACACGGTCGGCCAAACCGCGTGGATTGCCCCGCGAATTGCAGTGGGCAGGAACATAATCAGGTATGCAGATCCTGGTAGTGGAGGATGACGAATCGGTGGCCGCCGGAGTCCTTGAAGGGCTGGGCCGCGCCGGCTTCGGGGCCAGCCACGTCGGAACGGGCGGCCAGGCCCTGGACGTGGTCCGTACGGCCAGCCCGGATTTTGTGCTCCTGGATCTGGGATTGCCGGACATGGACGGAACCGATGTGTGCCGTGGAATTCGTGCATTGACCGCCATCCCGATCATCGTGGTCAGTGCACGGGACGAGGAGATCGACCGGGTGCTGGCGTTGGAACTGGGCGCCGATGACTATCTGGTCAAGCCGTTCGGGATGCGGGAACTTATCGCCAGGATCCGGGCAGTGGCCCGCCGCTCCGACGAGCGGCTCCCGGACGGCCGGACCGGGTCGGTACTGAGTAGGAACATCGGCGGCCTGAGCATTGACCAGCGGTCCCGCCGCGTGGTCCTCGACGGCGCCGAGGTTTATCTGACGGCAAAGGAGTTTGACCTCCTGTACTTCCTTGCGGCGGAGCCGGGCGCGGTGTTCGAGCGGCGTGAAATCCTTCGCGCCGTGTGGGACGGGGACTGGTACGGGACCACGAAGACGGTGGATGCCCACATAGCGGGGATCCGCAAGAAGCTCGGTGATCCCGGCTGGATCGAGGCGGTCCGGGGCGTCGGGTTCAGGCTTGGGGTGCCTGGATGAGATGGAGGCTGATTGGTGCGTTCATGCTCACCACTTTGCTGGTGGTCCTGGTGCAGGACATTCCGCTGGGGAACTATCTGGTCCGCGTTGAGCGTGAGCGACTGACCACCTCCCTGGAACGCGATGCGTTCCTGCTGGCCGGAAGGGCCGGCGATGCGTTGAGGGCCGGCGGCCCCGTGTCTCCGGAGGTGGCCGCCGACGTGCGCCGGTACGGCGAGGCGGGCGGCGCCCGGGTGGTGATTGTCGACGCCGCCGGGACGGCCGTGGCGACCTCGGATGACGACCAGGCCGCCACCGGATCGCCATACAGTTCACGGCCCGAAATTGCCGCCGCACTGGCCGGGCAGATCAACGCCGGGCAACGGTATTCCCAGACACTCGGCCTGGATCTGCTCTACGTCGCGGTCCCCGTCCTCAGCGGTGAGAAGATTTCCGGCGTCGTCCGCCTGACCTACCCTGCCTCAGTGGTGGCCGAGCAGGTGAACGGGCAGCTGCGGACCATCTGGACCGTCGCCGGAACCACGGTTTTGCTCGCCGGCATCCTGGCCTACGTCATGGCCGGTGCCGTGACCAGGCGACTCCAGCGGCTGCGGACCGCCACGGAGCTCCTCGCCGGCGGGAACCTGGACACCCGCACCGATGAAGGGGGAGCGCCCGAACTCAAGGCCTTGGCGGGATCCTTCAACCGCATGGCAGACCGGCTCAAGGACCTGCTCGAGCAGCAACGCGGCTTCGCCTCCGATGCCTCCCACCAGCTCCGCACCCCATTGACGGGGCTGCGGCTGAGGCTCGAGAACGCGGTCGACACAATCCCGACCGACCCTGAAGCCGGCCGAAGCATGGTGGCAGCCTCCCTGGAGGAGACCTACCGCCTGCAGCGCATCATCGATGGCCTGCTGTTGCTCAGCAAGGCTGAAGGCAACTCCGCTGTCCCTGTTACCACGGATCTCGTCGCCGTGGCGAAGGCCCGCAAGGAACAATGGGAAGCGCTCGCGGAGGAGACAGGCGTGCGCCTGAGCCTGGACGGCCCGCCGGCAGCGGACGTCCTGGTCCTGCCCGGGGCCGCTGAACAGATCATCGACAATTTGATCGATAACGCCCTTGCCGTCGCCCCGCCGGGGTCGCTGATCCAGCTCGTGGTTTCCCACGGTGAACAGCCAGGCATCATCGAACTGCACATCCTGGACGAGGGGCCGGGCCTGTCCCTGGAGGACTGCCACCGGGCCTTCAGCCGGTTCTGGCGTGGGTCTCAAAGCGGCGAGGGCAGCGGCCTCGGATTGTCCATCGTGCACCAGCTGGCCCGGGCCAGCGGCGCCGACGCTTCGCTGTCGCCCAGAACGCCCGGAACGCCCGGAACACCCAGAACACCCGGAACCGGAACAGGAACCGCCGGCCTGGACGCCTGTGTGACGTTCAGATCAGCCTAAGGTCACCGGCGGGTCCACCCTGATGTCGGAGCGGCCGGGCGGAAGCCGGCCGCCCGCCGTCGGACGCGTTATCCGAGGATTTCGGCACGCTGTTTGACGGCCGCCACGAACCCGGCCAGGTCTTCCTCGGCGCCGAAGGGGGAGAGGATGAAGGGCCGCAGCGGACCGCTGATTTCATCCCTGACTGCCAGGAGCGTCATGGCGTCCAGGGGCGTCAAGACAAAAGTGCGCCTGAACGCCCCGAGCCGTGGCAGGATGCCCCACGTCCAGGTCATGACCTCGCCGGGGATCTGTTCAACCCGGAGGCGGACGCTCGTGCTGCCAGCATGCCGGGTGCGGACCCGGATGGTTCCTCCGTTCCGGAGCTCGCCCGTCACTTCCGCGATGCCGGATGGCCACACCGCGAAGTTGCCCGAATCGGTGATGATCTCCCAGACGGTGGAGCCCCGGGCATTGATCAGGCTTTGGGCCTCAAGGGGTGCCATGGGCCACAGGGTACCGGGCGCCGGTGAACAGCTGGGGGCAAGGGCGGGCACCGGCCACTCTGCGATGGCGGACGGCTCGATGGTAGGCGTGACGGTGGCGTCAGGAGGCCGAGGTCCGTCGTAGGCTGAATCCACACGTGACGGACAGGAGGCTGAGATGGCGGAGACGCTGACGGAGACGACGGTGGCCGGGGTAATGGCCGAGCTGGCCGCGCTCGAGGACCCGCGGGCACGCGCGGTGAACGAGAGACACGGGGACGACCACGGTGTGAACCTCAGCAAACTGCGCGCGGTCGCGAAGCGGCTGAAGACCCAGCAGGAACTCGCCCGGCAGCTCTGGAAGACCGATGACACGGCGGCGAGACTCCTGGCCATCCTGGTCTGCCGCCCGAAGGCCTTCGAGCGTGACGAACTGGACGCCATGGTGCGCGAGGCGCGCATCCCCAAGGTCCACGACTGGCTCGTGAACTACGTGGTGAAGAAGAACCCGCACGCCGAAGCGCTGCGCGTCGCCTGGTCCGCGGATCCGGATCCTGTGGTCGCGAGTGCCGGCTGGGCGCTGACCACCGAACGCGTGGCGAAGGAGCCCGGGGACCTCGACCTCGCAGGACTGCTGGATGTCATCGAGGCGGAGATGAAAGACGCCCCGGATCGCCTGCAGTGGGCGATGAACCACTGCCTGGCCCAGATCGGGATCGAGCACGCCGGGCACCGCGCCCGTGCGCTCGACATCGGTGAGCGCCTGGAGGTGCTCAAGGACTACCCGACACCGCCGAACTGCACCTCTCCCTTCGCGCCTATCTGGATCACCGAGATGGTGCGCCGCCAGCAGGACACGTAAGAAGGTTCAACGCCGCAGCAGGTAGTTGGCCACGCCGTCGGGGTTTGCCAGGGCGATGAGGTGCCCGCCGGGCACGACGTCAGGCTCCACGTGGAGGCGTTCGCGGGCGATCCGTCGCTGGAAATCCACTGGAAAGAACCGGTCTGCCTCCCCGGCAAGTACACTCGTGGGGATATCGGGCCAGCCCGTAAAGTCGCATACCGATTCGAAGACAGCGTTTGCTTCCGGGCGCTGATACGGTGCCCCTTCGGCCGCGACCTCCGGCGGGACATCGTGCAGGAAGTAGGTGTCTGCGTCGAACTCGGTGCTGTACCCGTGGGCCTTCGCAGCGTCTTGCTGCGCTGCGGCCCAGCCGGTGTCGTCCCACCAGGAGCCGGGGGTCTCGCCCGGTACGGGGATCATCGCATTCACCAGGACGAGGCCTCTGACAGAAGCCCTTTCGCACACGAGCGGGGCGGTGAAGCCACCCAGCGACTGGGCAACGAGGACCACGTCGCGGCGCCCGCCGATGGCTTCGAGAACCAGCCGGGCGTACTCAGGGAGCCCCGCGCCTTCATCGTCGCCGGGCAGATCGACCGCCAGGGCTTCGTGGCCGGCCTGCTGAAGCAAAGGAACGACGCGGCTCCAGTACCAGGCTGAGCCGCCCGCTCCCGGTACCAGCACGAACGCGCTCACTGAAGTACCAGCCAAACGCCGAGCCAAACGCCGACGGCGGGACCCAGGTCCCGGACTAGCATGCGGCGGCCATTGGACCGATTTCGTTTCAACGCCGATCTCATCTCCCCATTCTTACCCCGTCCGCAGGGACACGGCACCCCTGCAAGCGACCCTCACCGCAGCGGGGACGCACATCCCGCAACGAGTGACACCACAAATGCTTGACGTGACACCACTCTGGTGTCACCATGGTGTTCATGGAACTCGGACAGTACGTCATCGACCTTCAACGCCAGCTAGTGGATGCCGCGGAGAACGGCACGGAGGACACCCGCGCCGTCGCCGAGCGGCTCGTCGGCGGACTCGTTGCCGCGGCGCGGCTGGTGCTGCTGGACGTTCTGTCGGCCGCCGCGGGCGAGATTACGCGAGACCTCGCACCCGGATCGGTTGACATTCGGCTGCGCGGACGCGAGGTCGAGTTTGTAGTTACCCAGCCAAACACCGAAGCTGACAACGATGAGCGGCCCGCTGCGACTGTCGACCTCGACGACGTGAGCACCTCGCGCACCACGCTCCGCCTGCCGGACGCGCTCAAGGCGCGGGTGGACGAAGCGGCAGCGGCCGACGGCATGTCCGTCAACACCTGGCTGGTCCGTGCGATCGCAGCCGCAATCCAGCCCAAGCAACGACGATCCGCGCAGCGCACGCTGCGCACCGGTGACAACTTCGCCGGCTGGGCCCGCTAACCCGCCCAGCCCACCACACTCACCACCCACCAACCACGCGAACCCGCGGGGTAGTACGAACACGCGCAGAGAAAGGTAACTTCAGCATGCCCACTTACAACACCACCGCCCCAATCGACCTGGCCATCAACCTGCAGGTCGGCGGGATCGAAGTCTTCGCCAGTGACCGCGCCGACACGGTCGTGACCGTATCGGCGACCAACCCTGAGAAGACGGTCGACCGCCGAGGCGCGGAGGAGACCACGGTCGACTTCGACGGCCAGCGGCTCACCATTGTGGGCCCGCGGCCCCGCCTCAGCTGGTTCGGCCCCACCGAGTCGGTCGACGTGAAAGTCGAACTGCCGGCGGGGTCGCGGCTCACTGCCGAGATCGCCGTCGGCGGCGTGCGCACGGTGGGACGCCTCGGCGCAACCCGCATCAAGAGCTCCATGGGCCGTGTGGATGTCGACACCACCGGCGACCTGTGGCTGCGTGCCTCGCACGGCAACGCGACCCTCGGTACCGCCGAGGGTGGGATCGAGATCACGGCCGACCACGGTCAGATACGGGTCGGCACCGTCACCGGAGACGCGATCCTCAAGGCCTCGCATGGCACCATCATGGTCGGCCAGTCCGGCGGCGACCTCGACGCCAAGCTCTCGTACGGCGACCTTGAAATCACGAAGGCGCTCGCCTCCGTTGCGGCGAAGACCGCGTACGGCAGCATCCAGCTGGAAGAGGTCTCAAGCGGTTCCATCCAGGTCGAGAGCGGCTTCGGCCAGGTCACCATCGGCGTGCGGCCCGGCGTCCCCGCCTGGCTAGACCTGTCCTCGAAAGAGGGGCACGTGCGCAACGAGCTCGCTGGCGACAGCGCTCCCGACGCGTCCGTGCAGACGGTCGAAGTGCGTGCGCGCACCCAGCACGGCAACATCCACATCCAGCGCGCCCGGTGACCCCGGGCATCCAACGGAAGGGAACGAATCACATGAACACCCCAGCAATCGAAGTCCATGGACTGCGGAAGTCCTACGGCGGAAAGACCGTACTCGACGACGTCGACCTCACCGTCAACGCGGGCACCGTCACAGCGCTGCTCGGCCCGAACGGCGCAGGCAAAACCACCACCGTGCACATCCTGTCCACGCTCGTGCGGCCCGATGGCGGCACGGCGTTCGTCAACGGGCACGACGTCGTTCACAACCACGACGGCGTGCGCGCCGCGATCGGCCTCACCGGCCAGTTCTCCGCAGTGGACAAGCTCCTCACCGGCGAGGAAAACCTGCTGCTGATGGCACGCCTGCGCCACCTCGGGGCGAAACGCTCCAAGGCCCGGGTGGCAGAGCTGCTCGAGCAGTTCGACCTCGTCGAGGCTGCGCGCAAGCCCCTCGCCACCTACTCCGGCGGAATGCAGCGCCGCCTCGACCTCGCGATGACCCTCGTCGCCACACCGAGCGTGATCTTCCTCGACGAGCCCACCACGGGCCTGGACCCGCGCAGCCGCCACACCATGTGGGACATTGTCCGCAGCCTTGTCGCGGACGGCACCACCGTCCTGCTGACCACCCAGTACCTCGACGAAGCGGACGAACTCGCGGACCGCATCGCCGTGCTCGACGGCGGCCGGATCGTCGCCGAGGGGACGCCCGACGAACTTAAGCGCCTGGTGCCCGGCGGGCACATCCGGCTCCGGTTCGCGGACGCCGCGGCGCTCGAGACCGCCTCGCGGCTCCTCGAAGGGTCTGCCCGCGACGACGCCGGGCTCGCGCTCGCCGTACCGAGCGACGGCGGGGTGGGCACGCTGCGCACCGTGCTGGACCGCCTCGATGCGGCCGACGTCGACGTCGATGACCTCAGCATCCACACCCCGGACCTCGATGACGTGTTCTTCGCGCTCACCGGCCGGATCGACACGAAGGGAACCGAGTCATGACCACCATCACCGCCCAGCGCCAGGCCGCCCCCGGCACCCGCCGGCAGTCGCACGTCGTCGCCGACTTTGCGACCATGCTGCACCGCAACCTGCTGCACATGGTGCGCTACCCCGGCCTGTCCGTGTTCACCATCATGGGGCCGGTGGTGCTCCTGCTGTTCTTCGTCTTCGTGTTCGGCGGCACGCTCGGGGCCGGACTGCCCGGTGCCGATCCGGCCGGCGGGCGGGACGCGTACGTCGCCTACATCATGCCGGGCATCCTGCTGTTGACCATCGCAGGCAGCGCCGGCGGCACCGCGACGACGGTCGCGATGGACATGACCGAGGGCATCACGGCGCGGTTCCGCACCATGGCCATCTCGCGGGCCGCGGTGCTCGCCGGGCACGTGCTTGGCAACACCATCCAGGCGATCATCGCCGTCGCGCTGGTGCTCGGCGTCGGCTTGCTGATCGGCTTCCGCCCGACGGCGGGACCGATCGAGTGGCTCGCCGCCGCCGGCCTGCTCGTGCTCATCGCGTACGCGATCAGCTGGCTCGGGGTCGCCATGGGCATGCAGGCGAAGTCGGTGGAGACAGCCAGCAACTGGCCCCTCCTGCTGACCTTCCTGCCCTTCCTCGGCAGCGGCTTCGTGCCCACCGAGTCGATGCCGGAGTGGCTGCAGTGGTTCGCGCAGTACCAGCCGTTCACGCCGTTCGTCGAGACCATCCGCGGGCTGCTGCTCGGCACCCCGCTCGGCTGGAGCCCGGTGCTCGCGATCGGATGGTGCGTCGTGATCGCGGTCGGCGGCTACGCCTGGTCGACGGCGATCTACGAGCGGAAGTCTGTGCGCTAAGCCCAGGTCCCACGAGATACAGGTCCCACCCGATAACACCAGGCCCCACCCGATAACAGCGGGCGGTCGCGAGTCATCGCGGCCGCCCGTTGTGTTGTGGCCTTACTCGTAGATGGTGGGGATGGCCGGCTCGCCCGGTTGCAGCCGGTCCACTATCCGGGGCAGCTCGGCCATGGACGCCGTGTGCCGCTCCCGGGCCCGGTCCACGGCGGCCGGCCCGGTCCAGCCGGGCAGGATTTCACCGTCCTTCATGAACTGCTGCAGGAGGGGGCGCCCCGTCCGTCCGTCGGCCGGGGGGTGGCCCACGCCGAGGACCTCGTGGGTGGCGACGCCGCTGTCATCCAGGCGGCGCACCGCGAACTTGCGGCCGCCCATGTTGATCTTGTCCGGGGACGTCTTCGCCACGGCCACGAGCTCACCGGAGTCATCGGCGCGGCCCACCAGTTTGTACACCATGCCGGCCGTCGGCGCCCCGGACCCGGTGACCAGCGAGGTGCCGATGCCGTAGGAATCGGCCGGCGCGGCCCGGAGCGCGGCGACGGAGAATTCGTCCAGGTCCGAGGTGACCACAATCTTGGTGTGCACATTGCCCAGACTGTCCAGGAGTTCGCGGACCCACCGCGCCTGGGCCACGAGGTCTCCGGAGTCCAGCCGGACGGCCCCGAGGCCATTTCCGGCGAGGCCGACGGCGGTACGGACCGCCGCCTCGACGTCGTACGTGTCCACGAGCAGCGTGGTTCCGGGCCCCAGTGAGGCCAGCTGAGCCGCGAAGGCGTCCCGCTCGGAGTCATGGAGCAGCGTGAAGGAGTGGGCCGCGGTGCCCACCGTCCGGAGGCCGTAACGCCGCCCGGCGGCCAGGTTGGACGTGCCGGCGAAGCCGGCGATCACGGCCGCGCGGGCCGCGGCGGCGGCCGCTTCCTCGTGCGTACGGCGGGAGCCCATCTCCAGGCAGGGCCTGCCGCCGGCGGCACTGGTCATCCGGGATGCGGCCGACGCGACGGCGCTGTCATGGTTCAGCACCGACAGGACGTAGGTCTCCAGGACGCAGGCCTCCGCGAAGGTCGATTCGACGATCAGGACGGGGGAGTGCGGGAAATAGGCCTCACCCTCCGGATATCCCCAGATGTCGCCGGAGAACCGGAAGGCGGCCAGCTGCTCCAGCGTGGCATCCTGGACCACGCCGGTGCTGGCGATGAAATCGAGGTCGTCCTGGTCGAAGCGGAAATCCGTGATTCCCTCCAGGAGCCGGCCGGTGCCGGCAACGATCCCGTACCGGCGCCCGGCCGGCAGCCCGCGGGCAAAGGCCTGGAACACGGACCGGCGGTGTGCCGTCCCGGAGTGCAGAGCCGCCTGGAACATCGTCAGCTCATAGTGGTCGGTAAACAGGGAGGTCCGGCGTCCGCCCGGGCCGGCCGATGTGTCCATGATTCACTCTAGGCCGGGGACCGCCGTGAGGGCCGCGAGTTCGCCGGAAAGCTGCGGGGTCGCCGGAAACTTCCGGCGTACTCGCACGCTTCCGGCGAGTTCGACGGCGGCGGCGGGGAGAGCGCGGGGTTCAGACGGCGGCTAGAGGGCCGGGTTCAGGCTGGGCTCAGACGGGGCAGCCGTCGGGGCCGCACTCGCCGGCCGCCTCCGCGGCCGCGTCCTCGGCAGCACCCACCATGACCAGCGGGTGGCTGTCCTGCCAGGCCTGCTCCAGGGCCGCGGTGAACGTCTCCGCAGGCTGGGCGCCGGAGAGGCCGAACTTCCGGTCGATCACGAAGAACGGGACGCCGCTGATGCCCAGGGCGCGGGCCTCGGCGATGTCGTGCCGGACGGCGTCGGCGTAGGTGTCCGTGCTGAACAGTTCCGCCAGCTCGCCGGCGTCGAGCCCGAGATCCAGGCCGAGGGCGGTCAGGTAGTCCTGGCTGCCGATGTCCTTGCCGTGTTCGAAGTGGTCGCTGAGCAGGCGTTCCTTCGCGGCGTCCTGCTGGCCGTGGGCGGCGGCGAGGTGGATCAGCCGGTGGGCCGTGAAGCTGTTGGCCACCACGACGGCGTCGAACCGGTAGTTCAGCCCCTCGCCCTTGGCCTGGGCCGCGACGTGCTCGAACATCTGCGAGACCTGCGCCGGTGCCATGCCCTTGCGCGTGCTCAGGTAGTCCAGTTCTGTGCCGTCGTAGTGATCGGGGAGCGTGGGGTCCAGCTGGTAGCTGCGCCACTGCACGTCCACCGAATCGCGGTGCGGGAAGGCCGCGAGGGCGGTTTCGAAACGGCGTTTGCCGATGTAGCACCAGGGGCAGGCGACGTCGGACCAGATCTCAATCTTCATGTGGGCGATAACTCCGGCGGCACAGGGTCCATTCCCCGGCGGGCGTGTCGGCTTCGTCACGGCCTCTCACAGACTCCAAGGCCCGCGCTCACGGCGCGACCCGGCGCTCCATCACGAAGTCGTGCTCCACGGTGGTGCCCAGCTGGAAGGACTTGGTGCCGACCTTGCGGAAGCCGGACTTCTCATAGAACCGGATGGCCCGGGTGTTCTGGCTGTTCACGCCGAGCCAGAGTCCGCGGGCCCCGGCCTCCGCGGCCGAGCCGATGCTGGCGTGCATCAGTTCGGCCGCGGCGCCGAGCCCGTGGTGGTCCGGGTGGACGTAGCACTTGCTGAGCTCGGTGCACGGCAGCTCGCTCAGGACCGCGGCCACATCCGGGTCCCGGGTGGGGCGGGCCACCAGCAGGCTGTAGCCGCGGAGGTCGCCGTCGGCGTCGATCACCAGCACCGTTACGTCGGGATCGGCCAGGTAGGCCCGGAAGTGGGTCTCGCTGAGGGTGTTGGCCATGTGCGCGGCGATGTCCTCGGGCCGGGATTCGGGCGGGCACGCCAGCGGGAAGGTGATGGCCGCGAGGGCGGCCAGCCTGCCGGCGTCGTCCGCGGTTGCTGTCCTGATCTGGTGCGTCATGGCTAAAACCCTAGTCCGTGCCCACAGACCTAAACGGTGACTGTCGTGAGGTAGTCCCTGATGGCCTCGATCACGAGCCGGTGGTCGTCGTCGGAGGACAGCCCGGATGCCGTCACGGCGGCGACGACGCCCGTGCCCCGGACGCGGATGGGGAACGAGCCCCCAGCCAGCGTGTAGTCCTCGGGGGCGAGCCACCCGCCCTGCGTGGGGTCGAAGTCCTTGAACGCGAACTCCTCGGCGAGCAGGGCCGTGCTGCGTTCAAAACGCAGGGTGCTCGCCGCCTTGCGGCGGATCCATTCCTCCTGGTCGGCGGTGGCTCCGGGCAGGACACAGCGGAAGAGGACCAGGTTGTGGCGCCGGATGTCGATAGCCACGGGATGGGCCGCGGCCACGGCCCGGGAGGCGATGAGTGAGCCGAGGCGCCAGGCGTCGTTGTGGTCGAAGCCGGGGAAGACGAGTTCTTCCTCGTGCTGCTGCAGTTCGGCGAGCCGGGATGTGGCCGTGTCAGTCACGGGCGCTCCGCCCCGTTGCGGCGTCGGCGTTGTAGCTGAGGCCGATCTGGCGGCGGATCTCGTCCATTGCTGCCATGATGGCCACTGATTCGCGGGGCGGAAGGATGGTGCCGGCGGTTACGCCTTCGCTGACCAGTCCTTCCAGTTCGGCGGCCTGGTACTGCATGCCGCGGCTGGTGACAGGCTGCTCATAGCGTTCAACAACGCTGCCATCCACGGCATGAACGGTGAAGGGCGTGGGGTTGTACCAAGTGGATTCGATATCGATCCACCCTTCGGTCCCGATGACCATGGCCCGGTTGGAGCTGGCGGCGTCCAGTTCGCAGTCCACAATGGCCTGCTGACCGCCAACATATTCAAAGATGGCTGCAGTCTGCCGGTCTACCCCGGTAGCGGTCATGGACGCACTGGCGCGAATGGTCTCCGGGGTGCCCAGGATGTCGAACGCAAAGGAGACCGGGTAGATGCCGAGGTCCAGCAGCGCTCCGCCGCCCAGCACAGGATCGTTCAGCCGGTGGGCAGGGTCCTTGGGCAGGCTCTGGTTGTGGCTGGCGACCACCTTCCGGACCTCGCCGATAGTGCCTTCCGCGATGATTTCGCGGATGCGGATCATGTGCGGGAGGAATCGCGACCACATGGCTTCCAGCGCCACGAGCCCCTTGGATTCCGCCAAGTCAACAATGTCCTGGGCTTCGCGGGCGTTCATGGTGAACGACTTCTCCACCAGCACATGCTTGCCGGCATTCAAGGCCAACAAGGCATTGGCGTGATGGAACGGGTGCGGCGTGGCGATGTAAACCACGTCAACCAGCGGGTCGGCCACCAAGTCCTCGTAGCTGCCGTGCGCGGTTGCCACACCGTACTCTTCAGCGAACGCCTTGCTCGAATCCAGGGTCCGGGAGCCGACGGCCTGGACGGTGAAGCCGTTCTCGTTCAGGTCCTGTGTTTGCAGCCCCGCGATGAATCCGGTGCCGAGGATTCCCCAGCGGATGCGGCCGTCAGAGGTGCCGGTGGGTTGATTAGTCACGTGCTTGGTCCTTTGGTGTGTCGGTGTTGGCGAGAGGGTAGGCGACGTACGCGAAGCGCGCGGAATCCGGCGACCAGCTGTTGACGTTCATTGTCCCCTGCCCGCCGAACAGCGGCCAGGTGTGGACGGGGGCGGTCCAGCCGCCGGTGGAGATCAGCACGACGTCGACCGGCAGGTCCGCGGGGTGGCCCTCCGTGCCGGCGGGGAAGCGGACGTAGCTGGCCAGCTGTCCGTCAGGAGAGAGATGGGGGAACCAGTCGACGGTTTCGCTCTCAAGGAGGCGTCCGAATCCGCTTCCGTCTACCTGCACGCGGGCAAGCTGGGCGTGGCCGGGGAGCGAGCTGAAGGACTCCGTGTTCAGGTAGAGCCACTTTCCGTCGGGCGAGTATTCCGGCCCGTCGCAATGGCCGGGGCCGACATCGACGCCGGCGGTAGCGCCGCCGTCGGACGGAATGGTCCTGAGGCGGCCCGGCTGCGTAAAGTCGCCGGCCTCGATGCCGACGTATGCCAGCTCGGATCCATCCGGGCTGACGCCGTGCAGGAAGTGGAAGGAGCCGTCGTCGTCGGTTATCCGCTCCGCCGCACCCCCACTCAAAGCGGCCCGGTAGATGTGGCCGTCGTTCGCCGAGAGGAAGATGCCGGTGCCGTCGGGCGCCAGGACATGGTCGTTGTTGAGGTCGGGGATGCCGGTCAGCGGGACCTGGCTGATGCTCCGGCCGGGCAACTCAAACCGCCACAGCTTCCCGTCCCCGTTGAGGATGAGGGCCGAACCGTCAAGGGTCCAGTTGGGCGCTTCGAGGAGGATCTCGTCCGTGCTGTAGACAAGTTCGGATTCGCCTGTGACGGACGCTATCCAGATCTCGCAGCGCTGGCCGGGCTGAAGGGTACGCAGCATGGTCAGAGCTCCTTGATCCGGATGTTCCGCCAGCGGCACTGCGCGCCCTTGCCCCAGCGGGCCTCGCCGAACATGGAGTCGTTGTCGTGGACTTCGAGGGCGATGTGTCCGCGCTCTCCGAGAACTCCCAGGACATCCGCCGGGTTGTAGTTCGGCGAGTCCAGCGTAGCGGTGTCCAGTTCGGCGATCTTGAGGCCGTTGACCCAGGTGGTGATGACCGGCAGGGCGCCGACGCAGCGGATGCGCAGTTCGTTCCAGCCGTCCCAGCGCCAGACGTTGAGGAAGTCCTCGACGTCGGCCGCGTGGCTCAGCCGGGCACGCTTTTCTTCCGTGACAGGCTCCACCGACGTGGCCGGGTTGTCCGCAATCAAACCCGTGGGCCGCCCGTCAGCGTCCATGGCCACGTTGACGGCGAAGGGGACGGCGGAGAAGCTCGCCAGCCCGTTGCCGAAGAACCCGCCGATACCGCCGGAGGGACGGTGGTCCACCAAGACCTGGAAGCCTTCCCAGGTATCTGGCCGACGCCGGATCATCACGCCGGTGTCTGCGGGCCAGTCGGGGCGCATTTCGAGCACGAGTTCCAAGTCGCCGAATGCCTGCTCGCTCACCAGGTAGCCGCCGTAGCCGCTGCCCGGGGAGTCCTGCTCGCCGACCAGGACGCCGTCTTCGACGAACCAGCGGGCCGGGTGCTTCTCGGGTTCCACGGGCGGGGTCAGACCCAGGGCGGCGAAGCGGTCCGAGAGGGCCGGACCGCCCGGATACTCGGTGCCATAGACGCGGGGTACCGATCGCCAGCCAGCCAGGCTGGTGCCGTCGAACAGCGGGACAAAGCCGTCGCCGCCGTCGGGCGTTTCAATGCCTGACATGAACTGATCCCTACTGCTTGAAGGCGGCGTCGAAGGAGGTGCTCGAGGCAGGGAAGTCGAACTTCTTGAGCGCGGCGAGGGCCTCGGGGGCGCCGTGGAGCCGGTCCATGCCGGCGTCCTCCCACTCGATGGAGATGGGGCCGTCGTAGCCGATCGCGGTCAGGGCGCGGAAGGACGATTCCCAGGGCACGTCCCCGCGGCCGGCGGAGACGAAGTCCCAGCCGCGGCGCGGGTCGCCCCAGGGCAGGTGCGAGCCCAGGACGGTGTTGCGGCCGGTGGGACGGAGCTTGGTGTCCTTGCAGTCCACGTGGTAGATCCGGTCCTTGAAGTCCCAGATGAAGGAGACGGGGTCGATGCCCTGCCACATGAAGTGGGACGGGTCCCAGTTCAGGCCGAACGCCTCCCGGTGCCCGATCGCCTCGAGGGTCCGGACGGTGGTCCAGTAGTCGTAGGCAATCTCGGAGGGGTGGACCTCGTGGGCGAAGCGGACCCCGCATTCGTCAAAGACGTCCAGGATGGGGTTCCAGCGGTCGGCGAAGTCCTGGTAGCCGGCCTCGATGACCTTCTCCGGGACGGGCGGGAACATCGCGACGTACTGCCAGATGGAGGAGCCGGTGAACCCGACCACGGTGTCCACGCCGAGGGCCTTGGCGAGCCGGGCGGTGTGTTTCATTTCCTCGGCGGCGCGCTGGCGGACGCCTTCGGGGTCCCCGTCGCCCCACACCTTGGCCCCGACGATCGCCTCGTGCCGGAAGTCGATCGGGTCGTCGCACACGGCCTGGCCCTTGAGGTGGTTGGAGATGGCCCAGACCTTGAGGTTGTACTTCTCAAGCACGGCGAGCTTGGACTCGACGTAGCCGGGTTCGTCCCAGCGCCAGGCGTCCAGGTGGTCGCCGGAGACGGCGATCTCCAGGCCGTCGTAACCCCAGCCGGAGGCCAACTTGGCGACTTCCTCGAAGGGCAGGTCGGCCCACTGGCCGGTGAACAGGGTGTAGGGGCGGGGCATGTCAGGCTCTTTCGGCAGGGGTCTGGATGGCAGGGGTCTGGGGGGCAGGGATGGACGGGGTGAGCTGGATGAGCGAGCTCTTGGCCGCGGCGCTCTCTTCGACGGCGGCCAGGATCCGCTGGACGGTCAGGCCGTCCTCGAACGACGGCGAGGGCTGGGTTCCGTTGCCCACCGCCAGGAGGAAGTCGCGGATCTCGTGCGTGAACGTGTGTTCCCAGCCGATCACGTGGCCCTGCGGCCACCACGCGTCAACGTAGGGGTGCTCGGGTTCGTTGACCAGGATCCTGCGGAAGCCCTGCTCGCGGACCGGCAGCGTGGCGTCGAGGAAGCCGAGCTCGTTCAGGTCCTCCAGATCGAACAGCAGGGCTCCCTTGTCGCCGTAGATCTCCAGCTTGAGCGAGTTCTTCTGCCCGGTGGCCACCCGGGAGACCTCCACCGAGGCGATGGCCCCGGAGGCGAGGCTCAGCGTGGCCCAGGCGGCGTCGTCGACCGTCACGTCCTCCAGCCCGGCAGCGCCGGGGCGCTGCGAGGTGAAAGTGTGGAGTCGGCCGGAGACCTCGGTGACCTGGTCACCGAGGAGGAACAGCACCTGGTCGATCGCGTGGGAGGCGATGTCGCCCAGCGCCCCGGACCCGGCGGTTTCCTTGTTCAGCCGCCAGGTCATGGGCGAGTCCGGGTCCACGAGCCAGTCCTGCAGGTACGCGGCACGGACGTGCCGGACCGTGCCGAGGCGGCCTTCGGAGATCAGTTCCCGGGCCAGCGCCAGGGCCGGGACCCGGCGGTAGTTGAAGCCGATCATGGACTGCACACCCCGGCTCCTTGCGGCACAGGCCGCGTCCGCCATGGCTTCGGCCTCGGCGAGGGTGTTGGCCAGCGGCTTTTCGACCAGGACGTGCTTGCCGGCGGCGAGGGCGGCGATGGCGATCTCTGCGTGCATCCAGCCCGGCGCGCAGATATCGATGATGTGGATGTCATCGCGGGCGATCACCGCGCGCCAGTCCGTGGCGGACTCGGCCCAGCCGTACTTGGCTGCGGCCTCGGCCACCCCGTCGGGGTCGCGTCCGACCAGCACGCGCTGTTCGAAGGCCGGGACGTCGAAGTAGCTGGCAACGTTGCGCCAGGCATTCGAGTGGGCCTTGCCCATGAACGCGTACCCGATCATGGCCACACCCAAGCGTGAACCGGCGGGCTGGCCGGGGGTGGTTTCGTGGGGGTTCATTGCGGGTTCCTAGAGTGTTGAGGCGGTCGGGTCCCAGTCCTCGGGGAGGGCTGCGGAGGCGGGCGCGGAGCTTTCGACGTCCACAAATGTTCCCGATTCCACGGACTCCGAGATCGAGACCATGGTGTCCAGGACGTGGTACGCGAGGTTGCCGGTGGCGCGGTGCGGGACGCCGGCGCGGATGGAGCGTGCCATGTCCAGTACGCCCATGCCGCGGCCCTGGCTGGGGCCGGTGGCCGGGATGATGGTCCAGTCCTCGTCTCCGGCGCGCCAGAGCTTGATGTCCCCGTCGAAGTAGTTCGGGTCCGGCAGCGAGAGGGTGGCCTCGGTGCCGGTGATCTCCACGAAGCCCATCCGCAGCCGCGGCGACTCGAACGAGAAGACGCTGTGGGAGGACGCGCCGGACTCGAACTGGGCTATGGCGGAGACGTGGGTGGGGACCTCGACCGTGAATTCCTCGCCGGCCTTGGGGCCGGAGCCGATGACCCGGACCTCTTTGGCTTTGGACCCGACGGCGGCGACCTTGCGGATGGAGCCGAAGGTCTGCACCAGGGCGGTGAGGTAGTAGGGGCCCATGTCGAACAGGGGGCCGGCGCCGTACTGGAACAGGAACGCCGGGTTGGGGTGCCAGGATTCCGGGCCGGGGGTCTGGAACGTGGTCATGGCGGTCAGCGGGGTGCCGATGTCGCCGCGCTCGATCAGCCGCCGCGCGGTCTGCAGCCCGGCGCCCAGGAACGTGTCCGGGGCGCAGCCGAGCCGCAGCCCGGCGGCGTCGGCCGCTTTCAGCAGGCCCAGGCCCGATTCGCGGTCCAGGGAGAATGGCTTTTCCGTCCAGACGTGCTTGCCGGCGTTGACGGCGGCCGTGGCGACCTCCACGTGGGCAGCGGGGATGGTCAGGTTCACGATGATCTCGACGTCGGGGTGGTTCAGGGCGGCGTCCACGCCGCCCCATTCGGCAATGCCGTATTCCTTGGCCCGCGCCTCGGCGGCGTCTTCGAAGAGGTCGGCGATGACGTGGACCTTGAGGTCGGGGAAGACGGTCAGGTTGTCCAGGTACTGCTTGCTGATGTTGCCGGCGCCGATGACGGCGACGCCCACCGGGCCTTTCCGCGTGGAAGGGGTGCTCATGCCCGTGCTCCTTCGCTTGCCCCGGCGTTCAGGTAGTCCAGGCTCTGGGTGATGCCGTCGAAGATGTCGCCGGAGTAGTCGTCAAATTCCACGACGCCGACTTCGAGGGACTGTGCGGCGTTGATGACATCCCAGACGGCGATCTTGCCCTGGCCGGCCGGCTGCTGAGCCTTGGTGTCCGTGGAGACGGGGCCGTCCTTGATGTGGATGAACTTGACGCGGTCACCGAGGCGCTTCAGCAGCGCCACCGGGTCCTGGCCGCCGACGGCGGACCAGTAGGTGTCCACTTCCAGGACCAGTTCGGGGTCCAAGAGTCCTTCGAAGTATTCCAGGGCGGTCTGGCCCTCGATGCTGGACTCCAGTTCCCAGGCATGGTTGTGGTAGCCGACGCGGATGCCGTATTCGGCGCCCTTCTTGGCGGCGGCGTTGAGCTTTGCGGCGGTGGCCTGGATGTCCTCGGCGGACTGCCAGTGCTCGGCCGGGAGGTAGGGATCGATGACCGTGGAGATGCCCAGCTCCTTGGCGGCGGCGAAGATCTCGTCCTGGTCCTGGCTCAGCAGCGGGGCGTGGCCGGACGGGGCGGTCAGGCCGTTTTCCTTCAGGGCGGCGCCGAGCACGGCGGCCGTCGCCACGAAGTTGTAGGGCTCAACCTGGGTGAAACCGAGCTCGGCCACTTTCTTAATGGTGCCGGGCAGGTCTTCGGCGATGGCGTTGCGGAGGGTGTACAGCTGCAATGAATAAGACACGGGAATCCTTTACTGGGAGTCTGTTTCGGAAGTCTGGGGCCGGCCTTGGCGTCCGGCGTCGGACGTGAAGCTGATGTGGGTATGGGGCCTAGCGGCCGGCGAGGGAGCCGCCGATGCCGCCGACGCTGAAGTATTTGTTCAGGGTAGCGAAGACGATGATGGGCGGGAGCATCATGATCACGGCCAGGGCCATGACCCCGGACCAGTCGGTCTGGTTCTGCTGGAAGAAGGACTGGACGCCCATGGGCAGGGTGAAGATTTCGTTGGAGCGCAGGAACACGATGGCCACGAGGTAGTCATTCCAGGCAAGCAGGAAGGCGAAGATCGCGGTGGAGAGCACGCCCGGGAGGGAGTTGCGAAGCACTACCTTGGTGAAGCTGCCAAAGACGGAGCAGCCGTCGATCCAGGAGGCCTCCTCGAGGCTGATCGGGATGGAATCGAAGTAGGCGGCCATCATCCAGGTGGCAACGGTCATGGTGGAACCGACGTAGATGATGGTCAGGCCCATCAGGTTGTCCACCAGGCCCATGCCGGCGAACAAAATGAACAGCGGCACCACCGAGGTGATGATGGGCAGGGACTGCATGACGAACAAGAGCAGGGAATAGCCGGAGACTGCTTTGGACCGGCCGCGGGAGAGGACATATCCGGCCGGTGCGGCGACGGCCACCGATACCACCACGGTGGAAAGGGTGGTGATGAGGCTGTTCTGCAGCCAGGTCGCGGCGAGGGTCTTGGAGAACACGTTGCTGATGTTCTCAAACGTCAGCCCGGTGGCGGTGCTGTTCGGTCCGGGCGTGAATGCGAGGAGGACGGTCACCATGATCGGGACGAGCATGATCGCGGTGATGGCCAGGATGGCGGTGAACCGCCACCAGCGGCCGCGCAGGCCTGCCTCGGAGAGAGTGCGGCGGGGCTTGCCGGTGTCGGCGACGCCGAGGGCGGGGCCGGACTCGGGGTGGGCGTGGAGGACTGCGCTCATTATTCGACGCTCGACTTTCGGATCTGGCGGTACAGGATGACCGAGACCACTACCAGGGTGATGGTCATGAGGAAGGCGATCGCGACGCCGGGTCCGGTCTGGAAGTCCTGGAAGACGGTCCGGTAGGCCAGGACCACCAGGGAGGTGGTGGCGTCCACGGGTCCGCCGCCGGTGAGCAGGTAGATGGTGGGGAAGTCGTTGACGCAGAAGATCGTCATGAGGATCCAACTGATGTAGGTGGACCGGGCGATCAGCGGCAGGGTGATCTGGCTGAACTGCTGCCAGCGGGTGGCGCCGTCCATGCTGGCGGCCTCGTACACGGTGGAGTCCACGGAGGCCAGGGCTGCCGAGGTCATCATCATCATGAAGGGGAAGCTGACCCAGACCTTGAAGACCATGACCGTGATCGCGGCGAGGGTCGGGTCGGCGAGGAAAAGCGGGGTGCCCAGTCCGAGGTTCCGGAAGATGCTCGGGACGAGGCTGTCCGGGGTGCCCACCAGCCAGTTCCAGGCGGTGGAGGAGACCACGATCGGCACCACCCACGGGAGCAGCAGCAGGACCTTGAAGGTGCCGCCGGCGGGGATTTTGGTGCGCAGCAGCAGGGCCAGGCCAAGGCCCAGGAGCCAGGAGCCGAAGACGCCCACGATCGTGAAGAGCAGCGTGAAGCGCGCGGCCTTCCAGAAGGCCTCGGAGGCCAGGACGGTGGCGAAGTTTTCCAGTCCGACGAACTGGCCGGTCTCCAGGAGGGAGCCGTCGTGCGTGGCCTGGATGCCGGCGTAGATGAGGGGGTAGCCGTGGATCAGGATCAGCAGGACGACCGAGGGCAGCAGCAGCCAGAAGAAAGTCTTGCGGGTCTGCGAACTGAGCTTGCTCTTGCGGTTGACGGGCTTCCCCGGCCCGCCGGGGGCAACGCCCCGGCGGGCCCGGCTCAGGCCGGTTTGGGCTGTGGTCAATGCCATTGGAGCGCCGCTTACTTCTTCAGCACGGATTGCAGCCCGGACTGGAAGGTCTGCAGTGCCGACTTCGCGTCGGTCTTGCCCGTGAGGATGGTCTGCGTGAACTGGTTGAGGGCCTGGCCGCCGTCGAGGACGGCAAGGTTGGCGTTGAGCGTCGTGCCCTGGGCGGCGAACGTCTTCGCGATGGGCACGTACTCCTTGACGATCTTGACGTTGTTGGGATCGGACGTGAACTCGGGAAGCTCGGTGATGGACTTGAACACCGGGAGCGCGTTCATGAGCTTCTGCTGCCAGAGCGTCTTGAGCTGGCCCATGTAGGCCACCAGGAAGGCCTCGGACGACGCCTGGGAGGGGGTGTTGGTGTACATCATGATGTTGTTCGGGAAGATCAGGGCGGCCTTGTCCCCGTGCGGGCCGGCAATGGGGCTGGCGACCACAAGGTCGCCGGAGGTGTCGCCAACACGCTCGGGAACTCCCAGCGTCAACATGCCGTACGCGGCCTTCTTGTTCTTCCACTGGGCGTTCAGGTTGTCCGAGGTGTAACTGACCGCGGCGGGGTCGATGATGCCGTTCGAGACCAGTTCCAGCAGGAATTCGACGGCCTCGACGTTGCGGTCGTTCATGACATCGAGCTCACCGGAGGGGGTGAACACGCCGCCGCCGTTGTTGAGCATCATCATGATCATCAGGTGGTTGCCGATGTTGTTGCCGGCGCCGGAGCCCGTGGCAAAGCCGACGGCGCCCATGCTCTTGAACTTCTTGCCGGCCTCAAGCAGGGACGCCCAGTCGGTGGGAACCGCGACGCCGGCCTGGTCGAACAGCGACTTGCGGTACCAGAGCGGACGGATGTCGAGCTGCCACGGAACGGCAACATAGCCCTTGTCTGCCTTGAATGGCTCCAGGACGCCCGGCAGGAAGTCATCGAACTGGCCGTTCTTCTTCAGTTCCTCCACCACCTTGTCCGCGTAGGCGATCTGGCCCTGCTGCTCGAACTGGAAGGCCTGGAAGCCGCCGCCGGTGGACACCGCCGGTCCGGTCTTGGAGGCGATGGCCGAGGAGAACGTCTGGTAGAAGTTCGCCCACTGGATGGTCTGGTAGCTGGCCTTGAGGTTGCCCGAGGCCGGTGCGTAGCCCTCTGCGATCTTCTTAGCGGCGTCGTTGTAGGCCGGCGTGGCCCACGGCATGTCCCAGAACTTGATGACGCCGCTGCCGCCCCCGGACTGGGATGCGGAGCCGCCGCCGCACGCTGCGAGGAGGGGGGCGCTGGCCGCGGCTGCGGCAAAGCCCAGGAATCCCCGGCGGGAGAAAGCGGTGGAGGTAACAGAGGACTTGATCGTCACGATGATTTCCTTTCGTGACCGGTCCGCGACGTCGCGGGCCGGTCTTCTCGACAGTGAGTTGATGCGGAAGGTGTTGCTGGCGGTGCAGTTAGTGCCGGTGCAGTAATTGAAGCGGTGCAGTGATTGAAGTAGTGCAGTTGTTGAAGTGGTGCAGTGGTAGAAGTAGTGCGGGTTAGTCGTGGAGCTGCCCGACGAGTGCGGTCAGGGCGGCGAACTGGTCCAGATCGGCTTCCGGGGCGCCGGAGTCGACGGCGGCGCGGAGCCGCCTCCAGCTGTGGCGGTGGGCCGATTCGTAGATGGTGGGGAAGGTGGCGGCCCCGTCGGAGGTGACCGAGCGGACCTCCGCCGGCCAGCCCGCTGAGGCGTCGGGCAGGGTGATGTCCGCCCGTCCGGTGGAGGTCAGGATGGAAACGGCGGCCGTCGCCGGGACCGAGGAAGTGGTGATCCCCTGCAGGGCTGCCGGTGCGCCGCCGGGGAGGCTGCCGATCACGGTGTAGCCGTTGGCGTTGCGCTGGATGACGCGCAGGCCGGCCAGTTCGACGCCGCAGGCCAGGACTGCCGCCAGGTGCCGGGTGAGCAGGAGCTCCGGGTCGGTCCCCGGGGCGCCCCACGCCACGGAGTCCAGCAGCACGGCGTCGGCCAGGGCATCGGCGATGGCGGTCCGGACCGCGGCCCGGGACTGGGCGAGGGCGGGGTTTCCGGCCCAGACCTGGTCAAGGACAACGGTGGTGCCCGCCTCGGCTGCAGCCGCGGCCAGTGCCGCGGTGTCTTCGGCCACGGGATCAACGACGACGACGCCGCGGACGCCGCTGCGGACTGCTGCGGTGGCGCTGGTGGTCCAGCCGGGGACGCCGGCGACCGCGACGACGTCGGGCCGGCCATCCGCCGGGGCGAAGGAAACAGGCAGGGAAGCGACGACGGCGCCGACGGTACCGGCTTGTTCGGCGCCGGGCCCGGCCTGGACGAGAAGCGGGGTTGTCATGAGCGGGCCTCCTCGAAAGCGGCGTCGCCGGCATCGACGCGGGCGGCGGCGGCGTCGGCGATCGCGAGGGCGAATTCCAGGTCGTGGATCAGCGTCTCCGGGTCCGGGGCCGTTCCGGTGCCGCGGGCGATGTCGGCGAGTTTGCGCCATTCTCCCTCGTAACCGTTGTGGCCGAACGGCCCGAGGACAGTGGTGCCGGCAGCGGTCCGGATCCGGGCCGTTGCCGAGCCTGCGTGGACGTAGGACGGTGTGAAATCAATGGACAGTGACGCGTCATCACCGATGGCCTCGAAGGTCCAGGACGGCTCCCAGGTGCCGTTCATGGCGGCGCGCAGTTCAATGACCACGTTTCCCGCCCGTAGGGAGATGACGTAGCCGAACGGCAGGACGGTTTGGGCGTGCAGCACCTCGACGGACGCGAACTCCGGGACAAACCGGCGGACCAGCGGGAGGTCGTGGATGGCCAGGCCCATGACGCCGCCGATCAGTTTGGCCTTCTCGGCGGCAATGTTAGCGGCGTGATCGTCAGCGAGTGCGCCAGCGCTCGCCGGCGGCGGGGGAGTGCGGCCCACGATCTCGGTCGCGAAGTCCTCGAACCGGGGGTTGGGCGGCAGGACGATCGAGGACCGGACGGTGTGGACCTGGTCCGGCAGGCCGCCCCAGGCGGCCTCCGCGGCCAGCCAGCCCGGGTCGAAGGTGTGCATGGCCCCGACGATGATCGGCACACCTGTTTCGGCGGACACGGCGGCGATGGCTGCGGCTTCCTCGCCGTTCATGGCGAAAGGCTTTTCGCACAGGATGGCTTTCTTTCCGGCCCGGCAGGCAGCGATCACCTGGACGGCGTGGAACTGGTGGGGGCTGCAGATCGCGACGATCTCGACCCCGGGATCGGCCAGCAGTTCGTCCATGCTGGTGCTGAAGCGCGCCCCGACCCTTGCGGCGACGGATTCCGCTACCGCCGGGTCGACGTCCATGATGTGCCGGACTTCCAGGATGTCCCGGAGTCGTGCGAGGGATGGCAGGTGGATCGCCTGCGTTACGGGCCCTGCTCCCAGGATCCCCACCCCCAGCGGCGCCAGTGCCGCTTTTTCTTGGCTAGACAACTTCCACACCCTTCGTAGTCCCTGCAGTGACCGGTGGAGGCCGGACTGCCCGGCCCGGTGATCCGGCTCACACCCAAAGCTAGAGATACTTTTGACGAGCGTCAAGCAAAAGTTGCAAACTTCGTTCCAAACTTTCTGTGGCGTGACATGCAGAAGGCCTTCGTGCTATCACTTACTCATGAGTTCGACGACGGGTACCGAGTCCGCAGCCCTAGAGGCCGGCGGCAGTCTGTCCCGCGCCGGTGACCTCTTCCAACTCCTGCGCGACGGCAGGGCACGGACCCGCGCGGAACTTGCGCTGACCACCGGGCTGGCACGCTCCACCGTCGCATCCCGCATCGACGCGCTGATGGTTTCAGGCCTCGTGGGACCCGCCGGGGAGGCGAGCTCCAGCGGCGGCAGGCCGCCGTCGCGCTTTGCCTTCAATCCCGCCGCCCGGGTAGTCCTGGCGGTCGACGTCGGGGCCACGCACGTGATCATCGCCGTCACGGATCTCGGCGGGACGGTCCTCGCGGAGCGCCGGCTGGCGCAGGACGTCGCGGACGGCCCGGTTGTTGTCCTGGACCGTGTGATCGAGGAAGGGCTGCGGCTGCTTGGTGAGGCCGGCCGGAGCACCGCAGAGCTGGCCGGCGCAGGGATCGGACTCCCGGGTCCCGTGGAGCACGCCACCGGCATGCCGGTGAAGCCGCCGATCATGCCCGGCTGGGACGGGTTCGACGTCGTTCGCCATGTCCAGCGGTCCCTTCCGGTTCCGGTACTGGTGGACAACGACGTGAACATCATGGCGCTCGGCGAACGCACGGCGCACTGGCCCGGGGACGAGAACCTCCTGTTCATCAAGGTCGCCACCGGCATCGGCGCCGGCATCATCAGCAGCGGCGAGCTCCAGCGCGGGGCCAACGGAACCGCCGGCGACCTCGGCCACGTCCGGGTTCCGCGCGGCGATGACGTGCTGTGCCGCTGCGGAAACTACGGGTGCCTCGAAGCCCTGGCGTCCGGACCCGCCGTCGCCAAGGCGCTGACGCAGCAGGGCCTGCCGGCGCACGACGGCGGCGATGTGCTGCGCCTCGTCGCGGAGGGAAACCTGCAGGCCATCCAGGCGCTGCGGCAGGCCGGCAGGGACCTCGGCGACGTACTCTCCACGGTAGTGAACCTGCTGAACCCCTCGGTGATTGTGATCGGCGGAAGCCTCGGCCAGGCCGGGGAACACCTGATGGCCGGGGTCCGCGAGGTGGTCTACCGGCGCTCGCTGCCCCTGGCCACGACGCATCTGCGGATCGGCCTGTCCCGGGCCGGAGACAAGGCCGCCATCCTCGGCGCCAGCCAGATGGTCACCCAGCACGTGCTCTCACCCGCCGTCATCGAGGCGACCCTGCAGGCCACGGGCTAGGGGTGTCCCGGGGAGCGTCATTTTCGGCACGTGCGGCGGGCGCGTCACATTCGGCCGGTGCGGCGGACGCCCGTGATAGCAATGGGACTGATGAAATCATATTTCTGCCTGCCGGCCGGGGAACGGCCCACTCCATGAGCGACGTGGGCCGGGCACCGCGCGGCTGGCTCCTCATGCTGGCGATCGGGCTCATCGCCCTGAATATGCGCGGACCCTTAGTGGCCGTGGCCCCGGTGGTCGCCCAACTCGAGGCCGATCTCGGATTCACCCCGGTGGAACTGGGATTCCTGACCGGGATCCCGGTCCTGTGCTTTGCCCTGGCCGCGCCGCTGGCCTCGCTGGCCGGGCGCAGGCTGGGCCCCGAGTTCGCCATCACCCTGACCCTGCTCGGCGTGCTTTTGGGCGTCGTGGTCCGCTCGGCCGGCGGCGGCGCCCTGGTCATGCTGGGCACCGTGATCCTCGGCGTGGCCATCACGATCGGCAACATCGTGGTCCCGCTGATCATCCGGCGGGACTTCACCCCGGCCCGGCAGGGTGCGGCGATGGGCACATACACCGCGGCGCTGAACATCGGCTCGTTCCTGACCTCCATGGTGTCGGCGCCACTGGCTGAGCTGCTGGGCTGGCGGCCCGCGATCGCCGCGAGCGGCCTCTTCGCGCTGTCGGCACTCGCGGTCTGGATGATCGCCGTGGGCGGCCGGCGGGCCTTCACTCCTGCCGCCGTCCCCACGGCCGACCCTGGGCGTCCGGCCGGCAAGCTCACGTCCCGGTGGATCACGGCAGCCCTGACCTTCGGGTTCGCCGGGCAGGCCTTCTCCTACTACGGGGTGACGGCCTGGCTGCCGAGCCTGCTGGCGGACGAGCTCAGTATGGCGCCCGCGGCCGCCGGGGCAGGGTCCTCGCTCTTCCAGATCCTGGCCATTGTTGGCGGGCTGGGCGTGCCGCTCGCGGCCCGTTTCGCCAGCACGACGGCGGTGGGCCTCACCCTGGGACTGCTGTGGCTCACCGTTCCGCTGGGCCTGCTGCTCGCGCCGGAGCTGTGGTGGCTCTGGTGTTCCTTCGGCGGTGTGGCCCAGGGCGGCGGCATCACACTGATCTTCCTCGCCATCATCCGGTTGGCCCGGGACCAGGCCTCGGCGGCCCGGATGTCCGCCATAGTCCAGGGGACGGGATACTCCTTCGGCGCGGTGGCACCGACCCTCCTGGGCTACGTGCACGGGGTATCCGGGGCCTGGACCGGCCCGCTGCTGATGATCCTGTGCTCCGTGGCCGCGTTCATCCTGGGCACCGCGCTGTCCCTGCGCAAGGTGCCGAAGCCGCACTAGATCTCTTGCCGCACTAGATCTCGCCGCACTAGATCTCACCGCCCGGGCCCGCCGTGCCGAGACTATAGATGTCGAGACCACAGATAAGGCCCATGTTCGCGAAGAACATGGGCCTTATCTGCCATATCAAATCTGGCATCCCGACGCCGTTGTCGAGTGCACGGGATCTTCCGTTGCTGGGCTGCCACCCGGATCTCGGGGTGCCTGTTGCGAAGGGCATGGCAGCCCAGCTAACGGAAATCGTTGCGGACCCGGTCGCCCGGGGCCATTGGGTCCTGCGCCAGGGTCCTGGGCCGGGGTCTTGCGCCCGGGTCCTGGGCGAGGGTCCTACGCCGGGATGAGGGCGGCCGCCGCGCGGACGGGATCGGCGCCGTCGCGCGCTTCATGCAGGAACCGGTCGTAGGCCGGGAGCGTCAGGAACGCCGGGAACTCGGTGCTGAGCGTGACTTCCTCGAAGATGTCCCGCGCGTCGGCGAAACGGTCCCCTTCGAAGCGTTCCAGCCTGGCGAATTCCTCGTCCAGCATGTCCTCCACCCACTCGCGGGTGATCACATCGCCGTGGTCCGTGATGGCCCGGGAGAAGATCCACTGCCACAGCTGGGAGCGGGAGATCTCCGCGGTGGCGGCGTCCTCCATCAGGTTGTGGATGGCCACCGCGCCGTTGCCGCGCAGCCACGACTCGATGTAGCGGATCCCTACTTCGATGTTGTTCCGGATGCCCTGTTCGGTGATGGTTCCGGTGGTCGTGGAGATGTCCAGGAGGGCGCGGTCATCCGGGGTGACGTCCTCGCGGAGGCGCTCGAGCTGGTTCGGCCGGTCGCCGAGGACGCCGTCGAACACCTCGCGGCAGACCGGCACCAGGTCCGGGTGCGCCACCCACGAACCGTCGAAGCCGTCACCGGCCTCACGGGTCTTGTCGGCACGGACCTTCTCGAAGGCGATCGCGTTGGCGTCCTGGTCCTTGCGGTTGGGGACAGCCGCGGCCATGCCGCCGATCGCCATGGCGCCGCGCTTGTGGCAGGCCCGGACCAGCTGTTCGGTGTAGGCCCGCATGAACGGCTGGGTCATGGTGACCTGGCCGCGGTCCGGCAGCACGAAGCGGGGGCCCCGGGTGCGGAAGTTCTTGATCAGGGAGAAGATGTAGTCCCAGCGGCCGGCGTTCAGGCCCGCGGCGTGGTCCCGCAGTTCGTAGAGGATTTCCTCCATCTCGAACGCCGCCGTGATGGTCTCGATCAGCACCGTGGCGCGGATGGTGCCCTGCGGGATGCCCAGCAGGTCCTGGGCCAGGATGAAGATGTCGTTCCACAGCCGGGCCTCGAGGTGGCTCTCGATCTTCGGCAGGTAGAAGTAGGGCCCCTTGCCCTGGGCGATCAGGCGGCGGGCGTTGTGGAAGAAGTACAGGCCGAAGTCCACAATGCCGCCGGCAATCGGGGTGCCGTCGATGAGCATGTGCTTTTCCGGCAGGTGCCAGCCGCGGGGCCGTACCACGATGGTGGGCAGTTCCCCGGCCGGGCGCAGCTTGTACTCCTTGCCCTCGGGCGAGGTGAAGTCGATCCGGCGTTCCAGCGCGTCCGTGAGGTTGAGCTGGCCCTGGATCACGTTGCGCCAGGACGGGGTGGAGGAGTCTTCCATGTCCGCGAGCCAGACTTTGGCGCCGGAGTTCAGCGCGTTGATGGTCATCTTCTTGTCCACCGGCCCGGTGATTTCCACCCGGCGGTCCTCCAGGCCTGGGGCCGGGGGAGCGACGCGCCAGTTCGGATCGTTGCGGACGGACTCGGTCTCACGCAGGAACCGCGGATCCTGGCCTTTGGAGATCTGGTGGCGGCGTTCCTGGCGTGCCTGCAGCAGCTCCTGCCGGCGCCCCGCGGTGGCCCGGTGCAGCTTGGCAACAAAGGCCAAGGCGTCTGGAGTAAGAACCTCGCTCTGCCGGCAAATCGGCTGCGCGGTCAGCGTGATCCCGTTGATGGTGAAGTTGTCAGTGAAGCTGTTCATGGGAGTTGCTCCTTGAAAGTCCGCTGTTGCCCTATCACTTTTGGTCCCCAAAGGCGGCCGATGAGGACCAAAAGTGATAGAGCAACTGGCGGGAAGAGTGTGGGGCCACGGCCGCCGGGTTCCCTCGCGAGCTTGCGAGCGGAGGGGGCGGCTGGGGATTAGTGGAACTGGCCTTCTTCGGTGGATCCCACCAGGGCCAGGGTGGATGCGTTCGGGTTGAGCGCGGTGGCGATGTCGTCGAAGTAGCCGGTGCCGACTTCGCGCTGGTGCTTGGTCGCGGTGTAGCCGCGGGACTCGGAGGCGAATTCCTTCTCCTGCAGCTCGACGTAGGCGCTCATGCCTTCCCGGGCGTAGCCGTGGGCGAGGTCGAACATCGAGTAGTTCAGGGCGTGGAAGCCGGCCAGGGTGATGAACTGGAAGGTGAAGCCCATGGCGCCGAGTTCGCGCTGGAACTTCGCGATCGTGGCGTCGTCGAGGTGCTTGCGCCAGTTGAACGACGGCGAGCAGTTGTAGGAGAGCATCTGGTCCGGGAACTCGGCCTTGACGGATTCGGCGAACTTGCGGGCCAGCTCCAGGTCCGGGGTGCCGGTCTCCATCCAGATGAGATCCGAGTACGGGGCGTAGGCCTTGGCACGGGCGATGCAGGGTTCGATCCCGTTGCGGACCTTGTAGAAGCCTTCCGGGGTCCGGACCGGCTGTCCGCCTTCGCGGAGGATGAATTCCTGGTCGCGCTCGTCGACGTCGGAGGTGATCAGGGTGGCCGCCTCGGCGTCGGTGCGGGCGATGATGACCGACGGCGTGCCGGCGACGTCGGCGGCGAGGCGGGCCGCGTTCAGCGTCCGGACGTGCTGCTGGGTGGGGATCAGGACCTTGCCGCCGAGGTGGCCGCACTTCTTTTCCGAGGCGAGCTGGTCTTCCCAGTGCACGCCTGCGGCGCCGGCCTGGATCATGGATTTCATGAGCTCGTAGGCGTTCAGCGGGCCGCCGAAGCCGGCCTCGGCGTCGGCGACGATCGGGACCATCCAGTCCTCGACCGTCTGGATGCCCTCGGAGAACTCGATCTGGTCGGCCCGGAGCAGCGCGTTGTTGATGCGGCGGACCACCGTCGGGACCGAGTTCGCCGGGTAGAGCGACTGGTCCGGATAGGTGTGGCCGGAGTTGTTGGCGTCGGCGGCGACCTGCCAGCCGGAGAGGTAGATGGCGCGGAGCCCGGCCTTGACCTGCTGCACGGCCTGGTTGCCGGTCAGGGCGCCCAGGGCGTTGGTGTACTTGCCTTCCTTGTGCTCCTGCGTGAGCTGCTTCCACAGCTTTTCGGAGCCGCGGCGGGCCAGGGTGTGTTCTTCGGAGACGCGGCCGCGGAGGCGGACGACGTCGGAGGCTGAGTAGTCCCGAGCGACACCTTCCCAGCGCGGGTTGGCGGCCCACTCGAGCTCCAGTGCGGCGGCCTGCTGTGTTGTGTCCTGGCCGGACGGCTGCTGGGTGGGCTCAAATGCTGCAGTCATCTTTGTCTCCTTGGTGGGTCCGGGATTGGTGGTTCCGGGAGCGGTTCCTGCGTCTCTGCAGGTCCCGGCCGGTTGTTCCCGGATGGTGAATCTTTCCGTGAGATCTACTTTTCTGCACTTTCAAGAGGCTTTCTAGATGAAAAGCATGGAAAGAAACGCACTTCTTAACGTATTCTTCAGAAATGTCGCTTACGAGCTGGAACAGCAAAGCCGCAACCCCGCCGTCGTCCGCCGCGCCCGAGGTGGACGTCATCAGCCTGGGCCGCCGCGTCCGTCATTTGCGCAAGGCTGCCGGCCTCACGCTGGACGACCTGAGTGCCGCCGTCGGGACGGCCCCGAGCCAGCTGAGCCTGATCGAAAACGGCAAGCGCGAGCCCAAACTCGGCCTGCTCCAGCAGCTCGCCGCGGCCCTCGGCGTCAGCATCGACGAGCTCCTGGGGGCCGAGCCGCCCAACCGCCGCGCCGCGCTGGAAATTGAGCTGGAACGCTACCAGCGCAGCCCCCTCTATGAGTCCCTGAACCTGCCGAAAATCCGCATCAGTTCGCGGCTTCCGATGGATGTGCTGGAGTCAATGGTGGGCCTGCAGCACGAGCTGGAACGCCGGCTCAACGAGCAGGTGGCGACGCCGGAGGAGGCCCGCCGCGCGAACGGTGAACTGCGGGCGATGATGCGCGAACGGAACAACTATTTCCCGGAGTATGAGGCGGAGGCGCAGAAGGTCCTGGCCTCGGTGGGCCACACGAGCGGTCCGCTGTCCCACCACGTCATCGCGGACATCGCCGGCCACCTTGGATTCAGCCTCCACCACGTGGCCGATCTGCCGCATTCCACCCGGTCCGTGACCGATCTGAAGAACCGCAGAATTTACCTCACACAGAACCAGCGCACCGATCACGACCCCCGTTCGGTGCTGCTGCAGGCCCTGGGCCACTACGTCCTGGGCCACCAGACGCCGTCGAACTACGGGGATTTCCTGATGCAGCGCGTGGCCACCAACTACTTTGCCGCAGCGCTCCTCCTGCCCGAACAGGCGACCGTGGAATTTCTGCAGCGCGCCAAACAGGCGAAGGAAATCGCCGTCGAGGACATCCGGGACGCCTTCGCCGTTTCCTACGAGACCGCCGCCCACCGGTTCACCAATCTCGCCACCCAGCACCTGGACATCCGCACCCACTTCCAGAAGACGCACAAGAGCGGCATCATCTACAAGGCCTACGAAAACGACGGCGTGACGTTCCCGCAGGACCACACCGGCGCCATCGAGGGCCAGCCCTCGTGCAAGAACTGGACGTCCCGGGTGGTGTTCGACGTGCCGGACAAGTTCAGCGCCTACAACCAGTACACCGACACCCCGGCCGGGACCTACTGGTGTACGGCCCGGACGGAACGCTCCGCCAACGGCGAGTTCTCGCTCTCCGTCGGCGTCCCCTATGCGCACGTGAAGTGGTTCCGCGGCCGCGAAACAACGGAGCGGTCCAAATCCACGTGCCCGGACGAAAGCTGCTGCCGCCGCCCGCCGGCGTCGCTGACCGCCGAATGGGCCGGCAACGCCTGGCCCTCGGCCCGGGCCCACTCCCACCTGCTGGCAGCGATGCCGCCGGGCGCGTTCCCCGGCGTGGACGAAACCGAGGTCTACGCCTTCCTGAAGGCGCACTCCGGGAACTGACGCCGGGGCTCGCGTTCACAGGCCAGTGGACGGGCACTTCCGCATCCCTCCCGGCGCCCCGGGGCGCCGCGGGAGCACGGACGCGGGGTTCCTGGGCGTGGCTGACAGCGGTGCGGACTATATTGGCCTGTGTCAGCTCATCGATCCTTCTTCCGGGAGCGTGCACCCATGGCCAAGGAACTTGCCACCCAGCTCATCGAACAACTCCAGGCTGCCGGCGTGCAGCGGATCTACGGGATCGTGGGGGACAGCCTCAACCCGATCGTCGACGCCGTCCGCAAGACCGGCGGCTCGCAGCAGGGCGGCATCGACTGGATCCACGTCCGGCACGAGGAGGCGGCCGCCTTCGCCGCCGCGGCCGAAGCCCAGCTGACCGGCCGGCTCGCCGTGTGCGCCGGCTCCTGCGGGCCCGGCAACCTGCACCTGATCAACGGACTCTACGACGCCAACCGCTCTGGCGCGCCCGTCCTGGCCATCGCCTCGCACATCCCCAGCGCGCAGATCGGCAGCAGCTTCTTCCAGGAGACCCATCCGGACCGGCTCTTTAACGAGTGCTCGGTCTACTCCGAGCTGATCAGCACCGCGGAGCAGGCGCCCCGCGTCATGCACAGCGCCATCCAGCACGCGATCGGGCTCCGGGGTGTCGCCGTCGTGACCCTGCCCGGTGATATCGCTGCGCTGGAGGCGACGGCCGAAACCCCGGCCCCGGCAGCGTTCAGGCCGGCGACGCTGACCCCGGACCCCACCAGTGTGCGGGAACTGGCGGAGGCCATCAACGCCGCCGGGAAGGTCGCCATCTTTGCCGGCGCCGGCGTGGAAGGCGCGCATGACGAGGTGATTGCCCTGGCCGAACTGCTCGCTGCGCCGATCGGCCACAGCCTCCGCGGCAAGGACTTCATGCAGTACGCGAACCCCTACGACATCGGCATGACCGGGCTGTTGGGCTACGGTGCCGCGGCCGAAGGCATCGAGGACGCGGACCTGCTGATCCTGCTGGGCACCGACTTCCCGTACAACCAGTTCCTCCCCGGAACCCGGACGGCGCAGGTGGACCGGGCCGCGCACAAGCTGGGCCGGCGGACCGACGTCGACGTTGCCGTCCATGGGGACGTGCTGCCCACCCTGGCCGCCCTGATGCCGCAGCTGCAGCCGAAGAAGAACCGCCGCTTCCTGAACCAGATGCTCAAAAAGCACGACCGGCTCATGAACAAGGCCGTGGGGGCATACACCCGCAACGTCGGGAAAAAGCAGCCGATCCACCCGGAATACGCGGCCTCTCTGCTGGACCAGGTGGCGGCCGAGGACGCGATCTTCACTGCCGACACCGGCATGTGCAACGTCTGGACCGCCCGGTACATCAACCCGCTGGGCACCCGCCGGCTGATCGGCTCGTACCTGCACGGGTCCATGGCCAACGCCCTGCCGCACGCGATCGGCGCCCAGCTGGCCTACCCCGGCCGGCAGGTGGTCTCCGTTTCGGGCGACGGCGGCCTGTCCATGCTGCTGGGCGAGCTCATCACCGTGGCCGCGCACCGGCTGCCCGTCAACGTGGTGGTCTTCAACAACTCCACCCTGGGCATGGTGAAACTCGAAATGCTGGTGGACGGGCTCCCCGACTTCGGCGTGGACGTCCCGGACGCCAACTACGCGGACGTTGCCCGGGCCCTGGGCTTCCACGCCGTCCGCGTCACGGACCCGTCCCGCATCGAGGCAGCGTACCGGGCCGCTTTCGCCCACCCCGGTCCGTCGCTCGTGGAGCTCATCACGGACCCCAAGGCGCTCTCCCTCCCGCCGAAGATCAAGGGCGCGCAGGTCCTGGGCTTCGCCACGGCCATGTCCAAGGTGGTCCTCAACCGGGGCGCCGGCGAGGCCGTCAGCATGGCCCGGAGCAACCTGCGGAACATACCCCGGCGCTGAGGGGTCCTTCGAGTTCGCCGGAACCTTGCCAGTTCGCCGGAACCTCGCCAGTTCGCCGGAATTTTCCGGCGAGCCCGCAGCTTTCCGGCGACCTCGCACCAACGAAACGACGGGAGTGGCAATGAAAAATCACCGCATGGGGACAATGGTGGCGGCGGGGACCATCGTGGCGCTCACGGCGTGTTCGCCACCGGTGCCCGGGCTCCGGATGGCCGACGGCGTTGAGCGGGTTACGGTGAACCGCACCTTGTACGCTGCCGAACTGAAGGCATTCCGGGCTTCCGCCCTGACATTGGGAGCCGCTCTGCTGGCAGACGGCGGTGAAGGGTCCGAAGGAAACGTGGTGTCGTCCCCGGGTAGCCTGCTGATAGCGCTCGCAATGCTGCGGGCAGGGGCTTCCGGGGCGACCGCCCTCGAAATGGACAAGGTGCTGGGGTTGCCGGACGGCAACCGGGATGAGGCCATGAACGCCCTGCTCGCGTCCTTGGCGGCGTACGACGGCGATCCCGGCTCGGTCGACGAAAAGAACCCGCCCCGGAAGCCGGTCATGCACGCGGCCAATGGCTTGTTCGTGGACAAGAACGTAGCCACCGGACAGAACTACCTGGAAACCCTGGCCCGGCACTACGGCACCGGGGTGTACCCGGTGGACTTCCGGGATGAGGCCGCCACCCGGCCCGCCCTGGATGCCTGGGTGGACCGGAACACCGGCGGCCGGATCAAGAAGGCCCCCACGGCGTACGATCGCGACAACACCTTCAGCCTCCTCAATGCCCTGTACTTTGCCGCGGCATGGAAGTCGCCTTTCGACCCCAACAACACTTCTGACTACTCCTTCACCAAGGCCGACGGCGAGGAAATCAGCGTGCCCACGATGCACCAGGAGCTGCAGTTGGCCTACGCGGAAGGGGCCGGCTGGCGGGCTGCGGCCCTGCCGTACGCCGAAGGATTTGTCATGCGGCTGGTGCTGCCCGGTCCCGGGGTTGGGCCGGAGACCCTCACGGCCGCCAAGCTGGCGGAGATTGCGGCGGCCCTGGACACGGCCCCGGAGGTCTCCGTACTGATTTCCCTGCCCCGGTGGGACCACAAGAGCAGCTTCGACCTCCGGAAAGTACTCGCGTCGCTGGGGCTGACCCAGACATTGGTCACCACAGAAGACTTCGATGCCATACAGCGCAGGCTCACCATCGCCAAGGCCGCCCAGGCTGCCAACATCACCGTTGCGGAGAAAGGAACGGTGGCCGCGGCAGTGACGCAGATTGACGGCGCCGTGACCGGTGTGCCGCCCGTCCCGGACCAGACCATCGACTTCGACCGGCCGTTCCACTACCAGATCGTGCACAGCGAGACCGGACTCCCGCTCTTCATGGGCAAGGTCTCGGACCCGCGCTGACCGGGTCGGCCGGGATCCAAGTCGCCCGAAGCTCTCCAGACCGCCGGAATTTTCCGGCGGTCTCGGACCCGCTGACCGGGTTCCCGCTTTCACCCGGGCGGTCTCGGACCCGCTGACCGGGTTCCCGCTTTCACCCGGGCGGTCTCGGACCCGCTGACCGGGTTCCCGCTTTCACCCGGGCGGTCTCGGACCCGCGCTGACCGATGGCCGGCCGGGACCCAGATCGCCGGAAGCTCTCGAGACCGCCGGAATTTTCCGGCGGTCTCGGGGCTTTCCGGCGATCCCGGCGACCTCAGGGGCTATGTGGGGCCCGGTCAGGAACCCCGGCGTTCCCGGGCGACGGCCGCGGCCACCTTTCCGATCAGCTCGTACGGGACGGGCTTCTGCAGCGGGAACTTCAACGTGCCCTTCGTGGCGCGGTACGGCGCGAGTTCCGCGCTCAATGACTCGTCGCCGTCGGGCACGGGGTAGACGGAGATATGGTGTGCCCAGCCCGCGAAATACACCACGTATTTGCCGTCGAGCGTGATTGTGGGGATGCCGTAACTGATCGCCTCCCCTGATCCGGGTACCGCGGCATGGCACCGCCGCCGGATCTCCTGCAGGATCTCCTGCACGCCGGCAGGAAACGAGGCGATGTACTCCTCCACGGACTCAAAGTGCTGTGCCATTGCCGCCTCTCCACCCATCCCCTTCAAGGTTCACGTCTGACGATCTCATGCAACGGGCTAGCGCGGGCCGCCCTGCCACAACGCATCGAACGGGGCACCCGACGCCACCCGGTTGCGGATTCCGGCGGTCACAAACGCCTTCGCGGTCCGGGCGGCCGCCAGCGGTGTCGCGCCCTTGGCGAGTTCGGCCGTCACGGCGGCGGCCAGCGAGCATCCGGCGCCGGACACGGCCACCTCGCCCACCTTCGGGGCGGACAGGACTTCCAGGGTTTGCCCGTCGTAGTACACGTCGACGGCGTCAGGGCCGTCCAGCCGCACGCCGCCCTTCGCAAGGACAGCAGCCCCGCTGAGCTCATGGATGCGGACCGCCGCGGCCTTGAGAGACTCGACGTCGGTGATTTCCAGCCCGGAGAGCGATTCGGCCTCGAAGTGGTTCGGCGTGACGAAGGTAGCCAGCGGCAGAATGTGGGACTTGAGCGCCTGGTCGGTGTCGAGGGCGTGGCCCGGCTCCTGGCCCTTGCAGATCAGAACCGGATCCAGCACCACGTTGGCGAACTGCCCGCCGGCCAGCGCAGACGCCACGGTCGAAATCGTCGCGGGGCTGCCCAGCATGCCGATCTTGACGGTGTCCAATACGGCCGGTGCGCCGGATTCGGCACCGTAGGCCGCCGTCGTCGCCTCCAGCTGGTCCGCGATGACCTGTTGGTCCACCGGAACGAAGCGGTGGTTCCAGTTGTCCTTCGGGTCGAAGGACACGATGCAGGTCAGGTTGGCGATCCCGAACACGCCGAGTTCCTGGAAGGTCTTCAGGTCAGCCTGCGCACCGGCGCCGCCGGTCGCTTCGGAGCCTGCGATTGTCAGCGCGACGGCGGGGGAGGAACCGGTGTCGGAGGCGGCAGCGGAAACAGCCAAAGCAGCGGAATCGAATGCGGTAGAAGTCATGGTCCCATCCTGCCATCCCGCCAAAACCACCCGCATTGTGCTCCTGAACAAGCATTCCGTGAACAGTATGAACAAAACCCGAGTGTTCCGGATCACTCGGACTAGGGTGGCGGGCGGTGTTGCTTACAGGCGGCGCCGGATCCAGGAAGGTTCATTGATGAGCACTCAACTGTCCGAAGCGGCCCAGACCCGGAAAGCCGTTGGCAACATCCTCAAAGGCTCGGCCGGCAACCTTGTCGAGTGGTACGACCTCTACGTCTACACCGTCTTCGCAGCCTACTTTCAGGCCCACTTCTTCAACTCCAATGACGACCTCCAGGCCGGCCTTGAGGCGATGGCCGTATTCTCGACGTCTTTCCTGATGCGCCCGATCGGCGCCTGGTTCTTTGGCCGCTACGCCGACCGCAAGGGCCGCAAGGCCGCCCTGACCCTGAGCGTGACCATGATGTCCGCCGGTTCCTTCGCCATCGCGGTGCTGCCCACCCAGGACGTGATCGGCCTGTGGGCAATGATCCTGCTGGTGCTCATCCGGGTAATCCAGGGCTTCTCGGTGGGCGGCGAGTATGGCACCAGCGCCACCTACATGTCCGAGGCCGCCACCACCAAGCGCCGCGGGTTCTTCTCCAGCTTCCAGTACGTCACCCTGATCGGCGGCCAGATGCTGGCACTGCTGGTCCTGGTCATTCTGCAGAACGTGATGCCCAAGGCCGACCTCGGCGAGTGGGGCTGGCGGATCCCGTTCGCGATCGGCGGCGTCGCGGCCCTTGTGGTCCTGTGGCTGCGGCGCTCCATGGAGGAGACCGTCTCCGCCGAACAGATCGAGGCTGCCAAGGCCCCCGCGGTGGCCGGCCAAGCGCAGCCGGGCACCATGAAGCTCCTGTTCACCAGCTACTGGAAGCCGCTGATGATCTGCATCGGCATCACTCTCGGCGGCACCGTGGCGTTCTACACGTACACCAACTTCATCCTGAAGTTCATGAATGACACCTCGGGTATCGCCAAGACCGACACCTCGGTGATCAACTTCTGGGCGCTGTTCATCTTCATGCTGCTCCAGCCGGTCTACGGCATCATCTCGGACAAGGTGGGCCGCAAGCCGCTCCTGCTCTGGTTCGGCATCACCGGCGTCCTGTTCACCTGGCCGCTGCTCTCCACCCTGGCCGGCACCAAGGACCCGTTCACTGCATTCCTGCTGATGATGGGCGGCCTGTTGATCGTCGGCGGCTACACCTCGATCAACGCCCTGGTGAAAGCCGAGCTGTTCCCGGCCTCCATCCGCGCCCTCGGCGTCGGCCTGGGCTACGCGATCGCCAACTCCCTGTTCGGCGGCACCGTGCCGCTGATCGGCGCGGCCCTGCAGAAGGCCGGCAAGGAGGAACTGTTCTTCACCTACGTCACGGTTTCGATCGGCATCTCGCTGCTGGTCTACATCTTCGCGCTGAAGAACAAGAAGTCCACGCACCTGGATCACGAGCAGGGCCACGCCTGGGAGCCTGCCGCCGGCGCCGTTGTGCCGGGCGACGGACGCAGGGACGACGGTAAGGACCTCATCGACGCCTCGCGCCGCTAGGTCCGCCCGCCTGCCCGTGCCGCCGCCCGCGCGCCCGCCGGCTGCCCGCCGCATGCCCGCCCGCCGCCCGCGAATTCGCGGGAAGCGTGCCAAGGCGCCGTTAATTTCCGGCGACCTCGAGAGCCTCCGGCGAACTCGTGGCACCTCGCCATGGCAGGTTTGCTATCCCAGGGAGGGCAACCCAAGAGGCCATGCAGATTTCCAATCCTGGTGGGTTTCGGTCCGCCACGCCTTGCCCGGACCGCCGGGTGCGAGAATGGGGGCGGTTCCGGAGTCGTGTGTCACCGGGGCCGTCCAGTGCTAATACAGCCGGCGTCCCTGGGTCTTCCCCTTGCGGGTACGGGCCGCCGAGCGAACCACTACGAATGGATTGCCCATGACATCCGCCAAGACCTTCCCGGCGTCAGCCCCACCGAAATTCGCCTCGATCGGATCCCCGTATTTCGGCATCATGCTGGCCGTCATGGCCGTGGTGCTGATCCTGTCCAACATCGGGGCGTCAAAGGGCGTGGCAATTGGCCCCATCATCACGGACGGCGGGTTCTTCCTCTTCCCGCTGGCCTACATCCTGGGCGACGTCATCAGCGAGGTCTATGGTTTCAAGGTGGCGCGCAAGACCATCGTCACCGCCTTCGCGCTCTCCGTCTTTGCGTCCTTCTGCTACTGGGTCATCATCGCCCTCCCGGGGTTCGACGACGAGTACGGCGCCTCGAAGCAGGCAGCCTTGGAAGGCGCCTTGGGTCCGGTCCCGCAGATTGTGCTGGCATCGCTGCTGGCCTTCCTCGCCGGCCAGACCATCAACTCCTGGATCCTCGTGAAGATGAAGGCACGCACGGGGGAACGGTCCCTGTGGGCCCGCATCATGGGATCCTCCGTGGTGGGCGAGTTCGTGGACACCCTGATCTTCTGCAGCATTGCCGCGTCCGTGATCGGGATTTCCGACGCCGGTATGTTCATGAACTACGTCCTCGTGGGATTCCTGTACAAGACCCTCGTCGAATTCGCCTTCGTGCCGCTGACCACGCTCGCCATCGGCTGGGTCAAGAAGCGCGAACCGAGCTACGGGGCCTAAGACTCAGGCGGAGGCGCCCGGCCCGATCCCGACGCCGGCACACGCACCCCGTGGGCTTCCGGCGGTGGCGCGGATCCCCGACGCCGCCCGCCTATTCCGCTGGCCACGGCCAACCAGTTCGCCGGAAACCTCTGGGCTCGCCGTAAGTTTCCGGCGGCATCGTGGGCTTCCCGCGAATTCGACACTCGGGGGTGCGACTGGCCGGCCAGCCAACGAACCAGACAGCTCCGCGACCTCGACGCTCAGGGGTGCGGCCGACCGGCCAGCGCACGAAGCAGGCGGTTCTTGAATTCCTGCTCGCGGAAGAGGTCCTTCCACTCAACGCGGACGAACAGCCAACCTTCTTCCGTGAGAGCCTTCTCCCGGCGTCGTTCCCCGAACAGCACCTCGGCTGTGGGACTGTAATCGAAGTACTTGATCTTCCCGTCGAACTCGAGAGCGACCTTCTCCTCCTTCCACGCAAAGTCCAGGCGGTGGCGCCCGGCGCGGCTAGAAACCTCCAGCTGAAGCTCAGGCGGCCTGATCCGGCACCGCAGAATCAGTTCGCGGGTCAGGGTTTCGCCTGGAGATTCGGACCGCGGATCGGCCGAGGCGAGGACCCGGCGGAATGTCCGGATCCCCCGCCGGCCGTCCAGTGCATCCGCCATGGCCTGCAGGGTGGCTCGGTCCGCGCCCAGCCGAAGCGCATGATCGGTGAGGATCAGCGCCTGCTTGTAGCCCAGCATCATGGCGCAGTCGGCCGTCGTCCGCTCCAGGGAAGTCGTCCGGAGTCCGTTCACCATGGCGACGTCGTGTTCGGCGAACGGGCGCGTGTGGCAGCGGACGTCCTTGCCGTGCCGCTCGTTCGAAGGGTGCACCTTCTGGAGAAGATGGATCCTGTCATCGACGTCCCAGAGGTAGAGGTGGCGCAGGCGCGCTCCGGAGGTGTGGCTGTAGAGGAAGGCGCCTGTCGACGTCGTACGCGTTCCGTGGGCATGAGCGTAGATGAGCTGCCTGCTCCGGGCGGCCGAAGACTGGGCCCGCCAAAGGCTGGCGCGGATATAGCAGCCGTGCCTGAGCCGGACGAGGGTACCTGCATCCAGGAACGAGCGGCTGGCCCGCGATCCGTATCCCAGATCGAGCAGTTGTTCAGTGCGCCAGAGATTGCCCGATGGTGGCAACTCCAGCAAGGCGGTGGATGGCATGCCTCCAGTGTCGGATGCCCCGAAAGTGGCCGGGAGGCTCCGCCGCGGCTATGTGGAAAACGCACTACTCGGTACGCGGGGACGCAGCCCGCGGCCGCCGGAGCCGGAATCGCCCAGTTCGCCGGATCGCTGCCGAGACGCCGTAAATTTCCGGCGGGCTCGGGAGCTTCCGGCGACTTCGGCAGCGAGGGGGAGGCCGTGCGGACGGCGGGCGGAGGCCGGGCGGACGGCGCGGGGAGTGCGTGGCAGGCGGGGGAGGCGCCCGGGCGGCCCGGGTCAGCCCGGAAAGCGGGCCGTGGTGCCGCGGAGAATGAGGGCCGGCTCGATCAGCTTGCGCCGCGGTTCGAGCGTGGGGTCCTGGATCCGTGCCAGCAGGGTGCTTGCGACATCGGACCCGACGACGTCGCTGCGGTTATCCACCGAGGTCAGGTCCAGATACCGCGACTTGGCCAGCTGGGAGTTGTCGTAGCCGATCACGGAGAGCTCTGAGGGGACGGACAGGCCGCGGGCCTTGGCAGCGGCGAGGGCACCGAGGGCCATGGTGTCATTGGCCGCGAACAGGGCGGTCGTGTCGGGGTGATTATCCAGCAGCCAGCAGGCTGCCTCATATCCGTCTTCCTCGGAGGTGCCCTGGGATTCGCCGGCAATCCGGACCTCGAGACCGGCCTCCACGATGCCGCTGCGGAAACCGTCGCGCCGGTGCGCGGCGGCGCCGCCGGAGCCCGAAAGATGTCCGATCCGTGTGTGGCCAAGCCCCAGCAGGTGTTCCGCCGCCATGCGGCCGCCGCCGTCGTCGTCGTTCGTAATGAGGTCGGCGCCGGCGGGAACGCCGTTTCGCCAGCCGGCGACGACGGCGGGAACCCAGGTCCCGGCCATCATCGAATCGCTGGGCTCCGCGGCAATGACGAGGCCCTCCACATGCATGGACAGCAGCCCGTCTACGGCTTCGGTGATGCGGTTTTCGCCGGGGCGGGAATCCGCGAGGGTGACCTGGTAGCCGTGCGGGGAGAGGGCGGACTCCATACCGCGCAGGAGGTCCACGAACCAGAGGTTCCGGAAGTCGTCGATGACCAGTCCGATGCTTTTGGTCTGGCTGCTGGCGAGCGTGGTCGCCGCACGGCTGGGGCGGTATCCCAGCTCCGACATGGCGGCCTGGACGGCCTGCCGCCGCTTCTCGCTGACCTTGGACGGGTTTTGCAGCACCAGTGAGACCAGCGACGGGGAAACTCCGGCGCTCTTGGCGACGTCGTAAATCGTCGGGCGGCGGGTTCGAGGGGTGTTCAGCGACATCTGCAGGGCCTTTCAAGTCTCATCCGAGGATAACCGTTCAAACATTGACAGGACATATGCACATAGCTACGCTCTTATCAGCGCTAGTTTTTGTAGCGCTCCAATTTTAGAGGACCGGGCCTGTGGCCCGGCCGAATTTCAAAGGAGAAATCGATGGCTGACAGCTTAGGAGTCGCCGTAATCGGCGCAGGCATGGCAGGGAAGGCGCACGCCGCCGCGTACCGGACGGCCTCTGCGCTGTACAGCCCGGTTCTTCCTCCCATCCGGCTGGTCTCGATCGGCGACGTCAACGCCGAGTTCGGTTCCCTGGCCGCAAAGCGTTTTGGTTACGAGCGCAATGACACGTCGTGGCAGGCGATCGCCGAGGCCGATGACATCGACGTCGTGAGCGTCGTGATCGCGAACTCCCTGCACCGCGAAGTCGTGGAGGGCCTGCTGGCCGCCGGCAAGCACGTGCTGTGCGAGAAGCCGCTGAGTGACACCATCGAAGACGCCCGCGCCATGGCGGACGCGGCCCGCAACGCCAGCTCGATTGCCCGCATCGGGTTCACCTTCCGCCGCACGCCGGGCATCGCGTACATCCGCGACCTCATCCGAAACGGTGTCCTGGGCAACGTCCTCCATTTCAGCGGCCGCTACTGGACCGACTACGGCTTCAGCCCCTCGGCGCCGATGAGCTGGCGCTACAAGGGCGGCCCCGGCTCCGGTGCGCTGGCCGACGTCGGCAGCCACCTGACGTACGTCTCCGAGTTCCTCTGCGGCGACATCAAGTCCATCACCGGCGGCCGCCTCAGCACCGTGATCGGCAAGCGCCCGCTGCCGCTCGGCGCCGTCATGGGACATGACCATGCAGCGGTGAGCGACACGTTCGAGCCGGTCGAGAACGACGACTACGCGGCCTTCTCCGCAGAGTTCGAAAACGGCGCAGGCAGCTTTGAAGTCTCCCGCGTCGCGGCCGGCCACGCCAACAGCCTCAACTTCGAAGTGTTCTGCGAGAACGGTGCGGCCAAATTTGACCAGCGCCGCCCCTCCGAAATCCAGCTGTTCCTCAACGACGGTTCCGGTAACGAGAACGGGTACCGCCAGGTCATCCTCGGTCCGGGCCACCCCTACATCGCCGGCGGCCTGGCCATGGACGCCCCCGAGGTCGGCTTCGGCCAGAACGACGCCTTCGGCTACCAGGCCCGGGCGTTCCTGGAAGAGGTTGCCGGCCTGAGTGAAGAAGAGTCCCTGCCCCGTTGCGCCACGTTCGACGAGGGCGTTCGCAACATGGAACTCCTCGGCGCGGTCACCGAATCCGCTCTCAACAACGGAAAGAAGATCACGCTATGAAACTCGGGGTCTACAACGCAATCCTGCACGACCGGCCGCTTCCCGCGGCGCTGAAGGTCATCGCCGACCTGGGCCTTACCGGCATCGAAATCAATACCGGCGGATTCCTGCCGGCGGTCCACGTCCCCACCATGGACCAGATTCTCGAATCCGATGCGGCCCGCGATGACTACCTCGCGATTTTCGAGGGGACCGGTGTCTCGATCGCCGGGCTAAACTGCAACGGCAACCCGCTGCACCCCAAGCGTGAAATCGGCGAGAAGCATGCCGAGGACATCCGCCGCTCCATCCGGCTGGCGCAGCGGCTGGGACAGGACCGCGTGGTGACCATGTCCGGCCTGCCCGGCGGCGAGCCCGGGGCCACCACGGTCAACTGGGTGGTCAACGCCTGGAACTCGGCCGCCCTGGACGTGCTGGACTACCAGTGGGGCATCGCGGCGGACTTCTGGAAGGAAACCGACCTCCTCGCCGCCGACCACGGCGTGAAGGTGGCCCTTGAGCTGCACCCGCAGAACATCGTGTTCAACACCGCCGATGTTCACAGGCTCATCGAGCTCACCGGCGCGACCCATGTGGGCGTCGAGCTGGACGCCTCGCACCTGTTCTGGCAGCAGATGGATCCGGTGGCGGTGGTCCGCGAACTCGGTCCGCTGGTGTTCCAGGCCGCGGCGAAGGACGTCCGCGTGAACACGGACAATGCCGCACTCTACGGTGTCCTGGACAACAGCTTCCGCCGACTCTCCCCGGAGGAAAACCGCACCAACCTCGGCGGCGACGAGTGGGCCAACGAGTGGCCCAAGGCCTCGGCGTGGGACTTCGTGGCGCTGGGGCGCGGGCACGACACCGCCTACTGGACCGAGTTCCTGCGCGCCCTGTACGAGGTGGATCCCAACATGCTCGTCAACATCGAGCACGAGGACGTCTCCCTGGGCCGGATCGAGGGCCTCCAGGTGGCGGCCAAGGTGCTGCGGGACGCTGACGCTGCGCTCTCGGCGTCGCTGCACCTCACGAACTGACAGCCCGCGGCCTGGCTGCCCTCGCAACCACGAGGTCGCCGGAACGCTGCGGGGTCGCCGGAAACTTCCGGCGATCTGGCACGTTTCCGGCGACCTCGACGGCGGGACGAGGCGGGACGGGTCGACGGCGGGACGCGGGACGGCCCGACGGCGGGACGACCCTACGAGTAGTAGCGGCCCAGGGTTTCGGCCTTGAACTCGAAGAAGTCGCCGGCCTCGATGGCGAGCCGGGCGTCGTCGACCATCTTCACCACGAAGCGCTCGTTGTGGATCGAGATCAGGGTGGCCGAGACCATCTCCTTGGCCTTGAACAGGTGGTGGATGTAGGCCCGCGAGTAGTTCAGGCAGGCGTAGCAGTCGCAGCCTTCCTGCAGCGGGCCGAAGTCGCGCTTGTACTTGGCACCGGAGAGGTTGTACCGGCCGGTGGGGTGGTAGAACGCCGAGTTGCGGGCCACCCGGGTGGGGGAGACGCAGTCGAACGTGTCCGCGCCGTTCTCGATGGCGGTGAAAATGTCGTCCGGTTCGGAGATGCCCAGAAGGTGCCGCGGCTTGTTCTCCGGCAGCTCCTCGTTGCACCAGCGCACGATCGTGCCGAGGTTCTCTTTCTCCAGTGCCCCGCCGATGCCGAAGCCGTCGAAGTTCATGGCGCCGAGATCGCGGCACGCCTTGCGGCGCAGATCCTCGTACTGGGCACCCTGGATCACCCCGAACAGGGCCTGGTAGGGCTTTCCGGCGCGCTCGTCCGTGAGCCGGAAGTGCTCGGTGATGCAGCGTTCGGCCCAGCGCCTGGTCCGTTCCAGGGACTCCTCCTGGTAGCCGCGGGAGTTCTGCAGCGTGGTCAGCTCATCGAACGCGAACATGATGTCCGCGCCGATCTGGTGCTGGACATTCATGGAGATCTCGGGGCTGAAGCGGTGCCGGTCGCCGTTGAGGTGGCTCTTGAACCACACGCCTTCCTCGTCCACGTGGGCCAGGCGTTCCTTGCCGGGGGCTACGGCGTCGTCGGGTCCTGAGCTGTCTACCGATTTCATGTCGATGACTTTTTTGAACCCCGAGCCCAGGCTCATCACCTGGAAACCGCCGGAATCCGTGAACGTGGGCCCGCGCCAGTTCATGAACGCGCCCAGCCCGCCGGCCTCGTCCAGGATGTCCGCGCCCGGCTGCAGGTACAGGTGGTAGGCGTTGGCCAGCACGGCCTGCGCGCCGAGATCGGCGATGGATTCCGGCAGCACGGATTTGACCGTCGCCTTGGTGCCGACCGCGATGAACGCCGGGGTCTGGATCTCCCCGTGCGGGGTGGCGATGGTGCCGGTCCGGCCCAGGAATTCACCGCCGTTTCCGGCTACCTGCGCGGACGACGGCGGGCACGTCTCGCTCAGGCGCTTGCCCACGCGGAAGGAAAACTCGGACTGCCGGGCAGGCGCGGGCGAAGACCCGGGCAGAGACCCGGGCAGAGACCCGGGCAGAGACGCGGGCAAGGACTCGGGCAGAGACGAAGAGTCAGGATTGGCTGGCACGGTTCAAGTGTGCCAGCTAACGCTGCCCTTGCCTTAGTGGACGGGATCCGATGTGGGGTAGTTCTCAGCCCGCCACTTGTCCCAGTAATTGCGGACCGCCTCCAGCTGGTGGGCCCCGAGGTCGTAGGTGGAGACGATCGCGAGGGATCCGCCGTCGGGCCGGACATCAGCGATGGCGGGCTGGTCCGCCACGATCAGCAGCCCCTCTCCGTGCTCGGCGTAGTGGTGCACCGTCAGGCCGACCTGGTGGTTGCTGCGGAACCACACCTTGCCGGAGAGCTCCTCGCCCGTGGGCAGGGTGAGCGAATACGCGTCCCCGGGCGCCGGGACGTCGCTGAGCCCGAGTTTTTCTATTGCGGAACCGCCGGTGCCGGGCACGGAGAAGAAAAAGGTCCGGCGCTTGCTGTGCGGGTGCCGTTCCAGGGCAAAGCGCAACTGGTGCAGGAAGGTCAGCCAGCCCTGGGTGATGTCCTCATCCCAGGCCGCCCACTCGGAATTGTGGTCGATCGCCGCCCGGGTGACGCTGACTTCCGTGCCCGTGGGGACGGGTTTCAAGGTAAAGACGTCTCCGCCGTCGACCACCAGGGAGGTGTGGTCTGCGCCTTCGACCACATTGGGGCCGAAGTAGATTTCCTTGATTTCGGCCTCTTGGTCATCGGCCACCCAGCCGTGCCATTGGGCGATCAGGGCGGGTTCGCGCAGCATGGTCCAAACTTGCTGCGCGTCAGAATTAATTACAACGCTCAGATTGTTCGTCATGGGGTGAATCTACAACGCCCGGGCCCCGAACGGGTAGGGCCATCCACGGAGGGCCCCAACGGGCGGGGGACCGGCTTCAGGCGCGGACCGACTCGAGTTCGTTGCCGATCCGGCGGTCCAGCTCGGTGGCGCCGATGGTTTCGGAGCCGCCATGCGCGCGCAGGAACAGGAGTGCCTCAAGCCGCAGCAGCCGCCATTCGCGTTCCGCGTCCGGGTTCGCGTTGTCGATCGAGCGGAAGATTTCCTTGTCGTACAGGTTGGGCTCGTTGAGCGAGCGCTGCCGGACCTTGGCGTTGATCCTGGCCTTGAACGGGTCCATTTCCATGTCCTCGGGCGCGCGGAGGAGTTTCTCGTAGATCCCGGCGCGCTGGTCCTGCCCGAGCTGGCCGCAGATGTAGCTGGACAGCGCCAGGGTTGACTCCACCGAGGCCCAGCGGTCGGGGTTGCCGTCGAACGGCAGGACGTTGAGGAGGTCGGCTACCGCCAGGGCGTTCTCGGCGTCCTTGAGGATGATGAAGAGCTCGTGCGCGAGGTCGCTGAGGTCCTTCAGGCAGCTTCCGGACTTGGTGTTGATGCCCTTGGCGAGCCGTTCGCCGAGCAGCTGGACACCGACGGAGCCGGGATGGGCCTCGGCCACGGCCTCCACCACAGACTCCGGCGTGCCCTCCGGGGCCGGGATGAGCGCCAGGTCCGCCTCGCTGGGCTGGCTCACCGCGGGCGGTGCAACCGGCAGCGGAGGAACGACGACGGCGGCCGCGTCAAGTGCCTCACCTTCCGGCTCGGAGGACTGCCCGGACGCCCGATCGTCGCCGCCGTCAGAAGCACCGCCGTCGGAAGCGCCGTCGGATATAACTGCGATGCCCGGCTCGGCATCCGCCGCGAGCCGGATCGTGGACCCTGCCGCGATCCGCAGCATGCCGCCGCCGCTGAGGGTCGCCAGGACCATTGCGGGAGTGCCGAAATCGTCGGCTTCGACGTCCACGCGCTGGACCTCGGCGGAGCGGTCTCCGTCGGGCAGGATCAGGTGGTCGCCGGCCTGCAGAGAGCCAGCCTGCTGTTCACTGTAGTTCCGGGAGGCTGGGGGGTGGGTCATCGGGAGTCCTTAAAGTTCTCTTGCGGTCCGCCCAACAGTCTACAAAATCGGGTGCGTGAAGTCGGGGACGCAGCGGAGCCCCCGAGCGTCCCGGCCGTCGCCGGACCCAAAGGAGCCGGCTAGTTGCCGACGCCCGCGAAGGCCAGCGCCTGCCGGATCAGGGCCCCGCGGCCGCCGCTGAATTCGAGCTGCACGTCCGAGCTCATGACCTCCTGTGGGGTCATCCACGTCAGCTCGAGGGCGTCCTGCCGCGGGGAGCAATCACCCGTGACGGGAATGACGTACGCCAGGGAGACGGCGTGCTGGCGGTCGTCCGTGAAGCCGGTATGGGACGGCGACGGGAAGTACTCGGCCACCGTAAACGGCACCGGGCTGACCGGCAGCTGCGGGAAGGCCAGCGGGCCCAGGTCCTTCTCCATGTGGCGGAGGAGCGCGGCGCGGATGGTCTCGCGGTAGAGAACGCGGCCGGACACCAGGGAACGGACCATGGTGCCGTCCTCGTCGGCCTGCAGGAGGGTGCCGACCTCGTTCACGAACCCGAGCGGGTCCAGCCGGACCGGAACAGCCTCGACATAGACCATCGGCAGCCGGCCACGGGCTTCGAACAGGTCGTCGTCGGAGAGCCAGCCGGGATTCGGGTCAGGGGTGCGCACGTTCATGGTTAAGTTCTACCCCATCCCCGACCCGAACCCGGTTCCGTCACTCAGATCGCCAGCACCGATTCCAGCGGCTCGCCGGCCGCGATCCGTGCCAGCAGCGCCGGTTCGGCGGCATCGGAGGCCAGTGCCTGGCCCAGGACCGCGGCCGCGGCGTCGGGGGACAGGACGATCACGCCGTTGTCGTCCCCGAGCACCCAGTCGCCCGGATTGACTTCGACGCCGCCGCACTGCACCGGGACGTTCACGGCGGAGCCGCCGCTGCGGACCCTTTTGGTGGTCAGGCACGAGGTTCCGCGGGCGAAGACCGGCAGGCCGGTGGCGCGGAGCTCCAGGATGTCGGTGGCCACGCCGTCGACGACGACGCCGGCCGCGCCTTGCGCGCTGGCCGCTGCCGCGGTGACCGCGCCCACCGGTGCGTGCCGGTGGTCACCGGACATGTCCACCACCAGCACGGCGCCCGGGTACAGCTCAAGGAGGGCGCGGTTCATCGCGTAGGCGTCGTTATCCGCGATCCGCACCGTGACCGCGGGGCCTGCCACCTTGACGCCCTCGAGCAGCGACCGGATGGCCGGATCCGCGAATCCTTCCTCCAGGAAGTGCCCGATTGTCGGGTAGCTGACGGCGGCGAGCCCCTCGGCTAGCGCCCCGCTCACTGTGCTGACGGCGCTCACTCAGCCTCCCGCGTCGTCGTGCGGGCAATCACGGCCACGCATTCGATTTCCAGCGCGACGCCCCACAGGCTGACGCAGACGGTGGTCCGCGCCGGCTTGGCGGTGCCGAAGAACTCGGAGTAGACCCGGTTGTAGGGCTCGAGCTGGTCGGGATCCGTGAGGTAGCCGTTGACCTTGACCACGTGTTCCAGGCCGGATCCGGCCTCCTCAAGCACGGACCGGAGGTTGATGATGGTCTGGCGCACCTGGTCCTCGAACGTGTCCGGCTGGTCATCCAGGCCGCTGATCGCGGGAATCTGGCCGGCGGTGAACACGAAACCGTTGGCGGCCACAGCCTGGGAGAACGGCCCGACGGCGGCCGCGCCGCCCGGGATCTGGGCGATCCGGCGGACGGCCCCGTCTACCGGAAGATCAGCGGACAGATCAGCGGGAAGAACTTCCTGCGGAACGCTCATTTGGCGGCCACTGCGTCGGCGGAGGAGTGAGTGGCTGCGTCGGTGGCTGTGTCCGTGGGGGCGGAGTCGACGGCGTCGATGTTGCCGTGCCGGGTTTCGGTCAGGACAAACAAGGCTCCCAGCGAGACGAGGGCGGCGGCCATGATGTACCAGGCGATGGAGGAACTCTGGTGGGTCATGCCGAGCAGCCAGGTGGTGATGAACGGAGTGGCGGCGCTGCCGAGGAGCCCGGAGAGCATGTAGGCCACGGACAGCCCGGAGTAGCGGACCTTGGAACCGAAGAGCTCGGCGAGGAACGTGGCGATGGGCCCGTAGTTGGCGGCGAAGGCCGTCATCATGGCGAGGTAGGCGACGAACAGCAGCGGCACGGACTTGGTGTCCATGAGCCAGAACATCGGGAACGCCAGGGCAGCCTCGGCGGCCACGCCGGCGTAGATGATCGGCTTGCGGCCATGCTTGTCAGAGAGCCGGCCGAAGAAGGGGATCAGGACAAAGCACAGGGCGCAGGCGGCCAGGACCACCCACAGCATGAGGGCCTCCGAGTGGCCCAGTTCCTTCTTGCCGTAGGAGACACCGGAGGCGACCAGCAGGGTGAAGGTGCTGCCGGTGGACAGGGTGGCGACGCCGCCGAGGATGACCTGCTTCCAGTACTTGGCCATGAGGGCTGCGAAGGGCAGCTTGGCCTTGGCGCCTGCGTCCTTGACCGCCTGGAAGGACGGGGTTTCCTCGATGTGCAGCCGGATGTAGATGCCCACGGCCACAAGCAGGGCGGAGGCCAGGAACGGGATGCGCCAGCCCCAGCTGAGGAGGGCTTCGCTGCTGACGCTCGAGGCGACAATGAGGAACGCGACGTTGGCGATCAGGGTTCCGGCGGGCACACCCACCTGGACCAGTGAGCCGTAGAACCCGCGCTTGGAGGCCGGAGCATGCTCCACCGTCATCAGCACGGCGCCGCCCCATTCGCCGCCGAGGGCCAGGCCCTGGATGACGCGCAGGAAGAGCAGCAGCAGCGGAGCCATGATCCCAATGCTGTTGTAGTCCGGCAGCAGGCCGATGGCGAAGGTGGCGGCGCCCATGGTCAGCAGGGAAATCAGGAGCATGGATTTGCGGCCCAGCCGGTCCCCGAAGTGACCGAAGATGATGGCGCCGACCATGCGTGCGATGTAGGCGGAGGCGAAGGTTCCGAAGGCGAGCATGGTGCCCACGATGGGGTCGAAGCTGGGGAAGAAGATCTTATTGAACACCAGGGCGGAGGCGGTGCCGAATACAAAGAGGTCGTACCACTCGACGGTGGTGCCGATGACGCTGGCGAGGGCGATTTTGCGCATTTTGGCCAGGTCCAGGCGGGCAGCCGCGAGGGAGGTGGTTTCTACCGATTGAGCCATCAATATCTCCTGATGGGGGTGCGGGGACGAATGTCCAGTGCAAGGTAGTAGCCAACTATTCTGTGTTGGTGATCACAGCTCAATGGCGAAAACCCCACCAATAAAGGCCCCGAAGTGTGTGTTCACACAACCCTTACGCCCAGGCGACCACCAGCCGTGCTGCCTGGGCCGGGATGGTCAGGTCGATTCCTGTCAGTTCCTGGAAGCGGTTGAGCCGGTTCAGGATGGTGTTCCGGTGGCAGAACAGCTGCTCCGCCGTGGCGGTGATGTTCCCGGTGGAGAGGTAGTGCTGCACCGTTTCCCTGAGCCGTTCCCGTTCCCCGCCGCGGCATTCCTCCAGCGATTCCTCCAGCTGGGCGGCGAGGTCCAGCCCGGCGTCCTGGAGGTTTTGCTGGGCCAGCCGGCTCCACGCGGCGTCGGCGGAAAGGGGTCCGGCGTCGCCCGGGCGAAGCAGCGCAGCGAGGCTCTCCGCGGTGCGGGCCGCGGCGGGGAGGCCGCGCAGTCCGTGCACCTGGGGGACGTAGCCGCAGGGAATATCGGCCACGAGCGGCGGCAGTTGCGGCGCGCTTCGCGCATCCCGGGACCTGCCCGCGGCCGGCGGCCCCGACAGCAGCGGCCAAAAGAGGTAGGTGTTTCCGCCGGATTCGTGCAGGAAGATCTTTTGGCGGCGCTGGGCGGCGCCGAACTGGGTCGCGGCCGCATGAAGGCGGGCCCCGGCCTCGCCGCTGGCCGCCACCAGGCCGCAGCGGACCTCGGGCCCGATGCCCAGGGCGGCGCCCACCTGCGACGACGTTTCGGCGGACGGCGTGCTCTGGTTGAACAGCCGGGCGATGAATTCGTGCTGGATGCTGGACTCTTCCTGGGCCATGCGCACGCGCTCGGTCAGGTAACTCATGTGGGTCCGGGTGGCGAATTCGTCGACGACCCGCCACACCAGGTCCACCCGGGAGGCGAGCAGGCCTGCGTCCTGGGGCGCGGCGATCTCCAGGAGGTCGGCCCAGAGGATGCTGAAATCCAGCCGCACCGCCGAGGTCAGGGATTCCGGCGGGATCCCGGCCCGGGCCCGCTTGGACCCGAGGTCCGAGGCAAAGTCGAGCAGCCCGTCCCGCGCCGTTTCCGCCGGTCCCCGGAGGCCGTGGATCAGCCGGCGGAACGTTTCCCGTGCCGTGTCCCGGATTTCCAGGACGGTCACCTGGCTTTCGCCGTACTCCGGGATTTGCCGGACCCGGGCCGTGAAAGCCTGGGCCAGGATGTCCAGCCGTCCTTCCAGCTGGTCCACGAGTTCACTCCAGCGGAACGCATCCCCCGGCGATTCAAAATTGTGCATTCTCACATTCTAGAGGCTGTAATGCGTGGCGCACTGCTAGTCATTTTGGGAAAATCTACTGGCAGAATGGAATGACGCACCAGGGGTGAGCCCAATCACACCCGCCGGAGGCGTCCCGCCCGCATCGTCTCGGCCGGAATCGTCGCTGGCCAAGGGGATGACCGCACGGGACCGCCGCCGACCAGTCACATTTATTTGGAGTAAATCATGGCAAGCAGCGCAAGCAACGCCACCACCATCGCCAGCCCGCAGTTACCCGGGGTTGTCGATGAGAGCGTGGCCAAGAAAGTCGCCCTCGCGGCCCTCGTCGGGACGGCGCTGGAGTGGTACGACTTCTTCCTGTTCACCACCGCCGCGGCGCTGGTGTTCAACGCGCAGTACTTCGTGTCGCAGGACCCGTTCGTCGCGGCCATGAGCTCCTTCGCCACTCTGGCCGTGGGCTTCGTGGCCCGCCCGATCGGCGGCTTCATCTTCGGAGCCCTGGGCGACAAGGTGGGCCGGAAGAAGATCCTCATGGTCACCATCGTGGGCATCGGCCTCGTGACCGGGCTCATCGGCCTGCTGCCGAACTACATGGCGATCGGCGTCGCAGCCCCCATCCTGCTGGTCGCGCTGCGCATCCTGCAGGGCCTCGCCGTCGGCGGCGAGTGGAGCGGCGCGGTAATCATCGCCGTCGAAAACGCCCCGGTCGCCAAGCGCGCCCGCTACGCCGCCCTCCCGCAGCTCGGCTCGCCGATCGGCACCATCCTGTCCTCGGGCGGGTTCTTCGGAATGCTTTACCTGGTGGGCCAGGCCAACTTCGACGCCTGGGGCTGGCGCATCCCGTTCATCGCGGCGATCCCGCTGCTGGCCGTCTCGATGTGGATCCGCAGCAAGCTCAGCGAGTCCCCGGAATTCGAAGCCCTCATGGAGTCCGGCGAGACCGAGCACGCCCCCATCCGCGGCGTCCTGACCAAGAGCTGGCGCCAGATCCTGGTAGGCATGTGCTCCGCGTTGCTGGGCATCGGCGGTTTCTACCTCATCACCAGCTTCGTGGTGTTCTACGGCACCAAGGTGCTCAAGATGCCCTCCGAAACGCTGCTGCTCGGCTCGCTGCTGGCCGCCGTCGTGGAAATCTTCGCCCTGATCTGGGCCGGGCGCATGGGCGAGAAGTTCGGCGCCAGCAAGGTCATCCTCTGGGGCGGCATCGCCTCGGCCGTCATCGCCATACCCGTCTTCCTCGCCATCGACACCGCCAACCCCGTCCTGGTCGTCCTGGCCATGATCGTTGGCGTGTCCACCCTGTCCATCCCGTACGCGGTGTCCGGAACGGCCCTGACCGCACTCTTCGCCACCAAGGTCCGCTACACCGGCGTCGCCATCACCTCCAACAGCGCCGGCGTCATCTCCGGCTTCGTGCCGCTGATCGCCACGGCCCTCGTCGCCGCCAACGGCAACTCGTTCTGGCCCGGCGCCATCATCTTGCTGGTGGTGTCCGTGCTGACCGCACTGTCCGGCATTTTCCTCCCCGCGCTGAGCATTGAAGAAAAGGGAATGAAGCATTGAGCACCACAACAACCGCAGGGCACCTGATTGTTGCCCAGCTGGAACGGGCCGGCATCCAGCGCGTCTACGGCGTCCCCGGCGAGAGCTTCCTGGATGTGCTGGACGGCCTGCACGGCTCCTCGATCGAAACCGTGGTGACCCGCCACGAAGGCGGCGCCGGGTTCATGGCCCTCGCCGAAGGCCGGCTGACCGAACTTCCGGGCGTGGCCATGGTGACCCGCGGTCCCGGCGCCGCCAACGCGTTCATCGCCGTCCACACCGCGCACCAGGACGCCACCCCGATGATCCTGTTCGTCGGCCTCATCCCGGTGGCGGACCGCGGCCGGGAGTCGTTCCAGGAATTCGACATCAACGCCTGGTTCGGCAGCACCGCCAAGAAGGTGGTGACGCTCGACGACGCCGCCTCCGCCGCCCGCGTGGTGGATGACGCGATCTTCACGGCCCTCAGCGGCCGGCCGGGTCCAGTGGTGATCGGCCTGCCCGAAGACGTGCTGGTCCACGCCATCGAGTCCGGAACCGTCGAGCCCCGCACCGTCGCCCGGACCGAACCGGCGGCGGCGGACCTCGCCGGCCTCGAAACGAAGCTGGCCGCGGCCAGGAAGCCCCTGATCGTGGTGGGCGGCGAAGGCTGGGACCAGGCATCCTCCGACGCGCTGGCCGGCTGGGCCTCCCGGCACGGCGTCCCCGTGCTTGCGGACTTCCGCGCCTACGACGCCGTCCCGCACTCCAGCGACTCCTACGCCGGCTACCTCGGCTACGCCCGCAGCGACGCCAACGCCCGCCGCCTCGACGAGGCCGACCTGCTGCTGTTCGTCGGCTGCGTCCGCGCCGACGTCCTCTCCGACGGCTACAAGCGCGGACTGGATGCCGTCACCGTCGTCGTCCACCCCGGCGCCGACCTGCTGGGCCACTTCGGCCGGCTGGACCAGCACATTCCGGCCCACGTCGCATCCTTCGCCACGGCACTCGCCGGCACGGAATCCGCGGTGGAACCGGCGGCCGGCTGGCTGGCCGCGGCCCGCGCAGACTACGAGAAGTTCTCGTCCGCACAGCCGGACGGGGGCACCGGCGTGGACCTCGCCGTCGTAATGGAAATCCTCAAGCAGGAAATGGACCACGACGCCGTGATCACCTACGGGGCCGGGAACCACTCGCTGTGGCCGGCCCGCTACCTCAAGCACACCACCGCGAACTCGCTCGCCGCGCCCCGCAACGGCGCCATGGGCATGGGGATCCCGGCCGCTGTGGCCGCGTCCCTGGCCTACCCCGGCCGCCAGGTGATCTCCGTGGCAGGCGATGGCTGCTTCATGATGAACGGCCAGGAAATCGCCACCGCCATGGGCCACGGCGGGAAGTTCATAGCCCTGGTTGTGGACAACGGCATCTTCGCCACCATCCGCGAACACCAGGAAGGCCATTACCCGGGCCGCCCGTCGGGCACCCACATGACCAACCCGGACTTCGCCGCACTGGCCCGGTCCTACGGCGGCTACGGCGAGCGCGTGGAGAAGGCCGAGGACTTCGGCGCAGCCTTCCGCCGCGCCGTCGACTCCGGACTGCCGGCGGTCCTGCACCTCCCGCAGGACCCTGCCACCCGCTCACCCAAGACCGCCAGCAACTGACCGGAGCCCGCCATGATCACCCTGCACAACATCATCAACGGCGAGATCGTCCAAGGCCGCGCCGCGGACGGAACAGTCGCGGACGGCTCGGCCGAGGCCACCCTGCCGTTCTTCGACCCCGCCACCGGAGTCCAGCTCGGCACCGCCCCGGACAGCGACGCCGCCACCGTGGACCGGGCTTTCCAGGCCGCCCAAGCCGCCTTCAAGGACTACAAGCGGACCACCCCGGCCGAACGCCAGGCCATGATGCTCACCCTCGCCGACCTCATCGAGGCCAACGTGGACAGGCTCCTGGACGCCGAGGTGGCCTGCACGGGCAAGCCCCGCGAGGTCACCCGCGAGATCGAGATCCTCCGCGGCGCCGACCAGTTGCGCTTCTTCGCCGGCGCCTGCCGCGTGGTCTCCGGGACGGCGCAGACCGAATACGTCCGCGGCTTTTCCTCGACCGTCCGGCGCGAGCCCCTCGGCGTGGTCGCCCAGATCACCCCGTGGAACTACCCGTTCATGATGGCCATCTGGAAGATTGGTCCCGCGCTCGCCGCGGGCAACACCCTGGTCCTGAAGCCCGCGGACACCACCCCCTGGTCCACCCTGATCCTGGGCGAGTTGGCGCAGGAGGCCTACCCGGCCGGCGTCGTGAACGTCATCTGCGGCGGCCGCGGGACCGGCGCCGCCATGGTGGATCACGAGATACCGGAAATGGTGTCCATCACCGGCTCCACCCGGGCCGGGGCGCAGGTGATGTCCGCGGCGTCGAAGACCCTCAAGGACGTCCACCTGGAACTCGGCGGCAAGGCCCCGGCGATCGTCTTCGCCGACACCGACGTCGACCAGGCGGCCAGGGAGATCGCGCTCGGTGCGTTCTTCAACGCCGGGCAGGACTGCACCGCCGTGACCCGCGTGCTGGTGGAGGAACCGATCCACGCCGAGTTCGGCGCCGCGCTGGCCGCGGCCGCCGCAGCGCTCAAGGTCGGCGGCGACACCGCCGACCTGGGCCCGCTGAACAGCGCCGCCCAGCTGGACCGGGTGGAGGGCTTCATGTCCCGGCTCCCCGCGAACGCCAGGGTCCTCGCCGGAGGCAAGCGGACAGGCACCGGCTTCCATTTCGAACCCACCGTGATCGACGGGGTGTTCCAGGCCGACGAGGTGGTGTGCGAGGAAATCTTCGGACCCGTCGTCACCATCCAGCCCTTCCGGGACGAGGCGGAAGCCGTCGAACTGGCCAACGGGACCAAGTACGCGCTGGCCTCCAGCGTCTGGTCGAACAACCACGGCGTGGTCACCCGGGTGTCCAACGAACTCGACTTCGGCGCTGTCTGGATCAACTGCCACCAGGTGATCCCCGCCGAGGCCCCGCACGGCGGGTTCAAGCACTCCGGCACCGGCAAGGACCTCTCCGTCTTTGGCCTGGAGGACTACACGCGCCTCAAGTCAGTCACCACCTCCCACCGCTGAGAAATCCGCTAGGTAATCCCATGAAACTCGATCTGCTGCTGCGCAACGCGGACATCATCACCATGGACGAGCGCCGCCCGCATGCCACCTCGCTGGGAGTCTGGCAGGGCCGGATAGTGGGCCTGGACGATGACCTGGACGGGCTGGAGGCCGCCGAGGTCCTGGACCTGGCCGGCGCCACCGTGACGCCCGGGTTCATCGACGCGCACTGCCACACCACCTGGTTCGGGCTGGGCCTCGGCGAACTGGACGTCTCCGGGGCCCGTGGACTGAACCAGCTCTACGCCCTGCTGGAGGCCGGCATGGCAGCCGACGCCGCTGACGGGTCCGGGGACGGGGACGGCCAGGCGCCGGGCTGGCTGCTGGCCACAGGGTTCAGCCAGACGCAGCACGGCGGCGAGTTTCCGGACATCACCGTCCTGGACCGGATCACGGGAGACCGGCCGCTGTTCATGCGGCACAATTCCGGCCACATGGCCGTGGTCAACACCGCCGCGCTCCGGCTGGCCGGCGCCGAACCGGCGTCGTTCCCGGACCCCGACGGCGGCGTGATTGTCCGCGACGCCGGCGGCCGACCCACCGGGCTGGTCCAGGAGACCGCGCAGCAGCTGATCCAGCAGCTGATCCTGCCGTACTCCACCGAGGCGATCGAAGAAGCCCTGGACCGGGCCACCCGCCACTACGCCGCGGAGGGCATCACGAGTTTCACCGAGGCCGGGATCGGCGGGGGCTGGATCGGGCACAGCCCGGTGGAGCTGGCCGCCTACCAGCGCGCGGTGTCCGCGGGCAGGCTCCACGCCCGGGCACAACTGATGCCGGTCCTTGATGTGCTGCACCCGCTCGGCGGACCGCACACCCTGGTTAAGGCGCCGGCCGGCCTGGACCTGGGCATCGCCAGCGGATTTGGCAACGACTTCCTGTCCCTGGGCCCGGCGAAGGTGTTCCTGGACGGGTCGCTGCTGGGCGAAACGGCGGCGGTCAGCCAGGACTACTGCAGCCACGGCGGGACGGACAACACCGGCAACACCGGCTACTTCCAGGCGGACCCGGAGGCGCTCCGGACCAAGATCGAGGCTGCCTACGCCGCCGGCTGGTCGATCGCGGCGCACGCCATCGGCGACCGTGCCGTTGACCTCGCCATCGACATCATCGCCGGCTGCGCCGCTAAGTACGGCCCGCGGGCGGTGCCCAACAGGATCGAACACGCCTCGATGACCCGGCCGGAGCAGCTGCCACGGCTGGCCGCCGCAGGCATCGCCGTCACCCCGCAGGCCAGCTTCTTCGCCGACGGCGGGGACGGCATGACGCTCTCCCTCGGCCCGGACCGGCTCGGGTGGGCCTACCGTGCGGCGTCGTTCCTTGCCGGGGGAGTGACCCTCGCCGGCAGCTCCGACCGTCCCGTGGCGGACGGAAACGTGCTCCGCGGAATGCAGGCCTTCGTGGACCGGCGCACCGCGTCGGGGGCCGTGTTCGGGAACCCGGACGAGCGCCTGAACCCGCTCCAGGCCCTGGCGGCGTACACCACCGGAGCCGCGGCAGCCACCGGCACCTCCGACGTCAAAGGCTCGCTGACCGCAGGCAAGCTGGCCGACTTCACGGTCCTGTCCGGGTCCCCGCTCACCGCGGACAGCATCGCCGGGCTTAAGGTGCTGGCCACCGCCGTCGGGGGGAGCTTCACGTTCCGGAGTCCCGGCCCCACATCCCCGGTTGCGGCCGATCCGGCCGCAACCGGTCCACTCTTCAGCACAGCTACCAACCGTTCATAGGGGAACACCGTGACCACACAGACCACTTTCAGCACCCGCGACGCAGCCTTCGTGCGGGACTTCCACACCATGAGCGAATTCGGCGCGACCGAGAACGGCGGCGTCGAACGGCAGGCCGCCAGCGTGCCGGACGGCCAGCAGCGGCAGTGGCTCACGGGCCTGCTGGAGGCCAGGGGCTTCACCGTCCGGTTCGACCGGGCCGGCAACCAGTGGGGCCTCTACGAGGCCGTGCCGGGTGCCCCGTTCGTGGTGGTTGGCTCCCACATGGATTCGCAGCCGACGGCGGGACGCTACGACGGCGCATACGGCGTCCTCGCTGCCGCCCACGCGGCGTTCCGGCTCGTGCAGCAGTGGACCGCGGCCGGACCCGCCGGGCAGCCCCGGTTCAACATCGCGGTGGTCAACTGGTTCAACGAGGAAGGCTCCCGCTTCAAGCCGTCCATGATGGGCTCCTCCGTATACACCGGCAAACTAGATCTCGAGACCGCGCTGGCCACCACGGACGCGGCCGGCGTCTCGGTCCGCGAGGCCCTGGACGCAATCGGCTGCCGCGGCAGTTACGAGGGCCCCGAGGCCGCGTATTGCGCCGAAATCCACATCGAACAGGGCCGCAGCATGGAGCGCGAAGGCATCACCATCGGCCTGGTGAACTCCAACTGGGCGGCCAACAAATACGAGTTCGTGGTCCACGGCGAGCAGGCCCACACCGGGTCCACCGTGATTGCGGACCGGAAAGACGCGCTGCTGGGCGCGTCCATGATGGTGGTCGCCGCCCGGGAACTCGCCGACACCTTCCCCGGCGTGCTGCACACCTCCGTGGGGCAGCTGAACGTCTACCCGAACTCGCCGGTGGTGGTGCCGTCCCGGGTGAGCCTGCTGCTGGATCTGCGCAGCGCCGATGAAACTGTCCTGGCCGCGGCGGACACCCTGCTCCACGAGCGGATTTCAAAGATCGAGCGGCTGGCGAACGTCACGGTGGAACGCAACCACTCCCACTCCTGGCCCGTGACCCCGTACCAGCCCGAGGGCGTCGAGCTCGCGGCGAAGGTGGCGGCGGACCTGGGCCTGGCGAACAAGCCGGTCATGACCCTGGCCGGGCACGATTCGACCAACATGAAGGACCTGGTCCCGACGGTGATGCTGTTCGTGCCCAGCGTGGACGGAATCTCCCACAACGAGCACGAATACACCACGGACGAGGACATCGTCGCAGGCCTGACAATGCTCACCGAAGTAGTGAACCGGCTCTGCAACGGGGCGCTGGAGGACTGATAGCGGGCCCGGCGGGCGTCTCAGATTTGTCGGGGTGTTCTCTATCTATCCGCAGTTATCGATTCAAGGACGGCCTGGAACGCTGGACTTACCCGTATCGCCAGGCCACCATCGTCGGACACTTGGGTGAGTTGCTCGTAGCTTGTCCCGTCCCACCAAAAGACGTGCGGACTCAGCGGGGTAGGAGAATCGCTGTATCCCATCGCTGCGAAGCGGGCCATTCCGTTGACCGCCCCAACGACGGTGGCGTCTTCGATGATGTGCCAAACGACTTGGTGTCGATTTGGGACGCTCATGAGCCATCCGAACTCTTCTCGGACGCGTTTTCCGGTGAGTTCTGAGGCCAAGTCGGGAAGAAGGAGAGCTCGGCTCGCCGTATAGACAGAGTCGCCTAGCAGGGCAGTAAACGAGCCACCCCCCTGTGCGGGGAGGGTTTCGAGTTGTTCGACTTCCAACCGACGAAGGTTCGCCATTCCTCGAGTTCTGAGGGCTTCGAACCCGCCGAACTTGTTCGCGTTGTTATGACTGAAAACTGTAACGGTGTCCGGGAGATCCAGTGCGAGCATCTCGACGATGCCCGGCGCGAACTCCCGGTGCGGGTAACCGTCGATCCCTGGCATGCTCGCTTCTTCGTAAAGACGAGCGAAGGTCTGCCTCGGTACATCAGTGGGGGTAAGGCTGTCGAAGGGATCAGGTGCATCGAAGCTCGTCAGCACGCGTTGAAGGTGTTCTCGTATCGCGCCGCGCCATGCATGCGGGGGCTGGTCGTGACAGGCGGCGGCAACGTTCCACAATCCGAATTCACGTTCGGAGTCATCGACAGCATGACCGGGGTGCATAACGACTTCGAGCCCCATCTCGGCAAAGACTTCGCGCGCGATAGTTCGGAAATTGTTCGCGCTTGACGCCGTGAAGAACGTGAGGTGAGAATCAGGCGTTTCCGGTAAGGGAGACTTCTTCCTGAAGATGCCCACAATAACTCGCTTTCGTTGTGGCCGTCGATCGGCTCAAATCGATAATGCTGGTCCACCGACGGGTCGAGCTGAATGAACGGAAAAATTCCGGGGTCTCTAGAGCGAGAATGTCTTGCGTCCCGCCTGCCCGCTATCTAGCTTGATCGCGACGTCGAGGGCCGGATGTTTCTCTGCGCCCAACCAAGAACCACAGAACCGAGCCAAGTGCCGGTACCGCAAGAACGATGAGGGCCCAAACGACAGTACCGCCGGTGGCGTGAGTCCTATTGCGCGCAATGCTCACGAGCGCTGCAATGAACACGATTGCGTTCAGGATCATCAGGAGTCCCATGATGCCCCAGGACGGCACCAGCGGACTTACTTCCGAATTAGTGAGCGCCAGTATCATTTTTCCCCCAAGATAGTGCGGCTGACGATGCTCAACCATATCGCCAACTCTTGGCACTATCTGGAAATACCAACAGCGCAACTGCCACGGCAGGCAATTGCATAAGTTCCCGCGGAATTCCGTTAGGCAACGGGCTTCCGATGAGCTGGCACCGAGCCGTCAGGAAGACCAGGCTGCCTGTCGTCGTTTCCAGTCCCGGACAGTCCATGCGATGAGGGCAGCGAAAACGATAACTGCCAGAGCCGCGGAAACCCCCACCATGACGTCAATAGGCAGCAGATAGACCAGGACGGCCCGTGTGCTGGCTTCAGCAATCAGTGCCGCACCCCAAACGGCGGAAATCTTCAGGTGCCAGCGGTGCACTGCCGGGTTGCGATGGAATGCGCGGTCCATTTCCCCGGCACGCTCCGGACTCCAGGTCTTGGCCGCGTCCAAAGTCAAGGGATGTCCCAGAGCGGCCAAAACCAGGAACGAAATACCCACGCCACCGGTGATAGCCGAGTCCTTGAGCAGCAGAAACCGCGGGTCACCGGTGAGGAAAGACAGGCCCAGACCGAGCCCGAAGACGATGAACATCAGCATCGCAAACGGGTTCAGGGATTTTCCCCTGAACGCCGTCCACAACAGCCGGCAGGCAGCGGCTCCCGTCGCTGCCAGCAGCGCGGCCCAGTCGGTGGCACCGGCCAGGTGCAGGACGTAGTAGGCGGCCAGCGGTATCCCGACGTCCCAAGCCAGGCCGCGGACCAGCGCACGCGTCACCAAACCAGGACGTTCCTGTCCCGAAGCGTGCTCAGCGTTCATCGGGCTGCTCCATCCCTTTGCGGACGCGGGTTCTTTCAACACCGCACCGGCCAGCTCTAGCCACCGCATCCGATACCGCGCACCCGTTTCCGGGGAACATGCCCTCCGTTGGCCGAATTCGGGGAATCGTCAAACCGGGGAGCGCCGAAAATCGGTGAGCACCGGAGCCGCCATCTTCAGCTCCACACCACTTTTGACCAAGAGCTTCACCGGCCAGCAACGCCATGCTAGGTCCGAGCAGAAAGCCTCGTCAACGGGCACCGCAACCGCGTTGCATCGTCCCCGGAAGCTCCTATTGGTGTCGATTTGAGTGACCTCGGGCTCGCTAGGCATCGCGCTTAAATTACCTGCAAGGTCGAATTTTCCTGCCGGGCAATCGTGGACACGCAACTCAGAAGGTTCACTCGCGAACAGCGCCGGGCCATTGCTGCTCAAGCGGAAGAAGTCAGATCGAGGCTGTCATCTGGCGGGGAGCCATAGAGAGTCGACTATTCCCCGCCGGGGCCGCGCCGGAGCAACAGCCTCAGGCGCCTGCCGGCTTATGTGAGATCCAGAGCATCGCGCCGTTGGGGTTCTCCGGCAGATCGGCCGCGTCCGGGTTGGCCACGTGCAGGGTCCGCCCGAACGCCTCTTCCGTCAGGCTGACCTGGTGGCCCGCGTCCGCCAGGCGGTCCCGAAGGGCGGTGAGGTCGCCGGTGTATTCAAAGCCCAGGCCGGACCGGGCGGCGCCGCTGGCCGGACGCACCATCAGCACGCCGCCGTTCTTCGCCGTGAAGTCCGCCGTTTCGTCATCGTCCGGGGCCGGGCGCAGCCGGGCGCCCATATTCCGCAGGGTTTGGGCGGCGGCGGCAGCGTCCGGCGTGAACCAGACTTCGACGACGGCGAGGGCGGGATCGGCGTCCGCGCACTGCGCGCCGTGGGCGGCCTTGTCCGCGAAGAAACCGAATCCGTCCTCACCGGTGATCCGGCAGGTATCGCCGTGCTCGGCAGTGACCAGCTCGGCCGGGGTGGCCCCGTCCTCCTCTCCGGCGAGGTTGGTGCGGCCCGCGAACTCCGCAAGGTCTCCTACCTCGACGCCGAAGTCCGTCCTGCCGTCCAGCGTCGTTGAGTCCTGCGCGTTTCCTGGTCCTCCGGTGCCCGCGGCTACGGCTCCCGCAACCACGCGGTGCAGCGCAAGCCGGCCCGAGCCGGCGTCGAACTCCTGCCAGTCGCCGTCGTCGACCGTCCGCACCATGCCGAGGGCGGACAGCAGGCGTCCCCACTGGTCCATGCGGGAGGTGTAGTGGATCGGGCGGGCGCGCAGCATGGGATCTCCTTGCTAGGACGGTTGTGGCTCCACAAGACATGGTGCCACCAAAGCACTCATCCGGTCAGCCCCGCGGAGCACAATGGTGCCATGGCTGTTGAACTCGAGGAATTGCTGTTGAAGGATGCCGCCCAGTGGCGGGCCTGGCTGGAGCAGCACCACGCGCAGAGTCCCGGCGTGTGGCTCGTGCTGCACAAGAAGGGCGGCTCGGTGACCGAGCTGGACTACGAGGCCGCGCTGCAGGAGGCGTTGTGTTTCGGCTGGATCGACGGCCAGGGCAGGCGGCGGGACGAGGAAAGCTCCTTCCAGCGGATGACCCGGCGGGGACCCAAGAGCGTGTGGTCCGCGCGGAACGTGGAGCGGATTGAACGCCTGGAATCGGCGGGGCGGATGGAGCCAGCCGGACAGGCCGCCGTCGCCGCGGCCAAGGCGGACGGGCGCTGGGAGGCCGCCTATTCGGGCCCCGCGACGGCGGAAGTCCCGGATGACCTCGCCGCGGCCATCGCGGCGGAGCCCCGGGCGCAGGCAATGTTCGAGGTCCTGACGTCCGTGAACCGGTTTGCCCTGATCTACCGCACCAACTCGGTCAAACAGGCCTCCACCCGGGAGAAGAAGATCGCCGGGTTCGTGGAGATGCTCGCCCGGTTCGAAACGCCATATCCGCAGACCAGGCGGCCCCCGGAACCCTAGCGGACAGCACCCTGGCGGCCGGCACCGTAGCGGTCGTCCCCGCCGCCGCCCATCCGCGCGCATTCCAGAGAATTCCAGAGAATTCCCAGCGGCCGTCCGGGTTGCAGGTAGTTGGGACTGGCAGGATTGGGCGATGCTCTTTGCCCAGCGTGCTCCGCATCCCCCTGACCGCCTGCCGCTGCCGTCCCAGCGCCGGCTCTTCTTCGTGGCCGCGGGCCTGCTGATCGCGGGGGAGACGATCTTCTGGATCGTGCTCGCCGCAGTGCAGTCCAAGAGCGGCGTGGCGGCCCTGGACGTCCCGGTGCACGACGGGCTTGTGGCGTCCCGGAACCCAGTCGCCACCGCCCTCCTGACGGCCGTGACCATGGTGACATCGCCGCTGTGGATGACCGTGATCGGCTGTGCGCTGGCTCTGGCCTGGGCGGCCTGGAAACGCGAGGTCTGGCGTCCCGGCCTGCTCATCGGCGCCATGGCCGCAACGTTCGCGGTGTCCACGCTGATCAAGGACGACGTCGGCCGCGGCCGACCCGCCGCCAGCGACTTCCTGCTGGGGCCGGACGACGCCCTGTCCTTCCCGTCCGGCCACACCTTCGGCGCCGGCGTCTTCCTGGGCGTCCTGTGCTACCTGCTGATGGCGGCCCGCGGGACGCGGACGAGCAAACAGTCGACGACGGTACTCGGCTTCGCGGCGGCCGCCGCGGCGACGCTTGTGGTCGCCTTCTCCCGCCTCTACCTGGGCTATCACTGGCTGACGGACGTGCTCGCCTCGATGGGCCTGGCGCTCGCCGTGACCGGGGTCGTCATCCTGGCCGACGGGCTCCGGGCCGCCATGGCCCCGCGGTGGGCAGAGCCAATCCCATCAGGGTCCGACCTGTCAGGGTCCCATCCGCCCGAGCCGTATCCGTTAGAGCCGTATCCGTTAGAGCCGTATCCGTTAGAGCCCTACCCGTCAGAGCCCGACGCCCATCGCCTGGGCGATCACCACCGCGGAGGCTGAGGACCACGCCTGCGGGTGGCACGACGCCGGATAGGGCACCGCAACGCCAGAGTCCTCGGCCCGCACCCCGGCGAAGACCTCCGGCAGCCGGTGCCCGAAGGAGGCAGCCGCCGCGAGCAGGCCATCGGACAGGGTCCGTGCCTCGGCGATGAAACCCTCGGCCAGCAGGCCCCTGATCGCGATGGCCGTGTCGTGGCTCCAGACCGAGCCGCAGTGGTAGCTGAAGGGCCAAAACCCTGCGGCCCGCCGCGAAATCGTGTGCACGCCGTAGCCGGAGAACAGCTCGGGACTCACCAGCCGGTCCGCCACGATCCGGGCTTCAGCGGCATCCAGGATGCCCGTGCCCAGTAAATGGCCCATGTTCGAGCCAGGGATGTCCAGGGGAGCCCCGTGGCCGTCCAGGGCCATGGCCGGGAACGGCCCGCCGTCGTCCGCAACCCAGAAGCGCTCACGGAACCTGAGCCGGAGAGCCGCGGCGAAGTCGCGCAGCGCCTGGCCGCCCGGTTCGCCGACGGCGTCGAACAGCTCGGCCGTTTCCATCGCTGCCTGGTATGCGTAACCCTGCACCTCGGACAGGGCGATCGGCCCCTCGGCCTGCCGGCCGTCGCGGAACTGCATGGCGTCCCGGGAGTCCTTCCAGCCCTGGTTGCTCAGGCCGTGCCCCGACGCGTCTCGGTAGCTGAGGAACCCGCCGTTGCCCGCGGCCCCGCCCGGTGCCGCGCCCGGTGCCGCGCCCGGTGCCGCGGCGCCGGCGGCGAGCAGCCACTGGGCGGCACGGGCGGCATTGGGCAGCAGGGACCGGACGGCGGCCTCGTCCCGGCCGGAGCGCCAGAGTTCACCCAGCAGGCACAGCCACAGCGGGGTGGAATCCACGGCCCCGAAGTACACCGGCGGCAGGCGCAGGCCCTGGCTCTCCAGCACGAGCTCCTTGGACCGAAGCTCGTGCAGGATCTTCCCAGGCTCCTCGGCGGCCGCCAAATCCGTCTTGATGCCCTGGAAAGCCGCCAGTGCCCGCAGTGTTCCCGCCGCCAGCCCCGTGTCCGGCCCAGTGTCCAACCCAGTGTTCAACGGCAGCAGCAGCCGCGCCGCCCACAGCGAATCCCGCCCGAACAGCGTGAAGTACCAGGGTGCCCCGGCGGCAATGAACGGCGCGTCCGGCAGCTGCCGGGTAGCAAGCCGGAGCCCCGCCACTTCATCGAGGGAGTTATCCAGGAGCAGGCCCAGGGCACCGGCCGGCCCGGTTCGCGGCAGCCTGGCCGCGGGCGGGCTGGCCGCCACCACGGCATCATCATCGTCGCTGACGACGGCCTGCCACTCGGCCTCGAAGGGCCGGCCCCGGCCCACGGTCCCGCGCCAGGCGAGGCGGCCTTCCGAGGTGACGGCGCCGGGGGCCGCCACGGCCAGGGCCTTGCCACCCTCCCTCCAGCGCAGCGCTGAGTCGTCGGCGGCGATTGGCGCGGATGCGTCACGGAAACGGCTGAGGCGGATCTGGGCCATGTCGGTGAAATCGGCGGCGAGCTCGATGTCGATGTCGACGTCGAGGGAATCCAGTGAGGTCCGCAGCTGCAGGGCGTGCCGCACCAGGCCCGGAGTCACGGTCCAGGTCTGCAGGAGTTCGACGGCGGGATCCTCCGTGGGGCCAGGGATGCCCCGGACCAGGCCGCGGACGCGCAGGATGCCGCCGGGCTCGGCCTCGACCGTTGCCGGTTCCGGTTCCAGGCCGTTGACACGCACCAGTGCCCGGGAGAGCATACGGGTGTCGCCGTGGAGGAGCCCCGTAAACCCGGACGGATCAGCCGGGTCACCGGCGCCGGGCGGCTTGAACTCGCCGGCCAGGCGGCCGTCCGGATCGAGCCACAGCTGCGTGGGGGCGGCAACAGAGCAGTATTGGCGGTGCAGGCCGGGCTGAACAGTCATGCGCCCCACCCTATCGCCACGGCATATTTAGGGGGACGGCGGCCCATCCATGGGGAAGGCCACGGCCTCGCCCACCACGCGGAGCCGGAGCTCGGTGCCGGGGCGGGCGATCGAGGCGTTCCAGTGCCGGATGGTAATGATTTCCCCGCCGCCGGGGTAGCGGTGGTCCGGAACGGTGCCGGCGGCCAGGACGGGCGGGACCGGGAGCTGGAGCCGAACCGTGGTCTCGGGGCCGAAGTAGTCGGTGTCCACCACGGTGCCGCGGATGGGGCCGTCCTCGGAGATGCGGATCTGCTCGGGCCGGAGCATCAGCTGGACCCGGCCCTGGGCCGGCGGGCGGCGGACGGGGATCCCGCCAAGCGAGCACGTGGCCAGGGAGCCTTCCATCCAGGCATCCAGGATGACGGCGTCGCCCAGGAATTCGGCGGTGGCACGGTCCGCCGGGCGGGTGTAGACGACGAACGGGTTGCCGATCTGGGCCAGCCTGCCGCCGCGCATCACGGCCACCTGGTCGGCGAAGGACAACGCCTCGGCCTGGTCGTGCGTGACCAGGATGGTGGTCACGCCGGCGTCCTTCAGGACCTGGGCCACGGCGCGGCGCGTGGCCACGCGCAGCCCGGCGTCCAGGGCGGAGAACGGCTCGTCCAGCAGCATGAGGGCGGGCTTGCGGGCCAGCGCCCGGGCCAGGGCCACGCGCTGCTGCTGGCCGCCGGAGAGCTGGTGCGGGCGGCGCTTGGCCATGGCAGGGTCCAGGGAAACCATCTCGAGCAATTCAGCAACCCGCGCCTTGACGCCGCGGTGCCCGCCGGGCAGCTGCGAGGCGTCCAGGCCGAAGGAGATGTTCTGCCCGACTGTCAGGTGCGGGAACAAAGCACCGTCCTGGGCCACGTAGCCGACGTGGCGCTTGTGGGCGGGGACCCAGGCGTTCTCTCCCGCCACCTTGCTGCCGTTCAGCGCAATGCTGCCGGTGTCAGGGTGTTCGAAGCCGGCAATCAGGCGCAGGAGTGTGGTTTTTCCCGAGCCGGACGGTCCCACGATCGCCGTCGTTCCGCCTTTTGCGACGGAGAGGTTGACGCCCCGGAGGACGGCCTGGGACCCAAAGTTCTTGGTGACCGCGTCGATTTCCAGGTGGCTGTTGGTGCTGGGGGCCACGGATGCCGCGATCCGCGGCTCGGGGAGACGCGAATGGGCCTCACGCGACGGGTAAACATCGGTCACTGTCCGGCTACTTTCTTGGACTGCTGGAAGAGGAGATAGGTCATGGGCGCCGAGATCACAATCATCAGCAACGCATACGGGGCGGCGCCAGCGTAGTCGATTTCGCTGCTCTTGCTCCAGAACTCGGTGGCGAGGGTACGCGTCCCGTTGGGCGAGAGCAGAAGCGTCGCCGTGAGCTCGTTGACGATTCCCAGGAACACCAGGGCAGCGCCACCGGCCGCGGCGGGAGCGGTGAGGCGAAGGGTCACGCGGAGGAAGGCCAGCAGCGGCGGCTTGCCGAGCACCTGGGCGGCCTCGTCGAGTTCCTTCGGTGCCTGGGACAGCCCCGAGCGGATGTTCACGAGGGCCCGGGGAAGGAACAGCAACACGTAGGCGGCGATGAGCAGCGCCGAGGTTTGGTACATGCTGGGCACCATCCGGATGCTCACGGTCACGAAGGCCAGGCCCACCACAATCCCGGGCATGGAGCTGGTGATGTAGTTGGAGAGCTCCAAGGATTTGCTGAACCAGCTGGGGCGCCGCACGGCGAGGTAGGCCATGGGGAACGCGACCACGGTGGTGACCACGGCAGCGGCGAGACCATAGGCCAGGGTCTGCAGCAGGGCCGGCATGAATTCCTCGGCAGCCCAGATGTCCGGGCCGCCGGTGACGATCCAGCGCAGCACGAACGTCAGCGGCAGGCCGAACGCCAGCCCGACGAGAACGATCAGGGACAGCTGGGCGGGGAGCTGGTAGGCGTGCAGCGGCAGGCGCAAGGCGCGCGCCTGGGCGCCGGAGCCGATCCGCGCGTACCGGGCACTGCCGCGGCTGCGGACCTCCACGAGCAGCAGGATCAGGCACAGGAACACCAGGACGCTGGCCAGCATGTTCCCTGCCGTGCCGTTGAACGTCGACTGGTACTGGACCATGATCGCGGTGGTGAAGGTGTCGAAACGGATCATCGCGAACGCCCCGTATTCGGCCAGCAGGTGCAGCGCGACCAGCAGCCCGCCGCCGGTCATGGCGATACGCAGCTGCGGGAGCACCACACGGAAGAAGGCGCGCCAGGCGCCGAGCCCGAGGGACGCGGCGGACTGCTCGATCGCCGGGTCCAGGCGGCTGAGCGTCGCGGCGGCCGGGATGTACACGAGCGGGAAATAGGACAGGGTGGCGATCAGGACACCGGACCACAACCCGCCGAGCGAAGGCACCGCGGACACCCAGGCGTAGCTGTTGACGAAGGCGGGGATGGCCAGCGGGGCGGCGAGCAGCACGGCCCACCACTTGCGGCCCACGAGGTTGGTGCGCTCGACGAGCCACGCGCCGCCGACGCCCAGGACCAGGCACAGCGGCACCGTCACCACGGTCAGCAGCACTGTGTTCAGCAGGAGCTCGCCCACGCGCGGGCGGAGGATCAGGGCCGCGGCCGTGTCCCACCCGGTGGAGGCCGTCATGACAATCACGTAAGCCAGCGGCACCAGGGAGAACAGGGCGATCAGGACCGCAATGATGGATACAACAGAAACGCCGAAAGGCGGGCGGGGGCGCTTGCCCCTGCCCGCCGTCGTCGTGTCCCCCGAATTTCCGGGGACCGCCAGCTTGCTACTCACTTCAGTTACAGCAGTCCTGCCTGGGTCATCAGCTCGGTGACCTTGGAGGAGTTAAGCTTGGCCGGATCCACGGTGGGGGCCTGCAGATCCTTGAGCGGAACCAGCTTGTCGTTGGACGGGACGTCCGAAGCTACGGCGTACTCGAAGGACGTGCCCTTCTGGAGTACTTCCTGGCCCTTCTTGCCGGTGATGAACTTCAGGAAGGCCTGGGCCGCAGCGGCGTTCTTCGAGGACTTCAGCACGCCGCCGCCGGAGATGGAGACGAATGCACCGGGGTCCTGGTTCTTGAAGTAGAACGGCGTGACCTTGTTGGAGTTCTCGCCGGTCTTGGCCTGGTCGCCGTAGTAGTAGTAGTGGTAGATCAGGGCGGAGTCGACTTCGCCGGCGTTGACGGCCTTCATGGCCGTGCTGTTGCCCTTGTATGCCTTGGAGTTTTCCTTCATGCCCTTGAGCCAGGCCTGCGTGGCGGCTTCGCCCTTGAGCTCGAGCAGGGCCGAGACGATCGCCTGGAAGTCGGCGCCCGACGGCGAGGCTGCCCACTTGCCCTTCCACTCGGGGTTGGCCAGGTCCAGCATGGACTTGGGCAGCTTGTCCTCGCTGATCTTGGTCTTGTCATAGACCAGGACGGTGGAGCGGGCCGCGATGCCGGTCCACTTGTTGGTGGAGGGGCGGAACTCGGCGGGGACCTGGTCCACGGTGGCCTTGTCCACGTCCGCGAACAGGCCGGCGTTTTCCACCTGGGCCATGGCGGGGGAGTTCTCGGTGAGGAAGACATCCGCCGGGGAGGCCTGGCCTTCCTGGACGATCTGGTTCGACATCTCGGTGTCGTCGCCCTGGCGCAGGGTGACCTTGATACCGGTTTCGGCCGTGAAGGCGTCCACCCACTCCTTGGTCAGGGACTCGTGCTGGGCGTTATAGACCGTGATCTCGCCGGCGGCCGAGCCGCCGGCCGCTGCACTGCTGCCAGCCGGGGCAGCCGAACCGGTGCCGCAGGCGGCCAGGCCCAGAGCGGCGGTGGCTGCCAGGGCGATGCCCGCCAGTGCGTTGTTGCGGATCTTCATGGGGCTACTTTCTGCAAGGAATTCGTCGTTGGCGCCCTGACCCCCGTGAGCGGGGGAGTTAGGGCATGCTCACTACGAAAGACTGTAGGTTAGCCAAACCTAAGCGACCAACCTGAAGCCCCTATAAGTGATGAGGATCACATGAATTACGAAACTGTTGCGTGACGTAATTGGTTTCCCTCACCGGGTGGGCGCCGGGGCGATCGATGCGGCAGCCTCCAGGACCATCCAGGCCTGGAGTTGGGTGGACAGCTCGACGGCGGCGCCCTCCGGATAGCTGCGTCGTGCGGGCAGGTCGGTGCTGTCGGAGAACACCAGGTGGCTGCCCGGGCGCGCGAGCCGGTCGTGCGGCGGGAGGATCCGGCGGCCCTCCCAGAGGGCTTCGGCTGTATCGTTCACCAGCGCCGCCGCTGTGGCCCGGGTTTCGGCCGGCAGTCGCACGTCGGCGGCGGCAAGGGCGAGATAGCGGACGAGGATCCCGGTGAAGAGTCCGCCGTCGCCCGTTCCCTCGCAGCGCAACACCGCGGCGCTGCGCCCCAGCAGCGGAGCCGGCTGCGTGAGGCTGTTCGCCACGGCGTCCACGAGCGCTGCCGCGCGGGCGAGGTTGGCCTCGCCGCCGAGTTCCAGCAGGGCACCGAGGACGGGCCCCTGGTTGTAGGTGTAGATGGTGTCCTCCAGCACCACGTCCCCTGTTCCGGAAATCCGCAGGCCGTCCCGGTAGAGGCCCTGTTCGGGCTCGTAGAGCCGGGCGTCCAGCCAGTCCAGCAGGGCCTGCGCCTTCGCCGGGTTGCCCGTCCGTGCGTAGTAGAGGGCCACGGGTGCGGTGGCGGGCGTGTTCTTGAAGTCGCGCTTGGTGCTCCAGAAGGTTCCGCCGCCCAGGTCGTCCGTGGAGGCGGAGTCGAACTGCAGGGTCAGGCTCTGCAGGACCTTGGCGTTGCGTCCCCGGCCGGTGTGTTTGCGGGTGTCCTCGGCCAGCTTGTCCAGCCTGTGCGTGGCCAGGGCCAGCCAGGCCATGTCGTCGTAGTAGTTGTTGACCACCGTGAGGAAATTGCGCAGCCGGATGCCTGTGACGAGCCGGGAGGCGAGCTGGCCGGCGCTGGGCCGGTTCTCGCCGTCGAACCTGCCCCCCGGGTTCTCGGGCGAGCCCAGCTCGCGGCGTCCGGCGTCCACGAGGCAGTCCAGATAATGCGCCTGCCACCAGTAGTGCCAGGGCCGGGACAGGTTCTTCAGCCTCCCGGAGGGCCGGAGGATGGCGGCGATGTGGGTCCGCGGCAGGAAGAAGAGCCGCTGCCCGAAGAGCCTGGTCACCGAGCGGGCGGCCTCGTCCGCGCGGAAGGACCAATTGGGGGCGGCGTCTGCTCGGGTCATGGCTCAAGCGTAATCGCGGGAGCGCGCCGGGGCGGGGAGCGTCACCGCGCCCGGTGGCTGCGCCGGTACCCGCGGTGGTTCCTGCGCCTTACCGGGCTGGGTCCAAAGGTGCGGAACCGCCGCATTCCAGTTAACATTCACTAACTAACGTTCCCCGCGGGCGGCTGCTGCAAGCGCAGCCTGCGTCAAGGCTTCACGGCCGGGGTCCGGTTCCACATCAAGGAGGATGCATGGACATCAAAGGTACTGTCGCGCTGATCACGGGCGGGGCCTCGGGTCTCGGAGCGGCCACGGCCAGGCGGCTGTTCGACGCCGGCGCGTCGGTGGTGCTCGTGGACCTGCCGGGTTCTGCCGGGGACGCCCTTGCCGCCGAACTGAATGCTGTCGCCGCCCGCTCCGCCGGGGAGCCGGCTGGAGACGGCCGCACAGCCGTCTTTGCCCCCGCCGATGTCACCGACGAAGCGCAGGTCCACGCCGCCGTCGAGGCCGCCGCTGCCTTGGGCCCGCTGCGCATCGTGGTCAACTGTGCCGGGATCGCCACCCCCGGCAAGGTCCTGGGCCGGGAGGGTGTGCTCCCGCTGGAGAGCTTCAGCCGCGTCATCCAGATCAACCTCGTGGGCACCTTTAACGTCATCCGCCTCGCCGCGGCCGCGATGGCCGCCACCGAGCCGGTAGCCACGGATCTCGGCGGTCCCGAACGCGGCGTCATCATCAACACCGCCTCCGTTGCCGCGTTCGACGGCCAGATCGGCCAGCCCGCCTACGCCGCCTCCAAGGGCGCCGTGGCGGCCATGACGCTGCCGATCGCCCGCGAACTCGCGCGCTCGCTGATCCGGGTGGTCACCATCGCCCCGGGCATCTTCGAGACCCCCATGATGGCCGGGCTCCCGCAGGAGGCGCAGGACTCCCTGGGCCAACAGGTGCCGCACCCCTCGCGGCTGGGCCGCCCCGCCGAATACGCGAACCTCGCCGCGCACATTGTGGAGAACGCCATGCTTAACGGCGAGACCATCCGCCTCGACGGCGCCATCCGCATGGGGCCGAAATGACCAGGGCAGAAACGACTGCTGCGGCCGCGCCGGCTGTGGCCGAGCTGCCCACGGCGGACTTCTTCGACTACGAGTCCCTGCTCAGCCCGGTGGAGCGGGCCAAGCTGGCCCAGCTGCGGGAGTTCCTGGCCGCGGAGGTCGCCCCCTTCGCCACCGACTGGTGGAACAAGGCCGAATTCCCGGCCCATATCCTGCCCAAGCTGGCCGCCCTGGAGCTCAGCGCCCCCGCCCAGCGCGGCTACAGCAACCTGTTCGCCGGGATCGTGATCGCCGAGATGACCCGCGTGGACACCTCGCTGGCGACCTTCTTCCTGGTCCACCACGACCTCTTCGTCGAATCGCTCTACGGCTTTGGCTCCGAGGAACAGAAGGCGCGCCTGCTCGAGGACGCGGCAAACCTGCGCACCACCGGCGCCTTCGCCCTCACCGAACCGGACCACGGCTCGGACGTTGCCGGCGGCATGGAAACCCGGGCCCGGCGGATCCCCGGCGGCGCGGCCGACGGCGGCGACGCCTGGCTGCTCAACGGCGCCAAGCGCTGGATCGGCAACGGCACGTTCTGTGACTACATGCTGGTCTGGGCCCGGGACGAGGCCGACGGCGGCATCCGAGGCTTCATCGTCGACGCCACCTTGCCGGGGGTGAGCCGGAGCCGGATCGAGAACAAGATCGCGCTGCGCACGGTGCAGAACGCGGACATCGTCTTCACCGACGTCCGGGTGGCCGAGGCGGACCGCTTCGCCGGCATCAGCAGCTTCGAGGACACCAACGAGCTCCTGCGCGGTTCCCGGATCATGGTGGCCTGGCAGGGCGTGGGGCAGCAGCTCGCAGCGTTCGACGTCGCGCGCCAGTACGCCGTCGAACGCCAGCAGTTCGGCCGTCCGCTGGCGAAGTTCCAGCTGGTCCAGCAGCAGCTGGTGACCATGCTCGGCAACGCCGTGGCCAGCATGGGCATGATGGTCCGGATCGCGCAGCTGCAGGACCAGGGGGTGGCGGACATGCCGCAGGTGGCCCTCGCAAAGTCCTATGTCAGCGCCCGGATGCGCGAAACCGTGGCGATGGGCCGGTCCCTGCTGGGCGGCAACGGGATTGTCACCGACTACCGGATGGCCAAGATCTTCTCCGACGCCGAGGCGATCTACACCTATGAGGGCTCGTTCGAGATCAACACCCTGATCACGGGGCGTGCCGTCACCGGAGTGTCCGCGATCGTCTAGGAATCCCTAGAGGACGCAGTCTAGAAAAGGCCGGGTTCCTTCTCGCCGGCCGTGATCCGGTAGTCCAGGCTGTTGTTCTTCACCGGCATGGGGCAGGTGCCGTACGGGGTGAAGGCGCTGGGGTAGTTGATGGCCCGGTTGAAATCGAGGATCACCGTCCCGTCAGGCCGGGGTTTCGCTGTGGAGACCTTCCGCCACTCGTCCGTGCTCTCGCCGTTGGTCTCGTCGTGGAATGTGACCGTCAGGGCGCCGAGCTTCTCCTCCTCGGCCTGCAGGTGGAATTCGTGGTCCGTGCCCGGCAGCCGGAAAACCAGTTCGCCGACCGAGCGGTGGATCCCGTCCACCAGCGGGTTGGCGGTGCCGATCGGCACGTCCACGGGCTCGGGATAGGGCGCGAACCGGGCCTCGATCACCAGGTCCGGGCGGAAGTCGAAGGTGGGCACGCCGTCGAACTCGGTGAACGCCGGTGACTGGGAGTCCCGCGTGCGGATGGCGTACTTGTCCGCGCGCATGGCGAGTTCCACCACCACCTGGCGGCCGTCGCCGCCGCCGTACTGGACCCACATGAGTGATTCCTCGTCGGCGAGCACGGCGCTGATGGTCCCGTCCACGGGTTCGCCGGTTTCCACGAGGGTCAGGCCGTCGGACGCGGCCGCGGTGAGGAACGCCGCGGTGCCGTCGGTGGACCAGAGTCCCGGGGCGAGCTCGACGGCGGCGGGCCGGTCCTCGAGCCACTGGAAGGAAGTCAGCGTCAGCCAGCCGTGGTCGCTGGCGAGTGCCGCGTTCCGGCTGTTCCGGAAGCGCTGCCAGCGGGCAAGCTGTGGGTCGGCGGCGGGCTCAGTGGTGTTCATAGATTCCTCCAGGGAGTCTCAGCCCAACTGACTCGCAGCAGGGGCCGTTCTGAGGCCTCATAACGGCCCCTGCTGCGAGTCAGTTGGGGCGGGTGGAATTCCGAGGCTGGCCGCGACGAGTTGCGCGGCAGTGGCCCTGGCGGCGGTGGCCGCGTCCGGGTCGCCGTCGAGCACCCCGCTGGCCAGGCCGCCGTCCAGCAGCAGGGTCAGGCTGCGGGCCAGCTGGTCCGGGTTCCCGGCGCCAGCGCGGGCAGCCAGGTCCCGGATCCAGGCCCGGACCTGCTGTTTGTGCGCCACGGTCCGGTCGTGGACCCTGGTGCCGGCAGTCGACTCGGCGGCCGCATTGATAAAGGCACAGCCCCGGTAGCCGTCCAGCCGGCAGGCGGTTGTCAGGGCATCGAACAGGCCCACAAGCTGTGTCGCCGGGTCCTCGCCGGCGGCGCGCGCGGCGGCGTGAAGCTGCCCCGTCCAGACGCCGTCGACCTTCTCCAGATACGCCAGGATGAGGTCGTCCTTGGCCGGAAAATACTTGTAGAACGTGGCCTTCGCGACGCCAGACTCCGCGATGATCGTATCGATGCCGGCGGCCCGAAAGCCCTGCGCGTAAAAGAGCCGGAAGGCCGTGGCCAGGATCTTCTCCCTGGCATGCCCGGCGGGGGCACGGGGTGCCGGCTGCGCGATGGCTGCTGGCAGGGTCATGGCACCATGCTACACAGACAAGTCTGTCTATGCCTGACTGCCCGCTGGGCCGCCCACCCGCTCGGCCGTCCGCCCGCTGAGCCGCCCACCCGCTGGCCGGCCGGGGGCGCCTTGTTGCCGGCAAGCCGGTCTGATAGCTTCATGTCCAGCGGTAGACGGATCTGTCTTCCTGTGGATTTCGGGCTGAGCTCCTGGTGGGCGGAATCGAGGATGCCATGAAGATTGCGGTAATGGGAACCGGCACGGTGGGCCGCACTATTGCCGGCGCGCTGGCGGGCCTGGGTCACGACGTCGTGATCGGCACCCGCGACCCGCAGGCCACGCTCGCCCGGACGGAACCGGACGCGATGGGTGCCGCGCCGTTCGCGCAATGGCACGCCGCGCACACCGGAGTCGGCCTCGCCCCCTTTGCCGAGGCCGCGGCCGGCGCCGAGCTGATCGTCAACGCCACCCACGGCGGCGGCTCCCTGGCGGCTCTCGCCGCCGCGGGCACCGGGAACCTCGCCGGCAAAGTCATCATGGACATCGCCAACCCGCTGGATTTCTCGCAGGGCATGCCGCCGTCGCTGAACCCGGTGAACACGGACAGCCTCGGCGAGCAGATCCAGCGGGCCTTCCCGCAGTCCCGGGTGGTGAAGACCCTCAACACCATGACGGCGTCGGTGATGGTGGATCCGGCGCGTGTGGCCGGCGGTGACCATTCGGTGTTCGTCTCCGGGGACGACGCCGACGCCAAGGCCGCCGTGACGGAACTGCTCAAGGGCTTCGGCCACCGCGACGTGATCGACCTGGGGGACATCACGAGTGCCCGCGGCGCGGAAATGATCCTGCCGGTCTGGCTGCGGCTCTGGGGCGCGCTGGGCACCGGCGAGTTCAATTTCAAGATCGCCCGCTAACCCAACTGAAGTGTTGCGTGACACTATCTGAGACGGAATTCCAGCCGCGAGTGCCTGCGGGTAACATCCCATGGGAAGAAGTAATCGGGCTCACAGTATCCAGCGCAGTGTACGAGCCAAGTCGAACCCTCGAAAGATAGTTTCCATGGCTAACACTGCAATGCATTCCGACACCGATCTTGCCGCCGAACTCCGGGCCGATGTCCGCCGGGTCTCCACCCTCCTGGGCGAATCCCTGGTCCGCCAGCACGGGCCGGAACTCCTCGACCTCGTCGAGCAGGTGCGCCTGCTGACCAAGGAATCCAAGGAGGCAGCCCGCGGCGGTGCCGATGCCACCGGCCCGTGGAGCTCGTACGACGTCGTCGCCCAGGTCCGCGAACTGCTCGGGTCCCTGCCCCTGGACCAGGCCACCGACTTGGTCCGGGCTTTTGCGTTCTATTTCCACCTGGCGAACGCCGCCGAGCAGGTCCACCGCGTCCGCGGCTTGCGCACCCGGCAGGAGAAGGACGGCTGGCTGGCCAAGGCCGTGGAAGAGATCGCCGACCAGGCCGGGAATTCCGTGCTGCAGGAAGTCGTCAACGAACTCGACGTCCGGCCCATCTTCACCGCCCACCCCACCGAGGCCTCGCGCCGCTCCGTGCTGGACAAGATCCGCCGGCTCTCGGACATCCTGTCCGAATCCACGCTGGAGGGCACGTCCGCGCGCCGCCGCCAGGACCGTCAACTGTCCGAGGTGATCGACCAGATGTGGCAGACGGACGAGCTGCGCCAGGTCCGGCCCACCCCCGTGGACGAGGCTCGGAACGCCATTTACTACCTCACCGGCATCCTTAGCGACGCCATGCCGGAGATGCTCTCGGACCTCTCCGAACTGCTCGCCGACCACGGCGTTACGCTGCCTCCGCAGAAGGCTCCGATCCGCTTCGGCTCCTGGATCGGCGGGGACCGGGACGGCAACCCCAACGTCACGGCCGCCGTCACCCGCGAAATCCTGCAGATCCAGAACCAGCATGCCGTCCGGATCAGCATCGGCCTGATCGACGGCCTCATCTCCATCCTGTCCAACTCGACCGCGCTGGCCGGCGCAGACCAGGAACTCCTGGACTCGATCGACGTGGACCTCAAGAAGCTGCCCGGCCTGGACCGCCGCGTCCTGGAGCTGAATGCGCAGGAGCCGTACCGGCTCAAACTGACCTGCATCAAGGCCAAGCTGATCAACACCGGCAAACGGGTTGCGGCCGGATCCGCGCACGAGCCCGGCCGCGACTACACCGCCACCGGGGAGCTCCTCGCCGAGCTCGGCCTGCTGGAACGCTCGCTGCGGAACCACCACGCCGCCCTCGCCGCGGACGGCGCCCTGTCCCGGGTCCGCCGCGCCATCGCCTCCTTCGGCCTGCACCTGGCCACCCTCGACATCCGCGAGCACGCCGACCACCACCACGACGCCGTCGGGCAGCTCATGGACCGCCTCGGTGGCCCCGGAGTCCGGTACGCGGAGCTCAGCCGCGCCGAGCGGCTCGAGGTGCTCGGGTCCGAACTCGCGTCCCGGCGCCCGCTCTCCGGCCACCCGATCAAGCTCGACGGCGTCGCTGACGGCACGTACGACGTCTTCCGGGAGATCCGGCGGGCCCTGCGCACCTACGGTCCCGACGTGATCGAGACCTACATCATTTCCATGACCCGCGGTGCGGACGACGTCCTGGCCGCGGCCGTGCTGGCCCGCGAGGCCGGCCTAGTCAGCCTCTTCGGCGAGGCGCCCTACGCCAAGATCGGGTTCGCTCCGCTGCTGGAGACGGTCGACGAGCTGCGCGCCTCCGCCGAGATCGTGGACCAGCTGCTCTCTGATGCGTCCTACCGCGAGCTGGTCCGGCTCCGCGGCGACGTGCAGGAGATCATGCTCGGCTACTCGGACTCCAACAAGGAATCCGGCGTCATGACCAGCCAGTGGGAGATCTACAAGACCCAGCGCAAGCTGCGGGACGTTGCCGCGAAGCACGGCGTCCGCGTGCGCCTCTTCCACGGCCGCGGCGGATCCGTGGGCCGCGGCGGCGGGCCGACCTACGACGCCATCATGGCGCAGCCCAACGGCGTGCTCGAGGGCGAGATCAAGTTCACCGAGCAGGGCGAGGTCATCTCGGACAAGTACTCCCTGCCGGAGCTGGCCCGCGAGAACCTCGAGCTCTCCCTTGCCGCGGTGCTGCAGGGATCCGCGCTGCACCGTGCGCCGCGCACCTCCGAGGACCAGCGCGTGCGCTACGGCGACGTCATGGAAACCGTCTCCGACGCCGCGTTTGCCCGCTACCGCTCGCTGATCGAAGACCCGGACCTGCCCGCCTACTTCATGGCGTCCACGCCGGTGGAGCAGCTGGGATCCCTGAACATCGGATCGCGTCCGTCCAAGCGGCCCGATTCCGGCTCCGGGCTTGAGGGGCTGCGGGCCATCCCGTGGGTGTTCGGCTGGACCCAGTCGCGGCAGATCGTTCCGGGCTGGTTCGGTGTGGGCTCCGGCCTCAAGGCCGCGCGCGAGGCCGGAAACTCGGCCCAGCTCAAGGAGATGATCGAAGGCTGGCACTTCTTCCGTTCGGTGCTTTCGAACGTGGAGATGACCCTGGCCAAGACGGACATGGACATTGCCGGCTACTACGTCTCCACCCTCGTCCCGGAGGAGCTGCATCACCTGTTCCGCGCCATCCGGGCCGAATATGAGCTCACCGTGGAGGAAATCCAGAACCTCACCGGCGAGCACGTGATCCTCGATGCCCAGCCCACGCTGAAGCGCTCCCTGGAGATCCGGGACCAGTACCTGGACCCGATCAGCTACCTGCAGGTGGAACTGCTGCGCCGTGTCCGGGCCGAGGCCGCGGAAGGCATGTCCGGTGCCGAGATCGACGAGCGCCTCCAGCGCGCCATGCTGATCACCGTCAACGGCGTCGCCGCCGGCCTGCGCAACACGGGGTAGCCCTCTCCGGCCCTGTCGGCGCTCCCTCGCTTTGTGGACCAGTTCACTGGGCGGGGGAGCGTCTTGGGTTGGGGAGCGTCTTGGGTTGGGGACGGAAAATGGGGCGTGCGGGGGCGGCCCGGCTAGGGTTGTTCCATGCCGTCGTTCCAGACCAGACTCAAGATCACCGGGCTCAAGCCGGGCACCGCTCCGGAGGCTGTCATGGCCGCAGCCATCGAGGCGCTCGGGACGCGGCACCATGTTGAGTCGCACCAGCTCGAGCTCGCCGGCGGCGTGCCACAGCTGAACCTGCGTTTCCTGGTCGATGCCACCGCATACAGCGCCGAAAACAGCCAGGCGCTGGAGTCGGCAGCGATGATGCGCGACGCCGTCGAACGCGTTGCGCTCACCGGAAACATGACCGTGCTGCGCCGCAGCCGCGGCCGCTGGGCGCCTGTCTAAAGTCGGGCGTCTGGAAGTCAGGGGTCTAGAAGTCCAGTTCCTCGTCCGGGTCCGCCGCGGCGGTTTCCACGGGGGAGGCACTGCCCCGGCGCCGCGTGACGATCACGCCCACGACGGCGCCGATCACCAGTCCGACGCCGACGCCGATCAGGGAGCTCGCCCAGAACGGGAGCCCAGTGGCGGAGCCCGTGAAGTAGCCCAGTGCCACGGACCAGCTGGCCCAGAGCAGGCCGCCGATGGCCGCGCAGAGGCTGAACCCGCGCGTCGAGACGTTCGCAATGCCCGCCGCCGCCGTCGTCGCCAGCCGGCCGCCGGGGATGAAGCGGACACCGATAATCGCCCCGTACGTGGAGGACCGGCCTGCCCTCGCGATCGCCGCGTGCACGGCGGCGTGGAAGTGCAGGCCCCATTTCCAGCGGTCCAGCACGTGGCTCAGGCGCCGTTTGAACAGTTCGAAGACGAGCAGGTCACCCAGCCATGAGGACACCGTGGCCAGGAGCACCACGAGGAACGCGTTGACGTGGCCCTCCGCGGAGAGCGCCCCGCCGGTGATGACGAGCATTTCTGAGGGGACAGGCGGGAAAATGGCGTCGCCGATCACGAAGGGGAAGATCCAGAAATAGATCGCGGCGCCCCAGCTGTCCGCATTTCCGAAGTCCATGGGCACAAGGTACCGCACTTCGCGCTGCTAGCGTGCCTCGCTCAGTTCCAGTCTGCTGCGGTACTCCACCGGGCTCCCCGAGATGGGGTCCACGAAGCGGATCCCGCGGGCCAGGAGCTGCAGCGGCCTGGCGTAATTGTCCGGGGCTTTGTCCAGCAGGTCCGGGTAGAACGCATCGTTGACAATCCCCAGCCCCAGCGACGCCATGTGCACACGGAGCTGGTGGGTCTTCCCCGAGTGCGGCTCCAGCCGGTACAGCGCACGGCGTTGGGGCCCGCCGTCGGGTTCTCCGCCGAATCCGGCAGCGGGCTCGCGTGAGACGTGTTGGCCTTGGGCGGTTCCGCCGGCCGGGTCAAATGTGCGCAGCCGCTCGATCCGGGTTTCGGCGTTGGGTTCGCCGTCAATCACCTCGGCGAGCAGGTAGCTGCGGGACTTGGTCATCCGGTTCCGGACCACCACCGGGAAGTCCACGGCGGGATGGCCGGGTGCCGGCTCCGCGGCGGACACGCACTCGTATTCCTTCTGGACCTGGCGCTTTTCGAAGAGCACCTGGTACTTGCCCCGCGTCTCGGGGTTGGTGGAGAGCAGCAGGATGCCGGCCGTCATGCGGTCGAGGCGGTGCATCGGGATCAGGTCCGGGAGGCCGAGCTGATTCCGGAGCCGGACCAGCGCCGATTCCTGGATGTACGTCCCGCCGGGGGTGGTGGGCAGGAAGTGCGGCTTGTCCACGACCAGCAGGTGATCGTCCTGGTGCAGGATGTTCAGCTCCACCGGGATCCGGGTCTCCGGCGGCAGGGTGCGGTAGTACCAGATGAAGGTGTGGTCCTGCAGCGGGGTGGTGCGGTCCAGCGCCACCCCCGCCTCGCCGACGATCTCGCCGGCGTCGAACCGGTCCTCGATGCCCTGCGGATCGATATGCCCCCAGCGGTGCATCATGTAGTCCAGCGCAGTCGTCCAGGGCCCCTCGTCCGGCAGGCGCAGGCGGGTCGCGTTGACGCCGTCGCGCACGGGGAGGGGGGATTGCATCACCGGACTATTCTACGTGTCCAACCTCCCGCCCCGCCCCGGCCAGCGCTGCGCGTGGCCGCCCCCTGCTGCGCCCGCCCCTCCGGGCCCGCCCCGCCCGCGCCCACGTCCTCCGCCCCGCCGCGCTGCCCCCGCCCCGCCCACGTCCTCCGCCCCTCCGGGCCCACCGGCGAACGCACCGCTCGAATTCGCCGGTAGCCTGCGGGTTCGCCGGAAAGGTCCGGCGACTTCGCACGCTTCCGGCGAACTCGCGGGACCGCGCCCACGAGCACCCACTGCCTCCCGCCACCGAGCCACCGCGCCCCCCTGCCCACGTCCTCCGCCCCTCCGGGCCCACCCGGCCCACGCTCCCGCCCCGCCCGGCCCACGCTCCCGCCCCGCCCGGCCCACCAACGCTCGAGTTCGCCGGTAGCGTGCCAGGCCGCCGTAAACGTCCGGCGACTTCGCACGCTTCCGGCGAACTCGCGGGACCGCGTCCACGAGGAGCCGAACAGAAAAAAGTTCTTGACAAATAAAATTGTCGGCAGGCAGACTGGAAGCATGTTGGACATCGAAGTGATCGAGGATCCGGCCGCGGCGGAGGCTTCGCTGGACCCGATCCGGACCAGGATCTTGCACGAGCTGGCCGAGCCCGGATCCGCCACGCAGCTCGCCGCGAAGGTGGGCCTGCCGCGGCAGAAGGTGAACTACCACCTCAAGGCCCTCGAACGGCATGGCCTCGTCGAGCTCATCGAGGAACGGCGGCGCGGCAACGTTACCGAACGCATCCTGCAGGCGACGGCGGCGTCGTACCTTATTTCGCCGGCGGCGCTGGCTTCCGTGGCGCCGGACCCGCACCGGTTCTCGGACCGCTTTTCCGCGTTCTGGCTGCTGGCGCTGGCCGCCCGCATGGTCCAGGAGGTGGGGCAGCTGATCGCCGGGGCAGCCGCGGCCAGGCAGAAGCTCGCCACGTTTGCCATCGACGGCGAAATCACCTTCCGCTCGGCGGCGGACCGGGCAGCCTTCGCCGAGGAACTCGGCGTCGCCGTGACCCGGCTCGTGGACAAGTACCACGACGGCGGACATGGCGCACAGGGCTCCCCGGCGGATTCGCCGCCGCCGGGACGCAAGCACCGGCTTGTCGTCGCGCTTCATCCGTCCCTGAAGGCGCCGGAAGCCAACGCAGCGCCCGCAAGCGCATACATTGCAACGCCACAAGAGACCAACTCACAAGAGACAAACCCACAAGCTAAGGAGCAGGACAATGACTGACAAGCGGAATTTCGAAATCGTCTACGACACCGAACTGCCCGGCACCCCGGAACGCGTGTGGGAGGCCGTCACCAAGGACACGCCGGCCTGGATGTTCCCCACGGACCAGTGGCCGGCAGTACGGACCGTTGACGAATACCCCTCCCATCTGGTGTCCCGGATGGACGGTCCGGACGGCTGGTTCAACCAGCTGGAGCATGTCCTGGAACCGCTCGACGGCGGCCGTGCCCGGCTGCATTACGTGCACAGCGGAATCTTCGCGGACAACTGGGACGAGCAGTACGACGGCGCCAGCAAGCACACGGCGTTCTATCTGCACACCCTGGGCCAGTACCTGAAGTACTTCGACGGCAAGCCCGTGGTCTTCACCGATATCCAGGCCCCCGCTGCCTCGCAGACCCCGGACGGCTTCGACCGGCTCAAGAAGGCCCTTGGCGTCGCCGGCTTGGCAGAGGGGGACACGGTGGTGGTGGAGCTCGACGGCGTCGGTCCGCTCGCCGTCGAGGTGGACTTCTCCAACGAGAACTTCCTCGGGCTGCGGACCGCGGACACGATGTACCGCTTCTTCGGCCGCAACGCCTTTGGCGCGCCGGTCGGGATGACCGTCCACGACTTCAGCGGCGCCGGGGACAGCGCCGCGACTGCGGAGGCCTGGGCCGGGTTCCTGGACAGCGTCTACGCCTAAGCCCGCGAGGCACTTCCTCTCTGGCGACGCGCACCTGCCCTGTCGACACCCGAACTCGGGAGTCGACAGGGCATATGCGCAGCGCAGGAATAAAGCCGCGTCACGCGACGGGTCTGGCGGGGTGCCGCGCCATGGGATTTACGCGATAGCGACGGCGGGCGGGCTGGTGAGGTCCCGCCGCAGCTGCGGGGACGCCTCCAGTCGGTCCTGGGCTGAGCGCAGCGCCAGCACGGCGGTCCCCAGCTGCTCCGGGGCCAGGGTGAACGGCACTCGGAGGTAGTGTTCGAAGGCCCCACCAACACCAAACCTGGGACCGGCCGCGAGGCGGATGCCGAAGTCCGGGGCGATCACCGTCAGCGCCGTGCTGAGAGGAGCGGGAAGCCGGCACCAGACCGACAACCCGCCGCCGGGCCGTTCCGCCTGCCACGTCGGCAGGTTCTCGGCGATGAGCCCCAGCAACGTGTCCCGGTTGGTACGGAGCGAGGCGAGCCGTTCGGGCAGGGGCTCCCTGAGGTCGTTGACCAGATGGGCCGCCGCAAGCTGCTCCACGACGGGACCTCCCAGGTCCATGGTGGTTCGGGCGGCGGCGAAGCGCTGGATGAGTGACTCGCCGGCCCGGATCCACCCGGTCCGCAGGCCTGCCCAGTGTGACTTGCTCAGCGAACCGATGGACACCACGGCCGGACCGAATGCGGCCAGGGGCGTGGAGGGCGCGCCGTCGAGGTTGAGCTCCCGCATGGTCTCGTCCACCACCAGCACGGTGCCCGACGCGGACGCCGCCCGGACCAGCTGCCGGCGCTGGGAATCCGGCATCAGCCGGCCGGTGGGGTTGTGGAAGTCGGGGACCACGTAGGCCATGGCCGGGCGTTGCTGCCTCAGCGCGGTCTCCAGAGCATCGATGTCCCAGCCGGCGTGGCCGCCATGGTGTGCCGGGGGCATGGCCACCGGGACCGGCCGGCAACCCGCAGCCCGGATCGCGTCGAGGGCGTTCGGGTAGCTGGGATGTTCCACGAGCACCTTGGTCCCCGAACGGCCGGCCAACGTGCGGAGCACAATGTTCAGGGCATGCTGAGCGCCGGACGTGACCAGAATCTGACCGGCCGTGGTCGGAACCCCTGCTGCGGTGTAACGGGCCGCAATCGCTTCGCGGAGCGGGCCCACCCCCAGCGCGTCGTAGCCGAAGCCCGGCAGCAGCGCCGGCAGCTCGGTCAGTGCCGCGGCAAAAGCCCGGTGCACCACCTCGCCGCTGGCCGGCAGCGAGGCGTAGGCAAGGTCCAGCAACCCGTCCGGAACGGCCAGTCCGGGCGCCCCGCTGAGTTCGGACCGGCCATCCGTTGCGGTTCCCCGCGGTCCGCGGTGGGGAATGCAGGTCCGGCCGCGGCTGCCCTGGCCGCTGCTCAGGAATCCCTGGTCGCGCAGCAAGCTGTAGGCAGCGGTCACCGTGGTGCGGCTGATGCCGAGCGTGGCGGCCAGCGACCGCTCGCTGGGCAGGGCAACGTCGAGGGCGACGCGACCGTCGAGGATGAGCAGGCGGACGACGTCGGCGAGCTCGCGGTAGGCGGGGGCGGCGCCGAGGTTCCACTGGCCCAGCAGGCGAGCCAGGGACCCCGGAGTCAAAGAGACGGACATCAGGCCAGTATTTCAGACTGGCTATGGATTGCAAGGCCAGTTTTCGTGGAGGATGGACACCATGTTGACCCGCAGACTCTTCCAGCTCCTCATTGGCCTGGCCATGTACGGCGTTTCGCTCGCCATATTCATCCGCGCCGGGCTGGGCCTGGACCCCTGGGACGTGTTTCACCAAGGCCTTGCGATCAAGACCGGGTTGAGCATCGGCACCGTCGTGGTGATCGTCAGCTTCCTCGTGCTGCTGCTGTGGATTCCGCTCCGGCAGTGGCCCGGCGTCGGTACGCTGTGCAACGCCGTGCTCGTGGGAGTCTTCGCCGATATCGGTTTGGCCCTCATTCCGGAGGTCACGCATCTCGGCGGGCAGATCGGCATGCTCGTGGGGGCCATCGTGCTCAACGGCATTGCCTCGGCCTGCTACATCGGCGCACGGCTGGGGCCCGGGGCCCGCGACGGCCTGATGACGGGACTCGCCCGCCGGACCGGCTGGTCGATACGAACGTCGCGGACCGGCATCGAAATCGTGGTGCTCGGCGCCGGCTGGCTGCTGGGCGGCTCGGTGGGTGTGGGCACGGTGCTCTACGCGCTGGCGATCGGACCCCTTGTGCAGCTGCTGCTGCCGCGGTTTACCGTTCCTGAGGTGCGTCCTGCCGAAGAGGCCGGGGCTGAACCGGCGACGGCCGCACCAACCGGGGCTGAAGCGGCGACGGCCGAAGCGGCGGTGGCTGAATCAAGCCGGGACGAACCAACCGGGGCCGAACCGGCCGGGGCTGAATCAAGCCGGGCCGAACCGGCCGCCATTGCCGGGACGGCCGTGCCCGCGGCGGCAGCCGGCGGTCCTGCGGGCTGATCCGCCGCTCGGAGCGCCGTCAGCCGGCGCCGTCAGCTGGCGCCCTCCGGCGGGGCGCCCTCCGGCACGGCGTACGGCTGACACGTGGGGCAGTAATAGATGTCCCGTTCCTCGATGCCGGCGCCCTTGCCGAGGACTCCGCGGCGGATGGGGGTGCCGCATTTGAGACACGGCTGGTGCTCGCGCCGGTAGACCCAGTAGCCGGGGCGCCCGGCGGTGCGGCCCACTGGTACGCCCCGGGCGTTCAGCACGGTGGTCCGGCGGCCCGCGCCGAGATTGGCGGAGAGCAGGATCTGGGCGTCGGTGATCAGGGCCGCAAGATCCGTCACCGCGGAGACCGGCGACGCCGGATGGACTCCGGCGAGGAAGCAGGCCTCGCAGCGGTAGATGTTTCCGATTCCCGCCAGCTTGCTCTGGTCCAGCAGGGCGATCCCGATGGGCACGTCCGGGGACGCGAGCAGACGGCGTTCGGCCTTGGCCGCGTCCCAGTCCGGGCCCAGCAGGTCCGGACCGAGGTGCCCCACGATGGCGTCCTCCTGGTCGGTGCGGACCACTTCAAGAATGCCAAGCGAGAACCCGACGGCGTCGGCCGTGGCGGTGCGCAGAACGCAGCGGGCCGTGAAGCCGGGCTTCCGCCAACGGCCGCCGGACGGGTAGACCTGCCAGCTGCCTTCCATCTTCAGGTGTGAGTGGATGGTGAGCCGGTCCTTCGGCGTCGGGCTCTGCACCCGCATCAGCAGGTGCTTGCCGCGGGGCACCACCTCGTCCACGGTCCAGCCGCCGAGTTTCAGGGTGGCGAAACGGGGGACCCGGAAATCGGAGGACACCAGTTCCTTGCCGGCCAGTGCGGCATGCAGCTGTGCCGCGGCGCGAAAGACGGAATCGCCCTCAGGCACGGATCCTCAGTCCCTTCGGTGTGGAGTAGGCCCCGGCCTGGGCAAGGGCGGCCGCGATCGGGGTGTCCAGAATGCCGTGGCCGTTGACCTTTTCCATGATCAGCTTGTCCACCGCGCCGCGGGTCACCACTCCCACCAGCGCCGCACCGGCCGCGGCCAGAACCTCGGGGTCGTCGCTGAACGCGAGCAGGGTCTTGCCGCCACGCTCCACATAAAGGGCCAGGGCGCCATCGACCAGCACCACCAGGGCGCCGGCCTTCCGGCCGGGCCGGTGTCCCGTGCCGGCGTCGACATTCAGCGCGGGCCACGGGAGGGCGGCGCCGTAGGGATTGGCGGGATCGGTCGCGGCGAGGGCCAGTGCCACGGGCTCGGCCTTGTGCAACTGGGCGTCTTCGACGTAGGACCGCAGCCGGTCCACAGTGGCCGGCACGGCGAACTGCGCCGCGCCGAGGTGCTCGATGAAGTACCCGCGCCGGCAGCGTCCGGCCTCTTCGAGCCGGGCCAGTACCTTGTACATGAGGCCGAAGCCGCCGAGGATGTTCTCGGCCATGACCGAGCCGCGGGTGACCACGCCGTAGCGGTCCAGGAGCAGTTCCGCGGTTGCCCGGGCGTGGATGGTGGGGTCGAGCTCGGGGGAGGGCAGCGCGGACCAGCGTCCGGCGGCAAGCGCCGGCGCGGGGGCGGTGCCGGTCACGGAACCGTACCGGCCGCCGGTGAGGCCCGGCGATCCCAGCAGGCCGGTGCCGTGCGCCCGTCCGAGCCGGCTGAGCCGGGGCGCGCGGGCCCGCGGTGCGCGCCCCACCTGCCGGTGGGCCGTGTGGCCACCGGCGATCAGGGCCCTGACGGGGGCAAAGGTGTCGCCGGTAATCCGGCCCGCCCAGGCGAGATCCCAGAGCGCCGTCACTACGTCCTGGTCGCTGAGCACCGAATCCATGCCGCCGGCTACCTCGGTCAGCTGCCGGAAGAAGTAGCCGCCGCCGTTGTTCTGCAGGTGCTCCAGGAGCCGCTGCTGTGCGTCGCCTGGTTCGAAATCGACAGCGGGGTTCAGCGTCAGCTCGGCGGAATCGGCGAGGTGCAGGCTGACCCAACCGTCGTTGCCCGGCAGTGATCCGGCACCGGACCAGAGGACTTCACCGGCTGCCATGAGTTCGTCCAGCATGGCCGGCTGGTAATTGGACACGCGGCTGGCCAGGACCAGTGGCTCCCATGCCGAGGCAGGAATGGGGACGCCGGAAAGCTGGTCGACGGCGGTAATGATGCCGTCCAGGCCGCGCAGGGCGGACTGCCCGCGGCCGCCGGTGGTCCGCACATTTTGCCAGGCGGGAAGGAACCGGCCGTACGCGGCAGTGTCTACGGGTTCGACTTCGGCGCGGAGCGCGGCGAGCGAACGCCGGCGCAGCTTGCGGAGGACCTCGGCGTCGCACCATTCGCTGACGGCCGCCAGAGGCAGAACGACGGCCGGCGCGGAGGCCGATGCCCCTGCAGCGCCGGAGTGTTCACTGTCGGATCTCTCAAGACCGGTTCCCTCAAGTCCGGTTCCCTGAACGCCGGATCCGGCAACGCCCGCTGCTGCCGTGCCTGCCGGCGGCGACGCGTGCGGACGGAACTCGCCTTCCACCACGCGGCCGTCCGCGGCCAGCCGCTTCAGCGCCGTCCCGACGACGGCGACGCCGAGTCCCAGCCGCGCCGCGGCTTCCGCGGCGGTGAACGGTCCGTGCGTGCGGGCATAGCGCGAGACGAGGTCCCCGAGCGGGTCCGCGACCGGTTCGATGAAGGCCAACGGCACGCCCATCGGTAGGGGGACGCCGAGGGCATCCCGGAGCCGGGCGGCGTCCTCGACCGCCGCGTAGCGTTCGGCGCCGCCGATGTTGACCTTAATCGCCCGGTTGGCCCGCTGCAGGGCGGTGAGGTGGGCCTCGGCGTCGGCTTCGGTCGCCGGAGTCTCCACCGGCCCAACCGACGGGGTTTGGTCCGGACCGGCGGACACGGCTGTCTCCCCGCCAGGCTGGGCGGTCTCCGTAGCCTCGGGCGCGGCCGGGCCCGCCGCCGGCTCCAGGCGGGCGGCAACTTCGCGCGGCGAGAGCGGACCCAGGAGGCGCAGGAGGTCCGCGACGCCCTCGAGCCCGCGCACCTGCCGGTCCCGGGCCAGGCGCTGCAGTTCACGCTCGGTGGCGTCGATGACCTTCGCGTCCAGCAGTTCGCGCAGCTCCACGCGGCCCAGGAGCTCATTGAGCAGGGTGGAATCGAGGGCCAGGGCGGCGGCACGGCGCTCTGCCAGCGGCGAGTCGCCCTCGTAGAGGAACTGGGCCACGTAGCCAAACAGCAAGGACTTCGCGAACGGGGAGGGCTGCTGCGTGGTGGTCTCGACGATCCTGAGCTCGCGGCGCTCCACTGAAGCGGCAATGTCCTTCAAAGCGGGAAGGTCGTAGACATCCTGCAAACATTCCCGGACCGTCTCGAGCACAATCGGGAACGTCGGGTACTTCCGGGCAACGTCCAGCAGCTGCGCCGAGCGCTGCCGCTGCTGCCACAAGGGCTGCCGCTTGCCCGGGTTCTGCCGCGGCAGCAGCAAGGCACGCGCGGCGCACTCACGGAACCGGGAGGCGAAGAGTGCGCTGCCGCCAACCTCCGCTGTCACAATCTGCTCGAGTTCCTCCGGGTCGAAGAGGAACAACTCGGCGCCCGGCGGCTCGTCTTCCATCATGGGAACGCGCAGCACAATGCCGTCGTCGGCGGCCATGGCCGAGCCGTCCATCCCGTAGCGCTGGTGCAGGCGCTGGCCCACGGCCAGCGCCCACGGTGCGTGCACGGGCAGTCCGAAGGGGCTGTGCAGCACCACCCGCCAGTCGCCGAGCTCGTCGTGGAAGCGTTCCACCACGAGGGTGGTGTCGCTGGGGACCACGTCGGTGGCCAGCCGCTGTTCGGCGAGGTACTGGATCAGGTTGTTCGCGGCGAAGTCGTCCAGGCCGCTGGCCTTGCAGCGCTCGGTTGCCGGTCCGACGTCGGACGCCGCCAGTTCGCGCATGAACGCACCGAGGGCGCGGCCCAGGTCTACGGGCCGGCCGAGCGAATCGCCCTTCCAGAACGGGAGCTTGCCGGGCTGTCCGAACGCCGGCGACACCAGGACACGGTCGTGCGTGATGTCCTCGATCTTCCAGCTGGTGGCGCCGAGGGCGAAGATGTCCCCAACCCGGGATTCATAGACCATTTCCTCGTCGAGTTCGCCCACCCGGCGCCCGCCCTTGGCCGCGGCGGCGGCCGGGCTGGCGGCCCTGCCATCTGCGCTGGCACCGCCAGACCCGGAGCTGCCAGACCCCGAACCGCCGGTGCCCTCGACCTCGGTGCCGATGATGTACACGCCAAACAGTCCGCGGTCCGGGATGGTCCCGCCGGAGGTGACGGCGAGCCTCTGCGCGCCGGGCCTGCCCTCGATGGTCCCGGCGTTCCGGTCCCAGATGACCCGGGGACGCAGCTCCGCGAATTCGTCGGAGGGGTAGCGTCCGGCCAGCAGGTCCAGGGTGGCCTCGAACGCGGAGCGGGGGAGCGAGGCGAAGGGCGCTGACCGCCGGACCGTGGCGAACCATTCCTCCACGTCGATCGCCCCAAGGGCGGTAGCTGCCACCGTCTGCTGGGCCAGGATGTCCAGCGGGTTGGCCGGGATGCTGAGCCGCTCGATCTTGCCGTCAAGCATTCGTTCCACGGTGATGGCCGTGTGGACGAGGTCTGCCCGGTGTTTAGGGAACAGCACGCCCTGGGAGATTTCGCCGACCTGGTGGCCGGCGCGGCCCACCCGCTGCAGGCCGCTGGCCACCGAGGGCGGCGACTCGACCTGCACCACCAGGTCCACGGCGCCCATGTCGATGCCAAGTTCGAGGGAGGACGTGGCCACGACACAGCGCAGCCGCCCGGATTTCAGGTCATCCTCAATCAGGGCGCGCTGGTCCTTGGATACGGAGCCGTGGTGGGCGCGGGCCAGCACGGGATCCGCGCCCGCCGTGCTGCCGGCCTGCGCCATCATATGGGCCGGTGTGGCAGTGGACGTGGGCAGCGCAGCGGCACCGCCGGACGGCACTCTGCTGGGCGAGGCAGTATTGGGCACGGCAGCCGGCATGGCATCCGGTGCGGCTTCGAAGTCCGGCGCGCCGGCGCCAAACTCGGCCCAGCCGCCGCCGGCTGCCATGAGCTGGCGTTCGGTGTAGATCTCGTTGAGCCGGGCGGTCAGCCGTTCGGCGAGGCGGCGGGAGTTCGCGAAGACGATGGTGGACTGGTTGGCCAGCACCAGGTCCACGATCTTTTCCTCCACATGAGGCCAGATGGAGGCCTGGGGCTGGAGCCCGGAGGCCGGACCGGAATCGAAGGCCGCGGCGGCACCCTGAAGATCGGACATGTCCTCCACAGGAACAGAGACGGTGAGGTCCCAGTTCTTCCGCGACGGAGGGGCCACAATTTCCACCGGCGCCGACCCTGCGAGGAACTGCGCCACCAGTTCCTTGGGTTCCACGGTTGCCGACAGGCCGATCCGCTGGGCGGGCTTGGGCAGCAGCGCGTCCAGGCGTTCCAGGGACACGGCCAGATGCGCCCCGCGCTTGGTGCCGGCGACGGCATGGACCTCGTCGACAATGATCGTGTCCACCTCGTCGAGGGTTTCCCGGGCCCTGGACGTCAGCATCAGGAAGAGGGATTCCGGTGTGGTGATGAGGATGTCGGGCGGGTGGCTGAGGAGCGAACGGCGGTCGGCCGCCGTCGTGTCCCCGGAGCGGACGCCCACGGTAATGAGCGGTGCGGGCAGGTCCAGGCGTTTGGCGGTCTGCGTGATGCCGATCAACGGTGCACGGAGGTTGCGTTCGACGTCGACGCCGAGAGCCTTGAGCGGGGAAATGTACAGCACCCGGGTCTTCCGCTGGGCTGCCTTCCGCTGGGCTGAATTTGTCCGTGAGCCCGTCCGGCGCCCGCCCTTAACAGCCGTGTCCAGGCCGGGCAGGGCCTCGGGCTCGGCGGGGGCGGAGGTTAGCAGCCGGTCCAGCGCCCAAAGGAACGCAGCGAGCGTCTTGCCGGAGCCTGTAGGGGCGACGACGAGGGCGTGCGCACCGGAGGAGATGGCATTCCAGGCGCCGCTCTGGGCCGGGGTGGGCGTGGAAAAAGCGCCCAGAAACCATTCCCGGGTCGGTCGGCTGAACCGGTCCATGGCGTTGGCCGAAAGTGCGCCGCCGGCGAGCTCCTGCCCCTTCATTCCTCCATCATGCCCTACCCCACTGACACTATTTGCCGGGCACGTTGACGGCCGCCCATGCTGGCCCGGAAGCTCCGGTCGCTCCCTGGCGTTCGATGCCGGGAGGCCGGCGGGCCCGGTGCTACTTCGGTTGGAAGGCCCCGACGGTCAGCAGGTTGATCTCGGTGTTCGTGCAGGCGTCCAGCTGCTGCGCGACGAACAGCGAAGCCGTGTCATCGGGCGGGTAGACCCTGAATCCAGCCGCCGGCGTGCGGGTGCAGTCCGGATAGTTGGCGGCCTGGGTGTAGCGCAGCGTGGCGGAGCCTGCCTTCCCGGGGGCGAGCATGACGTCGGAGACCGGGGTTGAGTCATCGCGCGTGGCGGCAGCGCCGATCGGCTCTCCATCCGCCCCGGCTGTGAGGGAGACGCCCGCATAGCCCTTCAACAGGCACGGTTCGGTGCCGGAGTTAGTCAGGATCAGCTGCATGTAGACGCTGCCCGCCGCTCCGCCGCCGCTGGCGTCGGTGGTTGCCGTCAGGCTGGCGGCCTTGCACAGGGCGGGGCCGGACTGGGCCGCCTGAGAGGACGCGGCGGCGGGCGAGGATTCCGTGGCCGTCGCGGAGGCCGAGGGCTCGCTCGAAGTGCTGGCGGAAGCGGTGGGCGGGGAGGTGGCTGGCTGGGGCTGCGCCGAACTGCCCCCGCAGCCGCTAAGGAAGAGAGCCGCCGCGGCAGCCGATGTCACAACCAGTGCGTGCTTCATTCGCTGAGACCTCATGGCTCAACAATTATGCCCGCCGTTGCCTTAGTCAACGATGCCACGGCAACCTGGCCATATTGATGCCCGGATTGTGATTTCCGGGCATCAGCCGAGGTCAGGTGGCCAGGGAGGCGCTGCTGCTAGTCGGTCTCAGGGCCGGAGCAGTAGTGGCAGTCCTCCGGGCAGGAGGCGGTGCCGGCGGATAGTGGATCCGTCCAAGCGGCAGCGCCGGCGGTGGGGTTTGCCCACTGGATTGGCGGCTGAAGCGCGTTTACCGGCTGAAGCGTGTTTAGCGTCTGCGCCGTGGCTTCCCTTCGATCAGTGGTCAGCATGGCGGGCTCCTTCGGCGTCTGCAACGCTCAGTTCGAAGCCGTCGGCAATGTGGAACAGCCGCCGGTGCCCGCCCTTGGAGACCACCCACACGACGGCGCCGTCGGCGGTTCGCGTGTCCACGCGGCCCGCGTGCTCCAGGCGGCCGTCCCGGTGGACGTGGACGGCGTCGCCGATCTCGACGTCGTCCCACCGGGCGGGGCGGCTGGAGAGCCGGTTCTTCTGCAATGTCATGAGGATTCCTGAAGGGTCACGGGCAAACGATGATGTGATCCAGCTAACCGTGGGAAGCCACTTACCCTCAATGGCCAAGTGAATGAAGCACTGCCGCCCCGTTGTGCAGGAGTCCAGACGCTCGGTATCCAGCACTAGCCGTTCGGGTGCGCGTCAGCGCCAGCCGCTGGAGTGTGGCTGGCCCGCCGGGCCAGCCAGGCAAACGTGGGTGGTGGCGGCGGTGGAACGGTGCGGGCCCCTGGCCCGGCGCTGTCCGCCGAGGCCCGGCGCCGGCGCAGTTCCAGGGCGAGGCTCTGCTGGCCGCGTGCCATCGCCCAGCGGTGGTTGGCGGCGAAGCCGGGCTTGAGCAGCCAGCTCAGCCGGCGCAGCAGGGGCTTGGCGGCGCTGACCCGCCAGTCGTAGGTGATGACCGTTTCCGGTCCGTCCGGCTCGAAGGTCCAGCGGCCGGTGCCGTTGAGGTCGCCGGCTGCGGTGAGGGCGAAACCGCGGGGAGTGACCGGCTCCGTAACCGTGAGGGTCCAGCGGAGCGTGTAGGGCAGCCAGCCCTTCGTGTGGAGGCGTACAGGTCCGGGCATTCCGGGCCCTGGCTCCGGGCCGCCGGCCACGGGCTCGGCGCTGAGGTAGACGGACGGCCACCAGCGGGGCATGGCCGTGGCCTCGCTCAGGACGGCCGCGACCTCCTCCGGCGTGCCCGCCACGCGCCAGACGGTCCTGAACTCGTAGTCTGTGCTGCCCATCGGGGCCTCCTTTCAGCCCTGCGTGGATGCCCTCACTATCAATTCGGGCGGAAAGACCACCTGGGTGGGTGCAAAGCCGTCTTCTGCTGCCGCCTCCTGGAGCAGCAGTTCCAGCGCGGTGGAGCCGATAAGGGCACTGGGCTGCCGGATGGAGGACAGCGGCACGACGGCGGCGGCGGCGAACTCGATGTCGTCGTAGCCGATCAGGGCGATCTCCTGCGGCACCTTGACGCCGCCCATGAGCATGAGTCCCTGCAGGGCGCCCACGGCAAGCAGGTCGTTGGCTGCAAAGATCGCATCCGGGCGTTCGGCTTCGGGCCGTGACCGGATGGACTCACCGGCCGCCCTGCCCGAAAGTACGGTCAGGGATTCCGTGGCGATGACCTCGAGTGTTGCGCCCGCGACGGCGTCGATGGCCTTCCGCGCCCCTGCCAAACGGTCCGCCACCTGCCGGATGCTTGCCGGGCCGCCAACAAACGCGATCCGCCGCCGGCCCAGCGACAACAGGTGGGCCGCGGCCATCTCCCCGCCCGCCAGGTCGTCCACGGCCACCGAGGAGAAGCTCATGTTCTCTGTCTGCCGGTCCACGAGCACCGTCGGGATGCCCCGGCGCCGGAGCTGCTCCAGCCTCGGGATGACATTTCCTACCGGGGACAGCAGCACGCCCCGCACGCGCTGCTGCTCAAAGAGGTCCAGATACGCGGATTCCCGGCCCTCGTCCTCGTTGCTGTTGCCGACGAGGACGGTGAAGTTCTCCGCGGCGGCGCGGTCCTCCGCGCCCCGGGCCAGATCCGAGAAGAAGGGGTTGGCGGCGTCCAGGACCACCAGGCCGATGCTGTGGCTCATGCCCGCGCGCAACTGGCGCGCGGCGTCGTTCCGGACGAAGCCGAGCTTGTCGATGGCGGACTGGACCCTGATGGTGACTTCGGCAGAGACCTTCTCCGGCCGGTTCAGCACATTGGAGACCGTCCCGACCGAGACGCCGGCCAGGGCCGCGACGTCCTTGACGCTCGCTGAAACCATTTCCTGTGCTCCTGAAGGTGGACGCCGCAGCCCTTGGGGCCAGGCGGCGCGTACGCAAAATACTCACTTCAGGATACCCGTCCGGGATCCAATTTGAACCCTTTCATTGAAACGAATCAAAAGCCGCGTAATGGATGCGTGACGGCAGTTGACGTGTTGATTTGAAGACCTTATGATTCAAATCACAACTGGTTATGAAACGATTCATTCCAGCGTTCACTAAGGCAGTGTTCACTAAGCCCCAAAGGTGCGGTCAATTTTATGCAGCAGACACACAGTTCCCGGTCCGGCCCCGCTGAGGGGGAGCAGGTTCCGGTTCTCTCGCTCTCCCACGCAGCCAAGACTTTCGGCCCGGTGGTCGCCTTGGCCGACGGCACCATCCACATCGAGGCTGGCGAAATCCACGCACTCGTCGGCGAGAACGGCGCCGGCAAATCCACGCTGGTGAAAATCCTCGCAGGCCTGCACCATCCCGATTCCGGCGACTTCCAGGTGGCAGGCCAGAGCGTCCAGTTCCGCAATGTTGCCGAGAGCAAGGACGCCGGAATCTCGGTCATCTACCAGGAACCCACACTCTTCCCGGACCTGAGCGTCGCGGAGAACATCTTCATCGGCCGCCAGCCCAAGGGCCGTTTCGGGCTCATCAGCAAAGCGATCATGGTCAGGGAGGCGCGCAAGCTGTTCGAGCGGCTTGGCGTTCCGATCGACCCGACCCGCATCGCCGAAGGCCTGTCCATCGCGGACCAGCAGATCATTGAAATCGCCAAGGCCATTTCGCTGGACGCCAAAGTCCTGGTGATGGACGAGCCCACGGCAGCCCTCAGCGGCGTCGAGGTGGAACGGCTGTTCTCCGTGGCCCGGAGCCTCCGGGACCGGGGGACCGGCATCCTCTTCATTTCGCACCGTTTCGACGAGGTCTTTGACCTGTGCGACCGCATCACCGTAATGCGGGACGGCCGGTACATCTCCACCCACCGCACGGCCGACGTCACCGTCGAGCAGATCGTTCGCGAGATGGTGGGCCGCGACATTGGCGCCTTGTTCCCCAAGACCCCTGCCGAGATCGGCGACGTGGTCCTGAAAGTGGACGGCCTCAGCCGCGCCGGGGTGTTCCGCGATATCAGCTTCGAGGTCCGCGCCGGGGAAATCGTTGCCTTGGCCGGCCTCGTCGGCGCCGGCCGCACCGAGGTGGCACGCGCCGTATTCGGTATCGACCCCTACGACGCCGGCGATATCACCTTCGAGGGACGCAAGCTCAAGCCGCGGAATCCCCAGGTGGCCATCACCGCCGGCATGGGCTTCGTGCCGGAGGACCGCCGCAAGCAGGGCCTGGTGATGGACTTGTCCGTGGCCCGGAACGTCACGCTCACGCTGCGCAACAAGTACACGACGGCGGGGCTGATCAACGGGGGCGCCGAGCGGCGCGCGGCCCAGGAATGGAGCAAACGGCTCCAGGTGAAGACCGGCTCGCAGGAGTACGCCGTCTCCACGCTCTCCGGCGGCAACCAGCAAAAGGTGGTGCTCGCCAAGTGGTTGGCCACGGACCCGCGGCTGCTGATCATCGACGAGCCCACCCGCGGCATCGACGTCGGCACCAAGAGCGAGGTGCATCGGCTCATTTCGGACCTCGCCGGGCGCGGGATCGCGATCCTGATGATCTCCTCCGAACTGCCCGAGGTCCTCGGCATGGCTGACCGCGTCCTGGTCATGCGCGAAGGCCGGATCACCGCCGAACTCGACCGTGCCGATGCGAATCCCGAATCGGTCATGCACGCCGCCACGTCTTCCGCAGGAGGAACCCTGTGAGCTCAGCTCTGGACCACAAGAACGCAACGACGCCGGCACCCGCAGCCGGCGCCCGGGACGCCGTCGCCTCGCTGCTGCGGATGCGCGAACTCCCAGTGCTGATCGCGCTGGCACTGCTGGTACTCGTCACCTACCTGATCAACCCGCTGTTCCTCACCGCGCAGGGCGTGAAGGACCTGCTGCTCAACGCCACGATCATCATGATTCTGGCGGTAGGGCAGACCCTGCTGATCATCACCAGGAACATCGACCTTTCCGTCGGCTCCATGCTGGGGCTGGTCGCCTTCGGCACCGGCACCCTTTTCTCGGCTATGCCCGACGTGCCGATTATCGCAGTCTTTGTGATCGGCATGGCCTTCGGGGCGCTGCTGGGCGCCGTCAACGGCGCCCTGGTCACCCTGGCCAAAGTGCCCGCCCTGGTCATCACACTCGGGACGCTCTACGTGTACCGCGGCCTGAACAACGCCTGGGCCGGCGGCAAGCAGTACTTCGCGGGCGACCGTCCGGAGGAGTTCGGCGCCCTCTCGGTGAACACCTTTCTGGGGTTCCCCGTCATCACGCTGCTGGCCATCGGCGTCGTGATCGCCGTCGCCATCTATATGTCCGGCACCCGTCCGGGCCGTGACCTGTACGCCATCGGCTCGGATCCGGACGCGGCCACTGCCTTCGGCATCAAGGTCTCCAAGCGCGTGTTCCTCGCGTTCCTGGCCAACGGCGCGCTCGCCGGGCTGGCCGGGGTGCTCTACGCCAGCCGCTTCAACTCCGTCGGAGCCACCACCGGCACCGGCATGGAACTGACCGTGGTGGCGGCCGCCGTCGTCGGTGGCGTAGCGATCTTCGGCGGCAGCGGATCGGTGACCGGGGCCGCGCTCGGCGCCGTGCTCCTGACCACCATCACCAGTTCCCTGACCGCCCTGCGGGTGGACAAATTCTGGCAGCAGGCGATCGTCGGCGTACTGATCCTCACCGCCATCATCATCGACCGCGTGGCCAGCCTGCGCACAGCCAAGAAACTGCGGATTAGCGAGGCTCGCAATGTCTGAAACCACGTCCACCACCAGCACGGCGCCGGCCGCCGTGGCTGACAACACCAAGCCGCTGGCCAGCGAACCGAAGGGCCGGACCGGCGCCGCACGGATCCTGACCGGCCGGGACGCCATCACCATCTACGCCCTGATTGCTTTCCTGATCTACGCAGCAATCGCCATCCCGCGCTTCGCCTCGCCGGTCACCACCGGCTTCCTGCTCCTGGACGTCATCCCGGTCCTGCTGATCGCCATGCCGATGACGCTGATCATCATCACGGGCGAAATCGACCTGTCCGTGGCCAGTACCGCCGGCCTGACCAGCGCCCTGATGGGCGTCCTCTGGGCCGGCGGGACGGACATATGGCTGGCCCTGGCAATCAGCCTGCTGGCAGGAATTGCCGCCGGCATGTTCAACGGCTTCCTGATCGCGGTCCTCGGCCTGCCCTCCCTGGCGGTGACCATCGGCACCCTGGCGCTGTTCCGCGGCCTGGCCCTGGTCATCATCGGCGACAACGCCGTGGCCAACTTCCCCAAGGCGCTGACCGCCTTCTTCACCTCCAAAATCGGCGGCACCGGCATCCCCACGGTGATGATCGGCGTCGTCGTGGTGATGGTCTTCTTCGGCGTGCTGCTGCACTTCACGCCGTTCGGACGCGGCCTCTATGCGATGGGCTACAGCAAGGAAGCCGCCAGCTTCGTCGGCATCAACGTGGCCCGCAGCAAGTTCTGGCTCTACGTCGGGTCCGGCGCCGTCTCGGCGCTGGCCGGCATCTACTGGACGCTGCGCTACACCAGCGCCCGCAGCGACAACGCCTCCGGCCTGGAACTGGCCGTCATCGCCGCCGTCCTGCTCGGCGGCGTGTCGATCTTCGGCGGCAAGGGCTCCATCCCCGGCGTCATCGCCGGTGTCCTGCTGATCGGGACGCTCAACTACGCCCTTCGCCTGGCCCGGGTGTCCGACGTCGTCCTCATCACGGTGACCGGCCTGCTGCTGATCTTCTCGGTGGTGGCGCCGAGCATCGGCTCCGCCATCAGGCAATGGCGGCACACCCGCCGCGTCCGCCGAAGTTTCACCCGCAAGGCCACCTGAAATTTGCACACCAGCACCACCACAAACCGCGCCCGCCTGGGGCCGGCCGTACCGACCGCACGAAGGAAAAGGGAAGAACAATGATGTTGAACCGCAAGAACAAGGGCCGGACCGGCCGACTGGGAAGCATGGTGGCCATCACCGCCGTGGCCGCACTGGCGCTGACAGCCTGCAACAGCGGCTCTGCATCCTCCAGCGACACCAGCAGCCCCTCGGCAGGCGGCGGGGACCAGAAGATCACCTTCATCCCCAAGCAACTGAACAACCCGTACACGGACGTCGTCCTGGGCGGCGGCAAGAAGGGTGCCACCGAGGCAGGATTCGCCTCCTCGCAGGTCGTCGGACCGCTGGAAGCCTCCGCCTCCAGCCAGGTTTCGTTCATCAACGCCGAGACGCAGGCCGGCACGAACGTCATCGCGATTGCCGCCAATGACCCCGACGCCGTCTGCACGGCCCTCGGCGAAGCCCGGTCCGCTGGCGCCAAGATCGTCGCGTTCGACTCGGACACCAATCCCGACTGCCGCGACGTCTTCATCAGCCAGGTCGTCGCCAAGGACGTTGCCCTGATCCAGACCAAGCTGATTTCCGAGCAGATCGGCGGCAGCGGCGAGATCGCCATCCTGTCCGCCACGGCCAACGCCACCAACCAGAACGAGTGGATCAAGTACATGGAGGAGGAGCTCGCCTCCAACCCCGCGTACAAGGACATCAAGCTTGTGGCCAAGGTCTACGGCGATGACAACGACACCAAGTCCTTCCAGGAAGCCCAGGGCCTCATGCAGGCGCACCCGAACCTGAAGGGCATTATCTCCCCGACCACCGTGGGCATCGCCGCCACCGCCCGTTACCTCTCAACGTCCGCGTACAAGGGCAAGGTTGCCCTCACCGGGCTGGGGCTCCCGAATGAAATGCGGCCCTTCGTGAAGGACGGCACCGTCAAGGAGTTCGCCCTCTGGGATCCGGCACAGCTTGGCTATGTTGCGGCCTTCGCTGGCAAGGCCCTCAAGGACGGCAAGATCACCGGCGCCGAAGGGGACACCTTCACCGCCGGCGAGCTGGGCGAACGCAAAGTCGAAAAGGGCGGCTTGGTGATCGTCGGCCCGCCGACCGTCTTCAACGCCGAGAACATCGACAAGTACAACTTCTAATCCGTTCCTGACCCATACTGAGCGGCCGGGCGGGCCGCCGACAGCCCGCCCGGCACCTCTCCTTCTCCTACTTCTACATCTGTTCCACATCACCGGTGCCACAGCACCGGGACCACGGCGCCCTGCTCCGCCGCCGTGCCCGGAAACCGCGTTCCGGAGCCCCAGAACCCCCATTTCATGCCGGAAGGCCCCCACATGAACCAGAAACAACCGGTAGATCGGCTGCTGCATCCGCACCGCCGCCGCCCCACCCGCATCGGGCTGGTCTCCGGCGGTCTGGGCGCCTACTGGCCCCAGTTTCCAGAGCTGTTGCCGCAGCTGCGGGACTCCGTCCGCTACGTCACCAGCCGCTTCCAGGGACTCGACGCCGACGTCGTCGACACCGGCTTCATCTCCGACGCGCAGGAAGCCGCCGCGGCCGGCGAAAAGCTCCGCGTCGCGGACTGCGACCTCATCGTCATCTTCCTCACCACGTACCTGACGTCCTCCATGGTCCTGCCCATCGCCCAGCGGGCGAAGACCCCCGTCCTGGTGATCGACCTGCAGCCAACCGAAGCGATGGACCATGCCAACTTTGACACCGGCAAGTGGCTGGCCTACTGCGGCCAATGCCCGGTGCCGGAGGTCGCCAACGTCTTCCGCCGGGCCGGGATCGACTTCCGCTCAGTCTCCGGGCACCTCAAGCAGGAGTCCGCCTGGGAGCGGATCACCGCGTGGGTCCACGCCGCCGGCGTCCGCGCCCGGCTCCGCAATGCCCGGCACGGGCTCATGGGCCACCTCTATCCGGGCATGCTGGATGTCGCCACCGACCTCACCACCGTTTCCACCACCTTCGGCTCCCACGTGGAGGTGCTCGAATTCGATGACCTCCGCGAACGGGTCAACGCCGTCACGGAGGCGGAGGTGTCCGAACGCCTGGAGCTTGCCCGCGAACTCTTCGTTGTGGATGACTCTGTGAACGACGACGACTTCGCGTGGGGTGCGAAGGTGTCGGTGGGCTTGGACCGCCTCGTGGAGGACTTTGACCTGGACTCCGTGGCGTACTACCACCGCGGACTGGCCGGTGAACAGCATGAACGGCTCGGCGCCGGGATGATCCTGGGCTCCTCCATCCTGACGGCCCGGGGCATCCCGATGGCCGGCGAGTTCGAGCTGCGGACCTCCATCGCCATGCTGGCGGCCCAGGCGATCGGCGCCGGGGGATCATTTACCGAGATCCAGGCCCTAAACTTCGTCGACAACGTGGTCGAAATGGGACACGACGGTCCGGCCCACCTGGCCGTGTCCGCCCAGGAGCCGCTGCTGCGCGGACTCGGCATCTACCACGGCAAGCGCGGCTGGGGTGTCTCAGTCGAATTCGATGTGCGCCACGGCCCCGTCACCACCTTCGGCCTCGGCCAGGACCCGGACGGAAGCTACGTGTTCGTCACCTCCGAGGGCGAAGTTGTCCCGGGGCCGCTCCTCCAGATCGGAAACACGACCTCCCGCGTGGACTTCGGCGGGGATCCCGGGCTCTGGGTGGACCAGTGGAGCCAGACCGGAATCGGCCACCACTGGGCCCTGTGCGTCGGCCACCGGGCCGCCGACATCAAGGCCGCCGCATCCCTCCTGGGCATCGAACACCGCCACGTGGTGCTCTCATGAGCACCCAGCGCGTCTGCTTCCAACTCCAGGTCAAGCCCCGGCTGATCGAGGAATACACCCGTCGGCACGCCGCCGTCTGGCCGGAGATGCTCCGGGCCCTCAAGGCTTCCGGCTGGAACAACTACTCACTCTTCCTCCGGCCCGACGGACTCCTGATCGGCTACTTCGAAACAGACAGCCTGACCGGCGCCCAGGCCCGCATGGCCCTGACTGAGGTGAACAGCCGCTGGCAGACCGAGATGGCCGGATTCTTCGACGACCTCGCCGGGGCGCCGGACCAGAGCTTCCTCCAGCTCACCGAAATCTTCAATCTCGAGGACCAGTTGTCCGCGGCCAACGCCCCCGGGGACAACCACCAACCGCAAAAGGAACAATCATGAACACCACAGAAACGGCCCTGGGCCGCCTCGGGGAACTCGCCATCGAGGTCCCCTCCTGGGCCTACGGCAACTCCGGCACCCGCTTCAAGGTGTTCGGCACCCCCGGCACTCCGCGCACCGTCCACGAGAAGCTGGCCGACGCCGCGAAGGTCCACGAACTCACCGGACTGGCCCCGACCGTGGCGCTGCACATTCCCTGGGACAAGGTCGATGACTACGCGGCGCTGAAGGAGTATGCAGCGGACCTCGGCGTCAGCCTAGGCACCATCAACTCCAACACGTTCCAGGACGACGAGTACAAGTTCGGCTCCCTGACCTCTTCCAACCCTGCGGTCCGCCGCCGCGCAATCGACCACCACCTCGAGTGCCTTGAGATCATGCACGCCACGGGCTCGCGCGATTTGAAGATCTGGCTCGCGGACGGCACCAACTACCCGGGCCAGGACGACATGCGCGGCCGGCAGGACCGCCTCGCGGAATCCCTGCAGGAGATCTACGCCGGGCTCGGCGCGGCGCAGCGCCTGGTCCTGGAGTACAAGTTCTTCGAGCCGGCTTTCTACCACACCGACGTCCCGGACTGGGGCACCTCCTACGCGCAGACCCTGGCCCTGGGCGAGAAGGCCTTCGTCTGCCTGGACACCGGCCACCACGCCCCCGGGACCAACATCGAATTCATCGTCATGCAGCTGCTGCGCCTGGGCAAGCTCGGCTCCTTCGACTTCAACTCCCGCTTCTACGCCGACGACGACCTGATCGTCGGCGCGGCCGATCCCTTCCAGCTGTTCCGGATCATGCACGAGGTCATCCGCGGCGGCGGCTTCGGCAAAGAGTCCGGCGTCGCCCTGATGCTGGACCAGTGCCACAACCTGGAGGAAAAGATCCCGGGCCAGATCCGCTCCGTGCTCAACGTCCAGGAAATGACCGCCCGCGCCCTGCTCATCGACACCGACGCACTCGCCGAGGCCCAGCGCAACGGCGACGTCCTGGCCGCCAACGGCATCTTCAACGATGCGTTCTACACCGATGTCCGCCCTGCCCTGGCGCAGTGGCGTGAATCCCGCGGCCTGCCCGCGGACCCGCTGGCCGCCTTCAAAGCCAGCGGCTACCAGAAGAAGATCAACGAGGACCGCGTCGGCGGCCAGCAAGCCGGATGGGGCGCCTAGAGCTATGACTGAGAACAAGACCGTTGAAGAACTGATTGCCCGCTCCAACCGCCTGGGCGCGGACAAGCGGAACACCAACTTCGCCGGCGGCAACACCTCCGCCAAGGGCACCGAGAAGGACCCGGTGACCGGCGAGGACGTCGAGCTCCTGTGGGTCAAGGGCTCCGGCGGGGACCTGGGCACGCTGAAGGCCGAGGGCCTTGCCGTCCTGCGGCTGGACCGGCTGCAGGCGCTCAAGAACGTGTACCCCGGCGTCGAGCGTGAAGACGAAATGGTGGCCGCTTTCGACTACTGCCTGCACGGCAAGGGCGGCGCGGCGCCGTCAATCGATACCGCCATGCACGGGCTGGTCGACGCCGCGCACGTGGACCACCTGCACCCGGACTCCGGCATTGCCATTGCCACGGCCGCCGACGGCGAGGCCCTCACCAAGGAGATCTTCGGCGAGAAGGTGGCGTGGGTGCCCTGGCGGCGCCCCGGCTTCCAGCTGGGCCTGGACATCGCCGCGATCAAGGACGCGAACCCGCACGCCGTGGGCACCATCCTCGGCGGCCACGGCATCACTGCCTGGGGCGCCACCAGCGAGGAAGCCGAAGCCAACTCGCTGTGGATCATCGAGCAGGCCGAGCAATACATCAAGGACCACGGCCGGGCCGAGCCGTTCGGGCCGAAGCTCCCCGGCTACGCCGCCCTCCCGGAGACCGAGCGCCGCGCGAAGGCCGCAGCACTGGCCCCCGTGATCCGCGGCCTCGCCTCCACGGACAAGCCGCAGCTGGGCCATTTCAGCGACGCCCCCGCCGTCCTGGACTTCCTCGAAGCCGCCGAACATCCCCGGCTCGGGGCCCTGGGCACGTCCTGCCCGGACCACTTCCTGCGCACCAAGGTCAAGCCGCTGGTCCTGGACCTGCCCGCGGACGCCTCGATCGAGGACTCCGTGGCCCGGCTCAAGGAACTCCACACCGCCTACCGCGAGGACTACCAGGGGTACTACGACCGGCACGCGACCCCGGACAGCCCAGCCCTGCGCGGCGCGGACCCGGCGATCGTCCTGGTTCCCGGGGTGGGCATGTTCTCCTTCGGGGCAAACAAGCAGACCGCCCGGGTGGCGGGGGAGTTCTACCTGAACGCCATCAACGTCATGCGCGGCGCCGAGGCCGTCTCCAGCTACGCCCCGATCGAGGAATCCGAGAAGTTCCGGATCGAATACTGGGCCCTGGAAGAGGCGAAGCTGGCCCGGATGCCCAAGCCGAAATCCCACGCGGGCCGGATCGCCCTGGTGACCGGGGCGGCGTCGGGCATCGGCAAGGCGATCGCCACCCGCTTCGCCGCCGACGGCGCGTGCGTGGTCATCGCGGACCTGAACCTCGAGAACGCTGAAAAGGTGGCCGCGGAACTCGGCGGCTCCGACGTCGCGATCGGCGTCCAGGCCGACGTCACAGACGAAGCCCAGATCGCCGCGGCCATCCAGGCAGCCGTCCTGGCCTTCGGCGGACTGGACCTGGTGGTCAACAACGCCGGGCTCTCCATCTCCAAGCCGCTCCTGGAAACCACGGAGAAGGACTGGGACCTGCAGCACAACGTCATGGCCAAGGGCTCGTTCCTGGTGGCCAAGGCCGCCGCGCAGGTGATGATCGGCCAGGAGATGGGCGGGGACATCATTTACATCTCCTCCAAAAACTCCGTGTTCGCCGGGCCGAACAACATCGCCTACTCCGCCACCAAGGCAGACCAGGCCCACCAGGTCCGGCTCCTGGCCGCGGAACTGGGCGAGTACGGGATCCGGGTCAACGGCATCAACCCCGACGGCGTGGTCCGCGGCTCCGGGATCTTCGCCGGCGGCTGGGGCGCCAAGCGCGCCGCCGTCTACGGCGTGGACGAGCAGGAACTGGGCAAGTACTACGCCCAGCGCACCCTGCTCAAGCGCGAAGTCCTGCCCGAGAACGTGGCCAACGCCGCCGCCGTGCTGACCGGCAGCGAGCTCTCCCACACCACCGGGCTCCACATCCCCGTGGACGCCGGCGTGGCCGCGGCCTTCCTGCGATGAGCACAGCAGCCCCCGGCCTGGCCAGCGCTCCGGCAACCAACGGAACGGTGCCCGGCAGCGTCTTTGCCGCCGTCGACATTGGTGCGTCCTCCGGCCGGGTCATCCTGGGCCGGGTTGCGCACAGCCCCGGCGGGACGAGGGCAGAGCTCGAGACCGTGCACCGCTTCCCCAACGGCGTCAAGGAGCTCGACGGCGGCCTCCGCTGGGACTTCGACGCACTGTTCGCCGAGGTCCTCACCGGGCTCGCGGCCGCCGCCACGGCGGCCGCGGCCCGCGGCGAGCGGATCGCCAGCATCGGGATCGACACCTGGGCCGTGGACTACGGCCTGGTCAACGACGCCGGTGAACTCCTCGCGGCACCGTTCAGCTACCGCGACGACCGGGGCCGCGGCGCCGTCGCACGGGTCCACGAAAAGCTGGACCCGGCGCGTCTCTACGCCACTACGGGGCTGCAGTTCCTGCCGTTCAACACCATCTACCAGCTCGCCGCCGAGCCCGGGCTGGACGGTGTGCAGGCCCTGCTGATCCCGGACCTCATTGGGTTCCTGCTGACCGGCCAGCGCCGCACCGAGGCCACCAACGCTTCCACCACGGGGCTCTTCGACGCCGTCGCGGGGGAGTGGGCCACGGAGTTCCTGGCCTCCCTGGGCTTGCCCAAGGACCTGTTCCCGCCGCTGGTCCAACCAGGGGAGACGGTCGGCACCCTGCTGCCGGGGATCGCGGAACGGACGGGGCTGCCGGCTGCCACGAAGGTGGTGGCCGTGGGCTCGCACGACACCGCCTCGGCCGTCGCCGCCGTGCCCGCGGGCGGCGGAGGCGATGAGGAGAAATTCGGCTACGTCTCCTCGGGCACCTGGTCCCTGGTGGGCGTCGAACTCTCCCACCCGGTCCTGACCGAGGCCAGCCGGGCCGCGAACTTCACCAACGAACGCGGCGTGGACGGCACCATCCGCTACCTGCGCAACGTCGGCGGCCTCTGGCTCCTCAGCGAATGCCAGCGCACCTGGGCAGCCGAGGGCTACCGGCCCGGACTCGAGGAACTGCTCGACGCCGCCGCAACCCTTCCGCCCGGAGGACCCGTCATCAACGCCGACGACCCCTTTTTCATCGCCCCGGACAACATGCCCGAGCGCATCCGGGCCGCGGTCCGCAACACCGGTGCCGTCCTGCCCGAGCATCCCGCGCACATCGTGCGGTGCATCCTGGACAGCCTCGCCGCCGGCTACGCCCGGACCCTCGCCGACGCGGAACGGCTTGCTGACGTGCACGCCGGCGTCGTGCACATTGTGGGCGGCGGATCCCAGAACCGGCTCCTGTGCCAGCTCACCGCCGACGCCACCGGCAAACCCGTCCTGGCCGGACCCGTGGAAGCCACGGCGCTGGGCAACGTCCTGGTCCAGGCCCGGGCCGCCGGTGCGCTCAGCGGTGGCTTGGGCGAGCTGCGGGCCGTCGTCCGGGCCTCCCAGCAGCCTGCGGAGTATCTGCCTTCACCTGCCGCGGAAGACCAGCGGGCCGGGCATGAGCCGGCAGCCAGGTCCGTGTCCGGAGGTGCCCTGTGAGGATCGCGTTGTTCGCCACCTGCATCGTGGACGCCATGTACCCGCGGACGGCCCAAGCCACGGTGTCCATCCTCGAGCGCCTCGGCCACGAGGTCATCTTCCCCGCCGGGCAGGCCTGCTGCGGGCAGATGCACGTCAACAGCGGCTACTTCAAGGAGGCGCTGCCCGTCGTCGCCAACCATGTGACGGCATTCGAAGAAGATGAGTACGACGTCGCCGTCGCACCTTCCGGGTCCTGCGTCGCCTCCGTGAAGCACCAGCACTCCATGATCGCCCGCCGCTGCGGGGACGCCGGGCTGGAAGCCCGGGCAGCCGCCGTCGGGCGCAAGACCTACGAGCTCTCCCAGCTCCTGGTCGATGTCCTCGGCGTCACGGATGCCGCGGCGCAGCTGGGCTCTTATTTCCCGCACCGGATCACCTACCACCCCAGCTGCCACGGCATGCGGCTGCTCCGGCTTGGCGACCGGCAGCTGGATCTGCTGCGCTCGGTCGGCGGCATCGAATTGGCCGAACTGCCCGAGGCCGAGCAGTGCTGCGGCTTCGGCGGCACCTTCTCGATGAAGAACGCGGACGTGTCCTCGGCGATGCTCGCGGACAAGACCGCCAACATCTGCGGCACCGGCGCGGACCTCTGCGCCGGCGGCGACGCCTCCTGCCTCCTGCACATCGGCGGCGGACTGTCCCGGCAGGGCAGCGGCGTCACCACGATGCACTTCGCCGAGATCCTGGCCAGCACCCTCGAATATCCCGCCGCCGTCAGCGGCGACATCCGCCTCACCACGGGAAGGACCGCACGATGAGCGGCACATTCCTGGGAATGCCGTCCCTGCCGGTTTTCGGCATCGGCAACCTGCACGAACACGAGCCCTTCCCGAAAGCCGCGCACCGCGAGCTCGGCAACACCCAGCTGCGGGCAAACCTCGGCCACGCCACCCGGACCATCCGGGACAAACGGCAGGCTGTGGTGTCGGAGCTGCCCGACTGGGAGGAGCTGCGTGAGGCGGGCCGGGTGATCAAGGAATCAGTCATGGCCCGGCTGCCGGAACTGCTCGTGGAGTTCGAGGGGAACTTCACCGCCCGCGGCGGGACAATCCATTGGGCCCGCGACGCCGGCGAAGCCAACCGGATAGTCGCCGCCCTCATCCGGGAGCAGGGCGCTGACGAGGTGGTCAAGGTCAAATCCATGGCCACCCAGGAAATCGGCCTCAACGAGTACCTCGAGGAGCAGGGGATCGCGGCGTTGGAGACCGACCTCGCCGAGCTCATCGTCCAGCTGGACCACGACAAGCCCAGCCACATCCTGGTCCCGGCCATCCACAAGAACCGCAGCCAGGTCCGGGACATCTTCCTGCGCGAAATGGACGGCGTGGATCCGGACCTGACCGACGAACCGGCCCGCCTCGCCGCGGCCGCCCGGGCCCATCTGCGCCGCAAGTTCCTCACCGCCAAGGTGGCCGTGTCCGGCGCGAACTTTGCCCTGGCGGACTCCGGCACGCTCGCCGTCGTCGAATCCGAAGGCAACGGGCGCATGTGCCTGACGCTCCCGGAAACCCTCATCACCGTCATGGGCGTGGAGAAGCTGCTGCCGGCCTGGGAGGACCTCGAGGTGTTCATGCAGCTGCTCCCGCGGTCCTCCACCGGGGAGCGGATGAACCCGTACACCTCGCTGTGGACCGGCGTCACGCCCGACGACGGGCCGCAGAACGTCCACCTGGTCCTGCTCGACAACGGGCGCAGCGCCGCCCTGGCCGACGAAATGGGCCGTTCTGCCCTGAACTGCATCCGCTGCAGCGCCTGCATGAATGTCTGCCCCGTCTACGAGCGCACCGGCGGGCATGCCTACGGGTCCACCTACCCGGGACCGATCGGCGCGATCCTGTCCCCGCTGCTGACCGGGATCACGGCCGAGGAGAACAATTCCCTGCCGTACGCCTCTTCCCTGTGCGGGGCCTGCTACGACGCCTGCCCGGTGAAGATCAACATCCCGGACATCCTGGTGCACCTGCGCGGCGAGGACGTGGACAGCAAACGCGGCAAGAAGAAATTGCCCAGCCAGATGGACTTGGGCATGAAGGCGGCCTCCTGGGCGCTGTCCTCCGGGAAGAACCTTGGCCTGGTGGAGAAGGCGTTGCCCCTGGGCCGGCTGGCCGCCGGACCGGACCGGAAGATCACCAAACTGCCGGGCATCGCCGCCGGCTGGACCCAGAGCCGGGACATCCCGGCCCCGCCCGGACAGTCGTTCCGGCAATGGTGGGACAAGGAGCACCGGGCCCCGGCTGGCCCGGCTCCGGGCTCTGGGGCTGGGGCCGCTGGTTCAGACGGCTCAGGTACCGAATCCGCCGGCACAGAACCCGCCGGCACAGAGGAGACCCCGTGAACGCGCGCGCAGAAATACTCGACCGGATCCGCTCGGCCCTCCGGGACGCCCCGGCCGTGGCCGAGGTGCCCCGCGACTACCGCCGCGCGTCCGGACTCGGCGAGCAAGAGCTCATCGAGCTCCTGACGGACCGGCTCCTGGACTACAAGGCAAACGTCTTCGTCGAGGATGCGGCGGCGGTTCCGCGGCGGCTCGCCACGCTGCTTGAGGGCACCGGCCGCTACGCCGTCCCGCACGGACTCGACCAGTCCCTGTTCGCGGAGGCGGACGCGGACGACGCCGGCTCCCGCCGCGTTGCCGACGTCCCCGGGCACCGGCTCAGCGTCGAGGAACTGGACGGGGTGGACGCCGTCGTGACCGGCAGCGCCGCCGCGGTCGCCGAAACCGGCACCATCATCCTCGACGCCGGCCCGGACCAGGGCCGCCGGGTCATCAGCCTCGTCCCGGACCGGCACATCTGCATTGTCCGGGCCGGGGACATCACCGCCATCCTGCCGGAGGCCCTTCGCCGGCTCGACGCCACCCGCGCGCAGACCTGGATCAGCGGCCCCAGCGCCACGAGCGACATCGAACTCGAACGCGTCGAAGGAGTCCACGGCCCGCGGACCCTGGACGTGGTGATCGTGCGCGGGTAGACGGGGGGACGTGGCCCTGCGTCAACTTGCAAATAAGTTGCAAATAGAGGGACGCAGGGCTTTCCTGCTGGCAATGAGGTGTGCCCGGTGAGCGCGGCAAAGCCAATCGCCCAGAAAATACTCATGTTCTTCTCAGCGGGGAGTTGAACCATGGAACCATGTACTTAGTTGATCCCAGAGCCTACGCATATCGCTTGATGCATCCTGGCGCCTGGTTCCGCACTGCGATCTGCCGGCACCTGGTAGTCCAAGGCCAGCAGTCCACGCACTCCCGACTCGACTATCTCGAGGCCGGCGTCACGGGAACTCTGAGTACTGCCTACTCGCGTCGCAGGGCCAAGGAACTGGAGCAGGCCTTCCGGAACGGCGAAGTTTCCTACGAAGACGCGTGCCTGGAGATGGAGCAGCTCGACGGAGGTATCTGAGCGGTTGCCTGCGCTCGCCGGAACAGAGGGTCCGCTACGATGACGCTATGAGCGCGCAGCTACGCTAGCCCCATTTGGGGGCCGGCGACAATGGAAAGGCATTCCATGATCAAGCGCGCTCTGCCACATGCACTGTTCTATGTCTTCGGACACCGTGTCTGCTGTGGCGCCATTCCTGACTGGACCGCTCACGTCGGCCAGAAGTGGGACACCTTTGATGTCGCACCCTACAACCTCTACAACGTCATCTGGCGCGCTCAGAACTGGGTCCTGCAAAACTGCGACGACTAACCGTCTCAGAGCGTTCTTTTCGCGTGGCAACTGCTCCGGCACCCGAGCAGGGAGAAGGGGCCGAATTGGGCTGGGCGTAGGGTGGAAGTTGGACGAAAGGAGCACTTCATGAAGAAAATCCTTATGGTACTGACCAGCGTTTCCGAGATCGGTGATACCGGAGAGAAGACCGGCTACAACGTGGCCGAAGCTGCACATCCCTGGAAGGTCTTCAAAGATTCCGGGCATTTCGTCGACTTTGCGTCCATCCAGGGCGGCCAGCCCCCTCGCGACGAGGTGGACTCAGAAGATCCCATCCAAGTCGCCTTCACGGAGGACGAGACCACGCGCGCCGGCCTCTACAACACTGCCCGCGTCGACGTCGTTGATCCCGGCCAGTACGACGCCGTCTTCCTGGTGGGAGGCCACGGCACCATGTGGGACTTCCCGTACAGCGAAGGCTTGCAGAATCTGGTGGCCAGCGTCTACAACACCGGTGGCTTGGTGGGCGCGGTGTGTCACGGACCGGCTGGCCTGCTGAACGTGGAATTGGAGAACGGGTTCCGCCTCGTCGAGGGCCGGAAGGTGGCCGCCTTCACCAACGACGAGGAGGTTGCCGCAGGGAAGGACAAGGTCATCCCGTTCTTCTTGGCAGACCGGCTCGAGGAACAGGGCGCCACCCACGTCTCCGCTGGTGTCTTTGAGGAGAAGGTCGTCGTTGACGACCGGCTGGTGACCGGCCAGAACCCGGCCTCAGCCGCGGGCGTGGCCAAGGAGATGGAGAAGCTCTTCGCAGCGGTCATCCACCAGGAAAAAGCCGAGGAGCAGCACGAGACCGAGGCCCTGCGCGCCGAGAAGGATGCCGAGAAAAACGCCAAGAAGGCTGCCGCAGAAGCGGAGCACTAACACCAACAGCCCCCTAAGACTGACGGCCGCCCCGACGAGGGGCGGCCGTCAGTTGTCGTGCATGCGCCGGCTACCACACTGTCCAGCGCATCTAAGAGAGTTCGGGACACCGCCGTTGACCGTCCGAGGCGCCTTTGGACACGATCCCGGCCCTTTGGTCCGATGTCCGCGGCGTGTCCGTGCCAAAGTGCCCCCGGACCGCATCCGCCGGGCGAGACCACGACGCCCGAGTCCGGTAGCTCAGGGGTCCCGGCAGGACGCCCCTGGCATGCCCGGCAATTACAGACGTTTTGTCCTAGAACCCCTTCAATGCCAACGAGAAAGTTCCGGGCAAAGCAAAAGGCCCTGCTTCCCTTTGTTTGCAAGGGAAGCAGGGCCTTTCTCGTTCGCGGTGACGGTGGGATTTGAACCCACGTTGGCTTTTACACCAAACAACATTTCGAGTGTTGCACCTTCGGCCGCTCGGACACGTCACCAACCTGACTAGGGTACCGGAGCAAGGCGCCCATCCACAAAACGAGCCCCAACGGCTCCCGCACACCACCGCGAACGCGCGCCGCACCCTTCCCCGCGAACAGGGAGAAGCACTAGATTCGGAAGCACAATGACGATTTCTGAACGGCACGCCACGGCCACCGCCTATTGGACCGTCGGCCCGGAGCAGGGCGAGCTCCGCAGTGAGGTGCTGCCCGCCCGCGGGCCCGGCGAGGCGCTGGTCCGGACCCTGTATTCGGGCATCAGCAAGGGCACCGAGCTGGTGGTCCATCACGCCAGCGTCCCCGAGTGCGTTGCGGCGGCCATGGCCGCCCCCAACCAGGCGGGGGACTTCCCGTACCCGGTGAAGTTCGGCTACCTCACCGTGGGGGTGGTCGAGGAGGGGCCGGAGGGCTGGGCAGGCAAGACCGTCTTTTGCCTCTACCCGCACCAGGACCGCTTCATCGTCCCGATCGAATCCCTCACCGTCGTCCCCGACGGCGTTCCTGCCCGCCGCGCCGTGCTCACCGGCACGGTGGAAACCGCCGTCAACGGCCTCTGGGAGGCTGGACCCCGGCTGGGCGACAGGGTTGCCGTGATCGGTGCCGGACTCGTCGGCGGCATGGTGGCCAAGCTACTGGCCGGCTTTCCGCTCGCGCGGCTCCAGCTGGTCGACGTCGACCCCGCCAAACGTGCGTTCGCGGACGCCCTCGGCGTCGACTTCAGCCACCCCGACGACGCCCTCCCGGACTGCGACATCGTGATCCACTGCTCCGCCTCGCAGGAGGGCCTGCAGCGGAGCCTGCAGCTGGCGGGCGACGACGGCGACATCATCGAAATGTCCTGGTACGCCGACCGGAAAGTCACCCTCCCGCTGGGTGAGGACTTCCACGCCCGCCGCCTGTCCATCCGGGCCAGCCAGGTGGGGGTTGTAGCCCGCGCCCGCCGGCACCGCCGCACCAACGCCGAGCGCCTCGCGCTCGCCGTCGCCCTGCTGCAGGACCCGCTATTTGATGTCTTCCTCACCGGGCAGTCGCCGTTGGCGGAGCTCCCCGGCGTCGTCCAGCGGCTCGCCGACGGGACCTTGGACGCCCTGTGCCACGTCATTGAACACCCATCCGTCGAAACACCATCCAATGAAGAGCAAACCGCCCCTGTCCCGTTCAACGAAGCCACGAGGTAGCCCGTGTACAGCCTGACCGTCCGCCGCAGCTTCATGATTGCCCACAGCCTTCCCCGCGAAATCTTCGGCCCCGCCCAGGGTCTGCACGGGGCCACGTTCGTCACGGAGGTGACCTTCCGCCGTCGTGAGCTCAATGACGACGCGATCGTGCTGGACATCGGTGCGGCGGGGGCCGTGGTGGACGAGGTCCTCGATGGGTTGAACTACCAGAACCTCGACGAGCACCCCGACTTCGCCGGCAAGCTGAGCACCGCCGAGGCCCTGGCCCGATACATCGCCGACGCCATCGCCGCACAGATCCGCGTCGGCAACGACGGGCGCGATCTCACCGGGCTGAACGTCACCCTGCGCGAAAACCCCGACGCCTGGGCCGGCTACTCGCTGGACTTCGACGCCCACTAGGCGCAGCAGATGCCCCCGCCCAGCCCTCGCCTGCGGTTCGTGGTGCCCGGCAACGTCCGGCACAACTCAGGCGGCAATGTCTACAACGCGGCGCTCGCCCGGGAACTGGCCACCCTCGGCGTCGCGGTAGAGACCTGCCCGCTCGACGGCGACTGGCCCGGCGGCAGCGCGGGAGACCGGCGGCGTCTGGCCGCGCTGCTGCGCCCGGCACCGAATGCGGGCGGCTCTGCAGGGTCCGTGACGCTGGTCGACAGCCTCCTTGCCTGCGGGGCGCCCGCCGAACTGGAGGCGGCCGCAGCAGCCGGGCAGCCGGCCTGGGTCCTGCTGCACATGCCCCTGCCGGAGCATCCCGAGCGTGAACGCCGGGCGCTGCAGGCCGCGGGCGGGATCATCTGCACAAGCCGCTCGGCTGCGGCGGGCATCGGCGCCCGGCACGGCCTCGATAATTTGCTTGTCGCCCTGCCGGGTAGTGTGCCGGCCCCGCTGGCGGTGGGAAGCCTGGCCGCCGGCAACGGCGTGCCGCATTTCATCGCCGTCGCCGCGCTGCTGCCGAACAAGGACCAGGCGCTCCTGCTGGACGCGCTCTCCCTGCTCAGGGACCTGCCCTGGACGGCGTCCCTCATCGGCTCGGACACCGCCCACCCGGCCTATGCCGCACGGCTGCGGGACACTGTGGAACGCTTGGGCCTGGCCGGGCGGGTCAGTATCCCAGGCGAGCTCCGGGGCCCGGCGCTGGATACTGCATGGGATGCGGCCGATCTCAGCCTGCTGATTTCCCGGGCCGAAACCTACGGGCTGGTGGTCACCGAATCGCTGGCCCGCGGCATTCCCGTGGTGGTGCGCGGCGGCACCGGAGCCGTCGAGGCCCTCGCCGCCGGCAGCCCGCCCGGCACGCCGGTACCGGACAGCCGGCCGGTGCCCAACAGGCAGCAACCGGACGGGCCGGCGCCGGATTCGCAGCTGCCGGGCGCCGCCGTCGAACTCGGAACAGACCCCGCCCCGCTGGCGGACGTGCTCCGCCGCTGGCTGGCCGACGCCGGACTCAGGGACCGCTGGCGGGACGCTGCGGCGGCCGCCCGGGACCGGCTGCCCGGCTGGGACGCCACCGCCCGGACCGTTCTGGAGGTCCTCTCCATGGCAGCTGCGGAAACTCCGGCAGCTCCGGAGTCGCCCGAAACCGCCAACCCCGGAACAGGACGGCGCGGGTTGATACGGCTTCTTGATACCGCTGACAGTGAAGCTGTTGGAGAATGAGCCCATGAGCACCCACCCTGTCGCCACGCAATCGTCGGTAGAAGAGTCCGTCAACTTGCCGGAGCCGCAGAGCCTGACCCCGGAGCGGCTCCGGGCGTGGGCCTGGCACCGGCAGGGACTGGACGGCTCGCTGGCCGGCCGCACGGCGGAGCAGGTGTTCGCCCGGGCGGGCTGGGCACGGTCTGTGGGCGGCGCCAATCCGTACCTCACGCTGTTCGCCCGCGCCGGCATCCGCCGCGAACAGGTGGACGCGGACGTCCTTGCCCACCGGATCCTCGAACTTCCCGTCGCGCGCGGCTGCACCTACGTCCTGGGCCGGGAGGACTTCGCCTGGGCGCTGAAGCTGGGCAAGGACGACGCCGAGGCGGTGCGGGCGCTAGGCCGGCTTGGCGTGGACCGGGGCGAAATCACGCTCCTGGAGGAGCAGGTGCTGCACGTGCTCGCCGAGGCGGAGGGGCCTATGGATCCGCGCCAGCTCAAGGAGGAACTGGGCGACTCGGTGCGGAACCTCGGCGAGGAGGGCAAGAAGAAGGGCGCCGCCACCACGCTGCCCACGGCGCTCGGGATCCTGCAGTCGCAGGGCAAGATCCGCCGCGTTCCGGCCAACGGGCGCCTGGACCAGCAGCGCTACGCCTACGAGCCCTGGGACCTGGCGCCCAGCGGCATCGACGACGACGCCGTGCGCACCGAGCTGATCCGACGCTACCTGGGCTGGACCGGGGGAGCCACGCTCAAGCAATCGCAGTGGTTCACCGGGTTCACGGTGGCGCAAAGCAAGGCGGCGCTCGCCGCCGTCGGCGCCGTCGAGGTGCCCACTGCCCTTACCACCGCCGGGGGTGACGCGCTGTGGATGCTGCCGGACGACGTCGGCCGCCTCGCCTCCTTCGACGCGCCGGCGGACGAACAGATTCAGCTGCTCGCCGGAACGGATTCCCTGTTCCTGCTGCGCCGCAACGCCGGGGACCTGCTCGCGGGGGAGGACCAGCACAGGCCTGCGCTGGGATCGCTCGCGCTGCAGGCCGATCTCCCGGACCATCCGATCCTGGACCGCGGCCGGATCATCGGACTCTGGCAGTACGAACCGGCCAACGAGCGGATCGTGCCCTGGCTGTTCCACGGCCCCACGCCTGCCGTGACACAGCGGATCGCCGAGGTGGAGGCCTGGATCCGCGAGGACCTCGGGGATTTCCGGGCCTTCAGCCTGGATTCACCGGCTTCCCGACAGAAGCGGATCGATGCGCTCGCGGCGTCTGCAGAAACCCCCGCGGCAGCGTCTTCTTCCGGCGGAGCCCGGTAGCCGGGAACGGATCAGGCGCGGTGCCCGGCGAAGAAGTCCCGCAGCAGCGCGGCGCACTCCTGCTCCCTGACGCCGGCAAACACTTCCACCCAGTGGTTGAGCCGGCGCTCGCGGAGGATGTCGAACACCGAACCCGCGGCGCCGGCCTTCTCATCCCAGGCGCCGAAGACCACCCGCGGAATCCTGGCGAGGACGATCGCTCCGGCGCACATCGCGCAGGGCTCCAGGGTGACCACCAGAGTGCAGTCCTCCAGCCGCCAGCCGTCGTCGCCCTTGCCTTCCTGGGCCCGGCTCGCCCGCAACCGCGCGGCGGCCTCCCGGATGGCGACCATTTCGGCGTGGGCCGTGGGGTCCCCGAGCGCCTCGCGTTCGTTTCGCCCGGCGCCCAGCACGGAACCGTCCGGTCCGATCACGACGGCGCCGATCGGCACGTCCTCGGTGGCCAGGGCATTCCGGGCCTCCGCCAGGGCAAGGCTCATCCATTGGGCATGGCGGGGCTCAGCGGCAGTCATGGGTCAATGATAGTTTCGATCCTAAGCATGCTGTGCAGCTCCGCTGTGCAGCCACAAGTAGTCGGGAGACGGCCGTGACCACACCAACAGAGAACTGGTTGGCGCGGCGCTGGGGCAAATGGGTGGTGCCCTACGCGGCCCTGTGGATCACCATGCTGATCGGCGGCGTGGTGGTGGTGATCCTGGCGCTGGTGACGGCCGAGGTCTACGACAACGTGGTGGACGACGCCGGTCTTGCGAACTTGGACAGGCCGACGCTGGCGTTCATGGAGCAGCTGCGCAGCCCTGGCCTGGACGCCTTTGTCACCGGGTTCACAAATATCGGCGGCGGCATCGGGATGCCCATCCTGGGCAGCATCCTGACAGCGCTGCTGATCTACAAGTCCCGGAGCTGGCGGCCGCTGATCCTGATCGGCGGCGCTGCCGCCGTGTCGGTGACTGCCACAGCCCTGGGCAAGAAAATGATCGGCCGCGCCCGCCCGGACCATGCCGACGCGGTGCCACCCTACGAGACCTCGCCGTCGTTCCCGAGCGGGCACACGCTCAACACCACGGTGGTGATCGCCCTCGTGGTGTACCTGGCCTGCCTGGAGATCAAGCGGACCAGCGCCCGGATCGCCCTGATCGCCGCCGGTGTGATCTTCATCGTCGCGATGGGCCTGAGCCGGGTCTATCTGGGCCATCACTGGATGACCGACGTGATCGTCGGGTGGGTCATCGGGCTGGCCTGGGTGGGGATTGTGATCCTGGCCCACAGGTTCTTCCATGTGCTGCGACGCCGCGAACACGCAGGGGCCGCGCCGACCTTCGGGCATCCCGCCCACCTCCACGACAGGGCCGACGCCGGCAGCCCCGCCAGCCCTGCCGGCGGCACTGCTCAGGCTCACGCGAACGACGCCGAACCCCCCGGCCCCGCGGGACGGTCCTCCGCATCCGGGTGATAGTTTTGACCCATGCGCACTCTCGTTGTGGACCACCCGCTGGTCGCCCATAAGCTCACCGTTCTGCGGGACAGGAACACCCCGTCCCCGGTCTTCCGCCAGCTCACCGAGGAGCTTGTGACGCTCCTCGCCTACGAGGCCACGCGTGACGTCCGCACGGAACCGGTGACCATCGAGACGCCGGTCAGCACCACGATCGGCACGGCCTTCACCAAGCCGACCCCGCTGGTGGTCCCGATTCTCCGGGCCGGGCTGGGCATGCTGGAGGGCATGACCAAGCTGGTCCCCACCGCCGAGGTCGGCTTCCTGGGCATGGCCCGTGACGAAGAGACCCTGGACATCATCACGTACGCCGAGCGCCTCCCGGAAGACCTCACAGACCGGCAGATCTTCGTCCTGGATCCCATGCTGGCCACCGGCGGAACCCTGCGCGAGGCCATCAAGTTCCTCTTCAAGCGCGGCGCCTCCGACGTCACCTGCATCTGCCTCCTGGCCGCCCCCGAGGGCCTGGCCAAGCTGGAGGAAGAGCTCTCCGACGCCAACGTGACGATCGTCCTGGCCTCCATCGACGAGAAGCTCAACGAGAAGTCCTACATCGTGCCCGGCCTGGGTGACGCCGGAGACCGCCTGTACGGCATCGCCGGCTAGGGGCAGTCCCCGCACGGGTCCGCTCCTCCTGCCAGTGACCGCGATCCCTTCCGCATTGCCGCGGTCCGCGCTAGCCTGTGCGGCATGGATTGGAAACTTGAACTGGTGTTCGTCCCGGTGTCCGATGTGGACCGGGCCAAGGATTTCTATGTCAACAAGGTGGGCTTCAACGCCGACTACGACGAGCGGCCCATGGAGGGGATCCGGTTCGTCCAGCTGACACCGCCGGGCTCCGGCTGCTCGATTGCCATCGGCGAGGGCCTCAACGACGCCCCGCCCGGTACGGCGCCGAGCCTTCAGCTGGTGGTCAGCGACATCCAGGCCGCGCACCAGCAGCTCAAGGACAACGGCGTGGATGTCAGCGACGTCGAGATCGAGGACTGGGGACACTTCGTCCACTTCGCCGACCCCGACGGCAACAAGTGGGCGGTGCAGTACATCCCCAGCCGGCCGAACGGCTGATCCCGTCCGGCTGCGTGGCAGCTTTGCAGCATCCGTGAAGTGGTCCTTTCGTGACGCCTGCCCGGAGGGTTGGGCGGGGCCTTAAGGCAGGATGGAAGCATGAGCTTTCCGTCCCATGCCAGCACCACGACCCTGACCGCGCGTGCCGTCCTGTTCGACATGGACGGCACGCTGGTCGACTCCACCAGCATCGTGGAGCAGGTCTGGACCACTTTCGCGGACCGCTACGGCCTGGATATCGGCGAGATCCTGCGCACCTCCCACGGGGTCCAGGCCATGGACACGGTCCGCAGGTTCGCACCGGCCGGGTCCGACATCCAGGCCCTCGCGGCCGAGCTCGGCCGGATGGAGCTCGCTGAGACCCGCGGCATTGTTCCGGTGCCGGGTGCCCTGGAGCTGCTGGCCAGCCTCCCGACGGATGCCGTGGCGCTGGTGACGTCAGCTTCACGGGACCTGGCCGGGGTCCGGATGGCGGCCGCGGGCATCGGCATCCCGGCTGCCTCGGTCACCTCGGAGGACGTCTCGCGGGGCAAACCCCACCCGGAGGGATACCTCCGGGCCGCCGCCCTGCTGGGTGTGGACCCGGCCGACGCGGTGGTGTTCGAGGACGCTCCGGCCGGGATTGCCGCCGGAATCGCCGCCGGCATCCCGACTGTTGCGGTGGGACCGAACGCCGGCGACCTTCCCGACGGCGTGCACCACATTCCCGACTACTCCGGGGTTTCCGTGACCACGCACATCACCGCCGACGGCCTGCGCACCCTGTCCTTCACGTTCTAGGCCACCGGCGCCTGCCCGGCCGGCTTACCTTGCCAGCAGGTAGACTGTGGTCCCGCCCACGGTCTGGGCGGTGAAATTGGCCTGCACCCAGGCGGCGATCTGGGCGGCGTCATTGGATCCGGATTCGCCTTGCATCATGCGCCCTACGATGAAGTAGTGGATCTTCCCGTCGGCCACGTACTGCTGGAACTGTGCCAGCGTTGGCGCCGGGTCCGTGCCGTTGAACCCGCCCACGGCCATCACCGGGAGCTGGGTGGCCAGCTGGTAGCCGGCGGCGTTGTTGGACCCGACGACGGCGGCGGCCCACGTGTACGTGCCGGCGTCCGTCTCCAGCGCGGTCACGAGGGCCGATGCCGGCGTGCTGACCCCGAGCAGGCCGCCCATTCCACCTGCCCCGCCCGCACCCTGGCCGCGGCCGACCCCGACAGCGTTAGTGGCGTTGCCGGTGGCCGCCGTTGCACCGCCGAAGGCCGGCGGCAGCCCGGCCCCGCCCCGGCCGGACACGGCCGGTCCGGCGCTGACGATCGAGCCGCTGTGGGCGGTGGCCGCGGTGGACAGCGAGTACGCCAGCGGTCCGGCGAGGGCGGCGACGACGGCGAGCCCCGCCGTCGTCCGTGCCATGCCCGCGGATGCCCGCTTGACCGGTCCACTGGCTTCCTTGAGCCCCGGGGCCGCGGAGGCCAGCACCAGGCCGGCGGCGGTGAGGGAGCCCAGGAGCACCACCCAGCGCAGCCACGGTACGAACGTCGCCGTCCGGCCGAGGAGCTCGGAGGCCATGGCCCCGGCCGCCACGATCGCGACGGCGAGGACGGCGGCGGCCACGGGCTGGTCCCGCCGCTGCCAGAGCAGGACGCCGCCGAGTCCGGCAAGCCCGGCGATCCCGGGGGCCAGCGCCACCATGTAGTACGGGTGGATGATCCCGGCCATGAGGCTGAAGGTCAGGCCGGTGACGGCAACCCAGGAGCCCCAGATGATCACGGAGGCCCGTACCGCGTCGGTGCGTGGAGCGCGGCGGCCCAGCCAGAGCAGCCCCGCTCCGAGCAGCAGCACCGAGGGCAGCAACCAGGCGATCTGGCCGCCGAACTCGCTGTTGAAGAGCCGGAACAGCCCGGGCGTGCCCCAGCCGTTGCCGCCGCCCACGCTGCCGGTTTCCTCGCCGTTCAGCCGGCCCAGGCCGTTGTAGCCGAGGGTCAGTTCCAGGATGGAGTTGTTCTGCGAGCCGCCGATGTACGGCCGGTTCGCGGCGGGAATGAGTTCGACGGCGGCCAGCCACCACCCGGCCGCGACGGCCATCGCCGCGCCCGCGGAGAGCAGGTGGAGGATCCGTTTCCCGGCCGCGGCCGGAGCCGCGAGCAGGTAGGCCAGGGCGAAGCCGGGGACAACCAGCAGGACCTGCAACTGCTTGGTGAGGAACCCGAAGCCCAGGAGCGCCCCGGCGAACAGGAGCCAGCGCAGCCGCGCATCCTGGATTGAACGCAGCACGGCGTAGGCGGCCGCGGTCATCAGCAGCACCAGCAACGCATCGGGGTTGTTGAACCGGAACATCAGCACGGCCACCGGTGTCAGGGCCATGACCGCACCGGCCAGGAGCCCTGCACGGTGGGCCAGCCGGGCGTCGGCCGTGGCGGGCGCCGCGGACCGGCGCACGGCCAGATAGAGGAGCCAGACCGTACCGACCCCCATGAGCGCCTGCGGGACCAGGACGCTCCAGGAACTCAGCCCGAAGATCCGCACGGACAGCCCCATCACCCACAGCGAGGCCGGCGGCTTGTCCACGGTGATGGCGTTGGCGGCGTCGGACGAACCGAAGAACCAGGCCGTCCAGTCCTGCGACCCGGCCTGTGCCGCCGCGGAGTAGAACGCGTTCGCCCAGCCGGAGGCGCCGAGGTTCCACACGTACAGCACGGCCGTGGCCAGGAGCAGGGCCGCGACTTCCAGCCGGTGCCGCTGCAGCGCCCGGGCGCCTCCGAGGGGCCGCACGCCGCCGGCCGGGGGCCCAAGACGCCTGGGACGTTCCGGGACCCGGGGCTGCGGAGGGCCCGGCGTGCGGGCCGGCGCCAGGCCGGGGCGGGGGCTCAGGGTGTCAGTCATGGCGGCCTAGGCTCCCAGCTTGTACACGGTGGAGTTGCCCACGGTCTGGGCCTGGTAGTTGGCCGCGACCCAGGTGGCGACCTCGGAGTTGCCCCCGCGGCCTCCGCCCATGCCGCCCATGCCGCCGGAGATGAAGTAGCCGATCTCGCCGCGGTCCACCATCGCCTGGAACTGTGCGAGCGTGGGGTAGGGGTCGCCGCCGTTCCAGCCGCCGAGGGCGATCACGCTGGTGCCGGTGGCGAGTTCCAGGCTGGCGGCCTGGGTGGCGCCGGAGACAACCGCGGACCACTTGGCGTTGGAGGACTGCAGCAGCGCTGTCAGCTCGGCCGAGGCGGTTTCCCCGCCGGGGCCGCCGGCGGCTAGGCCGCCCGTGCTGCCGCTGGTGCTGCTGCCAGTGCTGCTATCGGTTCCGTCACGGCCGGTCCTGCCTGCCGCCCCGAAGCCGCCACCCATCGCGGAGGCGGTGGGCCCGGAGGTGGGGATCGAACCGGAATGCGGCTGGGCCACGGTGGCCAGTGTCCACGCGGTGCTTCCGAGCCCGCCGGCGACCAGGGCCAGGATCACGACGCCGGCCGTGGCGGCCTTGCGGAACCGTGCCGGAAGCGCGGCCAGGCTGTCCACCCGCACGAGCAGTGCGGCGGCGGCGAGGACGCCAAGGACCACCACGATCACCCGCAGACCGGGAAGCCAGGCCGGGTCGCGGCCCAGGAGCACCGCGGACCAGACCGAGGTGGCCAGAACTGTCACAGCCAGGACAATCCGGGCGGGCCAGTAGGCCCTGCCCCGCCACAGTTCGAGGGAGCCGATGCCCGCCAGGGCCGCAATCGCGGGGGCCAGGGCCACAGCGTAGTACGGATGCACGGTGCCGCTCATGAAGCTGAAGATTCCGGCGGTGATTACCAGCCAACCGCCCCACAGCAGGAGCGCCGCCCGGGTCTTTGAGGTCCGGGCCTCGCGCCGAGTGAACCAGAGGCCTGCGGCCAGCAGGATCAGGGCTGCCGGCAGCAGCCAGGACACCTCGCCGCCGAAACTGGTCCCAAACATGCGGGTGATCCCGGCCGTGCCGCCGAAGCCCACGTTGCCGTTGCCGCCCGGGCCGCCGGCATTGCCTCCGGGCATTCCCCCGCCGGAGCCGGTGATCCGGCCCAGGCCGTTGTAGCCGAACGTGAGTTCCAGGAAGCTGTTGGTCTCCGAGCCTGCCATATAGGGGCGGACCGAGGTCGGGGTCATTTGGAACAGGGCAATGTAGCTTCCGGCCACCACCACAATGCCTGCGCCGGCGGCCAGCAGGTGCAGGAGCCGGCGGCCGAGTGTAGTGGGCGCCGCCCACAGGTAGGCCAGGGCCAGCCCGGGAACGATCAGGAAGCCCTGCAGCATCTTGGACAGGAAGGCCAGCCCGATCACCGCGCCGGCCGCGGCAAGCCACTTCCAGCCGGCCTTCTCGATGGCGCGCGTGGTGAGGTAGGCGGCCAGCACCAGGCACATGGTCAGCATGGCGTCCGGGTTATTAAACCGGAACATCAAGGCCGCCACCGGGGTCAGCGCCAGGGCGCCGCCGGCGAGCAGGCCCGCGGCCGGTCCGGACACCCGCTTGACGGTCAGGTACAGAAGGCCGACGGCGGCCACGCCCATGAGTGCCTGGGGAATGAGCATGCTCAGTGCCGAGAACCCGAAGATCCGTCCCGCCAGGGCCGGGATCCAGAGGGCCGCTGGCGGTTTGTCTACCGTGATGGCATTGCCGGGGTCGAGGGAGCCGAAGAGCAGCGCGGTCCAGTCCTTGGTCCCGGCCTGGATTGCGGCGGCGTAAAAGGAGTTGGCGTAGCCGGTGGCTTCCAGGTTCCACAGGTACAAGGCCGCGGTGACCCCCAGCAGCAGCGCCGCCGCGGGCCGGACCCAGCGGGGCTGCCGGCCGAACAGCAGGCGGTCCCGGCGGCTTAGGGGTGCTGGCGGGTTGGGCGGCGCGCCGGCGTCCTCGGATGCCGGGAGGGTCGTTTCCGGGTCCAGGGGCGGGCTGCCGGCCGGTGACCCGGCAAGGGAGCCGGCGGTGGGGCTGATGGTTGCCGTCATTTACTTGGCCTTTTCTGTGCGGGTTCTGTACGGGGGAGGGAAGCCTCGGGGGCGGCGGGCACCTGAGCGGTGCCAGGGGCGGTGGGCTCCGCAACGGTGATGGCGGCGTCCGGCGCCGGGACGGTGTTAGTCCGCCGGGGGTGGAAGACCACCAGCCGGAAGAGCAGGAATTTCACGGCCGTGGCGGCCAGATTGGCGGCGGTGACCGTAAGCAGTTCGAGCCAGCGGTCCGGTGTGGCTCCTGACGTGGCGTGAACCAGGGCGAGGGTGCCCGAGGTCAGGGCCAGGCCGATCCCGAAGACCAGCAGCCCCTCGAAGTGGTGGCGTGCGGCCTGGCTGCCGCCGTGGATGCCGAACGTGAAGCGCCGGTTGGCCGCGGTGTTGGCCACGGCGGTGGTGAGCAACGCGAGGAAGTTTGCCAGCTGCGGGTCCATGATCTGTCGGCAGAGCAGGAAGATTGCCAGGTACGCCAGAGTGGAGGCCACCCCGATGCTGCCGAAGCGGACCAGCTGCCCGAAAAGGCTTCCGCCGGGGCTTTGTTCCTGGAACCGCGAGGACGCCGGCAGCGGTCCGCGGGCAAGTGCGGCGCGCAGTTCGGGAACCGGGATCCGGCCCGAAACCAGGTCCCGGCTCAACCGTGCCATGCCGCGCAGGTCCGCGAGGGCGGTCTGGACGATGTCCACGCTGGAATCGGGGTCGTCGGTCCAGTCCACCGGGACTTCGTGGACGCGCAGGCCGCACTTTTCTGCCAGCACCAGCAGTTCGGTGTCGAAGAACCAGGCGTTGTCCAGGGTGTGGGGGAGCAGTTGCCGGGCCACGTCCGCCCGGATCGCCTTGAACCCGCACTGGGCGTCGCTGAAGTGGGCCCCCATGAGGGACTGCAGCAGGAAGTTGTAGCTGCGCGAGATGAACTCCCGCTTGGGTCCGCGGACCACGCGTGAGTTGCGGGTCAGCCGGGTGCCGATCGCCAGATCGGAGTGCCCCGAAATGAGCGGGGCGAGCAGGGGGCCGAGGGCCGCCAGGTCCGTGGAAAGGTCCACGTCCATGTAGGCCAGGACCGGCGACGGCGAGGAGAGCCAAACTTTGCGAAGCGCGTTTCCCCGGCCCTTTTCGGCCATGTGGACCACCTTCACTTCGCGCAACTCACGGGCCACGCGCTCCGCGGTCTTGAGCGTTCCGTCGGTGCTGGCGTTGTCCGCCACAGTGATCCGGAAAGAGTGCGGGAAGGCGCCGATAAGGTACGCGTGGAGCCGGCGCAGGCACGCTTCAAGGTCCCGCTCCTCGTTGAAGACCGGAATCGTGACGTCCAGCAACGGTGTGCTGCCGCGTGTGTCAATGGGTGCGCGCCGGCCGCCGGTGCCGGTAAGGGCTCCGGCGAACGGTCCCGGGGCCGGCACATCGGTCACGGTAAGCCCTGACGATGCCGGCCCGGACGATGCAGGCCCCGACGGCTCAAGTCCGGACGGGGAGGGCGGGGCCGCCGGACCGGCCGGCGTCTCCGTGGAACGGGACAGGGTTCCTGTGGCCTGGTCTGTGGATGTCATGGCTCAACTTTCCCGCCGGCCCATATGAGGGCTTTAGGGCCGAGCTGTGCGGGGGCTGTGGAAGTCCGGAGCCAGGCCGGCCGGCCAAAATCGTACCGGCCGCGGACGCACAGGAGGCCCCGGATCCGCGTGGATCCGGGGCCTCAACCACCCTCGCCGGGCGGTACGGCTAGTGCCGGTTTAGTACCAGTTGTGTGCGTAGTGGAAGTTCAGCGCGCCGCAGGGGGAGCCGTAGCGTTCCTTGACGTAGTTCAGGCCCCAATTGATCTGGGTCCGGTAGTTGGTCATGTAGTCGGCACCGGCGCTCGCCATCTTCGAGGCGGGCAGGGACTGGACCACTCCGTAGGCGCCGCTGCTGGCGTTGGTGGCGGTGGTCTTCCAGTCCGATTCCTTGGTCCAGAGCTTCTGCAGGCACTGCATCTCACCAGGGGCCCAGCCATAGCTGCCCAGCTGGGACGCGGCGTACGCCTGGGCTCCGGCGGGGTCGTCCACAGCAACCGGTGCCGGTGCGGGAGCGGGGGCCGGTGCAGGAGCGGCTGCGGGAGCCGGGGCCGGCGCGGGAGCGGCTGCGGGAGCCGGGGCCGGTGCGGGTGCAGCAGCAACCGGGGCGGCCGGGGGCTCGGCGGCCTTGACTTCCGAGAGCGTGGGTGCCACGTTTTTTTCCGCCGGAGCGGCGATCTGGACTCGTTCGAAGTTGAGCTTGGCCAGCGGGTCGGCGCTTGTGGCCGTTTGGCTGCCCGCAGCATTCGCGTGAGTGCCCGGCTCCGCCGCCTGGCTGGCGGCGCCGCCTCCCACCAGCAGGGCGCAAGCGGCGGTTACGACGGCGGCGCGGCGGGCAGTGATGCCGAGTCCGGTAGCCAGCTTGGACAGGGCGGATGCCTGCGTGGCCGGTTCGGCGCGGTGGCGCGACTTAGTGGAGCGGAAATGGGAATCGCCGTCAGGGCGCGTTTGTACCTGGAATTCAGTCATGATGGGCCTCTCAACGCCGGCGGAGTTAGCTGTCGGGTTCGGATGAGGTCATCCGGCCGCACGGAAAATCACGTGTCGGCTTCACCCCGAGGGCGCATGAATGCAGAATGCCCGGGAACTCTGGGTCCCCCGCCTCTGCCTGGTCCAGCGGAATCCGGGAAGCGGCAGAGTTTGGCGTCCGTCCGGATATGCGGCACCAATGGAGGCCGCACCACAACGACGCTACAGGACCTCGGCGCTTAAGTCACATTTTGGTAACAGGAGTCACAGCGGGCGGGGTGTCGGCTTGCGCAGAACCATCTTGCGGGTGGGAAGTGAATCCTGCTGGGCCTATGCCGACGGCGGCGCCGCGGGCAGCCGCACCGCAAACTCCGTGCGGCCGGGCCGGGAGGTGACTTCAACGGTGCCCCCGTGGGCCTCCACAATCGACTGGACAATGGACAAGCCCAAACCGCTCGTGCCCTCGGAGGTCGGGGCGTGAGCAGCTGCCCCGGCACTGCCACGGCTGCCGGAAGGAGTATCGGAAACGGCGCCGGAAGCCGGGCGGACGGCGGGCCCGGACCTGGCCCCCGCCGTCGCAGCGACCGGTGTGTTGGCGGGGCTGGCGGTGGGATTGGTGCGAGCAGCGTCGGCCCGTGCGAACCGGGCGAAGACCCGGCCGATGAATTCCGGTGCGATGCCGCTGCCGTTGTCCGTCACGGTAACCACGGCGCTTCCATCAGCCGAACGCATGACGCCCGTGACCACTGTGGTCCCGGGGTCCGTGTGTTTGCGCGCATTGGACAGGAGGTTGGCGAGGACCTGGTGAAGCTGGGTCGCATCGCCGCGGACCACCACGGGCTCCTCCGGAAGTTCCAGCTGCCAGACCCGGTCCGGGGCCATGACTTTCTCATCGCTCACCGTCTCGATGGCCAGCTGCGTGAGGTCGACGTCGCTGACCTTCAGCGGCTGTCCCTCGTCCAGGCGCGCCAGCAAAAGCAGATCCTCAACCAGGGTGGTCATCCGTTCGGACTGGCTTTGCACGCGGGCGAGGGACCTCTCGCCGTCGGCGGTGAAGTGCTCGGTCATCCGCATCAGCTCGGTGTAGCCGCGGATAGCCGTCAGCGGCGTGCGGAGTTCGTGCGAGGCATCGGCGACAAACTGCCGCACCTTCATCTCGCTCTCCTGCCGCGCCTCCAGGGCGTTGGAGACGTTGTCCAGCATCTGGTTCAGCGCGTAGCCCACGCTGCCCACCTCCGTGCCCTGGTGGGCGGCCGACGCCGGGACGCGCACCCCGAGCGCCACCTCACCTGCGTCCAGCGGCAGACGAGAGACCTTGGTGGCGACCTCGGAGAGTTGTTCCAGCGGCTTCATGGTCCGCCGGATCAGGGCCGTGCCGGCCAGGCCGATCAGCACGAGTCCGCCTGCGGAGACCACCACCATGGTCCAGACCAGCGAGGCCAGGGTGCTTTGCTTTTCGGCCAGCGGAAGCCCAGTGACAATCACGTCGCCATAAGGTGTGCGGACAGCGGTGAGCCGGTAGGCGCCGACCGTGAGGTTGCGATCCACGGGCACACCGTTGGGGGTCAATGCCAGGAGGACCGCGTTGTCCTCGGGGGAGAGGCTCTTGCGGGTGGCGTCTCCGGCCAGGAACCCGGGATTGCTGACCTCGCCGTCCTGAATGCGGGCATTGAGCGTCCCGATGCCCTGGCCCCGGGCGTCGAGAGGGTCGGGGCGGCCGCCGGCGGTGCCGGGCAGGGGCCGGCCGAACTCGCTGGACCGGTGCGAAGCATTGCTGAGCTGGTCATCGAGCTGCCGGGTCAGGAAAAGGTCCATGGAGGCGTAGCTGAACAGTCCCACGGCGCCGCAGATGGCGACCAGCAGCGCCATGGCAACCAGGACCAGCCGGGTGCGCAAATGCCAGGTGGACGGGTTGCGCCAGTCGCGTCCGGGGACGCGGGTCATGCCGGAAAGGGTGGGCACGGATCAGTCCGCCGGTTTCAGGACGTAGCCGGCGCCGCGCACCGTGTGGATCATGGGAGCGTGGTTGGCGTCGACCTTCTTGCGGAGGTAGGAAATGTACAGTTCCACGATGTTGGCCTGGCCGCCGAAGTCGTAGTCCCACACCCGGTCCAGGATCTGGGCTTTGCTGATGACCCGTTTGGGGTTTTCCATGAGGTAGCGCAGCAACTCGAACTGCGTGGCGGTCAGGTGCAGTTCCTCCCCGGCCCGGGTGACTTCGCGGGTGTCGACATTGAGCACCAGGTCGCCCACCACCAGCTCGGCGGTGTCCATGGCGGCCACTCCGGAGCGCTGGACCAGCCGGTGCAGGCGCAGCAGGACCTCTTCCATGCTGAACGGCTTGGTGACGTAGTCATCGCCGCCGGCCGCGAGGCCGGTGATGCGGTCCTGGACGGCGTCCTTCGCCGTGAGGAACAGCGCCGGCACCTCCGGCGCGAACGCGCGGATCCGGCTCAGCAGCTCGACGCCGTCGAACCCGGGCAGCATCACGTCCAGCACCAGCACATCGGGGCGGAACTCCTTGGCGAGACGGACCGCGGAGGGTCCATCTTCCGCCACGGCCACTGACCAGCCGGCCATCCGCAGCCCCATGCTCATGAGCTCGGAGAGGCTGGGCTCGTCATCCACCACGAGGGCGCGGATGGGTGACCCGTCCGGGTGCGTGAGCTGGGGAAGGTTGTTGGTCATGGAGTGCGAAGTGGCCATGGGACAACTCTCCAATCTGCCGGTTAGGTGGGGCTTTGGGGACCCTGTGCGGCACCTGTGAATCCCAGCCTAGCGAGCTGGAAGCCTTTCCGGGACCGGAGGGGCCGCTGCGGCAGCACCGAAGATGTCCGTTCGTTGTCCTGCCCCAAGGTCACAGGCCGGGCTGTCGGCCTGCACAGCCCAGGCACAGGATCGCTCAGCACGCTGGGGTGAACACCGATCCGCACCATGAAGGAGAAACACGATGAGCGGTCAGCATCCCGGAGCCGGTTCCGGACCAGCCCCAGAACCCGCCCCCGGCAACGCTGCGACGCCCGCACCTGTGACCACGCCCGCGGGCGCCGGACAGCTTGGCGCCGCACCGCAGGCCGGCGGGCCATACGACGGCGCGCCGCAGGCGGCCGGCCAGTACGACGACGGCCAGTACGACGGCGGCAAGCCCGTCGGCGGGCAGCCGGCGGCGGACCCTGCACCCGGCTGGGGCGCGCCCCAGATCTCGCAAGTTCCGGCTTCGGCGCCGGGGTGGGGTATGCCGCAGCAGAAACATACGGCACCCACGGGTGCAACAGGCTGGGGTGCGCCGCGGGCGGGCACCAAGACCGCTCCGGCAAGCCCCTGGACGCTCAAGCGCGGGCTCGTCGTCGCCGGTGCCGCAGCGGTCCTGGCAGTCGGTGCAGGTGCCGGGGTCTATGCCCTGACCTCAAGTTCGGCCGCGGCCAACGGGGCGGCAGGCGCCGCGGGCGGGGCCGGTGGGGCTGCGGGCGGCCAGGGTTTCGCGCCCGGCATACCCGGCTCGGCGCAAGGCGGCGCCGCGGCGGGCGGAATGCCCGGGCAAGGCGGTCCCGGCAACTTCGCCGCCGGCGGGATGGGCGGGCTCTCCTCGGCAGTGCATGCCGAATACGTCGTGCTGCAAGGAAGCGAGTACACCACCATGGCCGAGCAGTTGGGCATTGTGAGCGAGGTCAGCTCGTCCTCCGTCACGGTCAAGAGCAGTGACGGGTTCACTCGCAGCTATGCCCTGGGCAGCGATGTGGTGGTGAGTAATCTGCAACAGCGGCGCCAGCAGGCCGGCGGTACGGGCACCCAGCTGAGCGTGGCGGACATCGTTGCAGGCGGCACAGTGCGGATCGTGGCGGCGAAGGACGGCTCCGGCTACACGGCAACGTCCGTCATGATTGTCGCGGCGACCGCCACTGGCCAGTCCAACTGACCCGGCCGAAGCCGACTGATCCCGCCGAAGCCGACTTTGCCGCCCCGCCAGGCGGCACCGTCGGCATGACCACTCCGTGGACCGCCCCGCTGGGAACGGCGGGGACACTCCGTTTTGCCGATTTGCCGTGCTGTGAATCTTTTCGGCTGTCCGGCTATTGAGGTCGAATAATCTTCGGTGAAATTTGCCTTCGGGCTCCTGGGTGGGAAAAACGCTTGTTATTTTATTCCCGGGGCAGAATTGTGACTTGCGCTACAATTCCTCGATCTGTCTCACTATGTGGAACCTGCGGTCCATTGTTACTTGCACGTTCGCATTGTTACGTTGCACACTTCAATTGTGAACAAGAACTCAACAGCACCTGCAGCCGCAGCTATCTGGATCAGCACACCCGCTGGTACCGAGATGCGCTGTTGTCGAATGCACGCCTAACTTTTACACCCCTGAGAGTTTCTAGGCATTCGCCCCCCAGCCCAGAGTCGGGCGCCCCTCCCCAGTTTCATTGCGGGGAAAGAAGCATTCGAGCCGCGATGACGGCCATTCACATTGAGGTAAGCATTCCATGTCAGTTGCATCCGGATACGTCCACATCTCCGTCCGTAACGCCAGCAAGGCCGGTCAGCCCTCCGGGATCCGCCAGGGCTTTGGCGGCCGCTCCGCGTTCGCACCCGCCGGTTCCACCGGCAGCTTCCCGGCCCCCGGATATGCAGCACAGGGCTACAACCCTGACTCCTACGGCCAGCTCCGCGCCGTTCCGCCCGCCCCCACCACTGCGCCCACCCCGGTGATCGCTCCGGGCGCCGGCAGCCCGGTCCGTTCGGCCCCCAGCGACAACGTCGCCCGCGGCTTCGTGCTCTACATGGGGATCGACGAAGAAACCGCAGCAGCGGCCGGCACCTCGATTGCCAAACTTGCCCAGGAAATCCGGGCCTACGCCCAGTCGCTTGTTGCCGGCGCCGAAAGCTACGCGGCCGTCGCCGTCGCGCCGGCCAGCGCCCCGGGTTCCGCCCTCGACGTCGTCCGTTCGACCTTTGGTGACCCGACCGCGGGTGCCCGCCAGCGGACCGAGACCGCCCGCCTGCAGCAGCCGCAGGATCCGCGGCCCTCCGGTGTGCTGATTGATCTCGCCCGCCGTGAAGTGCACCTCGACGGCGAATCCCTGAACCTGACGTTCAAGGAATTCGAACTCCTGAACTACCTGGTAGAGAACGGCACCCGCACCGTGGGCCGCGATGAGCTCCTCGAGGGCCTGTGGCGGAACGCCGAAGAGGTCCCGAACGAGCGGACCATCGACGTCCACATCCGCCGCCTGCGTTCCAAGCTTGGCCGCCTCGCCAACACCGTGCGCACCGTCCGCGGCCAGGGCTACCGCTTCTACGAGCACCCCGAGGTTGTCGTCTGGGCCGCTCCGGAATACTCGATCTAGCTTTCCTGGTCCGCGCAAAGCGTCCGTCCCTCGTGGGGCGGGCGCTTTCGCGTTTCCGAAAGCTTCAGCGGCCTTCCGCCGTGCCTTAGACACCTCCTTCGTTCCTCAGTCGGCGATGCGGCACTACGCGGAAAACCGCTTCGCTTCCGCCGACGGCTACGTTCCCCACAGTGTGGCGGGGGCTTCCGCGGGCTGGCTGACGGGCATGTGCCTCCACGGCTGGGTTGTCTTGTTGGTGACTCCGCAGCTGAGGCGGCGAGGCCGGATTTTGGGGCCGCGGCGTGGCGGGCACCGCGAAGCGGGCACGGCCCCAAATCCGGCGAAGCCGCCACCGTGGGGCGCTGTTGGACTCTGTTGCGTTTCCTGGGTCCGGCGTAGTCTCTGGTCGTTGAGCCGACTATTGGGAGGAAGAGATGTCTGTAGCGCGGATTACTACCTTGAGTGCGAACTCGAAGACCTCGTTTGATGCTGCCATCAAGGAGGGCATCGATCGGGCCAACAAAACCTTGCGCAATGTCACGGGGGCGTGGGTGAAGGAACAGAAGGTTGAAATCAGCGACGGCGCGGCCGTTGCCTGGCATGTGGTGCTGGAGGTGACCTTCGTCCTTGAAGACTGAGCCGGCCGCTGGCCGGGCGCAGTCCCGGGGACGAGGCGCCACACTAGGATTGTGGGCATGAGCGAGCATCACATCAAACGACTGGTGATCATGAGGCATGCCAAGTCTGACTGGCCCGGCGGGGTGGCCGATCACGAAAGGCCGCTTGAAGAGCGCGGCCACAAGGACGCCCCCGTCGCCGGAAGATGGCTGCTCAAACACGGAGTGGTCCCCGACTTCATCCTGTGCTCCAGCGCCCTGCGGACCCGCCAGACCTGCACTTGGGTGTGCCACGCGCTCGGGGACAAAGCGCCGACACCCAAGCTCGAGGACGGACTGTATGCCGCGTCCGCACTGCGCATGCTGGCGGTGATCAACCACGTCCCGGACACCGTAACCACGCTGATGGTGATAGCGCACATGCCCGGGGTGCAGGACCTCGCCATGCACCTGGCGTCCCGCGACTCCGATCACGATGCCTATATGGACGCCGCCAACCGCTATCCCACCAGCGGGCTGACCGTCCTGGAAACGGAGAAGTCCTGGGGCGAACTGGACGGGCAGGACGCCAGACTGACCCATTTCAAGGTTCCCCGCGCAAAATAGCCGCTGGCCGGCCGCACTGGGGTGCCTGAAACCATGGCTACCGGCCTTGTTCTGCGGTTTACTGTTGCTGATTGCTGATGTGGTTTGTCCAGCGGTTATTGGGGCAGGTTAGGCAACCGGAGAAGAGGGTGAGTCAACGTGGATTCAGGGCAGCTCATAGGAATTATTGTCGGCATCGTTGTGGTGCTGGCCATTGTGGCGGTGGCAGTCATGATCAGCCGCAAGCGCAAGGTGGCCGCGGACCGGAACAAGGCTGCCGAGATGCGCGAACAGGCCAAGGCTGACGAATTCGCTGCGCGGGAACGGGAGGCCAAGGCGGCCCGTGCCGAGGCCGATGCGCAGGAGGCCGCCCTCGAGGCCGAGCGCAAGCGGAAGGAAGCCCTCAGCAGCAAGGAAGAGGCCCAAAGCGTCCGCTCCGGCGCGCAGGAACAACTGCGCAAGGCCGATGAAATCGATCCCGACGTGGTCACCTCTGAACGTGAGGGCCAGGCCGGGGAAATGCCGACGCGGGCGGATCTGCGTTCCGAGAGGACAACCGCCGACCCGGCATCCGGCGATCAGGTGCCCCGCGAGGACATGTCCAATGAGCACATGTCCGACGAACAGCGCAGCCGCGAGGACGTACCCAGCACCGACACCACTCCGGGGCCGGACACCAATCCCCGGGAAGACAGGCCGCGGAACCTCTGAGCCTCCGGGCGCCCGCACTCAGCGGCGGGAGGTGGTCCGGGCAGGAGACTTGGCGGCAGGCGGCTTTGCCGGGGACTTGGCCGGCGCCTTTGCCGCGGGCGGCTTTCCGGAGGCCGCCCTGACCGGTGGCTTCGCGGGTGACTTCACTGCTGACGTGGCTGCGGGCCGGCCTGCGGCCCGAGTAGCCGCCGGGCGTGCGGCGGTTCCCCTCGGCGTCGGACGCGAGGCGGACGGCCGCGGGCTGGCGGACCTCGTCCCCGCGCCCCGTGCAACGGGCGCCGGACGGCGCCGCGGAGCGTAGCCCGGGGCGCGCCGGCCGCGGTTCCTGCCGGGCAGGACGGTGCCGGCGAACAGCAGCAGCAAGGTGACGGCTCCGGCGGCCGCGGCGAGATAGAAGTACAAATCCGGATGCTCGGAATCAACGTGTGTGGACAGGGCATCAGGATCGGGGTTGAATGCCAACCCCCATTGGCGCAGGAACGCGATACCGAACGCGATAAAGAGGCTGCTACCGACTCCGCTCGCGATCAGCGTCTTGTGCCGGCGCCTGACTACCACCTCTGCCACACAGGCCACGTAGGCCGTGGCGGACGCGCCGATGAACCACACAAGCACCCATTCGTGCAGGGTGACGCCGGTCAGGACCAGGAGGGCCAGTGCGGTGATGAACGCCCCGATGGCGATCTTTCCGTTGGTACCCATGTGACGCATGTGAACAATCATGCCTGAGCGGGCGGCTGCTTCACGACGTAGCCGCGCATGGAGGACATAATTGCCGCCACACTTTGCTGCCTGGTCCGCTCCGGGTTGTACGTCTGGCGGTCCAGGCCAACCACGAAGCAGGCGCCAAAGATGGCCGTCTCCAGGCTGCCCCGGGACACGGCGGGATCCACGGGATAGACGGCGGCGACACCGTCGATGGCAGAGCCGATCACTGCGAGCAGGCGCCCCCGGAGCTCCGCGAAAGTGTCCTGCCATTCACTGGGCGTCCGCCAGTTCTCACTGACCCAGAGCCGGGCGAAGGACGGGTACTCGGCCATGAAGTCCATGGCCTGGCCGATCATCTCCTCCATGGCGGCCAGGGGATCGGCGGAGTCGTCCCGGACGCTCAGGAGCCGTGCCATGAGGATGTCCACGCCGTGGCGCAACAGCTGGGCAATCAAGTCTGACTTGCTGCCAAAGTTGTAATACACCGTGCCCTTGGACACCCCGGCCGCCGTGGCGATCTCGTCGACCGTCACGCCCGCCGCTCCCCGCTCTCCGATCAGCTCCATGGACGCCTCGAACAGTTTCTGCTTGGTGGCGTTCGTGCGCGCGGGCCGGAGCTTTTTCTCGGCGTCCCCGGAGTCCGCCACACCGTCCCCGCTGTGCCTGATGGTCATACGGCGATCTCCGGTTTCAGCGTCTTGAGGGTCCAGTATTTGTTCTTGCGGACGGCAAGGGTGGACATTGCCAGTCCCAGCAAAGTGTAGCCAACCAGTCCCAGCATGGTGGGCAGGATGATGGCCAGGTCCGCGCCGTAGATCAGGTGCCGCATGCCGCTGACCACGTAGCCCATCGGCAGGATCTGGTGCACCACGTGCAGCGGCTCGGGCGTGGTCTGCCACGGGAACGTGCCGCCCGAGGAGACCAGCTGCAACACCAGCAGGATCAGCACCACCAGCTTGCCGGGCGAGCCCAGCAGCGCCACAACGCCCTGGATGATGGCGCTGAATGCCATCGCGGCCGCCAGCATGAGGAACCACATCAGCACCGGGTGCGCGGGGTCCAGTCCGAGGCCCACGTCCACCACCAGGGTCAGCAGGCTCGCCTGGACGGCGGACACCGCCAGGAACGGAAGCCAGCCGCCGGCGGCAATTTTCCAGGCCGGTGCATTGGAGGCCAGCGCGCGCTGGGTGACCGGGCGCATCGCCTGGACCAGCATGAAGACGCCGATCCACAGGGCCAGCGTGAGGAAGAACGGTGCCAGCCCGGCGCCGTAGGACCCGGCCTTGGCCTGTGAGACGTTGCTTACGGCGACGGGGTCGGCCATGACCTTCGAGAGGCTGTCCTTTTGGGCGTCGTCGGGGTTGGGGACCTGGCCGGCGCCCTTGGCGAGTTCCGCGGCGAGTGTTCCGGCGCCGTCGGAGGCCGTCGCCGCGCCGCTTTCCAGCTGCGCCGCGCCGTCGTCGAGCTTCTGTGCCCCCTGCACCAGCTTGCCGGCGCCGTCGACGGCAGTCTGCTCGCCGGCGGCGAGGGCCGCCGAACCGCTGGCGAGCTGGTCCGCTCCGGCAGAGGCCTTGGCTACGGCGTTGCTGAGGGCCGGCGCGGCGCCGGCCAGTTGCGCGGCGCCGTCGCTGACAGCTGCGGAGCCGTCAGCCAGTTTCCGGACCTGGGCGGCGGCCGTCTGCAGTTTGGCTGCGGCTGAGGAAGCCGCCGCGCCAGCGGCCGGCGGAGCGGGCGGCGCAGGGGTGGCGTCGACGTCGGCCATTACCTTGTCGGCCTGCTCCTGGCTCAGGACTCCGGCGGCGACCAGGCGGCCCGCGGAAGCCGCGACCCTGCTCCGCTGGGCCTGCGCGGCGGCCTGCTGCGCTGCCTGTTCGGCGGCTGCGAGCTGTCCGGGGATGGCCTGCACTGTGGTGTCGAGCGCGGTGCTGAGCGCGGCGTTGCCCGCGGCCACCTGGGCGGCGCCGTCGGCCAGCTTTTGGGCGTCGGCGGGCAGGGCTGCGGTCTTGTCCTTGAGCTGGGTGAGGCCGCTGCTGAGCTGGCCGGTCCCGGCATTGAGTGAGTTGGCGCCGTCCCGGAGCTTGACCTGGCCGTTGTACAGCTCGGTGGCGCCGTTTTTGAGCTCGCCGGTGCCCTGGTGCAGGGTCACTGTGCCGTCGTGGAGCCGGGCGACGCCGTCGGCGAGCTGGCCTGCGCCATCGGAGGCCTTGAGCATCTGCGTGTGGATGGTGCCGAATCCGGTGAGGAGTTTGTTGGCGGTCTCCTCGCCTACCTCTTTGGCGACCGTCGTGTGCACGGCGGTGGTCAGTTTGTCCACGATGGTGCTCAGCAGATAGTTGTTGGCATCGTTGGTGGTGACATTGAGCATGGCCTGGTTGGCGGCGTCGAAGCTGCTCGGGGAGACCAGGTTCTTCGAGAAATCCTGCGGGATTTTCAGGGCGAACGCGTAGGTGCCGTTGCTGACACCCTGGTCCGCTTCGTCCGTGCTGGCTACGGTCTTCCAGTTGAAGACGTGGCCGTCCACGAGGCTTTCGGCGACCTTTCGGCCGGCCTCCAACCGGGTGCCGTCCGCGGACGTGGCGCCGGTGTCCTGGACCACCAGGGCGGCATCGATCTGGTTCAGCTTGCCGTACGGATCCCAGTTCGCGTAGAGGTACACGGCGCCGTAGAGCAGCGGAACGAGGGCCAGGGCCAGGATGGTCAGCTTGGGCAGCAGACCGCCGGTCATGCGTTTGAGCTCGGAGCGGGCCAGCCGCAGCACAGTCACTTTGCGTCCTCTGTTTCGGGTAGGAGGGTTTCGGGCAGGAGAGGTTCGGGCAGGAGGGTCTCGGCTGAGTCGCCTGGGTGGGGTTCGGCCTGCGCGACGGCGTTGCCGATCACGACGGCGGGTCCGGTCCAGCCGTCCGGGATGCGGGTGACAGTGGCGACGACGGCGAGCGGCCGGCCGGCGTCGTACGCCAGTTCCTGCAGCCGAGGCAGCCAGTCGTCCACATCGCCGCTGTGCCGGTCGGGGGAGTCCACCACCAGGAGTTCGGTGTCCGGATTGGCGAGGGCGAGTGCCGTGAGGAGCCCGGTCCGCCGGGCCGCCGGCAGCTGCTCTGTCCATAGCCCGGCGATATCGTCGAACTTGTTGAGCGTCAGCCAGGGCGTGCTGCGCAGGGCTCCCCGGTGGCGGCGCGGCACCAGGGCCAGGTCCTCGGTGACGAGGTCGTGGACGCTCAGGTGCTGTTCGGGCTCGTTGACGCCGGGGGAGTCGACCACGCTGCTGGCCTGCCGGAGCACCTTGATCCGGGCGTTTCCGTCCCAGTTCACGATCCCTGAGGAGGGCCTCATGCGTCCGCTGAGGGCCAGGGCAAGGGCCGTCCGCTGGTCCTGGCGGACACCCTCGACGAGCAGGAGTTCACCACGCGCGGCCTCCAACGAGGTGGCCGGCAGCAGGTCATCCCGCCGGCCGGTCACGGAGAGCTGTTGTACGCAGAGCAAAGCAGGCCTTTCGCAGAAACAATGTCTGCCTCAAGGCTAACTAAACTGACTGGTCAGTTCAAATAGAATGGGTCCGGTGTGATGAAACAGACGCGCCGGCGCTTTGGTCCGCGGCCGCCGAAGGGGTCCGGGGCTGCGGCGCCGGGTGCGTCGCGGGCCGGTTCAGAGGCCGTACTCCTCCAGCAGGCGGAGCCAGACCTCGCTGATAGTGGGATAGGAGGGCACGGCGTGCCACAGCCGGTCCAGCGGCACTTCCCCCACCACGGCAATGGTGGCGGCGTGCAGGAGTTCAGCGACATCCGGGCCGGCGAACGTGGCGCCCAGCAGCACCTTGCGGTCCTCATCAATGACCAGCTGCGCCCACCCCTCATAGTGTTCGGCGTGCAGGGAGGAGCCGGCCACCTGGATCGGAAGCTCCACCGTGGAGGCCCGGAAGCCGTCCTTCTCCGCCTGGGCCAAGGTCCGGCCGACATTCGCCAACTCCGGGTCGGTGAACACCACATTCGGCACCGCGTGCTCATATGCGGTCTGGGCGAAGGTGGTCCAGGGGGCCGCTTCGCCGGTGAGTTCGCCCTTGGCCCGGGCAGCAATGGCGTCGCCGGTGGCCCGGGCGCCGTATTTGCCCTGGTGGGTCAGCAGAGCACGTCCGGCGGCGTCGCCGGCCGCGTAGAGCCACGGGCTGCCGGACACCGCGTTGTCAGTTGCGTGGTGGACTAGTCCGGTGGAATCGGTGGTGAGCCTCAGGGGCTTGCCCTCCGGCGCGGAGAGCCCGACGCTGTCCAGGCCGAGCCCCTCGAGGGAGGGATGCCGTCCGGTGGAGACGAGCAGCTTGTCCGCCGTGACGGTATGTCCTTGGGCCAGGCCCTGGTCCGGGCTGGCGGCGGAGCCCGCGTCCGTGCTGCCCTTGTGGTCACCCTTGCCGTCAACCTGGGGGCCGCCGTCGAGCACAACGGTGAGCGAGCCGTCGTCGTTCTCGTGCACGCTCCGCGTGCCGGTGTGCAGGCGAATGTCGACGCCGTCGGCGCGCAGCCCGGCCGCCACCAGCTCGGCAGCCTGCTCCGGGAAAGCACCCAGAAGGCTGCCGCGGGCCACGAGGGTCACGGAGGCGCCGAGGCGGGCGTAGGCCTGGGCGAGTTCGACGCCGGCAACACCGCCGCCCAGGACCGCAAGCCGCGCTGGAACCGTTTGGGCGGAGGTCGCCTCCCTGGTGGTCCAGTATTCGACGTCCTGAAGCCCCTCGACCGGCGGCTGGTTGGGGGTGGACCCTGTGGCGAGCACCACGGCGTGCCGGGCCGTCAGTGCGTAGCTGTTGCCGTCCAGCCCTGCCACCTCGACCTGCCGCGGAGCGGTGATCCAGCCGTGGCCGCGGATCAGTTCGATCCCGGTGTCCTCCGCCCATTTGACCTGGCCGTCGTCCTGCCAGTTCGAGGTGAAGTAGTCCCGGCGCTTCAGGACCGCCGCCGGATCCAGGGTGCGGGTGACAGCTTCCCGGGCACCGGGGACGGTCTGCGCGCCGTGCAGCGCAGTGCCCGGCCGCAGGAGTGCCTTCGACGGCATGCAGGCCCAGTATGAGCACTCGCCGCCCACCAGTTCGGCCTCGATGAGCACCGCTGTCAGGCCGCCGCGGACCACGCGGTCCGCCACGTTTTCGCCCACCGCGCCTGCGCCGATCACAATGACATCGAATTCCCGCTCAAGCTGTGCCGTCATGGCAACAGCCTACGCCGGGGCCATGACCGGATCCGGGCTGGCGTTCCGGGCGCTGCCGGCGCCGGTTCCCGGCGTAACGTGCCGGGCAACGCTCTTTGCAGGACCGGGCGCGGTCGCTACTGTTGGGACCATATTGGGGGAGGAGGCGGCATGGCCGCACGCAACATGACAACAGGCACCTCTGCAGGCACCACGGCCGGCAACACTGCAGGCACCACCGCACGGGGCAGCAGCGTTCCGCTGGCGAGATTCAGTGCCCAGGCGCGGCTCCGCGCGCTTCAGTCCGACATCCTGGAGCTGATCCTGGAGCGCGATCTTGTGCCCGGGGACCCGTTGCCCACGGAGAACGAGCTCACATCGGCCCTCGGCGTCGGCCGCAACACGCTGCGGGAGTGCCTGAAGGCGCTCCAGGCACTGGGGGTGATCGAAATCCGCCACGGCTTCGGCATGTTCGTGGCGCCCAGCAATTTCGAAGCCCTGACGGACGGGCTTACCTTCCGGGCACGGCTGTCGCTGCGCCATCACGGTCAGGAAGCCCTGCAGCTCGTGGAGGTCCGCCAGGCGCTCGAATCCGGCCTGGTCGGCGCCGCGATGGACAGGATCAGCGCGGAACAGCTGGCCGCCGTCGAGGAATCCGTAGACCGGATGGAGGCGCTGGCCGCTGCCGGGGAGCCTTTCATTGAGGCCGACGCCGAGTTCCACCGCAGGCTTTTCGAGCCGCTGAACAACGATCTCCTGATCAGCCTGATGGACGTCTTCTGGAAGGTCTACCGCCGGATCCATCTCGAACTCGGCGGTCCGTACGCCGTCGACCTCGTCGCAACGGCCGCGCAGCACCGGGGGATCTATGAGGCCGTCGCCTCCGCGGACAAGACCCTGGCCGCCGAGCGGCTCAGCACCCATTTCGACGGTATCCGCACCATCATTGCCCAGACGTCGGCCTGATCACTGCTGCCCGGGCTGAAGTTGGCCCGGGCAGCCATTGACTCTCACGCCTGCAGGAGGCGGTTAAACAAAAGATCCGCCCCGGCGAACCGGGGCGGATCTTTTCTTCTGTGCGCCCAAAGGGATTCGAACCCCTGACCTTCTGTTCCGTAGACAGACGCTCTATCCAGCTGAGCTATGGGCGCATTCTCGGCTCTTGGAGAACTTCTCGCTCCCCGAACCTCGAATTACTTTACGCGAGGCCGCGCCCAGTTACAAATCGAGGGGGGTGTAATTTAGCCGACTAGACCGGTCTACGTGACCTTAGTCACAAAAACGGCCCGTGTGGGCCGGTCAGTTCCTTGAATTTCCGGGGTTTTTGAATTGCGCCGCCCAGGTCATCCCATGTCCGGGCCGGAAACCGGCCCCTCGGCTCGACCTAGCATTTAGGCACACCACTGAACCCGAGGAAGGGAACCGTAATGGGAGATCTGGCGCGACTGCCGTTGCTTGAAAAAGCACCCACCACACATGCCGGTCTGCTGGCATGGGTAGAAGAGGTGGCTGAACTTACCCAGCCGGACCGGATCTACTGGGTTGACGGGTCGGACGAGGAAAACACCCGGCTCACCGACGAGCTCGTTGCCGCAGGCACCCTGACCCGGCTGAACGAGGACCTGTTCCCCAAGTCCTTCGCGGCGTTCTCCGATCCGGCCGACGTAGCCCGCGTCGAAGAGCAGACCTTCATCTGCTCCGAGAAGGAGCACGACGCCGGCTTCACCAATAACTGGATGGCCCCGGCGCAGATGAAGGAAAAGCTGCGCGGCCTGTTCGCCGGCTCCATGCGCGGCCGCACCATGTACGTGATCCCGTTCGTCATGGGCCACCTGGACGCCGAGGACCCCAAGTTCGGCGTCGAGATCACCGACAGCGCCTACGTTGTGGCCTCCATGCGCATCATGGCCACTATCGGCACCAAGGTCCTCGACAAGATCACCGCGACCAACGCGTTCTTCGTCCCGGCACTGCACTCCCTCGGCGCCCCGCTGGCCCCCGGCCAGGCTGATGTCCCTTGGCCCTGCAATCCGGATAAGTGGATTGTCCACTTCCCGGAGGAGCGCTCCATCTGGTCCTTCGGCTCCGGCTACGGCGGCAACGCCCTGCTCGGCAAGAAGTGCTACGCGCTGCGCATCGCCTCGGTAATGGCACGCGACGAAGGCTGGCTTGCCGAGCACATGCTCATCCTCAAGCTGACCTCGCCGGAGAAGAAGAACTACTACGTCTCCGCCGCGTTCCCGTCGGCCTGCGGCAAGACCAACCTCGCCCTGCTGGATCCGACCATCGAGGGCTGGAAGGTCGAAACCCTCGGCGACGACATCACGTGGATGCGGTTCGGCAAGGAAGGCGAGCTCCGCGCCGTCAACCCTGAGGCCGGCCTGTTCGGCGTGGCACCGGGAACCGGCTGGGGCACCAACCCCAACGCAATGCGCGCCATTGCCAAGGGCCACAGCATCTTCACCAACGTCGCCCTCACGGACGACGGCGGCGTGTGGTGGGAGGGCATGACCGAGGAAGTGCCCGCGCACCTGACCGACTGGCAGGGTAACTCCTGGACCCCCGAGTCGGACAAGCCCGCTGCCCACCCGAACTCCCGCTTCTGCACGCCGATCGACCAGATCGACATGCTGGCCGAGGAGTACTACAACCCGGACGGCGTGGAACTTTCCGCGATCCTGTTCGGTGGCCGCCGCAAGACCACCATCCCGCTGGTCACCGAGGCGCGCAGCTGGTCCAACGGCATCTTCATGGGCTCCACCCTGTCCTCCGAGACCACGGCCGCGGCCGCCGGTGCTGTCGGCGTTGTCCGGCGGGATCCAATGGCGATGCTGCCCTTCATCGGCTACGACGCAGGCGATTACCTGAATCACTGGGTCAACCTGTCCGCCAAGGCCAACCCGGAGCGCCTGCCCAAGATCTTCCTGGTCAACTGGTTCCGCCGCAATTCCGAGGGCGGCTTCGCGTGGCCCGGATTCGGTGACAACTCCCGTGTCCTAAAGTGGGCCATCGAACGCCTCGAGGGCAAGGCCGACGCCGTGGAGACCCCCATCGGGTTCGTCCCCACCGCTGACGGGATCGACCTCACCGGCCTGGACATGACGCCCGCCCAGGTTGAAGAGGCTGTCCGCGTTGATCCGGCCGAGTGGGCCACCGAGCTGGCCTCCATCGAGGATTGGTTCGCCAACTTCGGCGGCTCGCTGCCCGATGCCTTGCAGGCCGAGCTCGACGGCCTGAAGGCCCGCATGGCGGCCGAGCAGTAGCAATACCCCAGCAGTAGCGGCCGGCGCTGGCAGCCGGCACTGCGACAACGACGGCGGTCCCGCACCTTTCAAGGGTGCGGGACCGCCGTTTTCGTTGTGCCGGGGACCTAAGTCCCGGCTCCGCCGGGACTTAGGTCCCTAGGCCACCTTCCGGCGCGCCCCTAGGCTTGGCCGCATTCCACCAGTCAGCGAGACTTCAGGAGTTCCCCTTGCTTGTCAAAGACGACATCCATGCCTTGTCCAACGCTGTCAGCGGCCCGGTCGCGCTGCCCGACAGCCAAGAATTCGCGGCCGAGACGTTCGCCTTCAACGTCGCGACCATCCACCGGCCCGACGTCGTTGTAGGCGCCGCAGACGCGCGGGACGTGGCAGCCGCAGTGAAATGGGCGGCGGAGCACCGGCTTCCGGTGTCCGTCCAGTCCACCGGGCACGGCGCCGATTCGGCGATCGATGGCGGCCTGCTCATCAACACACGACGCCTGCAGGAACTGACCATCGATCCGGTAGAACGCACCGCACGGGTCGGCGCCGGGGTGAAGTGGCGGAGTGTCCTGGAGGCGAGCGTCCCCCATGGGCTGATCGGACTGCACGGCTCGAGCACCGACGTCGGCGTCGTGGGGTACACGGTCGGCGGCGGGCTGCCCGTGCTCGGACGTGCCCATGGCTTCGCGGCGGATCATGTTAGGAGCATGGACGTGGTTACCGCCGATGGCGCGCTGCGCCGGATCGACGCCGAGACCGAAGCCGAGCTGTTCGCGCTGATGTGCGGGGGCAAGGGCAACTTCGGGATTGTCACGGCACTTGAGTTCAACCTCTTTCCGCTCGGGGATTTCTACGGCGGAGGGATCATTTATCCCGGGGTGGACGCGGCGCCGGTTCTGACCGCATTCCGCGAGTGGCTGCCCACGCTGCCTGACGACGCCTCGCCGTCGATCTCCCTGCTGCGGCTTCCGGACATGGACTTCGTTCCGCCGCCCCTCCGCGGCCAGTTTGTGGTCCACCTGCGCTTTGCCTTCCTCGGAAACCGTGAGGCCGGCGACGCGCTGCTTGCCCCGATGCGCGCAGTCTCAACCCCTCTGATGGACATGGCCGGACCCATGAGCTACCTCGACGTCGACCAGATCCACATGGACCCGGCGGATCCGCTCCCGTTCACCGACGGCGGCGCGTTGCTCACGGATTTTGGCCAGGAGGCTTCCGCGGAACTGCTCAGGCTGGCGGGGGACGGCACCGACTGCCCGCTGCTCCTGATCGAGATTCGGCCGCTGGGCGGGGCGCTGTCCCGCGCTGCATTGTCCCGGCCAGGAGCGCCGCCGAACGCCGTGTCCGGACGCGACGCGGCGTTCCTGCTGTTCCTTGTCGGGCTCCAGGTGCCGGAAGCCGCGGAGGCCGTGTCCGCGTCCATCCGCGACATCCTCGCCGCGATGGCTCCCTATTCCACCGGCTACACGTTGGTGAACTTCCACGGCGCGCCCGGCGATGAAGCTGACCGGGCGCGGGCATGGTCGCCGGCAATGTACGAGCGGATGGTGGCCGCGAAGTCCACCTACGACCCGGGCAACCTGCTGCGCTTCGGCCACACGATCACCGGGGTGACGCCCGCGTCCTGACGGGCAGGGAGGTTCCGTCCGGGAAGCCGAAGCCGGATCACGACGGCAGCCCAGCTTAACGACGACGGCGGCCCGGCACCTTTGTTGCGAAAGGTGCGGGGCCGCCGTCGGGGACTTAGCTGGCGAGCCAGATGTCCGGGCCGAAGACCTCATAGTGGATCTTCGTGGCCGGGATACCGGCGTTGATGGCCTCATTGCGGATGCTCTTCATGAACGGCAGCGGACCGCACAGGTACAGGGACGCGTTGGCCGGCAGGTCCACCTCGCGCAGGGACATGAAGCCTGCGTTCGAGCCGGCCTGCGGTTCTTCGAGCCAGAGCTGGAGATCGGCGCCGTCGAGGCGTTCGACGTCGTCGGTCATCTGGGAGCGCAGCGCCCAGCTGTCCAGCGTGCTTTCCGCGTGCAGCACCAGGACCTGGCGGTCCGAGCCGGACTCCGCGAGGGAACGCAGGATGGACGCCGTGGGCGTGCAGCCGATCCCGGCCGAAGCCAGGACCACGGGACCGTCGCCCTCCTTGAGCGTGATTTCGCCGTAGGGGTTGGAGATCTCGATAACGTCGCCCACCTCCACATTGTTGTGCAGCACGGGGGAGACCTCGCCGCCGTCGTCGAGCTTGGTGGTGAAGCTGCGGGTAGTGCCGGCGTCGCCGGAGAGGGAGTACTGCCGGACCTGGCGCAGGCCGTCCGCAAGGGTCACCTTGACGCTGACGTACTGGCCGGGAAGGGCCGCGGTGACGGGGGTGTCATCGGCCGGTTCGAGGGCGAAGGTCATGGAGCCGGTGCCGGCGGGGGTCTTGGCGGCTACCCTCCAGGGCGTCCACATCTTGCCGTTGGCCTGGGCGGCGTAGAGGCCCTTCTCGAGCTTGATCAGGGCGTCCGCCATGAGCCAGTAGACCTCGGTCCAGGCTTCGGCGATTTCCGGGGTGATGACCTCGGCCAGGTCCTCGGCGATGGCAGCGAAGAGGTGCTCGTAGACCACCTGGTACTGCGGTTCGGTGATGCCCAGGGACGCGTGGCGGTGCGCGATCCGGGACAGCACGGTCTCCGGCAGGGTGCCGGGGTTGTTCACGAGGTGGCTGGCGAAAGCGGCGATGCTTCCGGCCAGGGCCTGCTGCTGGGCGCCGGAGCGCTGGTTGGCGCGGCTGAAGAGCCCGTCCAGCAGTTCGGGGTGGGCGCCGAAGAGGCGGGCGTAGAACTTCGGGGTGATCGCTCCGATCCGGGAACCGACCAGCGGCAGGGTGGCCTCGATGACCGGGAAGGACTTGTCCGAGAGCATGCTGACTCCTGAGGTAGTGGCCCGGGGTCTTCAACCGGACCGCGATGCAAATACTAATATTTGAAATACGAGTATTTACACCTAAGTTCTACACGCTGTAGAAAAGTGTGGCAAATCGGCTGCTTTCGGGCGTGTCGTTCGTGAACGTCTTTGCCAGCGCCGATATAGATGAGACGCGCTAGCGGGAGGGCGCGGGGATATACGTGTTGACTGGCCGGCCGGTGGTGCCATATTCGAGGTGGAGGGTCACGCGGTCCTTGCGTTCGAGCTCGCTCAGGTAACGCTGTGCCGTCGGCCGGGATATGCCAATGAGGTCTGAGACGTCCTGCGCGCCCAGAGGCCGGCCGGCCGCGGCCACGGCATCGAGCACCTTTTGCATAGTCGGCGGGAGGCGCCGTGCGGAGCTCGAACCCGCAGTGGGCGCCACAGAAGCCCGCCGTGAGGCAAACAGCGCGTCAATGTCCGTCTGCCCTGTGATCCGCCGTGACAACGCGTCCGCGCGCCACTTCTGATAGGCCTGCAACTGCTCGACGAGCTGCTCGAATCCGAACGGCTTCACGAGGTAGTACACCGCTCCGCCGCGCATCGCCGCACGCACGGTTCCTACATCCCGCGCCGCGGTGATGATGATGACGTCTACGTCCTCGCCTGCCTCGCGCAGCGACTGCAGGAGCGAGATTCCGTCCTCGTCCGGCAGATAGATGTCCAAGAGCAGGAGGTCGGGGCTCTCCCTCGCGATCGCGGCGCGCGCCTCGGCGACGGTGTGTGCCTCACCGACGCACTCATACCCCGGAACATGCGCCACCTGTGCAGCGTGCAGCCGCGCCACGCGGAAGTCGTCGTCGACAACCAGCACCCGGATCATCCTTCTGCCCCAACTTTCGGAATCCACACTTCGAAACGTCCGCCCGGTCCGGCGAACACATCCATCGTGCCACCTGCGCGGCGCACGATCCTCGCAACGAGCGCCAGGCCAATGCCGCGCCGCAGGGCCGGGCCACCGGCCTGGGCCGCCCGTTCCGCTTTCGTCGTATAGCCATCGCGTACGACGTCGTCCACAGCGTCCGCGGGCACGCCCGGTCCTGTGTCGGTCACCGAAACAAAAACGCCCGAGGAATCATCCAGGGTAAGCGTCACTTCGTGGTGTCCCGGGAGGCTGGAGACGGCGTCGATTGCGTTGTCCAACAGGTTCCCCACGATTGTCAGGAGATCCTGCGTTCCGAGCCCCGGTTCGCGAAGGAGTGATTCGTCGGACACAGCCACGCGCACATCCTGCTCGGCCGCCACCGTGATCTTGGCATAGATGAGCGCCGCGAGCTCGGGCGGCTCGATCCGTGCACGCAGTCCCTCGCCGAGGGAGCGCGATGTGTCCGCGATGCCCGCGATGAAGGTGCGCGCCTGCGCGATATCGCCCAGATGGAGGAGGGCGCCCACCGTGTGCATGCGGTTGGCGTACTCGTGCTCCTGCGCGCGCAGGGCAGCCATGAGGCCCTCCAACGCACGCAGGTCCCGCACCAGCGCTTCCACTTCGGTGCGGTCGCGAAGGGTCACGACGGCGCCCACGCTCCGGCCGCCAACGCTTACCGGCATGCGGTTGGCCACGAGAAGGGAGTCGTCTGTGATGATCGTCTGGTCAGCGCCGGGCGCCTCACCCGTGAGGACGTCGCGGAGCCGTCCCTCCGGGATAAGCTCCTCCAGCGGGCGGTCGAGCAAAGTGTTTTCGAGGCCCAGAAGGCGCCGTGCCTCGACGTTAATCACGGTCACCCGGCCGGCGTCGTCAATTCCGACCATGCCCTCGCGGATGCCGTGCAGGAGGGCCTCCCGTTCCTGGAGGAGCGAGGCGATCTCCGCAGGCTCGAGACCGAACGTAGCGCGCTTGATGGCCCGTGCCAGCACGAACGAACCTGCGCCGCCGATCAGGAGAACGAGCACCGAGGAGCCGCCGACGATCCCAGCGTCCCGCTCGAGCTCCATGCTGACGGTCGTCTCGAGGATGCCCACCGAGACCTGTCCGACGACGTTTCCCGAGGCGTCCAGGATCGGTGCCTTGGCGTTCGCCGAGTCGCCGAGGCTGCCGTGGTCGGTACCCACGTGGGTCTGGCCGTCGAGGACCTCGACAGGCTCCTCGAGGCGCTTCCCGATCAGCGACGGCGTGGGGTGCGAGAAACGAATCCCGTACCGGTCGGTAACCACCACGTAGTCCGTCTGGGCGCGGGTGCGCACCTGTTCAGCCACCGCCTGGATCTCGTGGCCAGCATCGCCGGTGGCCACACCCGTGGCCACCTCCGGCATCTGTGCCACCGATTCCGCGACGCCCAGGGCACGCAGGCGGAACTGCTCGTCGAGTACCTGGCCGGTGATGCGGTTGGTGACCAGGCCGCCCAGGGCCACAGTGACCGCTATCAGCACCAGCGTCCACACGAGAATCTGCGATGCGAGCGGCCGGGCGCCCCACCATGCCCGCGCGCTGCTCACTGCTGGCCCCGGGCGGCGTTCAAGGCAGATCGGGCGGCATTTCGAGCAAAAGGTTCAAAAGATGAATGAAGGCTAACAACCCTCACAAGGCACGCAAGCGTGGCTGTACCACGGCAGTCCTTTCTAGGGTGAGTGCACTGATCATGACTCATGTCACACGGAGCGAAGAGTTGCGAGGCATGGCTAAAGGATCCACCGGACAATGGCGTCGCCGCAAATGAAGCGGCTGGCGTCGATTCAACAGAGAGGCTTTACGCCATGGGTGTAAACCATCGAATTCGCCCACCTGGGGATGCTGGCGACGATGCCGGCATTGAGATCACCGGGCTGGCCAAGCGCTACCTCACGCCGAAGGGTGAAACGTTTACCGCGATCCGGGACGTAGCGCTTTCCGTGGAACCCGGGCAGTTTTGCTCGATCGTCGGCCCCACGGGCTGCGGCAAGTCGACTACTTTGGCCCAGGTTTCCGGGCTGGAGCGTCCCAGCGAGGGCTCTGTGAGCGTCGGCGGAAACACCGTCGAGGGTGTCACAGACGGCGTCAGCTACATGTTCCAGGCGGATGCGCTCTTTCCCTGGAAGAGCGTGCTCAGCAACGTGATGATGGGGCCGATCCTGCTGGGAACCCCGAAGCGCGAGGCCACCTTGCTCGCCAGGGACTGGCTGCGCCGTGTGGGGCTGGCCGGTTTCGAGGACCGCTACCCGCATCAGCTCTCGGGCGGCATGCGCAAGCGCGTGGCCATGGCCGCAGCGCTCATCAATAACCCGAGGATCCTGCTCATGGACGAGCCGTTCGGTGCCCTCGACGTGCAGACCAAGGCCATTATGCAGAACGAGCTGCTGAAGCTCTGGGAGGAGCTCCGGCCCTCGGTCCTGTTCATCACCCACGACCTCGACGAGGCCGTGGCGCTCTCCGACCGCGTGGTCATCATGACCAGCAGCCCCGGCACGGTCAAGGACGTCTTCGACATCGATCTGCCCCGGCCGCGCGGCAATGTCCAGGAAATCCGCCACGAGGAACGCTTCCTTGAGCTTCAGGGCCAGATCTGGGAATCGCTCAAGGACGAGGTCACCCGTGCCTACGCCCGATCGGCAGGTGCAGCAGCATGACCACTCTTGTGCAAGGGGAAAAGGTGAACACGCAGGAGCAGCAGCAGGCAGCGGCCGTGCAGTCCGGAAAAGCGTCGCACCGGCGCCACATGACTGCCATCTGGGTGGGCCGCGCCGCCCTCGCCGTGGCGGTGGTGGGCGGGTGGCAGTGGTTTACCGAGGAAGGCTGGGTGGACAAGTTCTTCTTCGGCCAGCCCAGCGAGATCTGGAATAGCCTGGTGATGCTCTTCACCGAGGGAACAGCGTTCGGGACAATCTGGGAGAACCTCGGGGTCACCATGGAAGAAGCCGTCCTCGGTTTCCTGCTCGGCACGTTCGTCGGCGTGGTGCTCGGGATCCTGCTGGGCTCGAACAAGTACCTCTCGGCCGTCGTCGGCCCGTACATCAGGATCGTCAACTCGATTCCCCGCATCGTCCTCGGCTCGATCTTCATCGTGGCCTTCGGCCTCGGAGTGTTCCCCAAGGTCCTGCTCGCCGCGGTGCTGGTGTTCTTCGTAGTCTTCTTCAACGCCTTCCAGGGCGTGCGTGAGGTGGACCAGAACCTGGTCGCAAATGTCCGCGTACTCGGGGCATCCCCGGTCCAAGTCGCGATTCACGTGACCATCCCCTCGGCGATGACGTGGATCATCGCAAGCCTTCACACGGCCTTCGGGTTCGCGATTATCGGCGCCCTGGTCGCGGAGGTGCTCGGTGCCCAGCAGGGCATCGGCCTAATCATCAGCCAGGCCCAGGGCACCTTCGATCCCAACACGGTATTCGCGTGCATGGTGATCATTGCCGTGATCACGCTCGCGGCCGAATACCTGATCAGCCTGCTGGAACACTCACTCCTCAAGTGGCGCCCGCCAAACCGTTCCGAAGCCCAGGCGATCTGACAAATTTTCTACCCGTCCATAACGCAATATCCATGAAGAGAACAAGGAAAAGTGCCCCAATGATGAAGCACAAGATCTACGCCACCGCTGCCCTGGGCATGGTTGCGCTCAGCCTCGCCGCCTGCGGCGGCAGCACCACGGCCAGTTCCACCGCCTCGACCGGTTCCGGCGGCACGGCGTCTGCGGACACCTCGACGATGCCGACGGTCAAGCTCATGGTCGGCGGCATCGACAAGCAGATCTACCTCCCGTACCAGCTCGCGGAAAGCCTCGGCAACTACAAGAAGTACGGGGTGAATGTCGAGCTCTCCACGGAGCAGCATGGCGGCGTCGGGGCGGAGGAAGCCATGGCGTCCGGACAGGTGGACATGGCAGGGGCGTGGTACATCCACACCGTCGACTTCCAGTCCAAGGGCAAGAATGTCATCGACCTCGTGCAGCTCTCCAGCGCCCCGGGTGAGCGCATCATGTGCAGCCCCAAAGCCAACGTCCACTCCGCGGCGGACCTCAGGGGCAAGACCGTCGGCGTGACCGACCTCGGCTCCGGAACGGACGAGCTCACCCAGTTCATCGCCGCCAAGGCCGGAGTCACGAAGAACGACTATCACACCATCGCCGTGGGCGCTGGTACCACTGCCATCGCCGCGATCCAGCGCGGGTCCGCGGACTGCGTCATGACAACTCAGCCCACCGTCGGCGCGCTCGAGAGCAAGAACCTGGCGGTCTCCGCGATCGACCTCGCAACCTCGGACGGCACCAAGGCCGCGCTCGGCGGCTCCTGGCCGGCGGCCAGCGTCCTTGCCCAGTCCGACTGGGTCAAGTCGCACGAGGATGCGGCCCAGAAGGTTGTGAACGCCCTCGTTGACACCATGCACTGGATCAGCACCCACTCGGCGGCGGATATCGCGGACAAGCTGCCCTCATCCTTCGTCCAGAACAGCACCATCTCCAAGGACCAGTACGTCAAGGCGCTGGACACCGACAAGGGCCAGTTCCTGCCTGACGGCCTCATGCCCGCCGGCGGCCCCAAGACGATCTTCGCGATGGAGCAGCAGAACGGCGTGGACACGTCCAAGGTCACCTTCGACGGCACGTTCACCAGCAAGTACGCGGTGGCCGCGCTCAAGCTCGAGGGCTACGCGCCGACGACGACGCCGGCCGGCTCAGACGGATAACGCCTGCTGACGTTTTTCCACTACGGAACAACGGTAATGAACGACGACGGGTCCCCACCTATAAGCGCGATTGTGGGAACCCGTCGTCGTGCTTAACGCCCGTCCCCGGCGGGTCTCAGACCCTACGGTTCCACCGGACGCCCCCTCAACTCCTTTGCGGCCAATCGCGCCACGTCCAGGGGAACGGAAGCCCGGCCTTGGAGTAGGTGCCCGGGCGCTGGCGGGGCTAGAGCCCCGGGCGCAGCCCGATCATTTCGAAGACGGGCGCCATCTGGCGCGCCGTCGGCAGTGAGGCGATCTCGATCCCGTCGAGTTCGCGATAAAAGGCCTCGCGGGCCCTGGCAAGCGCGGCCCTGAGGCGGCATTCGGTGATGAGCGGGCAGGTCCGGCCGGACGCGATGCAGTCGGCGGGATCCTGGCGGGAATCGAGCTGCCTGAGCAGCTGGCCCACCGTGGCGGTCCGGCCGGCGCTACTGAGCCGGGAGCCGCCGTTGCGGCCGCGTTCGACGTCGATCATGCCCAGGATGCGCAGTTTCGCCATCGCCTTGCTGACATGGTTGTACGGCGTGCCCACGGCGTCGGCGATGCTTTGGGTGGTCACGAGCGCGCCGTCCGGCGCGGCCGCGAGCACCAGCAGGGCCCGCAGGCTCACATCGGCGAACGCATTGATCTTCATATCCCTGCCTCAGGCCGGTCTAGTCCACCCAGACGGCGGGCTCGTTGGTGTCGGCGGCCAGCTGGCCGAATTCGAGTTCGTGCGTCGCGGCGTTCGCGGCGTACGGCAGGACGGCCGCGAACAGGGAGCCGTCCTGGTGCTCGGCCGCCACGTGAATGGCGTCCGAGTCCTCCTCGAGGAGCGTGATGTCACAGACCACGGCGGCGGCCCGGAACTCATCCTTGTGCTGCCGGAGCAGCTCGTGGAGGTCCCGGATCATGGCGTCCGCGTCAAAGTCGGCGTCGGATCCGTCGTTCGCGTCCGCCGGTGTCACGGCAACCAGCCGGACTTCGCCGTCGTTCTGCACCACCAGGGCGAACGGCAGGAAGCCGCCGTTGCGCTCCAGCTGCTCCTGCGCGGCGCCGACCCCGGTGCCGAGCAGGTTCTCCAGGTCCGTGGCGCTGGCTTCCGGCACGGAATCGCGCCAGGAACCGGTGTTGTCGTGGGAGGATTCCTCGGGATGTGCGGCCACGCCTAGCCCCGGACCAGTGCCAGGACGCGGTCGCGGACGCGCTCCATGGTGGCGGTGTCCGTGGCTTCGACGTTGAGGCGCAGGAACGGTTCGGTGTTGGACGGACGCAGGTTAAACCAGTAGCTGCCGTCGGTGGCGATGAAAGTGCTGCCGTCCAGGTAGTCCACCTCGACGTCGTCGTTGTGGAAGTCCTTGCGGACCCGTTCGACGGCGGCGGCCTTGTCCTCGATTTCCGAGTTGATCTCCCCGGATGACCGGTACGGTTCGTATTCGCGGCCGAGCTCGGAGAGCGGGCCGTCCTGCTCGCCCAGCGCGGCAAGGACGTGCATGGCTGCCAGCATGCCGGTGTCCGCATTCCAGAAGTCGCGGAAGTAGAAGTGGGCCGAATGCTCCCCGCCGAAAATGGCGCCTTCCGCGGCCATGACGGCCTTGATGAAGGAGTGCCCTACGCGGGTGCGGACGGGCCGGCCGCCGTGGCGTTCCACGAGTTCCGGAACCGCTCGGGAGGTCAGCAGGTTGTGGATGACGGTGGGCGTGGCCTCGCCGAGGCCCTGGGCGCGGGCGATTTCGCGGCGGGCCACCATGCCGGTGATGGCCGACGGCGAGACGGGCTCGCCCTTTTCGTCGATCACGAAGCAGCGGTCGGCGTCGCCGTCGAACGCCAGGCCGATGTCCGCGCCGTGTTCGACGACGGCGGCCTGCAGATCGCGCAGGTTTTCCGGCTCCAGCGGGTTGGCCGGGTGGTTCGGGAAGGATCCGTCGAGCTCGAAGTACAGCGGCACGATCTCCAGCGGCAGCTTGGGGAGCAGGGCATCGCCAAGCACGGCCGGGGTGGTGAGGCCGGCCATGCCGTTGCCGGCATCCACCACGACCTTCAGCGGCCGTGAGCCGCGCAGGTCCACCAGGGTGCGCAGGTACTCCGAGTAGCCCTTGAGGACGTCGTGCACGCCGATCAGGCCGGTGCTGCCGGCCGCGGGGATGGTGCCGGTGTTGAGGTATTCCTCGGCGCGGGCCTGGATTTCCTTGAGGCCGGTTTCGGAGGAAATCGGCACGGCGCCGGCCTTGGCCATCTTGATGCCGTTGTATTCGGCCGGGTTGTGGCTGGCGGTGAAAGTGGCGCCGGCGGCGTTCAGCGCGCCGCACGCGTAGTACAGCTCGTCGGTGGAGATCAGGTCCAGCAGCTGGACGTTGGCTCCGCGGGTGGCAGCGCCGTTGGCGAAGGCTTTGGCGAACTCGGGGGAGGAGGGGCGCATGTCCCCGCCCACCAGCACGGTCTGCCCCTCGAGCTCCAGGACGTCGACGAAGGCAGCGCCGACGGCCTCGACGATCTCGGCGGTGATGGATTGCCCCACGATTCCGCGCACGTCGTAGGCCTTGAACGAGGCCGAGAGGTCAAAAGTCTTTGTCTGGTCCGTAGTCACGCGTCTTATCTTACGTTGCGGCTCCACGGCCCTGTGGAGGAGCGGTGAGGACGCCGGTCCGAGAAGGTTGCCCGTCGGGTTATCCACTTGGCCGGCGCCCGGGCTTCGTGGCTGTCGGAGGGGGCTGGGATACTGAAGCAATGGCCAATAACCAGAACGCTGCACTCCTTTCCGCCTCCGACGCTGCCCTTGCCGCCGATTCCGCCGGCGTATCCGGGACCCGGGAACAGGCCCAGGGCGTGCTGCGGGAACTCGTGGGCCACCCCGAGGCGGAGTTCCATGACGGCCAGTTCGAGGCCATCGAGGCACTGGTCGACGGCGGCAGGCGGGCCCTGGTGGTGCAGCGCACCGGCTGGGGGAAGTCGGCCGTGTACTTCGTCGCCTCCTTGCTGCTGCGGCGCCGCGGCGCCGGCCCCACCCTGATCGTGTCCCCGCTCCTGGCGCTCATGCGCGACCAGGTGGCGGCCGCGGCCCGGGCGGGCGTGCGGGCGGTCGCCATCAACTCTGCGAACCAGCTGGAGTGGGACACGGTCCGCGAACAGCTCGCCGCCGATGAAGTGGACGTGCTGCTGGTCTCCCCGGAACGCCTCACCAACCCGTCCTTCCGGGAAAACCAGCTCCCCGAGCTCGTGCGCCGGACAGGGCTGCTGGTGATTGACGAGGCCCACTGCATCTCGGACTGGGGCCACGACTTCCGCCCCGACTACCGGCGCATCGCGGACCTCATCACGCAGCTGCCGGACACCGTCCCGGTGCTCGCCACCACCGCCACGGCCAACTCCCGGGTGGTCCACGACATCGAGGAGCAGCTCGGCAAGGACGTGCTGACCATCCGCGGCGCACTGGGCCGGGACTCGCTCCGGCTCGGTGTCCTGACGCTGCCCGATTCCCGCGAACGGCTGGGCTGGCTGCTGACCCACCTGCAGGACCTGCAAGGCAGCGGCATCATCTACACACTCACGGTCTCCGCGGCCGAGGACACCGCCCGGCTCCTGGCAGAGGCGGGGCACGAGGTGCTCGCCTACACCGGCCGCACCGACCCCGCGGACCGGGAACGCGCCGAGCAGCTCCTGAAGGACAACCAAGTCAAGGCGCTCGTGGCCACATCGGCCCTCGGCATGGGCTTCGACAAGCCGGACCTCGGCTTTGTGGTGCACCTGGGTGCGCCGTCCTCGCCGGTTGCGTACTACCAGCAGGTGGGCCGTGCAGGGCGTGGCGCGGCAAACGCCGACGTCCTGCTCCTGCCCGGGTCCGAGGACCGCGACATCTGGCAATACTTTGCCACCGCGTCCATGCCGTCTGAGGAAAAGGCCGCCGGCGTCCTGACGGCCCTTGCCGAGGCCGGAACGGCGGTGTCCACCGTGGCGCTCGAGGCCCGGGTGGATCTGCGCCGCACGCCCCTGGAACTGCTGTTGAAGGTCCTGGCCGTGGACGGCGCCGTAGAACGCGTCGGCGGCGGCTGGCGCTCCACGGGACAACCGTGGAACTACGACGCCGAGCGGTACAGCCGGATCGCCGAGGCCCGGGTGGACGAACAGGACTCGATGGTCATCTATCAGGACACCGCGGGCTGCCGGATGGAATACATCACCTCGGTGCTGGACGACGAAACAGCCCACGCCTGCGGCCGCTGCGACAACTGCGCGGGCCGCTGGTTCCGGGCCGATATCGCCGAGGCCGCCACGGAAACTGCCGGGCAGACCCTCCGCCGGTCCGGCGTGGTCCTGGAACCGCGGCTGCAGTGGCCCAGCGGCATGGACCGCCTGGGCGTGCCCGTGAAGGGAAAGATCAAGCCGGACGAGGCCCTCGCGGACGGCCGGGTGCTGGCCCGCCTGACGGACCTCGGCTGGGGCGGCGCCCTCCGCGAGGCCTTCGCCGCCGGCGCACCGGACGGGGCCGTGGACCCCGGGATGCTGCAGGCCTGCGTCCAGGTGCTCCGGGAATGGGGGACCGGAGACGCCCGGACGCCGGGATGGAGCGGGGCCGGCCGGCCGGCCGCGATCATCAGCCTGCCCTCGCGCGGGAAGCCGCTGCTGGTGGACTCCCTGGCCCGCGGGATCTCCGAGATCGGCCGCATCCCGTACCTGGGCCAGCTGCAGCTCAACCACGGCGGACCCACCGGCGGACGCGGCGGGAACAGCGCCTACCGGCTCGCCGGAGTCTGGGACCGGCTTGTGGTGGGACCCGAGCTCGAGGACGCGCTCGCGGGAATCCGTGGCCAGAGCGTCATGCTGGTGGATGACCTGGTGGACAGCCGCTGGACCCTGACCGTCTCCGGGCGGGCCCTCAGGCTCGCCGGCGCCGGCGCCGTTCTGCCGCTGGTGCTCGGCCAGGCCGGCTGACCTCCGCGCCCGCGTGGCGGGGGAGGGTCAGGCTGTCCAGGGTGCTCAGGAGCATCAGGACCGCAATCGCGACGAACGCGGCCCGGTACGGCGCCGCCGGGTCACCCGCGGCGAGACCGGCGGCAACACCGGTGGTTCCTGTGGCGTGGCTGCCGGCCTCGAAGACGCGCAGCAGGAGGGCCCCGACGGCGATCCCTGCCGCGGTGGCGAGCTGCACGAGCGTGGCCGAGACGGCGTTGGCGGACGGCAACTGGGCCGGGACGACGTCGGCGTACTGGACCGAAGCGTAGGCTGAGAACCCGATCGAGCGGAACGCCCCGCTGGCCACCAGCACGGCGACAATCAGCGGCTCCGGCGTGCCGGCGTCGAGCAGCGCGCACAGCGCAAATGTGGCCGCCGACGCCAGCGACGCGAACACCAGAACCGGCTTGAACCCGAAACGCCGGATCAGGGGCGTCGTCGCGGGCTTGATCCCAATGTTCCCCACGAATACGGCGGACACCATCGCTCCGGCGCGCAGCGGGTCCCAGCCGAAACCGGCCTGGAACATCAGCGGCAGCAGGAACGGCACGGCGCTGATGGTCAGCCGGTACACAAAGCCTCCCGTCGCCGTCGCCCGGAACGTCCGCGCGCCGAGGACAGACAGATTGAACAGCGGCGTGCTGGTCCGCCGCATCCAGCCCACGGCCGCGGCCAGGAACAACAGGCCCACCACGATCCCGGCTGCCGCGAGCAGTCCCGCGTCCCGGCCGCCCGTCAATTCCAGACCGACCAGCACGGAACCGACCCCAAGCGTGGTCAGGGCCAGGCCCAGCCAGTCGAGGCGCCTGGTGCGGTCGCCGCCCACTGTGGGGACCAGGCGCAACGCGGCCAGGAACGCCGCCAGGCCAAGGGGGAGGTTGACCAGGAAGATCCAATGCCAGGACAGGTAGGTGGTGAGCGCACCACCCACGAGCGGAGCCAGGACCGGTGCCAGCAGCCCGGGCCACACCAGGAAAGCGGTGGCCCGCAGCAGGTCCTTCTTCGGGGTTCCGCGGAGCACCACCAGCGTGCCCACCGGCACCATCATCGCGCCGCCAGCACCCTGCAGGACACGGCTCAGGGTCAGCATGGTCAGATCCTGGCTGAGCGCGCACAGCAGTGATGCCGCCGTGAAGATGGCAATGGCGAGGCAGAAGACCCGCCGCGCGCCGAGCCGCTCCGCGAGCCAGCTGCTGAGCGGGATGCCCATCGCCACGGTCATCAGGTAGGCCGTCATGGTGATGTTGACGTCGGCGGCCGGCACCGAGAAATCGGCGGCGATGCTGGGGATGGCCGTGGTCAGGACGGTGCCGTCGAGGAATTCCATGAAGAACGTCGCGGCCACCAGCAGGGCCAACCGCGGGCTCCAGCTGTCCGCGGCGGGGACGGTGCTGCCGGAAGAGTCCTTCACGCTGGCGTCCTCAACGTCAGGTTCACGCACGGCGGAGCGGCGGTTCAGATTCCAGCACTGCCATGGCGGCGTTGTGCCCGCCGATGGCACTGACGGCTCCGCCGCGCCGGGCGCCGGAGCCGCAGAGCAGGATCTGCGGGTCATCCGTCGCCACGCCCCAGCGGCGCGCCGGGGTGTCCAGCGGTTCGCCATCCTCCACGAACGGCCAGTCGAGGCCGCCGTGGAAGATGTTGCCGCGGGGCATGCCGACGGCGCGTTCAATGTCCAGGGTGGTTTTGGTTTCGATGCAGGGCCGCCCGTCCGGACCGGTCAGGAGCAGATCCTCGATGGGCTCGGCCAGGACGGAGTTCAGGGATGCCAGGACGGCTGCCTGCAGTTCGGCGCGCCGGTCCTCGTTGTTCTCCGCCGTGACCAGCCGGTCCGGGACGTGGAGGCCAAATACGGTCAGCGTCTGCGCGCCGGCGGCCTGCAGTTCCGGGGACAGGATGCTGGGGTCGGTCAGCGAATGGCAGTAGATTTCGCACGGCAGCGGCGAGGGCACGGAGCCGGCCGCGGCGGTGCGGTAGGCGGCGTCGAGTTGGGACCACGTCTCGTTGATGTGGAACGTCCCGCCGAAGGCGGCCTCCGGGCTGACGGATCCGTCCAGCAGCGCCGGGAGCCGCTTGAGCAGGAGGTTGACCTTCACCTGGGCGCCCTCGCGGCGATTGTTCGGATTTCCCGCGGCGTCGTTGGCTGCCGCGGGGGAACCGGCGCCGCCGGGCTGTCCTCCGGGCTGCGGGCTGCGCAGCCTGTCAAGGACGGCCGGCGCCACATTGGACAGGACCCACGGGGCGGTCGCCGTGTGGTCCTGTCCCTCATGGCGGTAGCCCACCACGCCGCCGGGCATGACGGCCGTGACGTCCGCCGAGGTCAGGATGGTCGCGCCGGCCTCGAGTGCGGCCCGCTCAAGCTCGCCGGACACCGCTCCCATGCCGCCAACGGGCACGTCCCAGTCGCCTGTCCCGCCGCCGATCAGGTGGTACAGGAAGCAGATGTTCTGCTGCAGGTCCTTGTCGTCAGCCCGGGCGAAGGTGCCGATCAGCGCATCCGTCAGGACCACGCCGCGGACCAGGTCGCTGCCCAGTTCCCTGCTGATGGCCTGCCCGATGGGGTGTTCGATCATGGCCTCCCACGCCTCGGCAGCCCCGGCCCGGGCGGCCAGGGACCGCGCTTCGGAGCGCGGCAGCAGCGGCGAGGTCATGGTCGGCCACAGGGCTTCGGTGAGCTTCCGGCAGGCGGCGTAGAACGCGGTGAAAGCGCGGAACTCGCCGTCGGGAGCGCCGACGGCGGCGAACGAGGCGGCGGTGGCAGCCTCGTCCCCGTTGTCCACCAGCAGGGCCCGGCTGCCGTCCGCGGGATCCGGTGTGTAGGAGGAGTAGCGCCGCCGCGCCAGCGTGATGCGCAGGTCCAGGTCCTCGACGATTTGCCGGGGCAGGAGGCTGACGAGGTAGGAGTAGCGCGAGAGGCGCGCGTCGACGCCGTCGAACGCGTGTGCGGACACCGCGGCCCCGCCGGGGTGCTCCAGCTTTTCCAGGACCAGGACGTTGCGCCCTGCCTTGGCCAGGTACGCGGCCGCGGCCAGGCCGTTGTGGCCGCCGCCGACGATGATGGCGTCAAATTCCTTGTTGCTCGACGTGGGGTTGCTCGACATGGGCCTATCCTGCCACCCGGGTCCGCCGCCGGGCGCGCGGCGTCCGGCCACCGGACGGGGCGGGCTTGCTGCCGACCGTGCCGTCGCGGCGTTGCTCGAGCCTCTCGGGTGCAGATCAGGGCGGATGAACGACGCCGATCCGCCCTGATCTGCCCGGGAGAAGGCTCGGCGCGTACGAGGCAGGCTCCGGACCCTATGCGCCCGGGAACGCAAAAGGCCCCGGTCCGAGGACCGGGGCCAAACGCGGAGACGGGGGGATTTGAACCCCCGGTGGAGTTGTGCCCCACACTTCATTAGCAGTGAAGCCCATTCGGCCGCTCTGGCACGTCTCCAATTGCTAATAACTAGCCAACCAAGGATACGCAGAAGGTGCCACGCAGTGCAAAACGGCCCGCCCCAGGCAATGCGGAGTCACCCGCGGCCCATCCGGAGGACCTCCATGGACCGGAAGTGACCCCGCTTTGCCGGGCGCCGTCAGGAGTTCGGGATCAGTCCTCCCGGCCGGCCAGGGCACGCCACAGGAAGTGCTGGCTGCGGCTCTGCAGGGCCGCCGCCTGCCGGTTGTCCGAGGCGCCGGCGTGGCCGCCCTCCAGGGCCTCGTGGAACCAGACGTTGGGGATGCCCATGGCCTGCATGCGGGCTGCCATCTTCCGGGCCTGGACCGGGCCCACCCGGTCATCCGAGGTCGCCGTCCAGATGAAGGTCTCCGGGTAGTCCACGCCGTCCCTGAGCAGGTGGTAGGGCGAGAACGTCCTCAGGAACTCCCACTGCTCGGGGACATCGGGGTCGCCGTATTCGCCAATCCAGGAATAGCCCGCGGAGAGTTTGGTGTACCGGCGCATGTCCAGGAGCGGGACCCCGCAGGACACGGCGCCGAACAGTTCCGGGTACTGCGTGAGCATGTTGCCCACCAGCAGTCCGCCGTTGGAGCCGCCCACGCAGCCGAGCCGCTCCCGTGATGTGACACCGCGGGAGATCAGGTCCTTCGCCACGGCGGCGAAGTCCTCGTAGGCGCGGTGGCGCTTGCCCTGCAGCGCGGCCCGGTGCCAGGCCGGCCCGTACTCGCCGCCGCCGCGAATGTTCGCCACCACGTAGACGCCGCCGCGGCGGTGTGGGGTCTCACCCTCGGCTCCGCGGGACTCCGCCGTGCGACGCTCCAGCCACGCCCGGCCGATCGCGCCGCTGTACGCCGGGGTTCGCGAAATCTCGAAGCCGCCGTAGCCGGACAGCTGCGTCGGGTTCTGGCCGTCCAGCACCAGGTCCTTGGCGGCGACCTGGAAGTACGGAACCTTGGTGCCGTCGCTGGACACCGCGAAATGCTGCTGGACTTCGTAGTCGGCCTCGTTGAAGAACGACGGCGCGGTCCGGATCACCTCGTGCGTGCTGGTTACGCCAGCCCCGGAGTCACCGGTGCGGGCGAGTGTCCCGCGGGTCAGGGTGGTGGGCGTCGTGAAGCCGGTGGCCACGAGCCAGAAGTCGTTCCCCGCGCCCGGCGCCTCGCCCTCGGCCACCGAGGCGGCGCCGCCGGTGCCGTCGTCGTCCGAGCCTTCGGCGTCGTCTTCGTCATCCACCGCGAAGGCATTGACGTCGTGCAGGGGCGGGCAAGCGTCCAGCACCGTGGCATCCCACGCGGTGTCCGTTCCCGGGCGCCGCGGATCCAGGACGTGGATTTCCGAGGCTACGTCCCGGAGCAGGTTCAGCAGCAGGAAGTCCCGCGTCCAGCTCCAGGACTGCAGGGACGTGTGCGGATCCGGGGTGAAGAGCACGGCGAGGTCCCGGGAGCCGGCCAGGAAGTCCTCGAACCCGGCCGCGAGCAGGGAACCGGCCGGGTGCGTGGTGCCGTTGACGGTCCAGTCGCGCTGCGGGCGGAACAGCAGCCAATCGCGGTGCGAGCTCAGGTTCACGTCTGCGGGCACGTCGAGCTGCACCCATTCGCCGTCGCGCAGCACGGAGGTGTTCTTCTCGAAGAAACTGATCCAGTCGACGGCGAAGGTGCGCTCGAAGCCCGGAGTGGAGTCGTGCGCCACGATCGCCATCATGTGGTCCTCGGGAATGTCGAACAGCTGCTCGGCCTGCGCCAGGGACTCTCCGCGGCGCAGCTTCACCCCGGTCCGCGCGTACGACGAAGTGGTCCGCGGCAGGCCCTGCGCGGTGGTGGCGACCAGCAAGGTGTCCGCGTCCAGCCAGGAGGCGTTGCCCTTGCCGGTGGGCAGGTCGAAGCCGCCGTCGGCCGGACCCACAAAGCTGCGTGCCTCGACGTCGAACTCCCGGTGGCGGTTGGCGTCACCGCCGTCCGGGGAGAAGGCCAGCAGGGCCCGGCGGTGGGGTTCGCCCGGGGCAGGGCGGAGGAAGTTGGCGCCGTGGAAGACCCAGTCGTGGCCCTCGGCGGCGGCGAGGGCGTCGACATCGAGCAGCACATCCCACGCGGGGGTCCCGGCCCGGTAGCTGTCCCAGCTGGTGCGCCGCCACAGGCCCTTGGGGTTCTCGCGGTCCTTCCAAAAGTTGTAATACCACTCTCCGTGCTTGCCCACCATGGGGATCCGGTCGGTGGAGTCGAGGACCTCCAGGATTCGGCCTTCCAGGTCGGCGTACTCAGCATCCTCGAGGAGCTCCTCGGTACGGGCATTCTGTTCACAGACCCATGCCAGCTGTTCCTGGCCGTAGATGTCTTCCAGCCAGATGTTCTCGTCAACAGGTTCGGGGGAAATCCCTCCAGTCGGGAGGGCGCCGGTGGCGTGGCCGGACGCGGACGGGTGATCAGCTTCTGTGGTGGTCATTTTTCAATCCAAGAACATCAGTGCGGCAGTGGCAAGTCACGCGGGCGTCAAACCGGCCGCCGGGTTGCCGATACTCTGGATGCCGTGGGCATATCGCGAAGCATCCGGACGGCAGTGATAGGCGCCGGTCCCCGGGGCACGAGCGTGCTGGAACGGCTGCTCGCCAACTGGGTCTCCGCCGGCTCCGCGGGAACCCTGCACATCGACGTGATCGACCCATACCCGGCGGGCCCCGGGCATGTCTGGCAGCCCGGACAGTCGCGGCTGTACCTGATGAACACGCAATCCTTCTATCCCACGGTCATCCCCGAGGACCGGGAGCTCGCCCCGCCGCTGGCCGGGCGCACGTTCGACCAGTGGCGCGAAGTCCAGCAGCACAATCCGCAGCCCTCGCTCACTGACGAGGAACGGACCGAGGTGTCCCGGCTCGGCGAGACAGACTTCCCCAGCCGGGCCATGTATGGCCGCTACCTGCGGTCCACGCTCGAGGAGCTGCTCACCGTGCTGCCGGCGGGCGTCACCGTGGACTTCCATCTGGCGACGGCGGCTTCCGTCCGCCACTCCGCCGCGGAGCCTGCTGACCCGGCGGCCGCCCCGGGGGTCCCGGGGGAAAGTTCGGTGCGGTTCGACGTCGTCCTCGAGGACGGCACGGTGCTTACCGTCGACTCCGTGGTGCTGGCCATGGGCCATCTCGACGCGCGGTTGAACGCCGAACAGCGGGAGCTGCGCACCGCCGCGGAGGAACTCGGGCTCCTGTACGTGCCGCCGGCGGCGCCCGCCGACGTCGACTGGTCCGTGGTGCCGGCCGGAAAGCCTGTCCTGGTGCGCGGCATGGGCCTGAACTTCTTCGACGTGATGGGACAACTGACGGAGGGGCGCGGCGGCCGGTTCCTTGCCAGCGAAAGCAGCGGTGAACTGACGTATGAGCCGTCCGGCCGCGAACCACTGATCATCGCTGCCTCACGCCGCGGAACGCCCTACCGGGCGAAGGCGACCCTCACCGGCTACTATCCCGGCGCGGTCCAGCTGCGGTACTGCACCGAGCAGGCGATCGCGAAGTTCGCCGACTCCGGAATCCGGCCGTCATTCGACCACGACCTCTGGCCGCTCCTGCACCGGGACGCGATCTGGGCCTACTACTCCACGCTCGCTTACTCGCAGCCCGATGCCATCCTGACCGGCCCGTCCGAGTTCCTGCGCGCCCTGGAAGAGTCCCTTCGGCCGCACGCGCATTCAACCGGAAAGTGGGAAACCGCCGCGGATTCGGTGATCGCCGTCCATGTCCGGGACACCAGCCGCCTGGACCTGCCCGGCCTCGCGGCGCCCCTGGCCGGGCGTTCGTTTGGCTCCCGTGCTGAACTGGACGCCGCCGTCGTGGACTACCTGCTCGACGACGCGCGGCGCTCTGCACTCGGCGAGGACGACCCCGTGAAGATGGCGATCGGCGCCCTGCACCACGGCCGGGCCGTGCTCAAGACCGCTGTAGCCGACAGCGGCATCACGGACGAATCCTGGGTCGCGGGCCTCCGGGGCTGGTTCGAATCCTTCGTGGAGGGCCTGGCGAGCGGCCCGCCGGCGCTGCGTGCTGCCCAGCTCGCGGCGCTGGCTCGGGCGGGGGTCGTGCGTTTCGTGGGTCCGGACCCCAAGTTTGGCGTAGATCGCCGGGCCCGGAAGTTCACCGCTGCATCGCCCTGGGTGGGCGGCGGAGCCGAGGAAAACGCCGGCGAAGAGTCGGAGGATGCCGGCACGTATGGTGCGGGACGTGACTCCGTTGGCGTGGGCGCTGCGGGTGTGGGTTCCGGGAGTCCTGCGGTAAGTGCGGTTGCCGCGGGCGCCGCCGGCATACTGAGCGCCGGCATCCTTAGCGCCGGTGCGCGGGGCGCCGGACCGGCGAGGGCACGGACGGAGAATGCCGTGCCGGGTGCCGTGTCCGCGGCAGCGATGATCGAGGCGCTGGCACCGGCCAACCGGGTGGCCGTCAACTCCGCGCCCCTGCTGGAACAGCTTCTCGCCGAAGGGCTGGTGCGGCCGCGCCTCATGATGACCGTGGAGGGAACCCCGGTGCAGACCTCCGGGCTGGACGTCATCGCCCATCCGTATCGTCCCCTGGGGGCCAACGGGTCCGTGACCCGGGGTCTGTATGTGCTCGGGCTCCAGCTCTCCGCCACGCAATGGGGCACAGCAATCGCCGCCGAGGCCCTGCCGAAGTCGGGCCCCGTCTACCGCAGCGGCCAGCGGACCCTGCGCGACGCTGACGAGATCGCCCGCGACATCCTGGCCAGCTAACCCGCCCCCGCTCCGCCCGCGCGTCCCGGAAGAATGGACATGCCCTCCCGTGGGGCCGGGCGGTGGACTGGTGGTGCTTATGTCCAGTGCTGCGGGCCAGGGGAGGGCATGTCCAGTGGTGGGGACTAGAACGTCCGGGCTACGGCATCAGCCGTTGAGGCACTTCTGGTACTGGATCCACGCGATCGAGTACCTGATCCAACCGAAGACGTCGTACCACTTCTTCGGCGGGACCGGTGCGGTGCACTTCGGCGGGACGGGCGTGCTGGCCGCGACCTTCACCTCCGCCTTCACCACCGTGCCGGATTCGACGGCGGTGAGCACCAGCGTGCCAGTGCCCGCGGCGGCTCCGGCGGGAACCAGCGCGCTCACCGTGGCGGCCCCGGCGGACACCGGAACCGTGCCGAGGGACGTGACCTTACCCGCGGCATCGGTGAACTCGGCGCGCAGGGTGGCGTTCGCCGGGCTGCCCAGCGAGGTCAGGTCCAGCTTCGAGACGGCCAGGTTCATGGATTCCCCGCCCTTGACCTGTGCCGCCGTCGTGTTCACAACGGCTACCGAGCGGCGGGCGAAGTCGGGCGAGACGGGGTTGTGGGTCTGCAGGTACTTGATCCACGCGTCGCGGTCCACGAGCCCGGAGTCCTTGGTGCCGGCGCCTTCCTTGAAGATGCGGAAGTTGTCACCACCGGTGGCCAGGAAGTTGAACGTCCCGATCCGGTAGGACTTTGCCGGGTCGATCAGTGCACCGTTGACCCGGATCGAGGTGATCCGGTCACCGGCGGCGCGGGCGGCGTCGTAGGTGTAGTTCACGTTCTTGGACAGGCCCAGCTGCTGGTACGCACGGCTGGGAACCGTGCCGTCGGGGTTGGTCTGCCACTGCTGCTCCAGCAGGGTCTTGAACTGCGCACCCGTGAGGGACGTGGTCCACAGATTGTTCACGAACGGCAACACCGCGTTGGCCTCGGCGTAAGTGATGGTGCCGTCCGGTGCGTAGTACAGCTCGTTGCGCAGACCGCCCGGATTGACGACGCCGATTTCGGCGGCGCCGAGTTCCGGCGCCTTCAGCGCATCCACTAGGGAGTCCGCCACCAGGTTACCGAGGGTGGACTCGCTGGCCCGGTCGTCGCGCACCGACGGGGAACCGGCGAACGCCGTCGTGATGTCCGCCGTGACCTTGCCGACCGGCTGGTTGCCGACCACGGCGGCGTCGGCCAGGGCCTTGTCCACGATGGTCTTGACGGCCGCGACCCGGGGGTACTGCGCCACAAGATCGGCCGCGGGCTGCGCGGCACTCGTGGTGCGCTGGACGTTGCCGGCCTTGTACCCGGTCACCGACATCGTCTTGGTGTCGATGGTCAGCTGGATCTGGCCGATGAACTCGCCGTAGTTTCCGGTCTGGACGATCGGGCGGGTCTTCCCGGTGGGCTGGCCGGCCGGATCCAGGACCGGGGCGTCCCAGGAGTACTGCTTGTGCGTGTGGCCGTTGAAGATCGCGGCAACATCAGGGGTGACCTTCTGGACCATCTTGGCGAAGGGGCCGCCGGCAGCGATCTCCTGCTCCAACGTGGCGCCGTCGGGCGCCCCGGATCCGGCGCCGTCGTGGTTCTCCACAATGATGACGTCGGCGAGCTTGTCCGCCTTGATCTTCGCCGCGACCCGGTTGATGGCGTCGACAGGGTCACCGAACTCAAGGTCCGCGATGCCCGAGGGCGTGACCAGGGAGGGCACTTCCTGCGTGACGGTGCCGATCACGGCCACCTTCACACCGTTCATGTCCAGGACCGTGTACTCGGGCAGGACCGGTGTGGTGGTGCCCTTCGTGTAGACGTTGGCGCCCAGGTACGGGAATTTGGCGTTAGTCCCGCCCGCGGTGACGCGGTCGCGCAGGTCAGCCCAGCCGCCGTCGAACTCGTGGTTGCCCACCGCGGACGTGCGCAGCTCCAAGGCGTTCAGCACGTCGATGGTCGGCTGATCCTTGGCCATGGCCGAGGCGAACAGTGAGGCGCCGATGTTGTCGCCGGCCGAAATAAACGCCGTGGCGCCCGGAGCCGCGGCCGCACGCAGCTTCTCGATGGTCCCCGCGAAGAACACGGTGTTGGAATCGATGCGGCCGTGGAAGTCGTTGATGCCCAGGAAATTCAGTTCCACGCTGGCCGGAGTAACGGGCAAGTTCAAGCCCACCACCACCGGATCATGGTCGCTCGCCCGGAACTGGTCCGCAGCGTAGTAGTCGGTGACATTGTTGTTGTAGCGGCTGTACTCCAGCGCCACGGATTCCACGGAGTTGATGTTCCAAATGTCCGCGCCGGTGACAGCGGCGTTGGCCGCCGGCGAGGCGAGGATGTGGTCCAGCGAGCCCACAAGGCCGCCGAAGAGGTAGGAATGCTTGGCGGATCCGTCGGCGTTTTTGGCCTTCTCATCCTGGTTGACGTACCCGGCGCCCGTGAGGACGTTGAGCGGGTCCTCCTTGGCGTAGGAGTTGAAGTCGCCGATCAGGAAGACCTTGTCCGTGCCCTTGGACTTCTGCAGTTCGTCCGAGAACGCCAGCAGTGACTTGGCCTGGGCGGTGCGGGCCAGGTTCGAGGCGCCCTGGCCCTTGTCGGTGTCATCCGGCGTGGCGGCGGAGCCCTTGGACTTGAAGTGGTTGGCGATCGCGATGAACTTCTTGTCATCGGAGGCGCCCACGGGCTTGAAGACCTGGGCCATCGGCTTGCGGGCGCTGGCGAAGGCGACCGTGTCGTTGTGGATGATGGATTCGCCGACTGGTTCGGCGGCGGCCTTTTTGTAGATGAACGCGGTGCGGATCATGTCCTCGTCGGCCAGCGGGGGCGCGTTGGCGGGCGTGCGGACGTAGTCCCAGATCCCGGGGGTGGCGATGTTCAGCGCATCCACCAGCTTGGCGAGGGCGTCGTCCCGGGTCTTGCCGAACTGGGCCGAGTTCTCGACCTCCATCAGTGTGACGACGTCGGCCCTGGACTTGGAGATGGCGGCGACGATCTTGTCCTGCTGCCGCTTGAGGTTTTCCGCGTTCGCGGCGCCGCGGACGTCGCAGCCGCCCTTGACGGTGATGGAGTTGCCGTCCCGGTCCGGGTAGAACGTGCAGCCCGGAATCTGGTCGCCGGTGGTTGGGAAGTAGTTGAGCACGTTGAAGGAGGCGAGTTTGAGGTTCCCGCCCACGGCGATGGGGGCGTCCGCGCGGGTGGCGCCGAAGCTTGCCGGCTGCACCGTGTCCGCGTTGGCGGCGGTCAGCTGGGTCAGGGGCTGGAACTTCCAGGCGTTGTTCGCGTAGCTGAGCACCACGTTCGTTTTGAACGTCACCGGGGAGCCGACCCGTACGGGGTCCGCCGTGGTCAGGTACGGGAGCACCTGGGCTTTGGTGGCGGAGTCCTTGAGGAAGTTCGTGGTGGCGCCGTCGTCGAGCTTGATGCCGCGGGCGGCGTTCGCCGCTGCCGTGGCGGTGTATTCGGCGGAACCGAACGGTGCGACGGCGGTGGGCTGCTCCAGCGCGGTGGTGCCGCCGGCCAGGCCGATCTCGCCGTACTGGTTCAGCGAGAAGTTGTCCGCCACGGTGACCGGGCCCTGCGGGGTGAGCAGCATGCCTTCGAGGGACTCACGGAAGGCCTCGTCGGCGGGGAGGGCGAAGCCGGTGGCCTTGACCTCGGGCGCGGCCTCGGTGAGCTTCTTCAGATCGGCGGCCGCAGCGACGTTCAGCTGGGTCATGCCGAAGAATTCGCTGACGGCGCCGGTGAGTTCGACGTAGTCGCCGATCCTGACGGAGCCGACCGTGGACGGCGAGTAGACGAACACAGCGTCCGACGCCGCGTGGTTGGCCGGGGTGAGGTCGCCGCCCGTGCCGGGAGTCTGGATGTAGTAGCCGGCGAAGCCGCCGGTGGGGAACGTCGCCGTGACCCTGCCGCGCGTGGTGACCGATGATCCGGCCAGAGGGCTTGCGGCGCCGGTGCCCTGGATTTCGGCGATGGTCTTGCTGGCCGGAGGCGTGCCGGGGTCCACCGGCGGGTCGACCGGCGGGTCGACGGGGCCGGGATCCGCGGCACCGTTGGCGGTCTTCGGCGTGATGGCCGCGTTGAGTGTGAGGTCGGCGGAGTTGTTGTTGGTGTCCGCACCCTTGGTGCGGTTCAGGCTCCTGACGTCGGTGTTGCCCGACGGCGCGGCGGCGGCCTGGGCCTCGAACGTGTTGGACGTGCCGTAGCCGAGCAGGTCCGCGACGTTGGCCTGTTCGATGACCGAGCCTGTCGGCAGCGGGTTGAGGGCGGTGGCCTGTTTGGCCAGCACGATTGTGCCGCCGGCACCGGCCGGGTTGAAGCCGGTGGCGGTGGCGTCCGCGGCGGGAAGGTCGGCGCCGGCCGTGCCGTTGCTGCCGCCCTTGAGCAGGTAGTAGCCCTTGGCGGGGATGCTGCCGGACAGGGCTGCAACGGAGCTCGGCGCCCCCGCACCCGAGGCCGAGCGGTACTGAAGCGACCAGCCCTCGAGTGAGACGGGTGCGTCAGAGCCGTTGTAGAGCTCGACGAACTTGTTTTTAAAGGCCGCGCCGGAGCTTCCGCCGCTGATGTAGGCCTCGTTGATGACCACCGGCGAGGTTCCGGTTGCGGCCGGCGAGGCGTCCGTGGCATTGGCCGGCACGGCCGCCAGCGGAGCCGCTATGAGCGCCGCCGACAGGGCTGTGCCCAGTGCTGTTATCCAGGGTGTTGGTTTCATCCGCTCTAACTCTCATTAGGGTGCCCCGGGTAAAGGGCAGGGTGCAGTGCGTCCGCGGGTTCAGCGGACAGTGGCCGGCCTGAACTCCTGGTCAAGTCGCGCCGGGCCCATCCAAACAGGGGTGAATGAACAACGTGTGGATTAAACGTGCATTCGGCGGGACGTCCCCCAGCGAGACGTGCCGCAGCCATCCCGGAGCGGCTCGAGAGCCCCGGGCAACGGTGACTGGTGATGCGGGTGAGCGGTGTCCGGGTGCCTCCACCGGACGCTCCACAGCAGAATACCGGCCAGTAGCCCTTGTGGAAGGGTCTGGCCGGTATTTTCTACAACAATTTTTGGAATTAGCGGGGCAGGGCTTGCGGCCCTGGCCGGTTATGCGTCGGCGGCGGGCTGAGCTCCCTGGCCGGTGTCGGCCACAATCTTGAACATCGCGCCCGTGGGGTCGGCCAGCGTGGCGAGCCTGCCGAACGGAGTGTCGTCAGGGCCGTCGATCACCTTTGCACCGAGGGACACTGCCTTCTCGATCGTGGTGTCGGCATCCTCAACGGCGAAGTAGACCTGCCAGTTGGACGGGACCTCGGCCGGGAGGTAGGCCGAAGCGTCCATGATCCCGGCCTTGGCGGCCGGCCCGGCACCCAGCGTGGTGTAGCGGAATTCCGGGGTGTCGCTCATGACGTCGGTATCCCAGCCGAAAACGTCCTGATAGAACTTGACGGCGGTGGCGTAATCCTTGGTGTGGAGCTCGTGCCAGGCCGGGGCGCCGGGCTCGGCCGCCAGCTCATAGCCCTTCATTTCGGCCGGCTGCCACACGCCGACGGACGCGCCAGTGGCATCGGCGATCATGGCCATGCTGCCCTGTTCCGGGACATCCATGGGTTGCATGTAGACCTGGCCGCCGTGCTCCGTCGCGGCCTTGACGGTGGCCGCGGCGTCCTCTGAGCGCAGGTACGTGGACCACATGTCCGGCCACGCGCCCTGATCCTCCTGCTTCTGCATCAGGCCGGCCACGGACTTGCCGTCCTTCCAAGCCGTGATGTAGCCGCCGTATTTCTCTTCATCGCCGGTCTGGTACGTCCAGCCAAACAGTGCACCGTAGAACGACTTGGCCTTCTCGGCATCGGAAGTCATGAGGTCGATCCAGCACGGTGCGCCGTTGGAGTGGTCGGGTGTAGGCATGGGAGCTCCTGCTCTCTGTGGCGGCCCCGCCATGTAGGGCGCGGCCGCCGGACTCTGTGTTTGATGGAGACGTGTGATTGGAGAAGGGGTGTTGGAGACGGGGTGGAGACACAGAGAGACTATGACGGGGCACCGACACTTTCAATGGGGCCACCCGTCTGTGGCCGATTTCGTGGACCGTTTGGAGCCGGCTGTTGAGGGCCCCCGCGCCGGGCGCGGTCAGAGCGATGCGTAGAGCTTGCCCGTTGATGTCATCGAGCCGTCCCGGTTGAACATTGCCGAGGTGCCCATCTGGGGGTCGTCGATGGGGCGGACCTTCCAGGCAAACCGTTCCACGAATGGCATTTTGCGCATGCCCACCACGGTTTCGCGCATGAACTTTTCGACCTGAGGGCGGGTGTATTCGCTGCGACGCGTCTTGGTTGCCCTCCAGTCCGAGACCGCGTATTCGGTGACCCAGACCGGCCGCTCATACTTCTCGTGCAGCGCGGCGACTTTCCGCAGGAAGCTGTCCGAGTTCGGCCAGGCATAGCAGTGCATCGTCATGAAATCGACGCGCAGGTTCTCCCGTTTCACCCGCAACATGAACCTATCCAGCCAGGGGCTCGTTGGGCCGACCGTTGCCGGAGATCCCAGTCGTAGCCCGGTGGTCTGCAGCAGCGGCCAGAGCCGGACAGCCTCATCGACGGACATGTTGGCCTGCAGCGGGTGGTCGGGTTCGTTGAAACCGAGGAGGTTCTTGGTTTTCGTTTGGCCCAGCTCCCGGTTCACGTACCCGAGCGCGTCTTGTTCGAGGAGCCGCCGGGCGTCTTTGATCATGGGGACGAAGGGCAGGCCGGTGTACGTCCGGCTGGACTGCCAGGTGTAGTACCAGTCGGCGTTGAGGCCTTTGATCTGCCGGAAGGACACGGCGTCACTGCCGCCGTTTGATGCGCCTTTCAGCGCCAGGGCAGGCGTGGCAGCCTGAGCCGACCCGGCACCGGCAGCGATAGCGCCGGGGACCGCCAGGGCGGCCAGCGGGAGGGTGAGAAATTGTCGGCGTTCCATGTGTTCCTTCATCAGGTCTTGGCCCTTGCCTGGGCCACGCCGCGTGGCGGGCCCGTTCCGGTTCGGGGGCTAGTTTTTGTAGGACGGGTAGCCTGTGCGCAGTTCGGCCAGGGCGGTGGTGTACCGAGCCCCTGCTGCGGCAAACCTGGTGCGGGTGGCCGCGAGTCGGGTTTCGTTGCCTGCTTTTGTCTGGGCGTATTTGGTGCGGAGCGCTCCCGTGCTGGCCTTGAAGTCGGCGACGTCTTTGGCGTGAGCGGCCGCAAGCTCGGCGCGCTTGATGGTGTAGTCAGCCTGGGATTTGGTGTACCCGTCGCGGAGGGCTGCGATCCGCGCGTCCCGGGCGGGGGCTTCCTTGGCGTAGGCGGCTTTGATCCTGGCCCGGGCAGCCTCGTAGTCGACCTTGGACTGGGTGTACCCGACTCCGAGGGCTTCGATGCGGTCGGTCTTGGCCCGGAACTCGCTGTCGTATTTTGCCTTCAGTTGGGCCTTAGCCGCTTCGTAGTCTGCCTTAGATTTGGTGTACCCGTCCCGGAGGGCTTGGATGCGGGCGTCTCTGGCGGGGGCTTCTTTGGCGTACGCCGTCCTGAGGGCGGCGAGTTCAGCTTCGTAGGCGGCGACAGCCTTCGTGTACGTCGCCCTCAGGGCATCCTTGGCGGCCATGGTTGTCGCCGCGGCGTAATCCCTGGCGTAGGCAACTTGCTTGGCGCTGCGCGCCGCCTTGGCCTTCGACACAGCCGCGTCGTAGGCAGCCCTCTTGCTGGCGTAGTTGGCGTTTTCGTTGGCGATGGCCTGGTCGAGGGCTGGCCTCTTGCGGTTATTCGCTTCGGTCAGTGCCGCGATGGCCTTGGAGTAGGCCTTGGTCTTGATGTCGAAGGCAGCTCGTTCGGCAGCAATGGCGGCGTCGAGGGCTGGGCGCTTCTTGTCCTGGGCGGCGCCGAGGTCGTTCAGGGCTTTCGTGTTCGCTGCGGCCTTCTGGGCGTAGGCGGCCTTTTCCGCTTCGAGGGCTTTGTCGAGCGCGGGCCGCTTCGTGCTGTTCGCTTTGGTGAGGGCGGCGATTGCCTCATCGTAGGCCGCGTCCTTGGCGTCGAGGTCGGCTCGCTGGGCGGCGAGGGCCTTGTCCAGGTTGGGCCGGAGGTTCTGTTGGAAGGCGTATTCGCTGGCTTGGTCATCCACGAAGCGCTGCGCGGCGGCCTGGTAGTCAGCGGCCAGGATGGCGAAGGCTGCGTTGTAGGCGGCTTTAGTCATCGGGGCGCCAGCGAGCGCGGCCGCCGTGCGTGCCGGACTGGTTGTGATCGTTTGCGTGGCGGCACTGGCCGCCGGAGCCACCGCCGCGGCACCAAAAGCGAGTGCAAGGCTGAGGCCAAAGATGCTGGTGATGCTGGTGGTGGTCTTCTTCACGAGGCTGATCGTACAGGACCACTTTGCCATTTTTGAGCCAGGATGCTACGGGAGCGTTAAGAATGCGCTGATCTTGCGGAAAACAGGCGACTGCCGGTCACAATTCGGCGTAGGGGCAGGCTGCGGAGACGAGTGAGGCCGGCTGGCGCAATCTTTCGATTGCCTCAGCCGGCCTCTGAACCGGAGACTCTGCATAAGCAAACTCGGCGCTCTCGCGGAAGGTAAGAGATTCGAACTCTTGGTACGGGGTCACCGCACACTGGTTTTCAAGACCAGCTCCATCGGCCGCTCGGACAACCTTCCCTAACGAGTAGTCTTTCATAGGCGGTCGGCTGCCACAAAAACACGCTGCAATTACGGCCGCGTGCAACTCCCCGCCATATTCTGGGGAGTGTTGATAGAACCTGGTGACCGCGGCGAACGTGCGCGGAGCCAGTTAGGAATCGGGAGTACTCCATGAAGGCTGTCTACATCTCAGAGCCCGGCGGACCCGAGGTCCTGGAAGTCCGGGAGGTCCAGGCCCCGGTGGCCGGGCCCGGCGAGGTGCTGATCGACGTCGTGGCCGCGGGCCTCAACCGTGCGGACGTGCAGCAGCGCAGGGGGTTCTACCCGCCGCCCCCGGGTGCCTCCGAGATCCCTGGGCTGGAAGTCTCCGGCAGGATTGCCGGCTTCGGCCCTGGCGTGACCAAGGCGTTCTCCGTAGGGGACAAGGTGGTGGCGTTGCTCGCCGGCGGCGGCTACGCCCAGCAGGTGTCCGTGCCCGCGGGGCAGGTTCTGCGCATCCCCGACGGCGTGGACCTGGTCACAGCGGCATCGCTCCCCGAGGTCGCGGCGACCGTCTATTCCAACCTGATCATGACGGCGCAGCTGCAGCCGGGCGAAACGGTCCTGATCCATGGGGCCACGGGCGGCATCGGCACCATGGCCATCCAGCTGGCCAAGGCCGTCGGCGCCCGGGTGGCCACCACCGCCGGCAATGCGGAGAAGGTCGGCACCGCCCGGGCCTTCCTCGGTGCGGACATCGCCATCAACTACACGGAGGAAGAGTTCCCGGCGAGCCTTCGCGCCCAGAACGGCGGCAAAGGCGCGGACGTCATCCTCGACGTCGTGGGGGCCAAGTACCTCGAGCAGAACATCGATGCGCTCGCCGACTACGGGCGCCTTGTGGTCATTGGGCTGCAGGGCGGCGCCCGGGCGGAACTGGACCTGGGACAGCTGCTGCGGAAACGGGGCGCCATCATCGCCACCGCGCTGCGTCCGCGCCCGGTGGAGGAAAAGACCGTGATCATGAACGCTGTCCGCGACGCCGTGTGGCCGATGCTGACCGACGGCAGGATCAGGCCCCTCGTGGCCAAGACCTTCCCGCTGGAGCAGGTCGCCGCCGCGCACACCTACTTCGATTCCGGTGACCACGTGGGCAAGGTCCTGCTGGTCATGTAGCCGCCGCCCGGCACCAAAACTGCCTTAAACCGCAGGCCACGGGCGACTTATTCCGTCCGGAGCATGCGTTGTTTTGCGGCAGGGGCGGCAACCACGGTAGGTTTGGTCTATACGCGGTATACACGCGTCTTGGGGCGCGTGTATGCTGTGTGGTTTACTGACCTCCGGGAGTATCCCATGTCAATCCGCCACAGTCTCCTCGCCCTCCTGCAGGACCGCCCGCGCTATGGCTATCAGCTCAGGACCGAATTCGAGGACCGCACCGGGTCCTCCTGGCCGCTGAACATCGGGCAGGTCTACACCACCCTTGACCGGCTGGAACGCGACGGTCTGGTCCGCAATGACGGTGGCGACGGCGACGGGCACGTCATCTACAGCATCACCCCGGCCGGCCAGGCTGAAGTCAGCGACTGGTTCGCGGCCCCCGTGTCCCGCACGATTCCGCCCCGGAATGAGTTGGCCATCAAGCTCGCCCTCGGCCTCACGATTCCCGGGACCGACGTCGGCGCCATCATCCAGGCCCAGCGGGCCGTCTCCGTCCGTGCGCTGCAGGAGTACACCAAGTCGCGCCGCGACACGGCCGCGCTCCAGCGCCCCGCCGACACCGCCAGGCTCCTGGTGCTGGACTCGCTCATCTTCCAGACCGAGGCCGAAGTGCGCTGGCTGGACCTCTGCGAGGCCCGCATGATGCAGCTCAGCAACCTCCAGAGGTAACCGGCCGACCGCTCGTCGCGTCATCCCCGCCGCCTGGCGCACGACCCGCCTTCAGCTCGCGGCCGCATTGGTAGGGTGCGTGGGGCAGTTCTGTACCGGTGGGCTGCCCGGCTGGGTTTCTCAAGGAGGAGACATGGGCACAATGCCAGATGGCACACAACGCGACAGCACCAACAACACCACGAACAACACCACTCTCGGCACCGCGCAGCTCGAGGACCGGATCGATCCGGACCCGGCACTCCCGCCAACCTCGGTGGACGAGTCGGTCCGCGAGGCCGAGGACCGCACCTGGACGCCCGCCAAGATCGGGCTGTGGGCGGCCATCGCACTGCTGGGCGGCGTCGCCTGGTTCATGCTGGCGATCGTCCGTGGCGAGACCGTCAACGCCATCTGGTTTGTGTTCGCCTCGGTCTGCACGTACCTGATCGGCTACCGCTTCTACTCCAAGGTCATTGAGCGCTACCTGCTCAAACCCAACGACCGCCGCGCCACCCCGGCCGAGTACAAGGCCGACGGAAAGGACTACGTCCGCACGGACCGCAACGTCCTGTTCGGCCACCACTTCGCCGCCATCGCCGGCGCCGGACCCCTCGTTGGCCCGGTCATCGCCGCTCAGATGGGCTACCTGCCCGGCACGATCTGGATCATCATCGGCGTCGTCCTTGCCGGCGCCGTCCAGGACTATCTCGTCCTGTTCTTCTCCATGCGCCGCGGCGGCCGTTCCCTGGGCCAGATGGCCCGCGAGGAACTCGGCGTGATCGGCGGCACCGCCGCCCTCATAGCGACGTTGCTCATCATGGTGATCATCGTCGCCATCCTGGCCCTGGTGGTGGTCAACGCCCTCGGCGAAAGCCCCTGGGGCGTCTTCTCGGTAGGCATGACCATCCCGATCGCGCTCTTCATGGGCGTGTACCTGCGCTACATCAGGCCGGGCAAGGTCATGGAGGTCTCGCTCATCGGCTTCGTCCTGCTCATGGCCGCCATCGTCGGCGGCGGCGCTGTGGCAGGGACCGAATGGGGGGCCGCGTTCTTCCACCTGGACAAGGTCACCATCGCGTGGGGCCTCATCGTCTACGGCTTCATCGCGGCCATCCTCCCCGTCTGGCTCCTGCTGGCCCCCCGCGACTACCTCTCCACGTTCATGAAGATCGGCGTGATCGTGATGCTGGCCCTGGCCATCATTGTGGTCCGCCCCGAGATCACAGTGCCGGCGTTCAGCGAGTTCGCCGGCCGCGACAACGGTCCGGTCTTCTCCGGCGCCCTGTTCCCGTTCCTGTTCGTCACGATCGCGTGCGGCGCCCTGTCCGGGTTCCACGCCCTGATCGCCTCCGGCACCACGCCGAAACTGATCGAGAAGGAACGCCAGACCCGCCTGATCGGCTACGGCGGCATGCTCATGGAATCCTTCGTGGCCATCATGGCCCTCGTGGCCGCAATCTCCATTGACCGCGGCATCTACTTCGCCATGAACGCCCCCGTAGCGCTGACCGGCGGGACCGTCGAGACCGCGGCCGCATGGGTCAACGGCCTGGGCCTGTCCGGGGTCAACATCACCGCCGGGGATCTCGCGCAGACGGCCAAGGACGTGGGGGAGCAAAGCATTGTGTCCCGCTCGGGCGGCGCGCCTACGCTCGCCGTCGGCCTGGCCCACATCATGCAGCAGTTCATCGGCGGCACCGCGATGATGGCCTTCTGGTACCACTTCGCCATCATGTTCGAGGCTCTCTTCATCCTCACAGCCGTCGACGCCGGCACCCGGGTTGCCCGCTTCATGCTGCAGGACTCGATCGGCAACTTCGTCCCGAAGTTCAAGGAACACTCCTGGCGTCCGGGTGCCTGGCTCTGCACCGCCGTCATGGTGGCGGCCTGGGGCGCGGTCCTGATCATGGGCGTCACCGACCCACTGGGCGGCATCAACACGCTGTTCCCGCTGTTCGGCATCGCCAACCAGCTGCTCGCGGCCATCGCCCTCTCGGTCTGCCTGGCCATTGCCGCCAAGCGCACCGCCCGGAAGTACCTGTGGATCGCGGCCGTGCCCCTGGCGTTCGCCGCCGTCGTGACCATCACGGCGAGCTTCTACAAGATCTTCTCGCCCGTTCCGGCGGTGGGCTACTTCGCCAACAACGCAGCCTTCGCCAAGGCACTGGCGGACGGCAAGACCTCCTTCGGAACGGCCAAGACACAGGCCGCCATGGAGGCCGTGGTCCGCAACACCATGATCCAGGGGTGGCTGTCCATCATCTTCGTTGTGCTGAGCATCATCGTCATCATCACAGCGGTCATGGCGACCATCAAGGCCCTGCGGAACACCGCCGCAGGGCTCCCCAACGCCGAGCACGAAGACCCCGCCCGGGCCTCCCGCGTCTTCGCCCCGGCAGGGTTTGTTCCCACAGCAGCGGAACGCGAACTCGTGACCGAGTGGAACAGGCTCCCGGCCGGCGAACGGCTCGAAAAGTCCGGACACCACTGATGCGGAGCCGGACATGAACGCGGTACTCGCCGGGTTCCGCGGATTTGCCGGGTACCTCAGCGGAGTCCTCGGCGCCGATGCCTACAAGAAATACCTGCAGCACCACGAGGCCTCCGGCCACACCAGCCCGCCCCTGACCGAGCGGGAGTTCTGGCGTGACCGGACTGACCGCCAGGACACCCACCCGCAAGGGCGGTGCTGCTGAGCGGTGTTGCTGAGCGGTGCTGCCGGGCCGGCGCCGCTGCCTTACGGTCACTCGATGGCTGACGCCGGGCGGACTGTGGTGAGCGCGTCGCGCCGCCTGACCTGCGAAAAAACCGGACACCCGCCCGGGTCCGGGGGAGCGGAGCCGTCGGATACAAACGTGTCCGACGGCGCCCTCCGCTTCCAGCGGACGCCGGCACCGCGCCGCCTGACGCGTGAGAGTATGAAGCCATGAGCGATCAGCATGACACTCAGCCCGGCGCCCAAACTGCCGACGACGTGCCCGTCGAAGGCACGCCCGTGAACGACGGACGGCCGCTGACCGGAGCGCCCCTGGCTTCATCCGCGGCGCCGGCCGCCCGCGCCGGCGGATCCGGGCCGGTGCCCAGGCCGCCCCGGGGGAGCGAACTGCAGGATCTGGTGGACCAACCCGCGAAGGTCATGCGGATCGGCACGATGGTCAAGCAGTTGCTGGACGAAGTGAAGTCCGCCCCGCTGGACGACGCGGCCAGGGGCCGGTTGGCTGAAATCCACGAGCGTTCCATCAAGGAACTCGAGGATGGCCTCGCCCCGGAGCTCGTCGAGGAGCTCGAACGGATCACCCTTCCCTTTCCGGAAAATGCCACCCCCTCCGACGCGGAACTCCGGATAGCCCAGGCCCAGCTGGTCGGCTGGCTCGAGGGGCTCTTCCATGGAATCCAGACGGCCATCGCGGCGCAGCACGCCGCCAGGGAGCATACGTACGCCCAGATGCAGCTGCGCCAGCTGCCGCCCGGAACCGTGATCGCCCCGGGCGTCATCATCGGCGAGAACGGCGAACCGGTCCGCGCCGCAGCGCCCCGTCGTGGCGCGGATCCCTCGCAGCCCCCCGAACCCGTCGACCCGGACCACGGTCCCGGCCAGTACCTCTAGCGCCACCTTGGGCTTCTTCAGCGCAGCGCGGCAAGGCCGCAGGGACGACGTCGAACTTGGCAAAGGGCTTTGGCGGCGCGCCCATGACCGGTTCAACCGCGGACTCGACCGCTACCACCAGGTCCTCGAGGGGTTCGAGGACGAGGAGCCTTACGGAGAGCTCGTCGACATCGCCAACGAGCTCTCGGCGCTCGCGCCCCGCGTCCGGCAGGTCTGCGCGGAGGCCCAGCGGCGCTTTCCCAGCAACGGATTGGACATCCCTGGCCCGCTGGCAGGTGTCCACCGTGCCCTGTCGACGGCAGGCAATTCCCTCGCCATGACCGCCGAGGCGGCCGCGATGCTCCGCCTCGCTGTTGGGCCCGTCCCGGCCGGTGCCGCCTCCGTGCGGCGGCGCGCTGAGGCCGTTGTAGAGCAGGTCCACGACGCCGAGCGGCGGCTTGCGGAGGCTGCCGGCGGCGGTCCGACACCAACCTGAGCGGCGGTCCGCACATCACCGCGCCGGTGATGGCTGCTCCGGCATTGCAGGCGCCGGCGGCGTTGGCGCTGCATTCCAGATACTTCCCGGTATTCCCGGTTACGCGCCTAGCTTAGCTTCGCCCGGACGCTGGCCGGACGGCGCCGAAGTTGGCAGGATACTTATATGACTTTTTCACCGGAACTGACTTTCAATGACGGCAACACCATCCCCCAGCTCGGATATGGGGTGTGGCAGGTTGAAGACGACGTGGCCGAAAAGGTGGTTGTCCAGGCGTTTGAGGCTGGCTTCCGCCACATCGACACGGCAAAGATCTACGGCAACGAAGCAGGCGTGGGCCGCGCCATTGAGCGCTCCGGCCTCAAGCCCGAGGAAATTTTCATCACCACCAAGCTGTGGAACGCGGACCAGGGCTACGAATCCACCCTGAAGGCGTTCGAAGAATCCATGGAGCGCCTGGGCCTGGAGACCCTGGACCTGTACCTGATCCACTGGATGCAGCCCAAGCAGGACAAGTACGTTGACACCTGGAAGGCCCTCATCGAGCTCCAAAAGCAGGGCCGGGTCAAGACCATTGGCGTCTCCAACTTCACCAAGGAGGGTCTGCAGCGCCTGATCGATGAGACCGGCGTGGTTCCGGCCATCAACCAGATTGAGCTGCACCCGTTCTTCAGCCAGGCTGAACTGCGCGAATTCAACGCTTCCAAGGGCATCCTCACCCAGGCCTGGTCGCCGCTGGGCCAGGGCGGCGAGCTCCTCGAGAGCCCGGTCATTTCCCAGATTGCCAGCAAGCACGGTGTCACTCCGGCCCAGGTTGTCATCGCCTGGCACCTGGCCATCGGCAACGTGGTCATCCCGAAGTCGGTGACCGAGTCCCGGATCCGCGAAAACTACGCGGCCCTGGACGTGACCCTGGACGAGACCGACATCCAGGCCATCAACGGCCTGGACCGTTCGGCCGAGGATGCCGGACGGATCGGCCCGGACCCGGCCGTCTCTGACTTCGCCTAGGCAACAATTCCAAGACGCCGGCAGCGCGGTTCCATTGCCGCCTTCATGACCAGTTCGGCGTCACCGGCAGCGGCCGGCTGAGCCAGCCGGCGTTCGCACAGGGCCTTCACCCCCGCACGGGGTGGAGGCCCTGTGTGCGTCCGGCCCATCCCCATACGCGGCGACCATGACGCCCAGAGAGGCGTCTGTCGGACGCCGCCTCGCAACAGGCGCCCGGACGCTGTTCAGGGAGTCAGGCGGCGGCCCGGCGCTCTTTTGCCGGGATTGCATCGACGACGGCCCAGCCGTCTTCGCCGACTACGCACCGGCTGGCGAAGCGGTCTGCGGCGGCGGCCTCATCGAAGCTCTCGGTGCGGATCCGGCCGCAGTCGGTGTCCAGGTAGGTGACCGTGAAGTACAGTCCGCCATCCTGCGGGCCGTTGAAGTCCGGTTCGAAACTCTGGAAATTCTGGTTGTTCTCCATATTTCCAGTGTGCAACCGACCTCCGACAGTAATGCTTCACGCCTCCGGCGTGTTGCCGAGCCGCAGCACCCGTTCCCGTGCCAGAACCTCCTTGCGGCGTTGCCGGTCCGCTGCCCGTGCCGCCTGCTGCGCCATGGCGGCCGCCAGCTCGTGACGCTTCCGCGCTCCCTTGAGCCCGGCTTCCGCCGCGTCCAGGCGCCGCCTGAGTTCGCGCACCTCATCGGCCAGCCGGGCGGACTCCGCCCCCGCGTCCGCCAGTTCCGCCGCCGCGCGGCGTGCGTCGTCGTCGGCCTCTGCTGCGGCCTCCTCGGCCGCTTCCAGGCCGGCACGCGCCCGTTCCACCGCCGACGGCGTGGGCGTCACCCTTTCTTTCCCGACCGCCCGGAGGCGGGGCTGTTCCGGTGACTTTCCACCAGCAGCCTCGCCGGGATGTCCTGCCCGGGCCGGCGGCTCGGCCCCGCTGCGGCCGGCCGTCCCGCCGTCGTCGGGTTTTCTCGCTGTTCCAGCGTCAGTTCCAGGGCCAGTTCCAGCGCGAGTTACCGCGGCCGCGTGGCTTCCGGGGACAGCCACGGCGCCGGCGAGATCGACGACGTCGACCCCGTCAGCCGAGAGTGCCCGGAGCAGACAGCCGCTCTGCACGGCAGCTGCGGCGCCGGGGTCGGCCGTGGCGGCACGCAGGGTCTGCTCCACTTCCGTCGCCACGGCGGCACTGATGGCGCGTCCCTGCTGGGCGGCCAGGGCGTGTGCCGTCTTTACCGCGGCGGCGAGAAGCTCGCGCCGCTGCTGGGCGAGGATACGGAGTGCCGCTGCATCCAGGGCGGCCTGGGCGGCCTGCATCGAGGTCCCAAGCCCAGCCACCTCCTGCAGGGTTCCGGGGGTGTGCACCGCCAGCATGTTCACCGCCCACGCCGCCACCGAGGGTTTGGGCAAGGCCCGGACTTCGGCCGCCAGAGCGCGCTGCCCGGCCGCGGTGAGGCCAGAGACGCTGACGTCTTTGGCCGCGGCCGTTCTTGCCGCCACGAACTCGCCATACGGCAATGCGTACAGCGGCCCGGCAATGCCCTCGAGTTCCCGCGTTCCCATGCAAGCATCATAGGAGTCCGGCCCTGCGACGAACGCCCACCGCGGCCCCGTTCGGGCGCGCTAGGTCCGCCCCTCGCCGAGCCCGTGAGCCGGTGACAGGTGCCGGGTCCGGTGCAGCGTTACGAGCAGCAGGACCAGGGCCGCCGCCTGGAGTGCGGCGACGGTAATGATGAGCGCCGGCCGCGCGCTGTAGAGCGCCCCGTACAGGGCCCCGCCGACCAACGCACCCGCTCCCTCGAACACCGCGAATACTCCATACGCCGTGCCCTGCCGGGGCTGGGGCACCAGATCGGCCACCAGCGCCTTGACCGTGGAGTCCTGGATGCCCATGGCGGCGCCCCAGACCAGGACGCCAGCCAGAACGAGCCCGGCGCTCGACCCCAGGGCCAGAACGGGCACCCCCGCAATCAGCACGGGCAGAGCCAGGAGCACGGCCGCTCCGGCGCGATCGTAGATGACGCCACTGGAGAGGGCCCCGACAGCGGCCGCCCCCATGGCGCCGGCGTACAGCAGCGGGACCACCGCGACGGGCACGGCCATGGCGGCCGTCAAATGGTAGGAGATGACGCCGAAGGCCACCAGCCCGGCGCTCCACAAGAATGCGGCCGCGGCAAACAAGATGAAGATGCCGGAGAACGCCGACGCCGGCCGGCCGGCGGCTCTCCCGTGGTTCGGCGCCGAATCTGGGTCCGAACCGCGCCGCGCGGCGTCCGGGCCCGGGAAGCCGGCGGGGTCGGCGTCGGGAATTGGCGTGTCGCCACCGGGTTCCTGGACGCGGCGACGCAACCAAAAGAGAATCGCCAGCGCTGCCACCGCCGGAACGACGAGCACCGCAAAGGCCGCCGGAAGCGAGCCGGTGGCAACCAGGACCGCCGAAACGAGCAACGGGCCCAGGAGAGCCCCGGCCAAATCGAGGGATTTGTGGACGGCGAAGCCGCGGCCCCGGCCAACCGGCTGGACGGCGGCAGCGAGCAGTACGGTTTTCGCCGGGCTGCGGACGGCTTTGCCAACCCTGTCCCCGATGATGAGCGCCGCCGCCAGGGCCAGCCCGGCGCTCCCGGCAAATGGCGTCAACGCCAGCAGCGGGACGCACACCGCCGTGAGGGCATACCCGGCCATCGTGAACGTCCAGTACTTGCCCGTATGGTCCGCCCACGGACCGAACACCACCCGGAGTCCCTGGGACGCGGCCTCCGCGGCTCCGGTCACGAGACCGACGAATAGCGCGGACGCGCCGAGCTGGGCGAGCAGGGGACCTCCCAGCGGGCGGGCGCCGTCGGACACCATGTCCGTGGCGAGGCTGACCAGGCCGAAACCGATAACCGGGCCCCACAGCCGGTGCCGGCCATTGTCGGGGTGGCCTCCGGACCGCGGCGGCGGGAATTCCTGCTGGCGGGCCGGCAGCCTGCGCCCGGGCCATTCCATTCACTAAGGCTGGCGGACGGCCTGGAAAAAGACAATACGCAGGTCAGGCCACTGTGGCCGCGTCGAGGCGCCGAAGGAAATATTGACCAAAGTGGTTCTTTCTTGCCCACGGCTTGGTACTTTTTGAGAGCCGATCCGCATTGTGCGGGCCGGGGGGACCCACAATGACGGATTGAAAGGCTTCACAATCATGAGCTCACCGCAGTAGCAATTCTGTGCGCCCCCACGGAACCGTCAAGGGGGCGCCCGAAGGCACTTTCCGGCTCAGACCGGACGGCCCTGATGCATCCGGCCATTCCGGCTCCCAGCGACGCTCCGGCGAATCTGGAAACCGCCCACGCCCTCACGGAGGAACTGTGAAGCTATTTTCGAACCCGCCTCGCCACACCGGCCGGCGGCGCAATCCTGTCGCCGCCGCCCTGCTCAGTTCCGCCCTGGCGGGCGTGCTCGCGCTCTCCGTCCTCGCCGTCTCGGCACAGGCGGCGCCGGGCGGCGCGCCCCTGGCCGTGAGAGCGGCAACGACTCCGTCGCCCAGTGGCTGGCTGCACACTTCCGGCGCAGCGATCCTGGACTCGAACAACGCCCCGTACACGATTAAGGCCGCGTCCTGGTTCGGCATGGAAACCCCTGACTGCATGCCGCACGGCCTGTGGGGGACCCTGACCATCGATGACGCCCTGGCCAACATCAAGTCGATGGGCTTCAATACCGTCCGCCTGCCGTTCTCCAATGAGTGCCTGGCCGCGACCAGCATCAAGGGCAACCTGAACTACTGGGCCAACCGCGCCTATGGGCTGGAGGGCAAGACGCCGCTGGTCCTGATGGATACCGTCATTGCCCGCGCCAAGGCCAACGGCCTGCAAATCATCCTGGACCGGCACCGCCCGTCCTCCGCCGACCAGTCCCCGCTCTGGTACACCGCCGCGTACCCGGAGTCGAAGTGGATCGCGGACTGGAAAATGCTGGCCGCGCGCTACAAGAACGATCCCACCGTCATCGGCGCCGACCTTCACAATGAGCCTGCCGGGGCGGCAACCTGGGGCGGAGCGGCCGCCACGGACTGGCAGGCTGCAGCCACTCGCGGCGGCAATGCCGTGCTGGCCGCCAACCCCAACCTGCTGATCATCATCGAGGGCATCGAAAACCAGGGCAACGGCACCTACACCTGGTGGGGCGGCGGCCTGGCCGACGTCAAGAACAAACCGGTCACCCTGGCCACACCCAACCGCGTGGTCTATTCCCCGCACGACTACCCCGCCTCGCTGTATGCGCAAAAGTGGTTCAGCGACGCCAACTACCCCAACAACCTGCCGGCAGTATGGGACGCCAACTGGGGTTACATCCAGAAGCAGGGCATCGCCCCGGTCCTGCTCGGCGAGTTCGGGACCGCGCTGCAGACGACGTCGGACAAGCAGTGGATGGAGAAGATCGTCTCCTACCTCGCGACCAACTCCATGAGCTTCGCGTATTGGTCCTTCAACCCGAACAGCGGCATCACCGGGGGCCTCGTCCAGGCGGACTGGCGCACCCCGGAGGCCGCCAAACTGGCAGCGCTCGCACCCATCCTGAAGGGCAGCCAGTCACCGACGCCGACCGCCACGCCGACGCCGTCGCCAACCCCGACTGCCACGCCGACTGCCACGCCGTCGCCGACGCCGACTGCCACGCCGACGTCGGGCGGGTCCATCAGCGCGGTCTGGAAACTCGGCAGTTCGTGGACCGGCGGCTACGTGGCCAATATCGAGGTCACCGGGCTCCGGGCGGCCTCCAGCTGGAGCGTGAGCTGGCCGGATCCGAATGTCACCCGGGTGGCCAATTCCTGGGGAATCAACTGCACGGTTGTCCCCAAAGTGTCGGTGACCTGCAGCGGTACGGACTGGGCCACCAAGATCGCGCCCGGCCAGAAACTGTCGGTGGGCCTGCAAGTGGATTCTCTAAAGGCCCCCGTCAACCCGGTGCTGACCCTGAAGTAGCCGCAAAAGACCCCGGAAATTAATGATTTCCGGGGTATTTTGACCTGCGACATGTCCGGACTGGAGTCAATGCTGGGAACTCCGCTGTAATTAGCCGATGCAGGGATAGAAATGCCTCGTCAGTCCCGGATACTGTGTCCATTGGGTGCACCTGCCGGCTGTCGGCAGGTGCTGTCTTTGGGGGAACAATTGAAAAACAAGGCCTTTCGTCTCGGCGCCGCCGGGGCCCTCACCGCGCTACTTGCCGGGCTCGCGGTTCCGGCGCACGCAGGCTTCGTACCGTCCTGCGGCCCGATCGTTGATTCGATCAAGCTCTGCACGACGCCGGACGGGAGTCAGTATCCGGTGATGGTCAACAGCCCGGTTGCTGGCCCGCGGCCGCTTATCGGGGGCGCCCTGCTGGTCGGCAACACCATCACCGTTTACGACGGCGTCTGGGATCCCTCCAACGCGACACTCACACACCAGTGGCTGCGCAACGACGTACCGATCCTGGGCGCCACCGGTACCACGTACCGGCTGACCAGGTCGGACCTCGGAAAGGGCATCCGGGTCAAGACCACGGGCCGCGCTCCGGAGTACATGGCAACCACCGTCCAGTCCACCAAGACGGCGCCGGTCACAGACGCCGCCGGCGCCGTTCCGACGGTCCGGGCGGGGTCTGTTGGCTTCGAATCCCTGGGCGCAGAAGAGGGTGAATACTCGCCCGTCGTCGTCGCCCAGCTGGGGGACTGGGGCCCGGGTGGCGTCCAGCTCCAGTATCAGTGGCTCCGTGACGGCTCGCCCATCCCTGGTGCCACCGCCCCAAGATTTGATACGACAACGTGGGGCCCGACGGGGCTGCTCAGCCTCCGGGTCACCGGCTACGCCACCGGCCTCGACCCGGTCTCCGTGACCTCCGCAGCCAGCCGCGGCACCTTCACCCCCGAGACGCCCGGCGCTGTGGTCACCGGCGGCACCGCGGTGGGGGACGTCCTCACCGCCGTCGACCTTCCCTGGTTTGACCACACCGACCGGAACACCCGCGATTGGAATCAGCACCGCTTCCAGTGGACGCGCGACGGTGTCCCGATTCTCGACGCCAACGACCTGACCTATGCGATCACCGCCGAGGACCAGGGCCACACCCTGGAGCTGGTGACCGCGTCTGGCGGGCCCAAGGCCACCTCCAACTCAGTGACCGTCCCCCCGGCCGTGGGCACGGTCATCCCGGCGCCCCCGGCACCCCCGGAGCCCCCGAAGGTTGAGCTGAAGCCGCTGACGAACGTCACCAAGCCGGTCCTGACCGGTACCGCAGTGATTGGCACGGCGATGACGGCGACGGCCGGCACCTGGTCCGAACCGGCCGACAATCTGACCGTCATCTACTACTGGCAGTCCCAGGACGGGAAGGTGTCGGCCACCGGCCCGACGTTCACCCCCAACATGACCCAGCTTGGGTCGACGGTCACGCTCATTGCGACCGCCACGGCTCCCGGATATACCACCGCCTGGGCAAAGGTCACCGCGCCCAAGCCCGTGACCGCGCCGGACCCGACCCAGACAAAAGCCCCAGCCATCCAGGGCATCCTGACCGTGGGGATGGAGCTCTACACCTACACCGGTGACTGGTCCGACCGCGATTCGGAGGTGAAGGAGTCCCGCCAGTGGCTGCGCGACGGCACCCCGATCGCCGGGGCCACCGGCCGGCGCTACACCCTGGTGGGGGCCGACTTCGGCAAGAAAATCTCTCTCCGGGTCACCTCGACACTGGACGGCAGGACCCTGAAGACCCAGACGGTCGACACTTCGGCGAAGGTGGCCGCTGCGACCCTGATCTCGGCTACGCCGACGATCGCCGGCACCGTCAGGGCCGGAAAAGTAGTCACCGCGAAGCCCGGCACCTGGACCTGGGGCACCGCGTTCAAGTACCGCTGGCTGCGCAACGGCGTCCCGATCTACGGTGCAACGGAGTCGACTTACAAGGTCCGTTCGGCCGACAGGGATAAGAGGATTACCGTCCGTGTCACTGGCTCCCGGCTCGGCTACACGACCGTCACCCGGACCAGCGGGGCCTACTTCGCCCGTTGACCGCAGGCACCCCGGGTGCGAGGCAAAGGATCCTGGCATCGTCCTAGACGCCCTTGCCGCATTGGGTCCCTGACCTGCGGCAACGTTGTCAAAAGGGTGTCTGGGCACTATGCTCGGCGACGGGGGAGCCGGGTCACCGGCTCAAAGACTTGGGGGAAAATTGAACAAGAAGATCATCCGCCTCGGCATCGCCGGGGCACTCGCCGCGCTCTCGCTTGCCGGCCTCGCCGTTCCGGCGCAGGCCGATGATGAAATGTGGGCCACTCCGAACTCAGACTCCTGCGGCCCGGTGGTCGACTCAGTCAGGTTCTGCACGGCGCCGGACGGGCATCCGTACCCGGTGCAGGTCAACGGCGGTGCCGTCGCCGGCCCGCGGCCCGGCATCAGCGGAGCCCTCCAGGTCGGCAGCACCCTGACCGTTGTTGACGGTGACTGGGACCCCGCCGACGCGAAGCTCACGCATCAGTGGCTGCGCAACGATGTGCCGGTCCTGGGCGCCACCGGCCCCACCTATCTGCTCACCACGGCGGACCTCGGCAAGGGCATCCGGGTCAAGACCACGGCGGCAGCGCCGAGCTATGCAAAGACGACCCTGCAGTCCACCAAAACTGCCCCTGTCACGAACGCCGGCGGCACCGTCGCGTCTGTCGTGTATGCGGGGTACGCTGGTATCTATTCATTTAACACCCACCCGGATCGGCCCAGCCGCCTCGTGTCCGGTGGGGCGACTTTTAAGGGCGCTCCGGACATCCACCTCCAGTACCAGTGGCTCTGCGACGGCAAGCTCATCCCGGGTGCCACCGCGGAAATGTTCGACCCGAGGGGCTGCCGTTCAACGGGGCTATTCAGCGTCAGGGTCACGGGTCACGCGCCCGGGTTCAAGCCGGCCACCGTGACCTCTAAACAGCGAAAGGTTTCTGACTTCGATCCAGCCCCCGGCGCCGTGGTCACCGGCGGCACCGGCCTGGGGGACGTCCTCACCGCCGCTGATGATGTTCCCTGGACTTCCAGCGCGCGCCCGCACACCTACCAGTGGCTGCGCGACGGCGCCGCGATTTCCGGAGCCACCGCGCTGACCTACAAGATCACGGCCAAGGACCAGGGCCACACCGTGGTCCTGGAGTCCGGCATTTGGTACGACACCCACATCTACTCCAACCCGGTCGCAGTGCCGGCGGCCGGAGAGCTGAAGCAGCTGACGAACGTCACCAAGCCGGTCGTGACCGGGGACGCCGTGACCGGCTCTGTGATGAAGGTGTCGGCCGGCACCTGGTCCGCACCCTCCGACAAGCTGAAGTTCACCTACAACTGGTTCTCCTCGGCCGGGGATAGCGTGTCCAGCGGCCCCACGTTCACCCCGGACGGGCCCCAAGTGGGCAAGACCCTCACCGTCGTCGTGACCGCGTCCACCCCCGGCTACACCACCGCTTGGGTACAAGTCACCGCACCCAAGCCCGTGACCGCGCGTGAGTCGACGCGGGCCATTAGCGGGACCCTGACCGTCGGGTCGAAGGTGACCTTGACCCCCGACCCCTGGTATGACCGGGCGGGGATCTCTTCGGACGTAATGTGGCTGCGTGACGGCGTCCAGATCGCCGGGGCCTACGGCTGGAGTTACGTCCTGGCGAAGGCCGACGCCGGCACGAAGCTCTCGGTCGACGTGAACCCGACTGTGTCGGGCGGCCATGGCCAGACGCTCACCGCTTCGGCGACGGTGGCGGGCCTACCCCTGACGTCGGCCACCCCGACGATTGCCGGCACCGTCAAGGCCGGGAACGTCCTGACCGTGAAGCGGGGCACCTGGACCTGGGGCACTGCCTTCACGTACCAGTGGCTGCGCAACGGCGTCCCGATCTCAGGAGCCACGGATTCGACCTACAAGGTCCGGACCGCCGACAAGGGCACCAAGCTCACCGTCCGAGTCACCGGCTCCCGGTTCGGCTACACCACCGTCTCCCGAACCAGCGCGGCGCGCATAGCGCAGTGACCCAGGCCGCTGACCAACGGACTCCCCGGGCGCGCCGCATGCCGTGGCCCGGGGGACCTTGGCCCGTCCGTCCCGGCTGCCGCGCGTCCTTGATAGACGCGCAGCCATGAAAGAACATCATGAATCCCCTACGCAAAGCAGCGGCCCTGGCCCTGCTGCTGCCGGCCGCCGCGCTCATTGCCTTGACCGGGGCCGCTTCCGCCACCGCTGAAAATGTCACTGGCGACCTGGAAACCGAAGGGCCGTCCGCCAGTCCCACAGCCAGCCCGACCGACAACGCCTACGCGGAGCCGGACATGACCGACGTCGCACCGGCGGATCCGTTCGTGTGCCCCGACGGTCATGTACACGTCTTCTACAACGACGTGGATGCCTGCGCCACGGTCGGCCCCGACGGCGATCCCGATCCGACCGGGATCGTCCTGGACCCCAGCGGAGGGGTTCTCAAACCTGCCGGGGAAGTACAGGCTCCGGAAACAGAGGGGACACCCGCACCCGCGGATTCGGAGACGCCGACCCCCTCAACGCCCGAGGTGCCGACAACACAGGAACCCTCTGCGACCGCACAGGCTCCGGCTGCTTCCCCTGCTTCCTCAGCCAGTTCAACCGCCGCGGAGGAGGCAGCATGGGACATGGGCCCGGTGCTGGTGATTGCCGGCGTCACCGTGGCCCTGCTGCTGGCCGCAGCCGGGGCCTTCGTCTGGGAGCGGCGCAGCGAAAAGCGAGAACAACTGAACGGCCAGGCTCACAAACCATAAGCCGGGACAGGTAGCCTTTCGACGGCAGTCCGCGGAACTGAGAACGCCCTAATCAGCGGCGTATTGACGATCCCCTGGCTCCGGCGTAGACCGTGCCGTATCAAACCAAATCGCAGGCCGCTGCCTTGCGGCCTGCCGCCTGTGAGGAGAAGACAATGGCCGTCGCAGTCATCATGGAATTTGCCGGTGCCACACTGGAGCAATACGACCAAGTCATAGGCAAGATGGGCCTCACGCCGGGAGGTCCCGGCCCGGCGGGCGCCCTGGGACACTGGGTGGCCGCCACCGACGGCGGGATCCTTGTCACCGATTTATGGGAGTCGAGGGAACTCTACGACGCCTTCGCGAAGGACCAGATCGGCCCCTACTCGGCCGAAGTCGGTATCCCGTCGCCGCCTACCCTGAAGTACCTGGACGTCCACAATTACTTCACCCCGGGTGCGGGCGCCTGACCGGGAGCCTGGCCTAGCCGGCTTCGCTCTGGATACGTTCCTTTACGCTGTCAGGCATCGTCGAGCACGCATCGTCGTCGGAGCGCCGATCAGCGTGGCTGTCGGCGGTGTCAGTGATGCCGACCGTCGCGACGGCCGACTGCCATCCGCCCAGGCCAGCGATCTGCCGCGGAACCCAGACGTTCGCGGCCCCGTTCACCAAGTCCCAGACGGCGGGGTGGACACCGGCGCCCAAGTAGATACCCCCGTTGGGGTCCCGCTTGACCAGATCCGGCAGTGGTAAGACACCCATCAGTTGAGCAGACTCGTAGTCCGACATGTTCCACGGAGGTATTCCAAAGTAGTACCAGCTGGCGGCGCAGACACCATACAAATGAGGACCGAACTGGGCATAGTTCAAGTACAGCTCCAAAGTCCGCTGAGGGCTCAACGTGTAGCTGAATTGGGTGGCCAGGACGGCCTCAATCCCTTTTCGGGGGGCGCTCTGGTCGTCCCAGAGGAAGATGTTCTTCACTAGTTGTTGGGGGATGGTGGAGCCACTGGGATCGGGCTTCCCCTGGAAATACGCTTGTGCCCTGGCCTGGTAGTCGCCGAGGTCGAAGGCTCCACTGCGGGTGCCGAGCTGTTCGTCTTCATGGGCGACGGTCGCCGCGAGCAGGTGCCGGCTGATGTGGTTGATCGAGACGAACTGGTAGACGTTGGGCTCGCCGGCCTCCAGCATGTATGCGGTGCGCGGCGGGGTCACGCCCATGCTGAACATGAAGGCAATGATCTGGACCAGAACTAGTGGGGCGATCAGAGCAAGCAGGACCTTGCGGCGCCACTTTCGCTTGGGACGCTTGCCTGGCTGACGGACCGGAGGGACGGGCTGCTGGGCTTGATCTGGCTCCGCCACAGGCGGGCTTACCCTTGGCAACGCAGGCTCTTGCGGCGCCAGGGCCTCGGGCACCGGGTAACTTACAACCTTAGGCGGTTGCGCGTCCGGACGGCCTGATCGAGGGAGGTGGTCCGGCGGCAAACGCCGCTGCGAGGTCGGTGGTGTCGGTATGTCCATCGGTCTGCCTTCGCTGCTCGCCCCCCGGTTACCTCCGAAAGAGATAAAGGATGGGACGAAATTCTACCGGGCCGCCCTGAGTATTGCTCTCAGTCGACTGTGCAAGGGATTACGGCGGCAAGGCCGTGCGCTTGTCACCGGGATTGTGGCGTTCATCTGCTCGAGCCTGTTGGCCATCGCGCTCTTGAGCCTTCTTCAGATGTCGGCAGTTCCTTCGGCAGCCGGGTTTGTCGTCGGGCTCCCGGCTCAACGCCCTCGACCCGCCAGGCTTCTAGCCGGCCAGAAGACCTCTAGCCCCCCGAGTTCCGGCAACGGACCCGCCGACCGGCCCAGACCACGAAGACGACGATGAACGCGACAGGCAAGAGCACCAGCGGGTTCCACCCTCTAACTGTCACGATCATCCCTTGCCCGGTTGCAGTCCTGCGCCGACTCTACGCGGGTGGATCGCGACCCAGACGCCGTAGCGGAGGGTATGCCCTCCCTCCATCCGGATGGGGAGCAGGGCCCGGATGAAAGGGCTGATCCCTTGGATCTGCATGAGGGTGGCAAGATTCGGGTCCGGGTTACTCAGCCAGCTGTCTTCGGCGTGGTGCTGATCCTCGGTGTTGAGCACCGGGTCGGGGAGCCTGAAGCGGACGTCCCTGTCATGGTCCGACGTCGACCGCCCGCACATTTCGCACGCAAGTGCTTTCGAAGTGCCCATTGATCCCCCAGATCTGATAGCCGTTCGGATGAGTCTATGCCGATACCTAATAGGAGGGTGCCCCCCCCGAACGGCCGCCGCCATCGTTGCGTCGGGTGTCGATGCTTTGAGCCGACTCCGCTCGCCTGCTAGAACTGCACGAAGCCTGTCTGGATTGCCTAAAGGTCAGCCGCCAGGGCAGTCATGCCGGACGTGGGCGGCTCATGCTCGCCCGTGGTCTCGCCTTGGCTGTCGCCGAACCATTTGTGCCAGACCGTCGCCACGACTTCAGGCGTGATGGGTGTGCCGGCGGTTATAAGCGCGGCGAAGTCCTCCATCTCCGGGTCGTACTCGGTCTCCGCTGCCCCGTGGTCCATAACGCCGAGCAGGTCGCGGGCGGTCAGGCGCTCGGAGATGGCGCTGCGGAGCCGGGCGTATTCCGGGGGTGACGGTGTCCATGGGCGCCAATCTAGGAGCAATCGTGCAGGCGCGCTTGATGGAGGTCTACGGCTGCGGCCGGTTGACGTCGTCGGCGTCCTGGGTGAGGTCGGCGCCCTCGTTGATCTGGAGCGCTTCGATGCTCTGATCGGCGATGAGGTCGGCGACGAGGCTGGGGCTGCCGGCGACGATGGTGGAGTCGAAGTCGATCTCCGTGACCATGACCCAAGCCCTGTCCTCGGGCCAGAGCAGGCTGGGCGATTGCGGCCTGTGCGGGTCGCGGTTCCAGGGGGAGTCCTGAATCCACACGGCATCGGTGAAGGACCGCGGGGCGGCCGCGAACAGGAAATGGTCGCGCCCCGGGAGCGACAGCCGGGAGTTTTTCATTGTCTTTGTGGGCAGCGGGCCGGGCCCGGAGCGGTGCGCCGCCGTGAGCTTCCCAAGGATTCCCGGAAGTCGGCCCCGGACCGCGGTGAGGTATCTGGCTGAGCCGGTGAGACCGCCCCATCCTTCCCAGACTGCGGCCACCCCGCTGTCTGGCGTGGTGGTGTGCCGGCACAGAATTGTTGCCACCGGTTCGAGGATGTGGGCTGCGAGGTTCCCCTGTTCCGGCTCGGAGTACCGCCACCCGCTCGAATCGAGAACCTCCTGGTGCTCCCCGACCTCGGGACCGGTCAACCGGTGGTACTGCGCCAGCGAGTGCATGGTCTTGCCGAAGACGCGCGCCACCTCAGCCCACGTCGCGGGTCCGCCGTCCTCGCCCGTGGGCCGGTCCCTTCGCGCCGGGTGGAACACGCGGGCATAGGCCGGGAAGCCGCGCGGCACGACGTTCAAATCGCGACTGTTGGTTTCCAGCAAGGGCAGCAGCCACTTTCCGCTGTCAGCACTTATAGGTTCCACGGACCCAGCCTCACTGGACTGTGATTTTGATTCCGGCGACCGCCCCGGTCCATGCGCCGGTCGGGTCTGGGCGGATCAGTTGGGCACCGACGTACCCTTTCTGTAGTTGGACGACCTTCGAAAGGACCCCCGAGCAATCGACCTCTAGCGATACTGGCTCGACCCCATCCTGAGCGAGGAAGATCTGGGCGCCGGGAGTGCCAACGCAGGTAGCGGTGACAGTGTACTGACCAGTGGTCATCACCGTCGCGGCTTTGCTGAAGCCAACCCCCCGCCCGTCGGCCGGGCCATCGTCGGCAAGGACGACGGTCCCCGTGGCATTGGCCAAGCGCTTGTGGAGTTCTGAGTAGTTGTCCGCCTCCACACCACGAACACCAGATTCCTTCGTAGGGAGGGTGGGCGCAGCCGGGTGACTTTGGCCGGCAGCCGCTGGGTGTGGATCTCCGTCGTCCTCATAAGCACAGGCGGCCATGCCGCTGGCGAGCAGCGTCCCATGATGAGTGCCCCAGCGCGACGGACTGTTGTCGTTCCCCCAGGTCCTGACATGAGGCGAGTCTACGGTCCAGTCGGCGAATGGCAAGTCATCGGCCCTGGAGCCTGGCTCCTGTTATGGGCCGAGACTCCGTTCAAGTGGGCGAGTGTTCCAGACGGGCGAATAGACGACGGGAAGGGATAAACGGCCTGCAAGAATAGGCGCATGCCCCTGCGCGACTATCCGATTCGACGGCTGACAGAGGATCCAAACAACATTCTGGACCGCCAGATCTGGCCGGCGTCCCTGGCTCCCGTCGCCCAGGTCCTCGACCAGGGACTCGATCTGACATCCGCTACCGTCCTGGTCGGCGAAAACGGGTCCGGTAAATCCACACTTGTGGAGGCCATCGCCTTGGCCTACGGCCTGTCCCCGGAAGGCGGATCAACTGGAGCGCGGCACACCACCAGGTCCACGGAATCCAAACTCTCCTATCACCTCCACCTAATCCGGAACGCCGGCACCACCAGGCGGGGCTACTTTCTACGCGCCGAAACCATGCACGGCTTCTTCACCTATCTCGAGGAAAACCCGAGCAGAATCGGGGACATCCCATTCCATGACATGTCACACGGGGAGTCGTTTCTGGAGCTGGCAGTGGACCGCTTTCGAGGGGGCGGATTGTGGGTGCTCGACGAACCCGAATCCGCGTTGTCCTTCCAGGGATGCCTGACCCTCCTCGTCGTACTGAAGGACCTGCTGGCTGCTGGCCATTCGCAGGTCATCATGTCCACGCACTCACCAGTATTGGCCGCCCTTCCCGGGGCGCAGATTCTGGAAGCCGGACCTTGGGGTCTACGGCCCCGGGCGTGGGAGGACCTGGAAATGGTCACGAACATGCGGTCGTTCCTTGAATCACCGGAGCGATACCTTCGCCACTTCTAATCGTCGAGATCTCACCAGTTGCCGCTCAGGCGGGCGAGTTTATCCGCCGCCCAGACGGAAGGAAAAAACATGATCTACCCAGGCGGCAGCATTGACCAGTACGCCGTTCCGGCCAGGGATTTGAACGAATCCTTCATTGGGGCCCACTTCGGCCTCACCAAGGGTGCCGAGGTCATCTACGGAAAGATCGGTGCGGTCCGGATCTTCGAGACGCACGTTATCTTGACACTGGCCGGCGTCACCGCCGACGACCTTCACCTGGATGCGAACCAGGAAGTCATCTTCTCCCACGGACAGCACCAGAACCAGGCAACGCGACGCGCGCCCATGATTGAATCCATCGACGCTGAGGTCGCGCGCACCCTCAGTGCAATTCCAGTTCGTGCGTCTCGCCAAATGACCGCCACCGAGTATCAGGTGCGCGTGGCCGAGGTCCTCAACCTTTTTGACATCGAAGCGGTGGGCGACGAAACGGGAATTCGTTACGGGGGCGAGGGTGTTGAGCTGGAAGATCAGCCCTTAGAAGCCGCCGTCCGCATACTCATTGGGAGGCGATTCGGCATCCCGGAAGCAATGCAGTAGCCCACGTAGGGGTCCTGCGGACCTAATGTCGCGCTTCTGAAGTTGTGGGACGGTTGATTTTCGAGAGGATCTGTTCCTAGCTCTCAGTCCCGACGGTGGGGAAAGCCTGAAATTGGAGGGAAAACCCAATCATCTGCTTATTTCAACGAAAACGACAGAACCCCCGGAAATCGTTGATTTCCAGGGGTTCTTCGAGAGCTTCCTGCCAGAATCGAACTGGCGACCTTCTCATTACGAGTGAGACGCTCTACCAACTGAGCTAAGGAAGCAACCACATGAATGCCCGGCGAACCGGGCGGATCATGCAAGAGACAACTGTAATAGAGTCCCGGCGTCCGGGTCAAAATGAGCGTCTGCAGCGGCCCGCAGGGCCGGCAAGGCACCTAGCAGACGGTGTTGTCCGCCGGGGCTTTTCCGTCCACCAGATAGTCATCGACGGCGTTGCCAATGCAGCTGTTGGAGCGGCCGTAGGCCGTGTGGCCCTCGCCCTTCCACGTCAGCAGGGAAGCATTCCCGAGCTGCTTGCGCAGGTTGGTGGCCCATTGCACGGGGGTGGCAGGATCCCCTGTGGTTCCAACTACGACAATCGGGGCCGAGCCCTTGTACTCGACCGGGGCCGGGGTCCGGACGTTCTTGTAGGGCCAGTCCTTGCAGTTGGTTCCGCCGTAGGCGAAGTAATATCCCAGCGTCGGCGAGAGCTGACGTAGCTTTTGGTCCTCGGCCCTCATCGACGCGGTGTCAGAGACCATGGGGTAGTCCAGGCAGTTGATGGCGTTGAAGGCGAAGGTGCTGTTCGACGTGTAGGTGCCGCTGGGGTCCCGGTCGGCGCCGAAGTCGGCCAGCTGCAGCATGCCTGTGCCGTCGCCTTTCAGGGCTGTCGCGAGGGCCCGGGTGAGGATCGGCCAGTTGTCATTGTTATAGAGCGGGATGATGAGGCCGCTGACAAACGTCGAGCCGGAGACCTTCCGGCCGTCCTTGGCCGGCAGCGGGTTCGCCTCCGCCGCGCTGATGGCTTCGTGGATCTGCTGGACGCCTTCCTCGGTGCTTCCCGTTAGCGGGCATCCGGACTTTTGCTGGCAGTTGGCGACGTAGGCGTGGAGGGCTTTATCGAAGGCCACGGCCTGTCCGCGGGTCAGTTCCTCGGCGCTCTGCGACGGGTCAAGGGCGCCGTCGAGGACCAATCGGCCCACGTTGTCCGGAAACAGCGATGCGTAGGTGGCGCCGAGGAGGGTCCCGTAGGAGTAGCCGAGGTAGTTCAGCTTTGAGTCGTTGACCACGCCGCGCAGGATGTCGAGGTCCTTCGCGGCGCTGACCGTATCGATGTGGGCCAGGACCGGGCCGGTCTTCTCCACGCACTTGGCGGCAATGGCCTTGTTGTCGGCAAGGGCCGCGTCCAGGCCGGCGTCTGTGTCCAGGGCATAGGTCTTGGCCCGGGACGCGTCGCGTTCCTTGTCCGTGAGGCACGTGACCGGAGCGGAGCGTTTCACGCCTCGCGGGTCGAAACCGATGATGTCGTAGGCGGAGCGGACCTTCTCCGAAATATTGGTGTTGGCCGCGTCCCTCACGAAGTCGTAGCCGGAGCCGCCCGGGCCGCCCGGGTTGACCAGCAACGAGCCTTTCTTGTCGCCTTTGGTGGCGAGCTTGATGGCGGCCAGTTCGATGCGGTCGCCGTCGGGCTTGCTGTAGTCCAGCGGAACCTTGATCGTGGCGCACTGGAAAGTCCCGCCCTCACACGGCTTCCAGTCCACTTGCTGGGAGTAGTAGCTGCGCAGCTCCGCAGGGGCCGCAGCGACAATCGACGGGTCCGCCTGTGCCGAAGCCCCGGATGTCGCGGCGCTCGACCCGCCGTTGCCTCCACCGCCGAAAATGGTGCACGAGGCCAGTGTCAGGGCAAGGGCCAGGGCGCCGCCGGCCCGCATGCCGATCGCCACTGATCGGGCTCTTGCGGACTTGGGTCGAGCAGGCTTCATGCGGTTCTCCTTGGAGGATAGAAACGAAGGCGTAGAGGCGTTTGGAGCGGCCGGGGGGTCAAATAAGACTGGAAGCCATGGACTCGATCGTCAGCAGCGGAGCCACGTTGGTGGTGGTGATCCGCGTGCGGGCCTTGTTGATGGCGTCCATGCGGGCAAGGGTCACTTCGGCGGTGGAACGCGAAGCGAAGTCTTCGAGTTCGCTTCGAAGTTCAAGGTTCACGAGTTCCACGGCGTTCCCCATCTGGATGATCAGGACATCCCGGTAAAAGGACAGCAGGTCCGTCAACGTGCGGTCAAGGGAATCGGTGACGGATCGCTTGGCACGGCGCTTCTGGTCGTCCTCGAGTTGTTTGACCTGGCTCCGCATGGCAGGCGGCAACGTACCGCTTTCAGGCGCCCCGAGGGTGGCCAGCAACCCGGCTTTCTCGGCGGCGTCGCGCTCGTCATTGGAGCTGTTTGCTTCCTCGGTGGCGATCTTGACCAGCTTCTCTGCCATCATGACCGCCGCGGTCACGCCGCGGAGGGACAGCGGGAACCGCACTGTTTCAAGGCGGCGCTCGCGGGCCTCCGGGTCCCGGGCCAGGCGGCGGGCGATTCCGACGTGGCTTTGCGCCGCGCGGGCGGCACGCTCGGCAACCGCCGGATCCACGCCGTCGCGCTTGACCAGCAAGGCGGCGACGGCGGCGGCGGGCGGAAGCCGCAAGGCCACTGCCCGGCAGCGGGAGCGGATAGTCACGAGGACGTCGGCGGGGGAGGGCGCGCAGAGCATCCAGACGGTGCGGGGTGTGGGTTCCTCGATGGCCTTGAGCAGCACGTTGGTGGTCCGCTCGGCCATCCGGTCGGCATCTTCCACGACGATGATCCGCCACCGGCCCGACGACGGACGGTTCCCGGCGGTGGCCACGAGCTCGCGCGCCTCGTCGATGGTGATGGTGACCTTCTCCGTGCGCACGAACGCGACGTCGGAATGGGTTTCGCCGAGGATGGTCAGGCAGGCCGGGCATTGGCCGCAGCCGCGCAGGCTGACGTCCTCCTGGTCACAGTTCAGGGCCGCCGCGAAGGCCTTCGCGGCGTTGGACCGGCCGGAGCCGGGCGGGCCGGTAAAAAGCCACGCGTGCGTCAGGCCCTCGCCCTGGGCCGCCTGGCGCAGCTGGGCCACGACGGCGTCCTGGCCCTGGAGGTCGTCCCAGACGGTCATGCCGGGCTGCTTTGGGACACGGCCAGCAAGGATTCGACGCGCTCGAGGATCCGGGCGGCGAGTTCGACGACGGGCAGGCGGGCAGGCAGCACCAGATAGGCCTCGGGCCGGGCCGCGGCCAGGTCGAGGAAAGCCGCCCGGATCGTGGCATGAAATTCGTCGGCCTCGGACTCGAGGCGGTCCTCGGCGGCCTCGCCGGCGGTGCGCCGCTCCCGGCCGACGGCGGGGTCGACGTCGAGAAGCACCGTCAGGTCGGGCCGCAGGTCCGAGGTCGCCCACGCGTTGATGTCCCGGACCGCGTCCGTCCCGAGGCCGCGGCCGGCGCCCTGGTACGCCACCGAGGAGTCGATGTACCGGTCGGTCAGGACAATCTCGCCGCGGTCCAGGGCCGGTCGGATGACCTGGGTCGCGTGCGCGGCCCGGGACGCCGCGAAAATGAGGGCCTCGGTGTGGGCGTCGATGGGGCCATGGCCGTGGTCCAGCACAAGGGAACGCAGCTTCTCGCCGATCGGGGTGCCGCCCGGTTCCCGGGTCCGCAGCACCGTGAAGCCGCTTGATTCCAGGGCCTTGGCGAGTGCAGCCGCCTGCGTGGACTTGCCGGCACCGTCTCCGCCCTCGAACGCAATGAACAGTCCGGGCAACTGGCTCGGCAACTGGCTGGGCAACTGTTGGCGGGACGCTCCGGGGCTCTGGGTAGTCACCGTCCTAGACTACCGACAATCACCGACACTGCAGTCGGCCTCGGGTCTTCGTCGTAACGGCTTGGGTGCCCTGCGGGGCCCCCACGTACCCTGTCTCCATGAGTCTTTCTGAAGAGCAGGCAGCCGCGCTTTCCCCGGATTCCCTGGTTGTCGCGGCAGGGCGCCCGCCGCGCACCCGCGACGAACCGGTCAACCCGCCGCTGGTGCTGTCCTCGACCTACTTCGGCACGGGACCCCTCGGCGACGGCGACCGCGGCTACGGCCGCTATTCGAACCCCACCTGGGACCCGTTCGAAGAGGCGCTGGGCCAGCTGGAAGGCGCGGACCTGCCGGGCCTGCTTTACGCCTCGGGACTCGCCGCCGTCAGCTCGGCCCTGTCCCTGGTGCCCGCCCACGGCGTGCTCGTCATGCCGTCCCACAGCTACGCCGGATCGGTCACCATGGCCACCGAACTGGCGGCCAAGGGGTTCCTGGAGCTGCGGACGGTGGACATCGCGGACACCGACGCGGTGGTGGCTGCGCTTGCCCCGGCCGGCGGGCGCGCCGCCAGCATGCTGTGGCTGGAGAGCCCCACCAACCCCATGCTCGGCGTCGCGGACATGCGGGCCCTGACAGCGGCGGCGCATGAGGCCGGCGCGATCGTCGTCACGGACAACACCTTTTCCACACCCCTGGTGCAGCAGCCCCTCAGCCTGGGCTCCGACGTTGTGCTGCACTCGGTAACCAAATACCTCTCCGGCCACTCCGACGTCGTGCTCGGCGCTCTGGTGACCTCCGACGCCGGTCTCCGCGCCGCGCTGCTGCACCACCGCACCATCCACGGCGGGATTGCCGGGCCGTTCGAGGCGTGGCTGGCGCTGCGCGGGCTCCGCACCCTGGCGCTGCGGATTGAGCGTTCCCAGGCCTCCGCCCAGGTTCTGGCCGAACGGCTCGACGGTCACCCGCGGGTTGCCGGCATCCGTTTCCCCGGCCTCGCCTCGGACCCCGGCCACGTCCGTGCCAAGGAACAGATGAACGGGTTCGGTTCCATCCTGTGCATTGAGGTCGGGCCCGCGGACGGGCTCAGCGGTGCGGAGGCGGCGGACCGGATGATCCGCGCTCTGCGCCTCTGGCTGCCCGCGACGTCCCTTGGCGGGGTAGAATCCCTGATCGAACGCCGGCGCCGGCATGCGGCCGAGCCGGAGAGCGTGCCGGACAACCTGGTGCGGATGAGCGTCGGCATTGAGAACGTGGAAGACCTTTGGGCCGATTTGGAGCAGGCATTGGACACGCTGGACGGCTAGGCTGGGGGAGTGGACGGACGCATACTCATTTACTTTGTCGAATCCGGGATTTACCTGGTCCTGGCTGTCGTGGCCTTTGCCCTGGAGGCGTGGGCGTTTTTCGATTGCCTCCGGCACAAAGCCAACGCGTTCGAGGCCGTCTCGAAACGGACCAAGACCTTCTGGCTGGCGCTGACCGGCGGCGCGTTCGCCGTGGGCCTGTTCTCCCTGCTCTCGCAGCTGGGCAGCGGTGGCGGGGCCAGTTCGCTCGGCATCTTCGGCCTTGCAGCCGTAACCGCCGCGTCCGTGTACCTTGCCGATGTCCGCCCCGCCATCAAGGACGCCGGCCGCGGCCGCAACATGGGCCCCTACGGCCCCTGGTGAGGCTTATCTACGTTGCCTAGGCGTCTGGCGCCACGGCGTCCCAGCTGACCGTCACTTCGCCCAACCGCCAGCGGGAAGGGCCGTCCTGAATGGGCCAGCCGGCGTCGAGCAGCGCACGGCACATAGCTGAGAAGCGCTGCCGGCTTCCGAACGACGCCAACGGCGCCGCATCCAGCCAGGCCTTGTCCATCGCCTGCAGGTAGCCGTGAATCTTCTCGCCGGGCACATTGCGGTGGATCAGCGCCTTCGGTAGGCGTTCGGCAACGTCGGAGGGCAACGCGAAGGCACCGAACCGCATAGACACGCTCAGGCTTAGTGGCCGTTCGCCGTCGAGCGCCACCCAGGTGGCGCGACGCCCGATTTCATCGCAGGTGCCGTCGATGAACAGCCCGCCCGGGGCGAGGCGGTCCTGCACCAGCCGCCAGATCCCAGCCACGTCTGCTTCCTCATACTGCCGCAGCACGTTGAAGGCCCGGACCAGCATGGGGTTCCCGCGCACGGGCAGCTCGAAGCCGCCCAATTGGAACATCAGGCCGGGCCGTTCAAGGGCCTGGGCCTGCCGGACACGCTCCGGTTCGATTTCGATGCCCACCACCTGGACGTCGCTGCGGACCCCGGAGAGGCGTTCAAAGAGTTCGACGGCGGTGGCCGGCGAGGCGCCGTAGCCGAGGTCGACGGCGAGGGGGTGGGCCGCGGCGCGCAACCGCCAGGCCTGCGGCCCGGTCAGCCAGCGGTCCACGCGGCGCATCCGGTTGGGGTTCGTGGTTCCACGGGTCACGTTTCCCACGGGCCTGCCGCCACGTATGCCGCTTCTCGTCCCGCCCTGGTTTCGGGGGGCCAGCACCCGTTCAGCCTTCTGCACCACCGCCCAAGCTTATCGTCCACCGCACGCCTACCCTCCAACGCGGGGTCACTTCCGGCTCATGGGGCCGCCGGATGGGCGCGGGGTGACCCGGCGTTGCAGTTGGTTGTGGTGCGGCGCATGTGGTGTAACGCACGGCACCGCCGCCGACTGCTCGGCTAGGATAAAAACCATGACTTACAAGCTGATTCTGCTGCGCCACGGCCACAGCGACTGGAATGCCAAGAACCTGTTCACCGGCTGGGTGGACGTTGACCTTAACGACCAGGGCCGTGCCGAGGCGGTGCGCGGCGGCGAGCTTCTCGTGGAGAACAACATCCTCCCCGACATCCTCTACACCTCGCGGTTGAAGCGGGCCATCAACACGGCGAACCTGGCACTGGACACGGCCGACCGCGGCTGGATCGACGTCAAGCGCGACTGGCGGCTCAACGAGCGCCACTACGGCGCCCTGCAGGGCAAAGACAAGGCCCAGACCCTGGCCGAATTCGGCGAGGAGCAGTTCATGCTGTGGCGCCGGTCCTATGACACCCCGCCGCCGCCCCTGGCCGACGACTCCGAGTTCTCCCAGGTGGGGGACCCGCGCTACGCGGACCTCGGCGACGCCGTCCCGCGCACCGAGTGCCTCAAGGATGTCCTGATCCGGCTCATGCCGTACTGGGAATCGGACATCAAGGAAGACCTCCGCGCCGGGAAGACCGTCCTGGTCACGGCCCACGGCAACTCGCTCCGGGCACTGGTCAAGCACCTTGACGGCATCAGCGACGAGGACATCGCCAGCCTGAACATCCCCACCGGCATCCCGCTGGTCTACGAACTGGATGAGGACTTCAAGCCGTTGACCCCGGGCGGGACGTACCTGGACCCCGAGGCCGCCGCCGAGTCCATCAAGGCAGTGGCCAACCAAGGCAAGAAGTAAGCGGTTCCCCCACCGCAGCACTAACTAAAGAACAAACGACGGCGTCCGGCCACCCCCAAGGTGACCGGACGCCGTCGTTGTTTCAGTACTTCTGGGTCAGAACCACAAATCCGTCGGACGGCCTGTGTCAGATGTGTTCGATCGTGCTCGGCTGCCACGCACCGGTGACCAGGTACGTGACCTTCTGGGCAACGGAGACGCCGTGGTCCGCGAAGCGCTCGAAGTAGCGGCTGGCCAGGGCAACGTCCACGGTGGTGGCCGCCGATTCCTGCCAGTCGCTGCGCGCGATCGCCTTGAAGACGCTCAGGTGAAGGTCGTTGACGGTGCCGTTGGCCTTCATGATGTCGCGGGCCACGCCGAGGTCTCGGGTTGCCAGCAGCTCGGTGAGCTTCTGGGCGATCAGCAGGTCCTGTTCTGCGAAGCTCTTGAAGGTCTCCTGCAGTTGGCCCGGGACCACAGACGCCGGGTAGCGCAGCCGCGCCAGCTGGGCCAGGTGCCGGGCGAGGTCGCCCATGCGCTCCAGCGAAGCGCTCATCCGGAGCGAACCGACCAGCATGCGCAGGTCGCTCGCTACCGGTCCCTGGAGGGCAAGGATGTCAATGGCGCGCTCGTCAAGGCTGTTCTGCAGGAAGTCGATGCGGGCATCGGCGGCAATCACGTCCTCGGCGAGGTCGATATCGGCGCCCTCGAAAGCTGTCGTGGCCTTGCCGATGGCCTCAGTGACCAGCGCTGAGATCTCGACGAGCTGTTCCCTTACCTGGGCGAGCTCCTCCTGAAAAACCTTACGCACGTGTGCGTCCTTTCCTCGGAAATATTGCCTGCGATTCAATGGCGGGCCTATTTCGGTTCACCTACCGGCGCTCCAACGCTCAACTCTGTCAGTGTCCGGTGAACTGTTACGCCCCAATAGGTGAACGTTAGCTGAACCGGCGCCCGATTCGCAGGAGATTTCAGTTTCGGTCACGTGGCAGAGCATAAGCTGGAGCCGTGGATCCAATGCTCATCGGCGTCATCGCCGGCCTGATCGGCCTCTCGTTTGGCATGTTCGGCGTACTCGCGTTCCGGGTCAGTGAGCAGCAGCGGCAGATCGTCGACGTCGACGTCGAGGACCCCTCGCTGCCAGAAGGAGCGGCGGAGGTGCTAGCCGTCCTCGGCCGCGCGTTCGTGGTGGTCGACGCGATCGACGGCGTGGTCCGCGCCAGCCCTGCCGCCTATGCCTACGGCCTGGTCCGCGGGCACACCGTGGTGCACCAGCCGCTGCTGGAAATGACCGCCAAGGTGCGCCGGGACGGTGTTGTCCTTGAAAAGCAGCTGGAACTGCCGAGGGGCCCGCTGGGCCAGGGAACGATCGTGGTCCAGGTCCGGGCAGCTGTCATCACGGAGGACTACATCCTCCTGCTGGCCGATGACCGCACGGAATTCACCCGCACCGAGGAAGTCCGCAACGACTTCGTCGCCAACGTCTCCCACGAACTGAAGACACCGGTCGGGGCGATCTCCCTCCTGGCAGAGGCCCTCGAATCGTCCGCTGACGATCCCGACGCGGTCAAGCGGTTCGCCAAGCGCATGCACAAGGAATCGACCCGGCTCGCGGCCCTGGTCCAGGACATCATCGAACTCTCCCGGCTGCAGGGGGCCAACGTCGCGCAGCAGGGCCGCCCGGTGGACATCAACACAGTGGTCAACGAGGCCGTGGACCGCTCCCAGCTGCCGGCCGAGAGCAAGAACATCCAGCTGGTGGTGGGCGGGCACGCCGACGCCATGGTCTACGGCGACCAGGACCTCCTGGTCACCGCCCTACGCAACCTGATCGACAACGCCATCCGCTACTCGCCGGAGAACACCAAGGTGGGTGTGGGCATCCGGGCCAAGGACGGCCTCGTGGCGGTCTCTGTGACGGACCAGGGCGATGGACTTAGCGCCGAGGACCAGGAGCGTGTCTTCGAGCGCTTCTACAGGGTGGATGCTGCCCGCTCGCGGCAGACCGGAGGCACGGGGCTTGGCCTGAGCATCGTCAAGCACGTCATTTCCAACCACGGCGGCGAGGTGACCCTGTGGTCCCAGCTCGGCCAAGGCTCCACGTTCACCATTCGACTTCCCGAGATGGAAGGGCAGGACGACGGCGACGCCACCGAGGCGGGCAAAGCCGCTGCCCACGCTTCCACCCGGGACCCCAAACCACAACGACGTGACGCCGCGGGCGTCCATGAGCAAGGAGCTAGCGCTTGAGCAGAATTCTTATTGTCGAGGACGAGGAGTCCTTCAGCGACCCCCTGTCCTACCTGTTGGGTAAAGAGGGGTTCGAGGTGGAGGTTGTGGACAACGGACTGGACGCCATCACCGAATTCGACCGGAACGGCGCCGATCTCGTGCTCCTGGATCTGCAACTTCCCGGCCAGTCGGGCACGGAGGTCTGCCGCCAGCTCAGGCAGCGCTCAGGGGTGCCCGTGATCATGCTGACGGCCAAGGACTCGGAAATCGACAAGGTGGTGGGGCTGGAACTGGGCGCGGACGACTACGTCACCAAGCCGTACTCCTCGCGGGAGCTTGTGGCCCGGGTCCGGGCTGTCCTGCGCCGCCAGAGTGAGCCGGAGGAGCTCGTCTCCAGCACGGTGCAGGCCGGTCCTGTCCGGATGGACATCGAACGCCACGTGGTGAGCGTCGGTGGCGAGCAGATCGCCTTGCCGCTCAAAGAGTTCGAGCTGCTGGAAATGCTGCTGCGGAACTCCGGTCGGGTCCTGACCCGAGGCCAGCTGATCGACAGGGTCTGGGGCTCCGACTACGTGGGGGACACCAAGACCCTCGACGTCCACGTCAAGCGGCTGCGCAGCAAGATTGAGCCCGATGCCTCCGCGCCGCGGTACCTGATTACCGTCCGCGGCCTGGGCTATAAGTTCGAACCCTAAATCCAGGGCACATGCAAAAGGAGGGGCACCCGCGGGTGCCCCTCCTTTTGCATGTGCTGTGGCAGCAGCCGCGGAGGCTAGTGGCCGGCGGTGCTGCTCGGCGTCGGCGTCGACGTGGCCGTTTCGCTCGAGGTGGCCGTGCTGCCGGTGGTGGGCTCCGGCGTCGGCAGGTACTGCTTGTAGTCCACGATCGTGCCGTCCAGGACCGGAACCTTGAACGTGGCGTTCTTGTTGGTGCCGTCTTCGGAGATGCTGAGCTCGGTCACGGATCCGGGCTTGGCGCCGGCGGTGCTCAGGATCGCCGCGTCGGTGGAGTCGTTGAGCATGGTGTAGGAGTTCTGCTTGACCGGAACCTGGGTCTGCGATCCGGCCGCACCCTTGATGGTCAGCACGACGTCCTTGGAGGAGGAGTTGTACACGGCGCCGATCACGCGGGCCGGCTTGTCCTCGGCGTCGGCGACGATGATGAAGTTGCGCAGCTTCAGCGGGCCGAGGTCGGTCCGGGTTCCATCGGATGCCGAGTACTGCTCCGAGGTCTGCTGGGGGTTGATGTAGCCGCAGCCGGTCACGGACAGCAGGCCAATGCCAAGTGCAGCCGTAGCCATTGCCAGCTTGCCGCGCTGGCCCCGGTTCATCGCAGTGAAACGCACGTCACGCACTCCTTGAGAGTCTTGGAACATTATTCAGCCCATAGCCTATCCGCAATCGGCCTCAAACAAGGACTCGGCCGCTACACATAGACGCGGGGACGCGCACGCGTTGGCGCACGGACGCACGAGCCCCCGCCGGGCGGGGGTGCGCTTGCCGGGGACCGGAAACCTCTTGGCAGTTAGGGCCGCAGGCACTATTATCCGCATTCGTCAAGGGGTTTGAGGGGGTGGATTGAGGCCATTTTCCCCGGATTCATGCGGTTCCCGGCACCTTTGGATGCCAGTTGTATGCCTTAATCGTGATAAACTGGTCTGCGGGAAAGGGGAATGTCCACATGGTTTTTGAGGTCGGCGAGACAGTAGTTTACCCTCACCACGGTGCAGCCAAAATTGAAGAAATCAAGATGCGCACTGTCAAGGGCGAAGAGAAGATGTATCTCAAGCTCAAGGTGGCTCAGGGTGATCTGACCATTGAAGTTCCAGCAGAAAACGTAGACCTCGTTGGGGTTCGGGACGTAGTGGGCAAGGAAGGCTTGGAGCACGTGTTCGACGTGCTGCGGGCCGAGTTCACTGAAGAACCCACCAACTGGTCGCGTCGATACAAGGCAAACCTGGAAAAGCTTGCATCCGGTGACGTCATCAAGGTAGCAGAGGTCGTCCGCGACCTCTGGCGCCGCGATCACGACCGGGGTCTCTCCGCGGGAGAGAAGCGCATGCTGGCCAAGGCCCGCCAGATCCTGATTTCGGAACTGGCACTGGCTGAGAAGACTGATGAAGAGAAGGCTGCAAGCGTTCTCGACGAGGTCCTGGCTTCCTAACACAGGGCCGGCCCCAGCAGGCCGGCGCAGAATAAGAATCGAACCCCGGTGGCCTCAGGCCGCCGGGGCTTCTTCTTGCCCTCTTTCAGCCGCCACCCGATTGCGTTTTCACTTGTGGCCCTTTGAGTGCCCCGAAACCAGCACAACTGATAGCGCAACGGGATGCTCCGAGGCGCGGGGACGTAGTCTTGTGCGCATGGATACTGCACCGACGAATTCGTCCCCGGCCGGTCCGGTGACTGCTGTCATTGTTGTGGCCGCCGGCTCCGGCCAGCGCCTGGGCTACGGCGTGGCCAAAGCAAAAGTGCCGCTGGGCGGGGACACCATCCTCATGCACGCCCTGCGCGGCGTGGCGGCCGCCGGGATCGCACAGCAGATCTGCATTGCGATTCCCCCGGGAGACGCCGATCTGCAGGGGCTGTGCGCGGCCTTCACCCGGGAGCTTGCGGACGGCCTCGCCCGCACCGCGGAGTCCCCCTACGGCGTGCAGACTCCGGTCGTGACCGTCGTCGACGGCGGTGCCAGCCGTGCCGATTCGGTCCGCGCCGCGATGGCCGCGCTCCTGCCTGATACTGAGGCAGTCCTGGTCCACGATGCCGCCCGTGCCCTTGCCCCGGAGGCCGTTTTCCACCGGGTGGCTGCGGCGCTCGGCGCCGGTGCCTCCGCCGTGATTCCCGTGATCCCGGTAGTGGACACGGTCAAGACCGTCGAACCGACCACCGGCGACGGCGTCGCGGTGGCCCCCGAGTTGGTCACCGGGACGGCACCGCGTGAGGGGCTCCGTGCCGTGCAGACACCCCAGGGATTCACCTTCGCCATCCTCAAACGAGCCCACGAGGCCGCTGCGGAGTTCGACGCTGCCCAGGCTGCGCTCGTCACGGACGACGCGATGCTCGTGGAGCTGCTCGGCGTCCCCGTCCACGCCGTGCGCGGCGCCAGCCAGTCCCTGAAGATCACCACGCCCCTGGACCTGATCCTGGCCGAAGGCCTCCTCGAAGGACCCTTGGGCGCGCGCTGGGTGGAGGGATGAGCATGAGCACCAACGCGCCGCTGATCCCCAGGACCGGGATCGGAATCGATGTTCATGCATACGCGGCCGAAGGCGAGAAGCAGCCGCTGTGGCTCGGCGGCCTCTTCTGGGAAGGGGAACGGGGACTGTCCGGCCACTCCGACGGCGACCCGGTGGCGCATGCCGCGGCCGACGCGCTGTTCTCGGCCTGCGGGATCGGGGATCTCGGCACCCACTTCGGCACGGACCGGCCCGAATACGCCGGGGCGTCCGGCGTCACCCTCCTGGCCGAGGCCGCCCGGATTGTGCGCGCCCACGGATTTGAAATCGGAAACATTGCCGTGCAGTTCGTGGCCAACCGACCCAAATTCGGTCCGCGGCGGGAGGAATCCCAGCGGGTCCTCAGCGATGCTGCTGCGGCGCCGGTCAGCGTCACGGCCACCACGAGCGACGGACTCGGGTTCACCGGCCGCGGCGAGGGGATCTCGGCGGTGGCAACGGCGCTCGTCTACCCGGCCGGCTAACCGCCGGTTGAACTCTGCCCGCTCCGGTCACCTAGGCTGGAGGGGCAAGACCCCCACCATGACATCCCGTTCCGAACAGCCAGGAGACCCGCCGTGAAGAAGCTGCTGACCGCCGTCGTACTCGTGGCAGGGACCATGCTGAGCGGATGCGCCGGCTCGACGACGACGCCCCAGACAACCAGCGCCACGCCAAAGTTGAGCGTCGACGAAAGCTGCAAGTTCCTCAACGGCGATACCTTCGCGCCCTCCGGGAGCGCGAAGGAGCAGGCCGCGCAGATCGGCCAGCACTACCAGGAAGTTGCGGACAAAGTGGCGCCGGAAGTTGGCGCCCCCATCCAGCAGATGGCCGAGATCATGAAGCAGGTCGCGGCCAGCTCCACCGGGACCAAGACGGACGAACAGACGGCCCAGCTCACGGAGCAGATCAACAAGATCGGACAGTACTGCAAGTAGCGTCCCGGATCGATGATCCGGGGCCCCGCTCCCGGCGTGACGGCTGCCCGCTAAGCCGCCGGTCGGGCCCCGGAGCGCCATCGGCTAATCTGGAGCGGTGACCCTGCGCTTTTACGACACTGCATCCGCCGAAGTCCGCGACTTCGTCCCCCTCGTACCTGGCCAAGTGAGCCTGTACTACTGCGGAGCCACCGTGCAGGGGATGCCGCACGTCGGCCACATCAGGTCGGCCATCGCGTTCGACCAGCTCACCCGCTGGCTGCAGTACCGGGGCTTCCGCGTGACGGCGGTCCGCAACGTCACCGACATCGACGACAAGATCCTCGCCAAGTCCGCCGCGTCCTTCGGCCCCGATTTTGAGGACGAGCCCGGAGCCCAGCGCAACGAGGAATGGTGGGCCCTGGCCTACCGGTACGAGCAGGAATTCCTCAAGGCCTACGACACCCTGGGCGTCTCCCGCCCCACCTATGAGCCCCGCGCCACCGGCCACATCCCGGAAATGCACGCCCTCATCCAGCAGCTGATCGACCGCGGCCACGCCTACCCGGCCCTGGACGACTCCGGCGACGTCTACTTCGACGTGCGCTCGTGGTCCAAGTACGGCTCGCTGACGCGCCAGCGGCTCGACGACATGCAGGGCGCCCCGGACGCGGACCCGCGCGGCAAGAAGGACCCCCGCGACTTCGCGCTGTGGAAGGGCTACAAGGAGGGGGAGCCGACGACGGCGAGCTGGGACTCGCCGTGGGGCCCCGGCCGGCCGGGCTGGCACCTCGAATGCTCCGCGATGGTCACCAAGTACCTCGGCACCGAGTTCGACATCCACGGCGGCGGCCTGGACTTGCGCTTCCCGCACCACGAAAACGAAATGGCGCAGTCCCAGGCGGCAGGCCACGGGTTCGCCAACTTCTGGATGCACAACGGCATGGTCACGTACGCCGGCGAGAAGATGTCCAAGTCCATCGGCAACACCGTCAGCCCGGCGGAAATGCTCGAAATCGCCCCGCCGCGGGTTGTCCGGTACTACCTCGGTCAGGCGCAGTACCGCTCGGTCCTGGACTACCAGCCGACGTCCCTGCCGGAGGCGGCAGCCGCCGTCGAACGGATCGACGGGTTCCTCAGCCGCGCCGCCCGGGTCCTCCCGGACGCAGCACCGGATTCGTTGGAGGCTACCGTCCCGGAGGCTTTCGCCGCGGCGATGGACGATGACCTGAACGTCCCGCAGGCACTGGCATCCCTGCACGAGACGGTCCGGGCCGGCAACACGGCCCTCACGGACGGGGACCTCGACGCCGCCGGGCAGGCCCTCGCCAGCGTCAACTCCATGCTCGATGTGCTCGGCCTCAACGCCACTGCGACGCCCGCGGCCGACGAACAGGCCAACACCGCCCTCGGGGTCCTGGTCGAAGCACAGCTGGAGGCGCGGGCCCATGCCAGGGCCGCGAAGGACTGGGCGGCGTCCGACGCCATCCGGGACACCCTGGCCGCAGCCGGCGTCGTCGTCGAGGACGGTCCGGACGGGGCGAGCTGGAGCCTCAAGCGCGGCTGAACCTCGTTGCCGGCGGCCGTTGAAGTGGGCCGCCATCGTTCCTTCCGGTCGAGGATTTAACTCGAGTCAGTAGACTGGAGGTCAGACTTATCAACGAATCGCGTATTTAAAGGGTGAAACTCATGGCCAACAACGGTCGCCGCTCGGTCAAATTGAAGAAGGGCCCCTCCGTCGGAACCGGCGGTCACGGCCGTAAGGCACTTGAGGGCAAGGGCCCCACGCCGAAGGCGGAGGACCGCCCCTACCACAAGGCGTTCAAGAACAAGCAGCTCTCTGAGCGCTCCGAGGCCAAGCGCGCCAGCGGAAGCCGCACCACCAGCGCGGCGGCCCGCACCGGCCGCTCCGGTCCCAAGGGCCGCGCCACCGAAGAGGTCGTCACCGGCCGCAACTCGGTGGTCGAAGCTCTGCGCGCCGGCATCCCGGCCAAGGCACTGCACGTCGCTGTCCGCATCGAAATGGACGACCGCGTCAAGGAGTCCCTGAAGCTCGCTGCCGAACGCGGCATCCCGCTGATGGAAACCGGCAAGCCCGAGCTTGACCGCATGACCGACGACGCCATCCACCAGGGCCTCGTGCTGCAGATCCCGCCGTACGAATACCAGGACGCGTACGAACTCGCAGAGGAGACCCTCGAGGCCTGGAAGAAGGGCCACGTCGCCAACGCCCCGCTCTTCGTTGCCCTCGATGGCATCACCGACCCCCGCAACCTCGGCGCGATCATCCGCTCCGTCTCGGCCTTCAGCGGCCACGGCGTCGTGGTCCCCGAGCGTCGCTCCGTGGGCGTCACCGCCTCGGCCTGGAAGACCAGCGCCGGCGCTGCCGTCCGCGTCCCGGTCGCCCGCGCGGCCAACCTGAACAACACGCTCAAGGCGTTCAAGAACATGGGGATCTTCGTCCTGGGGCTCGACGGCGACGGCGACGTCTCGCTGCCCGATCTCGCCCTGGCCACCGAACCCGTGTGCCTCGTCGTAGGTTCCGAGGGCAAGGGCCTGAGCCGCCTGGTCCGCGAAAACTGCGACCAGATCGTCTCCATCCCGATTGACTCCGCCATGGAATCCCTGAACGCCTCCATGGCCGTAGGCATCTCCCTGTACGAAATCTCCCGCCAGCGCTCGGCAAAGTAGTCCCCTTCTTCGGGCCGGGTTGCGCCGGCACCGAAGTTTTGCCGTCGCCAGAGTCGTGGTTGAGTTTCGCCTGAACCAGAGTTTTGCCGTCGCTTAGACACCTCCCGACGCTCCGCTCGGCCGCGGCCGGCCTCACTGCGCTCTGGTCGGCGATGCGCTCCTTAGCAAAACTCCGGTTCCGGCGATGAGGCACTGTCACCTTTCGCGCAGTTCGGAAACGCTTCCTCTCACGTTGTGTGGGGGAGCGTTTCCGTTTAACGCGAAAACGGCTAACAGCAACGCGGGGTCAGATCGAACTCATGCGAGTCGTACGACGGGCGCGATCGGCCCCCCGCTGCTGTTGGCAAGGCACGCCTTTTGTCTTTTGTGTCGTTTCTTCTGAAGCAGCCCAGCGGGGCCCCAATATCGAGCGGGCGCTGGGGTCCTGCAAAGGAGCGCATCGCCGACCAGAGCCGGATGAGGCCGCCCGCGGCCGAAGTAGGCGGCGGGAGGTGTCTAAGCGACGGCAGGGCGCCGGTGTCCGCGGAAGGTGACCAGAAAAATGGTGACCACCGTCAGAAACACTGTCTGAGGAACAGACTGCTTAGAACCGGTGGCGGTTGGCCAGGACCGGGAGCTTGGTTCGGGCTTCCTTGACTGTTGCGGTGTCCACGTCGGCGAACAGCAGGCCCGGAGCGCCGTCGAGCTCTTCGATGATGTCGCCCATGGGGGAGACCACCACGGAGTGGCCCACGCCGGTGGGGGCGGAACCCTTGGCCGGGTGACCCACGCTGGCGGGGTCGCCCTGGCCGCAGGCGAGGACCAGGGTGGTGGAGTCCAGGGCGCGGGCGCGGGCCAGGAGCTTCCACTGTTCGGCCTTCCCGGGTCCCGATCCCCAGGAGGCGCACACTATGTTGACGTCGGCGCCGCGGTCGGCGTTTTCGGTGAAAAGGTCCGGGAAGCGGACGTCGTAGCAGGTGGCGAGGCCGAACGTCACGCCGTCGAGCTCGAAGGTGACCGGGGACGTGCCGGCGTCGACCGTGTCCGACTCGGCGAAACCGAAGGCGTCGAACAGGTGGATCTTGTCGTAGCTGGCCTCGACTCCCCGGCCTGTGGCCAGCAGGGTATTGCGCACCTTGGCGCCGTCGCCGGCTGTTCCCGGTGTGAACATCCCCGCGACGATCGTGATGCCGAGTTCCGAGGCGAGGGCGCGCACCCGGGAAGCCCACGGACCGTCCAGCGGCTCGGCGATATCCAGCAGCGAATTGCCGAAGGCCCGCATGGTGGCCTCCGGGAATACCACCAGGTCCGCGCCGCCGGACTTGGCCTGGCGGGCATAGTCCTCCAAGAGGGCGAGATTCGCAGCCAGATCGCGGCCAGTAATGATTTGGGCTAGTGCTACGCGCACATTTACCTCCATGTCGGCGCTTCATTACAGTATGCAGTGCGGTGGTCCGTACACTGCAAAACGTCATGAAAACGAAAACGGGGGCCATTTGTCCGGCCCGGCTAAGCTTTAAGCAATGGTTATGTCTTACATAGATACCGCTTCCACCGTAGACGCTTCGCGGGCGTTTCCGCTGGGGATCAGCACTCCGCACACCGGCTCGCCGGCAGTGGACGATCCTCGGGGTGCGTTCGCCAACGTGGCTGTCTACGCGCCCGGCGTGACCACCTTGGAAATCGCGTATCAGCCGCCAGAGGGCACCTGGCAGGCAAAGACACTGCCCAACCTCAGCGACGGCGTTCACCACGGCATCGTGGAGGGGATTCCCGCCGGCTCGCGCTACGGATTCCGGGCCTCGCCGGAACATGAGGCCCTCCCGTTGTCCATGCCCGCCACGGATTTCGACGCCGGCGAGGAGCAGCCGCTGCTGATGGACCCGTATGGGCGGGCCGTTGACGAACGCGAAGGGCTGATCACCAGTGTCCGGGTCGGCAACGACTTTGACTGGGGACTTGACCGCAGCCCCCGCGTGCCCTGGCGCAACACCATCGTCTACGAGGCCCACGTCAGGGGCCAGACCAAGCTGCACCCCGACATTCCGGAGGACCTTCAGGGGACCTATGCCGGCATGGCCCACCCGGCCATGATCGAGCACCTGATCTCGCTGGGCATCACGGCGATCCAGCTCCTGCCCGTCCATTTCCACATCGATGAGCCGCACCTCCAACAGCTCGGGCTGACGAATTACTGGGGCTACAACACGGCCGCCTTCTTCGCCCCGCACCCCGGTTACGCCACCGCGGCCGCACAGGCCGCCGGCCCCCACGCGGTACAGGATGAGTTCAAGGGCATGGTCAAACTGCTCCACGCCGCCGGGCTCGAGGTCATCCTTGACGTCGTGTACAACCACACCGCCGAGGGCGGCACCGACGGCCCTACCCTGAGCTTCCGTGGCCTGGGCGAGATGCAGTATTACCGCAACGACGGCCACGGCAAGTACGTCGACACCACCGGCTGCGGCAACAGCCTGAACTTCGCCGAACCCCGCGTGGTGCAGCTGGTGCTGGACTCCCTGCGCTACTGGGTGAGCGAGTTCCACATCGACGGCTTCCGGTTCGACCTCGCCGTCACGCTGTGCCGCAACAGCGCCAACGAATTCGATCCCCGGCACCCCTTCCTCGTCGCGGTGGGCGCCGATCCCGTCCTGTCCGGCGTCAAGCTGATTTCCGAACCCTGGGACGTGGGCTACGGTGGCTGGCAGACCGGCCGGTTCCCGGCCGGGTGGGTGGACTGGAACGATCACTTCCGCGACGCCGTCCGCAGCTTCTGGCTCGCCGACCGTGCAGCGATCGACGGCGGCGGCAGCGGCGGCCCGGTGGCGCGCCTCGCGGACGCCCTCTCCGGTTCCGCCCAGCTGTTCGAGGCATCCGGCCGGTCCCGGCTCGCCTCGCTGAACCTCATCACGGCCCACGATGGCTTCACCCTGGCCGACCTGACCGCTTACGACCGTAAGCACAACGAGGCCAACGGCGAGCAGAACCGCGACGGCCACGGCGACAACCGCAGCTACAACCACGGCTTCGAGGGCCCCACCGAAGACGGCGACATCCTTGCCCGGCGCGCCCAAAGCCGGCGGAACCTGATGGCCTGCCTGATGATTTCCCAAGGCGTCCCCATGATCACCGCAGGGGACGAGATCTGCCGGACCCAGCAGGGCAACAACAACGCCTACTGCCAGGACAACGCACTCACCTGGATTGACTGGACCAGCACCGCGGAATCCCATGCGATGCTGCGGACCACCAAGCGTGTCATCCGGCTGCGCAAGGAGTTCCTGGCCAGCCAGCCGCATGATTACCCGGCGCGCGACACCCAGTCGTATTTCCACTGGTTCGATGTCGATGGCAAGCCCATGTCAGCGGACACGTGGAACGACCCCGGCCACCGGGTGATCCAGCTCCTGCTCGGGTCCGACGACGGGCACGTGGACGGCCTGGTGGTGGTCAACGGCGGCGCCGACGACGTCAAGGTCACCTTGCCGGAACTGAACAACGAGGACGGCACCGGGCACCGGCTCTTCGAGCTTCGCGTGACCACCTCCGAACTCCATGACAGGCGCCAGGGCGCCCGCGTCGCCTCCGGCGAGCGGGACCTCGTCCAGGCCAACACAATCAATATCTACCGCACCTAGTTATCCGCGATTAAGGACCCCATGAAGATTTACTCGGCAGAGACCTGGACCATCGAAGAGCTCAAAGAGCAGATCGACGACGCCGGCCGCCGCGCCGTGGTGGTCCCCGCCGTCGAGACCAAACAGGCAGTCCTGGACACGTTCAGCGAGCTCCTGGAGGCCCCCGAGGACTACGGCACGGACCTCGACGCGCTGCACGATTCCCTGCACGACGTCGCCGATGCCGTGACAGACGACGGCGAGGCTCCGGTCACCTTCATCTGGCAGGTGCCTGCCGCCCTCCGCGCGGACCGCTCCTTCGGCGTCATCTGCGAAACGCTGCAGGACGCCGAAGGCTACGCCGGCAACAGCCTGAACGTCATCGCCGTCTGCCTCTAGTCGAGGCCGGGTGTTGCCGGTCAGGCGCCGGTGAGGATGGGATCAGGCGTTGACGATCAGGCCAAGTTCCGCCTTGGACGCCAGCGCCTCATTCTTCGGCAGCACCCGCACGGTGTAGCCGAAGGAGCCCGACCGGTCAATCACCAGGGTGCCGCTGAAAAGGTGCCGGCCCTTGCCGAGGTCCTCCGCAGCCTTCAATTCCGCGACCGTGATGTCCGTCAGCTCGTCGGTGTCCTCGGCCCGGCCATAGGCCACCTCGACATAGACATCCTCCGGTGAGAGCTCGCGCAGGGCCACGTACGCGTTGACCTGCAGCAGGTCGCCGATCTGCGGGTCCTCGGAAACCCCCACAGAGTCGACGTGCTCCACCTGGATCTGCGGCCACGCGGCCCGGATCCGTGAGGTCCACGCCGCCAGGGCCTTGGCCTGGGCGTAGTCGTCCGCCACGGCGTGGCGTCCCGCGATCGCGGCGGGCCGGTACAGCACATTGACGTAGTCCCGGAGCATCCGTTCCGCTGAAACCGCCGGGCCAAGGTGGGACATGGTGTGCTTGATCATGGAGACCCAGTGCGTGGGGACCTTCTGCGGGCCCGGCTGGGACGGCCCGGCGGCTCCGGCCGAGTCGGACACGGTCAGCCCGTAGAACCGCGGGGCCACCTGCGTTTCGAGCAGCTCGTACAGTGCCGCCGCCTCGATGTCGTCGCGCTCTTCCGGGGAGGCGTCGTTGTTGGCGGTCGGGATCGCCCAGCCGTTCTCGCCGTCGTACATCTCGTCCCACCAGCCGTCCATGACCGAAAGGTTCAGCGAACCGTTCAGGGCGGCCTTCATGCCGGAGGTTCCGCAGGCTTCCAGCGGACGCAGCGGGTTGTTCAGCCACACATCGCAGCCCGGGAACAAGGTCCGGGCCATGGCGATGTCGTAGTTGGGCAGGAACGCGATCCGGTGCCGCACGGCGGGGTCGTCGGTGAACCGGACCAGGTCCTGGATCATCTTCTTGCCGGCGTCGTCTGCCGGGTGCGACTTCCCGGCGATGACCAGCTGGATGGGATGCGTCTTGTGCAGCAGCAGCGCCTTGAGCCGGTCCGGGTCGCGCAGCATCAGGGTCAGCCGCTTGTAGGTCGGCACGCGCCGGGCAAAGCCAATGGTCAGGATGTCCGGGTCCAGGACGGAATCCGTCCACGCCAGCTCCGCGTCGGCCGCGCCGCGTTTCTTCCAGGCGGCCCGGAGCCGGCGCCGGACATCCTCCACCAGGGACACTCGCATCTCCCGGCGCAGCGCCCAGAGGTCCTCATCGGTGACGTTGTAGGCCAGGTCCCAACGGCCCTGCGCCTCCGCGTCGGCACCGAACTGGTCCCGCGCCAACGCCGAGATCCGGGGGTCCACCCAGGTGGGGACGTGCACGCCGTTGGTGACGGAGGTGATCGGGATTTCGGAATGGTCGAATCCCGGCCAGAGGGCGGAGAACATCCCGCGGGACACCACGCCGTGCAGTTTGGCCACACCGTTGGCCCGCTGGGCCAGGCGCAGGCCCATGACGGCCATGTTGAACACGAACGGGTTGCCGTCCCCGAAGTCCTCGCGGCCCAGGTCCAGGATTTTTGCCACCGGGACGTCCGGGGCGAGGCCGGCTTCGAAGAAGTGCTGAATCTGGGAAATTTCGAAGCGGTCGATGCCCGCGGGGACCGGTGTGTGGGTGGTGAACACGGTGGATGCCCGGCCGGCGGCCAGGGCCTCGTCCCAACTCAGCGGATCCGCGCCGGACATCAGCTCCTGGATCCGCTCGACGCCCAGGAACCCGGCGTGTCCTTCGTTGGTGTGGAAGACCTCCGGCGCGGGGACCCCCGTGAGCCGCTGGAACTCGCGCAGCGCCTTGACCCCGCCCATGCCCAGCAGGAGTTCCTGCTGCAGGCGGTGGTCACCGCCGCCGCCGTACAGGCGGTCCGTGATGCCGCGGGCTGCTTCGTCATTGCCCGGAACGTTGGAGTCCAGCAGCAGCAGCGGAACGCGTCCGACGTCGGCCCGCCACACGTGCGCCAGCAGGCGCCGGCCCTGGGGGAGGGGCAGCGAGATCTGGACCGGTTTGCCGTTGCCGTCCGGGGCGGCCTCGCGCAGGAGCGTCAGGGGCAGCCCGTCCGGGTCGAGGACGGGGTAGGTTTCCTGCTGCCAGGCGTCGCGGGAGAGCGACTGCTTGAAGTAGCCGGCCTGGTACAGGAGGCCGACGCCGATCAGCGGCACGCCAAGGTCCGAGGCCGCCTTCAGGTGGTCGCCGGCCAGGATGCCGAGGCCGCCGGAGTACTGGGGCAGGACTTCGGTGATGCCGAACTCGGGTGAGAAGTAGGCGATGCAGGAGGGGGCGCCGTCGCCGAGGCTCTGGTACCAGCGCGGCTGGTCCAGGTACCGGTCGAGGTCGTCGGCTGCCGCATGGACGCGCTGCACCACGTCCTGGTCCGCCGCGAGGCGCTGCAGCTCTTCCCGGCTTACCAGGCCCAGGAACGTCACGGGGTCGTGGGCGCTCTCCGCCCAGATCCCGGGGTTGAGCGACTCGAAAAGCTCCCGGGTGGGCCTGTGCCAGGACCACCGGAGATTGGTGGCGAGCCGGGCCAGCGGCCGGATGGACTCCGGGAGAACGGTTCTGACGGTAAATCTGCGGATTGCCTTCACGAGCGAAACACTAACGGACAAGTCGGTGCCCCGGAACCGCTTTAAGATTCTTTCCTGTAAATGACGAATATCAGTCCGGCCAGAACCGCAAACCTCCGGAAAACATGGCGGGCCTTAGCATTCTGGCCGTTTTGTAGATAACGTCGAGCCTGTGACGAATAACTCGCGAACCAGCGCCGTGTCCAAGCAAAAGCCCAAGGCCCTGATCACGGATGGCCTGCGATTTGGCCGCTTTCCGATCACCGCCGTGCAGCCTTCGGTGGACGGCGGAAAATTCCCCGCCAAAGCCGTCGAGGGCCAAACCATTGTCGTTGGAGCCACCGCGTTCCGGGAGGGACACGACCAGCTCGGCGTCAGCGCCGTCCTGCTCGACCCGCGCGGCAAAGAGCGGCAGCGGGTCCGGCTGGCCCCGCCTCGCGGACCCCGCGGGATGGGCACGGACCGTTGGGAAGGCCTCCTGACCCCGCCTGCAACGGGCAACTGGTCCTTCGTCATCGAGGCCTGGCATGACCGCTACGGCACTTGGCACCACAACGCCGAGGTCAAGGTGGAGGCCGGCATCGACGTCGAGCTCATGCTGGCCGAAGGCGCGGCACTGCTTGCGGATGCATCCGAGGAAGCCTCGCGACCCTCCGGTGACCGCCGGACGCTGCGGATGGCCGTCGTCGTCCTCTCCGATACGTCCCGGACACCCGAAGAGCGGCTCGCCGCAGGCTTCAGCGCCGACGTCGCCGCCGTCGTCGAACGCCAGCCCATCCGCGAACTGGTGACAGTTTCCGAGCCCTACCCGCTGCTGGTGGAGCGAACGCTCGCCGGTGCCGGCTCCTGGTACGAATTCTTTCCGCGCTCCGAAGGCGCCGTGCGCAACCACGAGACCGGCGAATGGACCTCGGGCACCTTCCGCACCGCGGCGGAGCGCCTCGACGCCGTCGCCGCCATGGGCTTCGACATCATCTACATGCCCCCGATCCACCCGATCGGCCTCCAGCACCGCAAGGGCCCGAACAACACCCTCATTGCCGGCCCGCATGATCCCGGCTCGCCGTGGGCCATCGGCTCCCACGAGGGCGGCCACGACGCCATTCACCCGGACCTGGGCACCTTCGAGGACTTCGACGCCTTCGTGGCACGCGCCGGCGAACTCGGGCTGGAGGTCGCCCTGGACCTTGCCCTGCAGGCCGCGCCGGACCACCCGTGGGTGCAAAGCCACCCGGAATGGTTTACCACCCGAGTTGACGGCACTATTGCCTACGCGGAGAATCCGCCGAAGAAATACCAGGACATTTTCCCGCTGAATTTCGACAACGACCCCGCCGGGCTGTCCAACGAAATTCTCCGGATCGTGCTGCTCTGGGTCAGCCACGGCGTCAAGGTCTTCCGGGTGGACAATCCGCACACCAAACCCGTGTGGTTCTGGGAATGGCTGATCGGCAAGGTCAATAAGAAACACCCCGACGTCGTCTTCCTCGCCGAGGCGTTCACCCGCCCGGCCATGATGCACGCGCTGGGCCGGGCCGGCTTCCAGCAGTCCTACACGTACTTCACCTGGCGGAACACCAAGGAGGAGCTGGAGGAGTACTTCCAGGAGGTCAGCCACGAATCTTCGGCCTACTTCCGGCCGAACTTCTTCGTCAACACCCCGGACATCCTCACCGAATACCTGCAGTTCGGCGGCCCGGCGGCCTTCAAGATCCGGGCCGCCCTGGCCGCGACGGCCAGCCCGATCTGGGGTGTGTACGCCGGGTTTGAGCTTTACGAACACGTGGCGCGGCCCGGCGCCGAGGAATACATCGACAACGAGAAGTTTGAGTACAAGTCCCGCGACTGGGATGCGGCGAGCGAATCGGGGCGTTCCCTGGCCCCGTACCTGACCCGGCTCAACGCGATCCGGCGCGCACACCCGGCCCTGGGGGATCTGCAGAACCTGACGGTGCACCAGAGCTCGGACCCCTCCACCGTGGTGTACTCCAAGCACAAGATCCTTCCGGACGGCAGCAAGGACACCGTGATCATCGTCGTCAACGTGGACCCGCACGGCACACGGGAAAGTACCGTGTCCCTGGATCTGGCGGCGCTGGACCTGGACCCGGAGAACTTCACGCACAACGGCCGCTTCATGGTCGATGACTTGCTGACCGGCGAAAGTTGGGAATGGGGGGAGTACAACTACGTCCGCTTGGACCCGCACGTCGAGGCCGCACACATTCTTAGCATCCGGAGGTAGTGCCAGTGAGTTTCAGCCCGCAGAACCCGAGCCAGCACTTCAGCCCGAGGGGAGGCTTTGAACTGAACGCTCCCGGGCTTCAGCACGATCCCCTCTGGTACCGCAAGGCGGTCTTCTATGAGGTGCTCGTCCGGGGCTTCGCCGACGGGAACGGGGACGGCTCGGGCGACTTCCACGGCCTGATCGAGAAACTGGACTACCTGCAGTGGCTGGGGGTGGACTGCCTCTGGCTGCCGCCGTTCTTCCAGTCACCGCTTCGCGACGGCGGCTATGACATCTCGGATTACAACTCCGTGCTGGACGAGTTCGGCACCATCAGCGACTTCAAGCGACTCGTGGCGGAGGCACACGCCCGGGGCGTCCGGGTGATCATCGACCTGCCGCTGAACCACACCTCCGATCAGCACCCGTGGTTCCAGGAGTCCCGCAAGGATCCGGACGGGCCCTTCGGCGACTTCTACGTCTGGAGCGACACGGACGAAAAGTACGAAGACGCCCGCATCATCTTCGTGGACACGGAGGAATCCAACTGGACCTTCGACCCCATCCGCCGCCAGTTCTTCTGGCACCGGTTCTTCAGCCACCAGCCCGACCTCAACTTCGAAAACCCCAAGGTCATCGACGCGCTCTTCGACGTCGTGCGGTTCTGGCTGGACCAGGGCATCGACGGGTTCCGGGCCGACGCCATTCCGTACCTGTTCGAGGAGGAGGGCACCAACTGCGAGAACCTGCCGCAGACCCACGAATTCCTCCGCCAGCTACGCCGGATGGTCGATGAAAGCTACCCGGGCCGCGTGATCATTGCCGAGGCCAACCAGCCGCCCGCCGAGGTGGTCGAGTACTTCGGCACCGAGGAGGAACCGGAGTGCCACATGGCGTTCCACTTCCCGATCATGCCGCGCCTCTACTACGCGCTGCGGGACCAGAAGGCGTCGCCCATCATCGAGACGATGAAGGACACCCCGGACATTCCCGAAGGCGCCCAGTGGGGCACGTTCCTGCGCAACCACGACGAGCTGACGCTGGAAATGGTCACGTCCGACGAACGCGCCGCGATGCTCGGCTGGTACGCGCCGGATCCGCGCATGCGGGCCAACATCGGCATCCGACGCCGGCTGGCGCCGTTGCTGGATAACTCCCGCTCCGAAATCGAGCTCATCAATGCCCTGCTGCTGTCCCTGCCGGGCAGCCCGTTCCTGTATTACGGGGACGAGATCGGCATGGGGGACAACATTTGGCTTGAGGACCGGGACGCTGTCCGCACGCCGATGCAATGGAACCCGGACCGGAACGCCGGGTTCTCCAGTGCCGATCCCGGCAAGCTGTACCTGCCGGTGATCCAGTCGCTGGTCTACAACTACAGCATGGCGAACGTGGAGGCCGAGGCCGCCCATTCGGGCTCGCTGCTGCGCTGGACCCGGCAGATCCTGAGCGTCCGCAAGAACCACCCCGCGTTCGGACTTGGCGCGTTCAAGCATGTGGAAGCCGACCACGACGTCGTCCTCGCCTACCTGCGGGAGCTCCCGGAAGGCAACGCCGCCGGCGCGGACGCGGAGACCATCCTGTGCGCCTTCAACCTCTCCCAGCACCCCGTGGCGACCACGCTGCGGGTGCCGAACTTCGCCGGCCGGGGCCTCCGGGACGTTTTCGGCGGCCAGGCGTTCCCTGCGATCGGCGAGGACGGAACGCTGACGCTGACGCTGGGCAGCCACGATTTCTTCTGGTTGCGGATCCGTTCGGCAGCCTCCAACCCGACATCCCCGTTCACACAGGCGATGCCCATCCTGTCCATCGAAGGCTGAGATGACTCGACCGACCCTTACCCCGCCCCTGAGCGGATTGCTCGGCGCCTGGCTTCCGCACCAGCGGTGGTTCCCGGTCAAGAGTGCGGAGTTCACCTTCGAGCCGGTGGGCGGGCTGCGGCTCGGGGCCGGCGCCGAGGATGCCCCCGGCGCGGCGGAGTTTGAGGTGCTGCTGCTCGCGGTGTCCTACCCCACCCCCGGCGGCAGCCGGACCGACATCGTCCAGGTGCCGCTCAGTTTCCACCCGGAGCCCCTGCCCGGGGCGGAGCGGGCGCTGATCGGCGAGCTTCCCGGCACACGCGCCGACGCCGCCCACCGGTGGGTCTACGACGGCGTCCATGATGCCTCCTTCGTCGCCGCCTGGCTGGAGCTCATGCGCCACGGCGGGAGCACGCCGTCGGGGAACGCCACCGGCCACCTGGTGGACTCTGGCTACCGCCTGCCGTTTGCAACGGGCAAGGTCAAGGTGCTCTCCGGCGAGCAGTCGAACAGTTCGGTAATCGTCGACGACAACGACGGCGGCACAGTCGCCATCGTGAAGTTCTTCCGTGTGCTGTCCGAAGGCCAGAACCCCGAAGTCGAAATCGGTGCTGCGCTGACGGCGGGGCGCACGGAGGAGGTCCCGGCGACCCTTGGCTGGGTGGCCGGGGAATGGGAGACTCCGGCGGCCGCACTCGGGCAGGGGCACTCCGGAGCCGCCCGTCCCGCGCGCGGCGAGCTCGCGGTGGCGCACGAATTCCTCGCCGGCGGACTAGACGCCTGGCGGCTCGCCGTGGACGCGGCCAGCCGGGGGACCGGGTTCACCGCCGAAGCCCACGCACTGGGCGCCGCGACGGCCACCGTGCACCGGAGGCTCGCCGAGGCGCTGGGCACAGCCGCCGAATCCGCGCCGGGCCAGGACATCGCCCCGGGAGTAGCCGAACGCGTCCGCCAGTCCTGGAACCAGGCGTCCACCGCCGTCGGGCCTTACGAAGAGGCGCTCAACCGTCTCCTCGGCCGGCTCGAAGGCACCGGCGCCGGTCCGCTCCAGCGGATCCACGGGGACCTCCATCTCGGGCAGATCCTGCAGGTCCCGGGCAGTTCCGTCCCGGGCGGGCCCGGGGCCGCACCGCGCTGGGCCATTCTCGACTTCGAGGGCGAGCCGTTGCGTCCCATCTCCGAACGCAACTTCCCCGACGTCCCTCTTCGCGACGTCGTGGGCATGCTCCGGTCCTTCGACTACGCCGCCGGCGCCGCCGTCCGCGAAAATCCCGGTGCCGTGGTGCCCGGGACATGGGTGGACGACTGCGCGGAGGCCTTCCTGGCCGGCTACGCCGAAGTAATCCCCGGCAGCATCGACCGCGATGCGCCGCTCTTCGTGGCGCTGTGGCTCGACAAAGCCCTCTACGAAGTCATCTACGAACTAAGGAACAGGCCGGACTGGCTCTCCATTCCGGTTAACGCATCGCGTCGTCTCCTCGGCAGTACAGGTTCCGGCGTCGCCGCCGAAGCCGCAGCGGAAGGTATAAAAATGACAGGATCAGCACGTATCGATCGACCCGGCGCACCACTGCCCGTGGACGGTGAGACCCTTGCGAGGGTCGGCACCGGCGAGCACCACGCGCCCCACTCGGTCCTCGGCGCCCACCTTGATGACCACGGCCACGTCACCATCCGGACGGTGAAGCACCTGGCGGAATCGGTTTCTGTCGTGACGTCGGCAGGCGCGGTGCCCATGAGCCACGAGGCGGGCGGCGTGTGGGTGGCCGTGATGGAACCCCTCGAGCACGGACACGTGCCGGACTACCGGCTCGAAGTGACCTACAAGGACCACGAGCCGCAGGTCATGGACGATCCCTACCGCTACCTGCCGACCATCGGCGAAGTGGACCTGCACCTGATCGGCGAAGGCCGGCACGAGCGCCTGTGGGATGTCTTGGGCGCGCACGTCCAGCACTACAAGTCCTCGCTGGGCGACGTCGACGGCGTGTCCTTCGCCGTGTGGGCACCGAACGCCGAGGCAGTCCGCGTCAAGGGCGACTTCAACGGCTGGGACGGCCGCGAACACTCCATGCGCTCCCTCGGTTCCACGGGGGTGTGGGAGCTCTTCATCCCGGGCGTTGTAGCAGGGGCGTGCTACAAGTTTGAACTCAGGACCCGGCACGGATTCTGGGTGGAAAAGGCGGACCCGCTGGCCTTCGGGACCGAGATCCCGCCGCTGACGGCATCCCGGGTGGTCGAGCCCTCCTATGTGTTCAAGGACGCCGAGTGGATGCAGGCCCGCGCCGAACGCGATCCGCACAACTCACCCATGAGCGTCTATGAAGTCCACCTCGGCTCATGGCGCGTGGGGCTGGGGTACCGCGAACTGGCCAAGGAACTCGTCGAGTACGTCAAATGGCTCGGCTTCACCCACGTGGAGTTCATGCCCGTTGCCGAGCACCCCTTCGGCGGCTCGTGGGGTTACCAGGTCACCTCCTACTTCGCGCCGACCTCACGCTTCGGGCACCCGGACGAATTCCGCCACCTCGTTGACGAACTCCACCAAGCCGGCATCGGCGTCCTCCTGGACTGGGTTCCCGCCCACTTCCCCAAGGACGAATGGGCCCTGGCCCGGTTCGATGGCGAAGCCCTGTACGAGCACGCCGATCCGAACCTGGGCGAGCACCCGGACTGGGGCACGCTGATCTTCGACTTCGGCCGCACGGAGGTGCGCAACTTCCTGGTGGCCAACGCTCTTTACTGGCTCGACGAGTTCCACATCGACGGGCTGCGCGTGGACGCCGTCGCCTCCATGCTGTACCTGGACTACTCCCGCGAAGAGGGGCAGTGGCAGCCGAACCGCTTTGGCGGCCGCGAAAACCTTGAGGCGATTTCCTTCCTCCAGGAGGTCAACGCCACGGTGTACAAGACCCACCCCGGCGCGGTCATGATCGCCGAGGAATCCACCGCGTTCCCGGGCGTCACCGCACCCACGAGCGGCGGCGGGCTGGGCTTCGGCCTCAAATGGAACATGGGCTGGATGCATGACTCGCTCCAGTACATGGCCGAGGACCCGTACAACCGCAGGTGGCACCACGGAACCATCACGTTCTCGATGGTCTATGCCTTCTCGGAAAACTTCCTGCTGCCAATCAGCCACGATGAAGTCGTGCACGGCAAGGGCTCCATGCTGCGCAAGATGCCCGGTGACCGTTGGCAGCAGCTGGCAAACCTGCGCGCGTTCCTGGGATATCAGTGGGCGCACCCGGGCAAGCAGCTGATCTTCATGGGCACAGAATTCGGCCAGGAAGCGGAGTGGTCGGAGCAGCACGGCCTGGACTGGTGGCTCGCAGACATCCCGGCGCACAACGGCATGCAGCTCCTGACCAAGGACCTCAACGAGCTGTACCGTTCCACGCCGGCCCTGTACCAGCAGGACAACCAGCCCGAGGGATTCCAATGGATCAACGGGGGAGACTCGGACCGGAACGTCCTGACGTTCATCCGCCGCGACGCAGACGGCAACCCGCTGGTCTGCGCCGTGAACTTCTCCGGCGGCCCGCACACGGACTACCAGCTCGGCGTCCCAACGGCCGGCAAATGGCAGGAAGTGCTCAACACCGACGCCGCCACTTATGGCGGTTCCGGGGTTGAAAACACCGGCACGTTGACTGCGACCAAGGGGGGCCTCGACGGACAACCTGCCACGCTGGTGGTCACCCTGCCGCCGCTCGGCGCGGCCTACTTCAAGCCGCTCGCTTAGGCCCGTCGCCCGAACCAAACACGGGCCGCCGCCGCCGGCACTGCTGGAAGGCCAACCGAAGGCGCGCTGAAAAGCCCGGAATCCGCGTGATTCCGGGCTTTTCAGCACCCTGCTCCAGGCCGCTTTGTCAGCTCGGCCAAGTGGTGGTAGAGTTTATTTCCGCGCTGCTCCCCGGAGTTGAACGGCCACCAAGACCCAGAAGCCAATGGCAAGAATGAGTCTGGAACGCCGATTTGACAAGGGTGAAGCGGCCGGGTAAGTTTGAAAAGTTGCTCCGGAGCGATCCGCGACTGAATGTTGGTTGTGGTGGTGCCGGGTGTGTCTGTTGTTTGAGAACTCAATAGTGTGCCAAGTTTGTTGATACCAATTTATTGTAATGGATTGGTTGAATTGACCAGGTT